>JAATFV010000259.1 GCA_015655015.1 Chitinophagales bacterium | reverse complement strand
TGGGATGTTGCTGCAACAGGAGCTTGGCGGCGGCGATCCCGTCCATCTGGGGCATTTTGATGTCGGTAAGCACCAGGTCAGGGTTCTTATCGGCCACCAGCTGGACCAATTCCAGGCCATTGCCGGCCTCTCCAACGAGAGAGATCGTGTCTTGTTTGGACAGCATAAGAGCAAGACCGTCCCGAAAGATTTCGTGGTCGTCGGCAATTACCAGGCTTATAAGATTCTTCATTTAGCTAAAAAGGGTAACTTCAAAAGTAGGCAAATTTTGTGAAGACTCCCGCGCCGGACAAAAGCGGATCACAGATCCGCTGGTCGAAGGCCCAAGTCAGCCAACAGGAATTTTAATAAAATAATTGGTGCCGGCTCCTGGTTTGGATTCGAGGGAGAGAACTCCGTTGAGGATCTCGCAACGGCTTTCCAGGCTTCTGAGCCCCAGCCCATTGGATCCGTCCTGGACTTTCTCTTTGTCAAAGCCTTTGCCGTCATCTTTAGCCAGGAAGAGAAGGTGGCCATTTTCTTCGCTCAGGCCGATCTGCAGGTTAGCAGCCTGGGCGTGCTTGAGGGTATTATGGACGATCTCCTGGATCATCCGGAAAATATGGATCTCTTTTTCTTTGGGTACCTGGATCTCCTTTACTACATACAGCTGGATATTGAGGGCTTGTTTGTGGCCGACCTGGCTGATGAATTCGCGGATCGCCTCTACCAGCCCCTGTCTTTCCAGGGTATTGGGCAGGAGGTCATGGGAGATCCGGCGCATGCTGCCAATGATCTCATCCAGGTATCTGGCGGTCTTTTCCAACACTTCCCTGTCCTGTGGATGCGTGACGTCCACGCCGCTGATATTGAGCTTGACGGCGGAAAGCAGCGGACCGAGGCTATCGTGCAGGTCGCCGGAGATCCGCTTGCGTTCGTTCTCCCGGATGGTGATCTCCGCAAAGATCCTCTCCCGCTGCAGTTTCATGTAACGCCGGTGATAGCGGATAATGGAAACAAAAAAGTAGACGATGATCGCTCCAATAATTATGGAAAAAAGAACAGTAATATTCAGGATCTTGTCTTCCATCTTCAAAGTTAAACTTGACAGTTGCTGAGCTCACCTTCTCCTGCGCTATTTCAGAGTAAGAAGTCACTGATCCACTGGCTAAAATTACGATCATTGTTGCAAACCACCGGCCAAAAACTAGTCAAGGGTGAATTTTTGCGGGGCCGGGATCATTAGAAAGGCAATGGCATAGATGATATTCGTAAGGACGTTGACATAGGACATTAAAAATGCAATAGAAGAGGAAATTTCCGGTTTCCCGAACAAGCTGACTTCGAAAGCCCAATAATAAACGATCATATAGATGAAATAGATAATAAACCCAATACAGATCAGGAATTTCGGGTTCCGGAAAAGATTGCGGTTGTCATGGGTGATCATGTAATTGATCTTATTTATACTGAGCAGCACGATCACGAAAAAGTAAAAAAAAAGAAAATAAGGGCTGTAATGAGTGATCATCCTGAAAACCAGGTTCTCGGTTGCCCACAAAAGGGTGGCAAAGACCAGCAGGGCATAGAACCATTTTTTCTTTTGCCGGAGGAATCCCCAGTTATGGAATTGGCAGGCGATCAGGGTCCATTCCAGCAGCGCATATATATTGTTGGGAATAGTGTTCGGAGTTCCGTATCCCTGGATCAGAATAAAACTGATAACTTCTGTGAGAAAACCGATACATAATAATATAAAAAAGGGCTGATAGCCTTTGTCTACGCGACGCAAGCGTATCAGCCCCACAATAATAGGTAACAGAATAGATTGGCTTAGCAGAAAAGCAAAAATAATCGTCATGATTAGCTATCTATTATTCCTGTGAGCGCTATTTGGGCTGGATAGGATTCGGCGGAGGGCAGACGGTAGGACAATGCTGCCCCATTTCCATTGCCTGCGCTCCATTGACCACCAGCGCTTCTGTATGGGCTGGTGAGACACCCGGAACCGGCTTGTTGTCACCGCTGATCAAATGATTAAGGATATCTGCGCCATTATGGTCATAAGGCACCATCACTAACTGAACCTGCCCGGTCTTCCCCAGGCCATAATAGATCCGGATGCCGGCAGCCAATCGGCCCGTGGAATCCTTTTGCCGGAGCAATACCCGGAAGACATCGCTGTTAAAAGCTTCCGAATACCCGAGCTGCATAGAATCTTTGAATTCCGGACATTTCTTGTTAAGCGTGTCGACGGTGTTCCTGAAATTCGCCGTCAATGCGGCGGCCTCGGCGATAGAGATCGCGTGCGGTCTGGCGCTGTCTTCGTTGATCGGGGGCTCTCCTCCGCCTCCTCCGCAACCTGACAGCGTAAAGGTAAATACAATGACCAACAGTAGCAGCGCCGGTAGGATCCAGGATCCGGGTCTCAGCATTTTGTTCATAAAAAACTTTTTAAAGGGTGATTTAAAGGGAGATATAAACTATCTGGCAGCAAAATACTGATTCCGTGGAGAAAGAATGCTACGTATTATCTCCTGAATAAATTGCGTATATATACGCATGATCTTTGAGTAGGACTGCGCTTGTCAGGTCAGACCGGAAAACGGATCTTTGGGTTGAAGTTCCCGGTAGTCGATCGGGCTCGGTTTTAAGAATAATTTGCAGACCCCTAAGCATCCTGACCGTAGACTACTATTATCGTACTACTACCGCCCTGATCAAAACCATTAACCATTAAACATTTTTTGGGATCATCCAGCAGCAGTTCCGCCGAAAGGCGGGAGGAAGCTGCTGTCTGGACAACCGATCCCCGGAGGCGGGAGGAAGCTGCTGTCCGGATAACCGATTCCCGGAGGCTGGAGGTTGGGCGCCGGCAGATCAGTCAGTGGGTGGTCTTCTGTCCTTCTTGATCTGCGATTGCCTTTTCTTGTGCTCTATCCTTCTTTCCCTGGAGCCGGCCGTTGGTTTGGTAGCAATCCGCCTTTTTTCTTTTTTCAGCGCCTGTTCCAGCAGCGCGTGCATTTTGCGGATCACCTCCCCCTTATTGCCTAGCTGGCTGCGGAACACCTGGGACCGTACCTGCAGAAATCCGCCGGAGTTGATCTTGCCGGCTAGTTTTCTCTCTAAGAGGGCTTTTTGCGCCTCGGACAGCAGGGCGGAATCGCGGATATGAAAATAGCCTTCCACCATGGTTTCCACCTTGTTGACGTTCTGGCCGCCTTTACCCCCGCTGCGGGCTGTCTGGAAAACTATTTCCTTGGTAATATCCAGGTTCATCCTTAAACAATATTTGTTAAATGTTGGATGGAACTAGCGGTTTATGATATTTTAATCTCATTAGTCCACCATTTATTTCAGGGTTATAACGTCCTTTTCTTATTTTAGCCCCGCAATAGACTGTTCAAAGTTAAGACTTTAAAAAAGTCTGACAATTGTCCAATAGACGCCATTGGGTGTCTTGTCCGTAGGACCGACATTAGCCATTGCCGGAAATGCGCTAATTTTCGGAAGCGTGTTTTCCGGCAAATTTAAAGCTGGTCCGACAATTGCAAAAGGATTTGCATACGTCCCAAGGCCTTTTTTTACCCAATTCGAAATGAGATCTATATTTATAAACAAACTTTCCCTGGGGAAAATCATTCCCCATGTGTCGGCTGTCCTTGTTTTCCTGCTGGTGGCAGTTATTTACTGCCGGCCGGTGTTTGAGAATAAGGTGTTATTCCAGGAGGATGTGCTGCAATGGCAGGGCATGGCGCAAAACTCCTTCGAATATAAAGCGACCCATGGCCATTTCCCGCTGTGGAGCAATGGCATGTTCAGCGGGATGCCCGCCTACCAGATCGCCATGGATGGGCCAATTATCTGTATTTCGTCCCTTTGTTACAAGATCCTCACGTTGAACCTGCCGAAACCGGTAAGCTTTTTTTTCCTTGCCTGCCTGTGCTTTTACTTTTTGGCCCTGGCCCTCCGTATTAATCCTTATATCGGGATCATCGGCGCCCTGGCCTATGCCTATTCAACCTATAATCCCGTCATCGTTGCCGTCGGACACGATACGAAAATGCAGTCCATCGCCTTGCTGCCGGGCCTGATCGCCTCCCTGATCCTCCTGTTCGAACGAAAATACTGGCAGGGGATAGCGCTCACGGCCTTGTTCATGGCCATGCTGGTGTCGATCGGGCATATGCAGATCATTTATTACGGAGCGATCATTGCTATCTGTATGTTCGTTGGGTATGCTATCCGCTGGGTAAGGGAAAAAGATTACCTGCACCTGGGACGGGTAATCGTCATTATGCTGGGGGCCGTGGCGACAGGAGTGCTCAGCAATGCCGTATCCCTTTTCACCACGTATGATTCTTCCAAAGAGACAGTTCGCGGGGGCAGTGAACTGGCTGATAAGCAAAGCAGCTATACGGAAAGCGGGCTGAGCGAAAATTCCGCTTTTGATTTCAGCATGTACCGGACAGAGCCTCTTGTCATGCTGGTGCCTGATATTTTCGGGGGCAGCACGGACCTGGAATTGCCGGCAGAACATTCGAAAGCCGTCGTCGCCCTTGAAAAAATGCCACCGGAACTGGCCAAACAGATCGGCGAGGATGGACCTAAATATTACTGGGGCGGTATTGGGGTGTTGGTATCCGGTCCTCCCTATGCAGGAGCTGTCATTTGCTTCCTGGCGATGATCGGGCTCTTCATCCTGGATAATAAGCATAAGTGGTGGATACTGGGGGCCTGTGCCTTAAGTATCATGATGAGCTGGGGAAGCTATTTTCAGCCCTTCAATAGCTGGCTGCTGAAAGTGCTGCCTATGTATAATAAATTCAGGGCGCCCAGCATGATCATTGTGGTGCCCACTTTCCTGTTGTGCCTGCTGGCCGTGCTCACTCTTCAGAAATTATGGACCCGAAAAAGCCCGGTGATACTATGGCGGCGATATAAATGGGGCCTGCTCTTTACCGGAGGTGTTTTTGCAGCCGTGGCTCTGCTGTACATCCGTTACGACTATACGAGCGCCAATGACGGAGAATTGCTGCACAAAGCTGCTGCCCGCGGAAGCGCTGCGTTGAGCTACATGCGGGCTTATGTGACCGGGCTGCAGGCCGACCGTCAATCTCTTTTCTTCGGAAGCGCGGCACGTTCCTTTCTCTTCATTGCAGGTGCGGCCCTGCTGATCGCCGGGTATATGAAGACCCGGCTCAGGCCTGCGCTGTTCCTGGGGATCCTGGGGGTAATGTGCTTTGTGGATGTAATAGGGATCGACCTGAAATACCTGAATAAGGATAATTACAAAGAGAAGGTGGAATATAATCAGAATTTTTCCCCCACGGCGGCCGATGCACAGGTCCTGGAAGATAAGGATTATTACCGGGTGTTCGACGTGCGGGACAGCGCATCCAACGCCTTGACCTATGGGGCGATGACGGCCTATTTTCATCACTCTATCGGAGGGTATCACGCCGCCAAGCTACGTATCTATGAGGATCTCATCAACCGGCAGCTGTTCAATTACCCTCATTGCAGCCCGGTGATCAATATGCTGAATACGAAATATATCATAAAAAAAGAAGCCTCGGGCAAAGACTCCGTTTACAGGAATGATAGTGCGTTGGGACCGGTATGGTTCGTTCGTACGGTACGGTTTGAAAACAGTCCCCAGGCCGTTATGAACTCGTTGACCCGGCTACATCCGGAAGACACTGCCATCGTATTTGATGCAGACCGGCAGAATGTGTCCCTTGATCCGGAGCCTGACACGACGGCAATCATCGAACTGGTAAAGAACGATAACGATCTGATCACGTACCTGTCGGAGTCGGCGACAAAACAATTTGCCGTATTCAGTGAAATATTTTACGATCGGGGATGGAAGGCCTGGGTAGACAACCATGAGGCGCCCATTATCCGGACGAATTATGCATTGAGAGGACTGGCATTGCCTGCGGGACGTCATACCATTCGGTTTGTCTTTCGCCCGACATCGTTCTACCTTGGCCGGCAGGTGCAGATGATGGCTACCATTATCTTGACCCTTTTGCTCGTTGGCGCCTTCATCGTCAGCTCGGACGAAAAAGGGGTGCGCCTGCCCGGGTTGAGACTGCCGAAGCGATGGGGGCCGGCAGCGGACCGACCGGCAGCGGACGGGGTTCTTGAACCATGATGTCCCCGTGTGCCCTCCAGCTGTTGCGCCCTAAAAAGACTATATCTTTATCAAAAAAAAATGCGTGCAGTTATCCAACGGGTGAGCCAGGCCTCCGTTACCATTGAAGGCATCCGGACGGCAGTCATTGAAAGCGGGCTGCTGGTATTATTGGGGATTGAAGATGCGGATGGCCCTGAGGATATCGAATGGCTTGGCGCGAAGATTGTCAACCTTCGCATTTTTAACGATGCGGCGGGTGTCATGAATGTCTCCGTGAAAGAAAGCGGAGGCGCTATTTTACTGGTGAGTCAATTTACTTTATTCGCTTCTACAAAGAAGGGCAATCGTCCTTCTTATATCCGGGCCAGTAAGCCGGATACCGCTATACCCCTATACGAGCAAATGATCAGCTGCCTGGAAGAGGGTCTGGGTAAAAAAATCCTCACCGGCGAGTTCGGCGCTGACATGAAAGTGGAATTGCTCAATGACGGGCCGGTTACGATCCTGATCGATACAAAGGACCGGCAATAAAAGAGGGGGAATATTATTTTGGTATTATATTTGCAAAAATAGAACTATGAAAAAGGCAAAATTTATTCAGGTTATTTTGATCGTTCTTGGAATTAGTGTTTCTACGATGACTTTCGCCCAGTCGCGCCATAATAATGGCGGGGGCAATGGTCCTGTTACACCCGTACAATTGGGAGATGTGATCATCAATTTAGGAGTAGGGGTAGGCGCAGATTACAAGGGCGATGATTATAACACAGGCTTTGGAACGAAAATAGCTGTTGAAAAGGCATTATGGCAGGCGGGGCCCGGCGTTATCACCCTTGGAGGGGAGGTCGGCGGATCTTTTTCCAGCGGCGGGTATTATGGCTATGATGGTTACCATTCCCAGACGATCATAGTGGCAGCAAGAGCTGCCTGGCATTACGGCTGGCAGGTACCCGGACTGGATACTTATGGCGGCGTTTCTGCCGGGTTAGGTTTCCACCACTACAAATATGACCAGCCGACTAACTATAGTCATAGCTCAGTCATACCGGCCCCCGGCGCTTTTGTAGGCGCTTCTTATTTTGTTACGCCTAATTTTGGGTTTAATGCCGAAGCGGGGTATGATATCACCAGTGTGCAGATCGGTCTTGTTTTTAAATTAATGTAGTCAATTCTTTTAGAGAATAGGAGACACGAAAGCCCGAAAGTTCATCTTTCGGGCTTTCGTGTCTAATGATGGCACTACGGGCAGATGAAAGATTGTTCACGGGATGCCGGACTAATAAAGGATGGAGTCTGGCAAGGGCGGGAGTTCATAATTTAATAATAGGGCAAAAAATTAATCCGGCGTTACGGAAAATAACTTTGTTCCCTATGCAACAAAGACGAATTTTATTTTTAGCGATCCTTCTGGGCGTGATGCTGAATGGATCCGCACAGACCAGCGCAGCGATAAACAGGAAAACCGAGAACCTGGTAATGGTGGCCATGGACGGTATGCGCTGGCAGGAAATATTCGGGGGCGTCGACTCCTCCCTGATGCGGGATGCCGCCTTTACAAAAGACAGGAAAGAGGTTCAGCGGGCTTTTTGGGATGCAGATAGGGAGGAAAGGAGGAAAAAGCTGTTTCCTTTTTTCTGGAATACGATCGCCCGGCAGGGGCAGCTGTATGGCAACCGGGCGTTGGACAATAAGGTGGACGTTGCCAATCCTTATAAGTTTACGTATCCCGGTTTTAGCGAGACCGTTACCGGTTACCCTGACAGCGCCGTGAATTCAAATGGCCTTAATAAGAACAGGAACATTAATGTGCTGGAATTCATCAATGAGCAGAAAGGGTACACGGGGAAGGTGGCGACTTTCGCTACATCGGTATTGTTCCCTTATATCCTTAATAAATGGCGCAACGGCCTTTATGTAAATGCGGACAAAGATTCACTGGCCTTTGATACCCCGCAGATGCAGATGCTGAACGACATGGAAAGGCTGGCAGCGAAACCTACCGGGGAGCGTCCCGACCTGCTCACTTATTTTGCCGCCCGGGAATACCTGAAACAGGCTCATCCCAGGGTCTTGTATATTCCAATGGGTGAGACGGATGCCTTTGCCCATGATGGGTTATATGATCAGTATCTGGGAGCCGCGCATGCGGAGGATGCGATGGTCGCAGATCTCTGGAATATTTTACAATCCATGCCCCAATACAGGAACAAGACTACCCTGATCGTTACCTGTGATCATGGCCGGGGAGATAAAATAAAAGCCCAGTGGACGGATCATGGTGTGAAAGTGGAAGACTCCGGGGAGATCTGGTTTGCAGTGATCGGACCCGACTCCAGTCCGCTGGGAGAAGTGGCCGGGCCCCTGCAATTGTATCAGGGACAGCTGGCGGCTACGATGGCTGCCCTGCTGGGGTTTCATTTCGCCCCTCCTCAAAAAGTGCTGCCGGTGATTGACAGCGTGCTGCATTGAGGGCAGAAAATATTTTATCTTAGCGGCTAAACTCACTGGTATGCCGGAACATGTTATGTCGATACAGGAAGCGCAACAGCTCGTAGATACATGGATCAATACCACGGGAGTACGTTATTTCAGCGAGCTGACCAATATGGCTATTCTGACGGAGGAAGTGGGAGAGGTGGCGAGGCTGATGAGCCGGCTGTATGGAGATCAGTCTTTTAAGGAATCTGACAAAGGGAAAGAATTGTCCGATGAGCTGGCGGATGTGTTATGGGTGTTATTATGCATTGCCAACCAGACAGGGGTGGATCTGACCAGTGCGCTGGAGAAGAATTTTCAGAAGAAGAATATCCGGGATGCGCAGCGGCATAAGGAGAATGAGAAGTTGAAGTAAGGGGCCTTATCCCGCCGTAAAATCAACCTTACAAAGAGCAGCGGCCGCATTGAGCCGCCCGGCATGCAGGTGACCGGTGAGCTGCAGGAGCCGGGGACGGTATAATTCATAGTACGTACCGTAGGCGTCCTTCATGTTCTCCGCCTCGATATGAGAGATCCTCCCGTCGAAAGCTACAGCGATCGTGAAAAGATTGAGCAGAAAGTACCGTTCTTTTTCGCTGGCGGTGCGCAGCGTTTCCAGGAAGAGGTCCCAGTCATCATAATGATGGTCTTTATTCAGGTGCAGCAAATGCTGGAAACGGAGCAGGAGCACGATCATATTGGGATGATAGTTCCGGGCCAGGACCACGGCATTGCCGATAGCCCGCAGGCAGCCGATCTTCGCCTCCACGGAGAGTCCGTGCAGGATCTTTTCTTCCAGGATATGGTCTGCCACATGATTGCACAGGGCGAAGCCGAATAAACGCAGACGGGCTTCTTTCACCACCCGCCGGATTACCAGGGCATTCCAGAAACATTCGACAGGAAGGGCGACATAGTTGATGGAGATGCCGGCGATCGTAGGGCCGGCCGTATGGAGGAGCAGCCATTTGGCCACCATGTTGGTGAGGATGATCTTGCATTTATACAGCAGGCCCAGCAATAAGAGATTCTTCTTAGAGACCCTTTTGAAGGGGTCGATCCCCAAGATATGCATTTCGGGATCCTGGATCTCAAGTGCTGCCCGGGAAAGGATATTGGTAATGCTGAAGGGACCGCTCTGCAGAAAGTATTTTTGATCGGGGAAGCTGGCCCCGGGTCCCTGCGGGGAAGCGGCATGCGAGCGCATATTGATCAATTCGCTCACTTCATGGACGGCTTTGAGGGCGATGATAAAAAGCAGGTAGAATTCGATGATCATAGAGACCAGTGTTACAGCCCCCACCCGGGCATATTGAGTAAACCAGGGATCGTTCTGCCGGAGAACTCCGATACGAACCGTCGGCCAGACGCATATCAGTCCGACCAGCGCGGAAAAAATGATTCCTTTTGCCGAGATGCGATCTACTTTAGCTCCCAGTTCTGCATCTGAAAAATCAAAAACGTGATGGGTCAGGTCCTTCTTCCGGAAAAGATCCAGGTAATAGACGCCAAACCTTTCCAGCAGGGGGATTTTCCGTTCTTTAAATTGAATGGACATAAAAAAGCTTCAGGCTCCAAGCGGCAGGCTTCAAGCCAGCCAAAAATAGAAAAAAATAGCTATCGGCCTCTTAAAAATAGCAGCTTGCCCCTTGAAGCTTGCCGCCTGAAGCTGTATATTTGCCGACTATGGCAAACGATACCGGCAGATTCCAGGCGATCATTTCGCATTGTAAAGAATACGGATTTATTTTTCCTTCCAGCGAGATCTATGACGGGTTGAGCGCTGTATATGATTATGGCCAGTACGGCAGTGAGCTGAAGAAGAATATTAAGGACCATTGGTGGAAGAGCATGACGCAATTGCATGAGAACATCGTGGGGATCGATGCGGCCATCTTTATGCATCCCACCACCTGGAAAGCCAGTGGCCATGTCGATGGTTTCAGCGATCCGATGATCGATAATAAGGATAGTAAGAAAAGATACCGGGTCGACCACCTGATAGAAGCCCGGATCGACGAGCTGGAAAAAGCCAATAAAATGGGCGAGGCTTCCGAATTGCAGGAAAAAATGGACCGACTCCTGGCTGCCGGCGATCTGGCGGGGCTGAAGCAGTTAATAGAAGACGAAGATATCATTTGCGGCATCAGCGGCACTTCCAACTGGACGGATGTCCGGGAGTTCAACCTTATGTTCTCCACCCAGCTCGGCAGTGTTACAGAAGAAGCCAGCGAGATCTACCTGCGTCCGGAGACCGCCCAGGGTATCTTCGTGAACTTTCTCAACGTACAGAAGACCGGCAGGATGAAGATCCCTTTCGGTATCGCCCAGATCGGCAAGGCCTTCCGCAATGAGATCGTAGCCCGGCAGTTCATTTTCCGGATGCGGGAATTCGAGCAAATGGAAATGCAGTTCTTCATCCGGCCCGGCACAGAGAAGCAATGGTATGAATATTGGAAAGAGGCCCGGATGAAATGGCATTTCGAGCTGGGGATACCAAAAGAGAAATCCCGGTTTCACGACCATGTCAAACTGGCATTTTATGCCGATGCTGCCTGTGATATCGAATACGACTTTCCGTTCGGGTTCAAGGAAGTAGAGGGTATCCATTCCCGCACGAATCACGATCTGAGCCGTCACCAGGAATTCAGCAAAAAGAAGATGCAGTACTTCGATAACGAGATCAACCAGAATTATATTCCTTATGTGATCGAGACCTCGATAGGGCTGGACAGGACCGTACTAATGGTCCTGAGCGAAGCCTATTGGGAAGAGGACCTCAGTACGCCGGAAAAGCCGGACAGCCGGGTGGTGCTGAAATTCCCACCCCGGCTGGCCCCGATCAAGCTGGCCATTCTGCCCCTCACTAAAAAGGATGGATTGCCGGAGATCGCCCGGGAGCTGATGGAGACCTGTAAGCCTCAATTCCGGTGTTTTTATGAGGAAAAAGACGCTATAGGCAAGCGTTACCGCCGTATGGACGCCATTGGGACCCCCTTTTGCGTTACGATCGATCATCAGACCAGGGAAGACCAGACCGTAACTATTCGTCATCGTGATAGTATGCAGCAGGAGCGGGTGGCGATCAGCGCGATCCCCGGGATCGTCAATAAAGCGATTTTTTAAGTGGGAAAAGCTGCTTATCTTTTGTTTATTTAAAGTTTGTATTATTTTAGTGCTATATTTGGACCGGATAGAGGCAGTAATTCCTTTATTATATCCCTGAAAATATCCTATCGCTACCCCCCTGTTGAAGAGCCTGTCTCCGTTGTTTTTGAACCTTAAATTATTTTGTAAGATGCTTACATTTGATTTCATTATCAATCCAATCGTTGTATTAGCGGTATTGATCGGAGGATTTATTCTGGGTTATGCAGTGAACAGAAGGGCGTTAGCTAAAAGACATGCAAAGATCATTGAATTGGAAAAAGAAATGATGAGCAGCCATGCTGAGATCCTCGAAATACAAAAAGCATATGTTCAGCTCGAACGGAAGTTAGGAGAACAGTCCAGTCCCGTGATCTCCATGAAAATCAATGGGAAAGACAGTTCGAAAGAGAAAGCTTCCAAATAATCGGCCGGCGGCGATTCTGACCGCAAGGGCCATTCAGTGAGATTATTTATAGGAGAGATGTTGAGCCATAAAGCTTAGGCATCGGCGTCCGTTGTGGTGATTCTGGCGACCCCGGCTGTTTTTCACTATCCGTATAATTCCTGGTGAATGGATTTCCGGTCATAACCCAGCGTCTGTATGCGCTGTTTGGCTTCGTCGATCATATTCTTCCATCCGCATAAAAAGAAAGAGGCCGCTCTCAGCTCCCCGGAAGCAGATGCCCTTTGATGACTGCGGCAGATCTCTTCGTATACGGTATGTACATATCCTGTGCGGATGAGGGGACTGTCCGCTTTTTCCCGGGAGAAGGTGGGGATATAATGAAAATTGGGCATTTTCCCGTCCAGCTCCTTTAATTCCTTTTCATACAGGCAATCGCTGAAATGACGGCATCCAAAGATCAGGTAGATATTTTGATGGGGTATATTATGGTTGAAAACATAATGGGCCATCGAACGGAAAGGGGCGATCCCGGTGCCTGTGCAGATAAAGAACAGGTCTTTTTCGATCGTCTCCGGCAGGGTGAAGATGCCCTGGGGGCCCCGGATGGTCAATTCGCTTCCCACCTGGATCTCATTAAATAAATAATGGGTGCCGGCTCCCCCCTCCAGTAAGACAATCACCAGTTCGATGGTATTGGTTCCATCGGGCCAGGAGGAGATCGAGTAGCTTCGTACGCGCTTGTTAGGTTTTTCGTGAATGGGAAGATCTAATGTGACGAACTGGCCCGGTTGAAAGTCGAAGGACTCCATGGCCGGCATCTGGATCCAGAACCGGCGGGTCTGTTCCGTTGCATTCTCGATGCGTATGACCTTACCTGTTTGCCAGGGCTGTAACATGCGGATAGATTTAATTAAATGATCCGAACCGCGCGTAGCGTTATTGATCGCCGGCGGAGATTCATGAGGCCGGTCTTGCCAATAATAAAGAACGGATCCCAAAGATCCGCCCTTCGATATGGTATGGCAGGCAGTCGATAATGCTAATATATATATTTTTTCGGGGTGTGTGACTTATCTTTTTACCAGGATCTTTTTGATATAGGTGCTGCTGCCGTGCATGATCTTCAGGACATACATCCCCGAAGCCAGGTTGCCCCCTTCTATCTGGCGGGAGAATTGCCCGGAGAAATTCGGATAGGAAGCCTCATAGACTTTCTGACCCAGGGTATTGATCAGGGTGACGCTGGTATTGTCCGGGTTGTTCATAAAGAATTGCAGCTGGAAGACACCGTTGCTCGGATTGGGAGAGGTAGTCAGTCCGATAGACGCATTGGCGTCTACCCCGGAAGGCGAGAATGGGATCTTATTGGAAGTGAGGATGCAGCCGGTGACGGGATCGGAAATGACGGTATAATAGGTTCCCGGGAGCTTAGCTGTAAGGGTGTCTCCGTCCGAGCCGACCAGCGGATTACCGTTGAGATACCATTGGTTGCCCGCATCCGCGCTGCTGCTCAGGATGTTTCCGCTAAGCACAATGACAGGCGCATCCTCTGACGTAGCCGTCACGGCCGTTCTAGGGCCTGGACAGCCGGCCAGCCGGATGCCGATATTATAGAAAGGATAATAGAACTGCTGGAAATAGGTGAGGCTATCCGATAATTTAGAGGGGTTGCATCTAAAGTCGGTACCGGTAATAGAGAAGATGCCGGGCAGGCTGATTGGATAGTGGTTGGAATTAATATTTGTATTCAGGAAAAGATTGGTGCTGTCGGAGCAATCTATCAAGATAACATAGTCCCCGGGAGTGGGAACGGGAATATTCAGCAGGTAGACGGCGCCGGTATCGGAATTATCGCCGGCGGGTACATCGATTTGCTGACCTGTTTGCGGTACTTTCTTAGTGGCATATACGTCGATGACGGTATTATACAAGGGACTATAGGAATAGGAGGTGCTTTCGCAAGAGGAGCTGACCAGGGTGGCCAGGGTGAGGGAGACCTTCCCGGAATGGCCGACATATAATTTCGCGCTTTCGATGGTGAGGGGGACGCCCGTGGTGAACTTCACGAAGTTGCCGCCAAACCTGAAATAGGTCCCTTCCCCATTGGAGTAGGCCAGCTTATTGGGAGGTCCCGCCTTGGCGTTCAGGTCACTGACCCCTACGTAATAGGTCTTGTTGGGAGTGATCACACTGCTGGTGGTATTCATGCCGGCGGCGATGGGGATGGTGGCAGTCGGACTATCATACCATAGAGGAAGGTCATTCCCTTTTATGGCGGCTTTTAAGACGACCTGGGCGCTTGTCACGCCGCAGATGGTAGCTGTTCCGGAGACAGCGGCGGCGCCGGCATTCACGGTAATGGTGGATACATTCTGGTCGTTGGTGTTATTCAGATCCGTCGCCAGGCCGGTGGTGCTCGTAAACGTATAGGTAAGACCGGCCATGGAAGGGAAAAATTGGTTATAGGTAAAGATCACTTCGCTCTTTGGCGCGATGCTGTCTCTGCAGATAGCATGCAGCGTAATGGCCGGGCCTCCGCTACTGTTGGTAATGACGGTTGTGACCGGCACATTGTTCTGGGGGGTAGTGCCGAAGTTCCGGATATGGATGGCGACCAGCTGGGAGTCATTGGCGCAGGTGGTGAAGGTGGGGTATTCCAGCGCGGTGACCCCTACGTCATTGGAAGGGGCGGTGAAGAGCACCCGGTAGTCCTGGGTCTCACCGGTGGTATAGGCGCCGCAAGGGGGCGCCGGGGGCGCCGGGACCGGCTGTATGGGACCATCCTGAGCAATGACGCGCATCCTGGAATAACTGCCGACGGTGGCGGTGGCAGGGATGCCGATCGTACCGGTGAAAGAAGCCGTGGTCGTGTTGCTGGTGATGGGGTAGACGCTGTTCAGCACCATCTCTCCGGGATCAGTGAAGAGTCCGTTGTTATTGAGATCGATGTAGACAGTGAGATTGGTGTTGGTCGCGGCGCCGCAGCTGCTGTAGGTAATGGTGATGGGCAGGGACCCGCCTAAAGGCAATTGAGCAGCCGGGGTGGCAGTGAAATCGGAATAGGTCTTGCAGCCAGAGGTGTTGGGGTTATTGATGCCGGCGAATTTGACATTATCGATCCGGGTGCCTGGTCCGCCGCCGGAAGCTGACGGGCAGTAAGCCACTCCCCCTACGCCGCTGACCAGCAGAGAGTAGGCTTGTGAGCCCCTGGCGAGCGTGCTTTTGTGGTTGACGGTGATGGTATAGGCCCTGCCTGGAATGAGGCTGTCGACTTCTATCTTTTCTACGTTGTCCAGCT
>JAATFV010000051.1 GCA_015655015.1 Chitinophagales bacterium | reverse complement strand
TTCAGGAGGGGGCTTTCGATGCCACCAGGTCGCCAGGGAAGATCCCGTGATATTCATCATGGGCCCAAAGACGGCCGGACCCAGGCCTACTGTCGCCAGCTTCCCCATGGTGAGGGCAATGCCGGAGGCCAGCCCCCCGTTTTGCATGCCCACCTCCAGTGAAATGGTGCGGCAATCTTTTTCGGGCAGGCGCAGGAGCCGTGCTGCCCAATAACCCAAAGAATAACCGGCGGCATTCTGCAGAAAGGTAGCCGCTATCAGCAACAGCCCCACCGCCAGCAGGCTATCCCGGCCCGCCGCCGTAATGACAGTAATGATCAGGGCAATCCCCGTCATCGATACCAGGGGCATCGCCTTATCCAGCCATTTCACCCTACCGCGGACCAGGAGGTTGAACAGCAAGCCCGCCAGGACAGGCAGAATAACGATCTGCGTAATATCCCAGACCATCGCCCAAAAATGAATGGCCACCAGCTGACCCGCCAGCAGGCGCATGAGAAAGGGCGTGATAAAAGGGGCCAGGAGCGTGGACACCGTGGTGACAGAGACCGATAGCGCCAGGTTGGCCTTCGCCAGCCAGGACATGACATTGGAAGCCAGCCCGCTTGGGCAGCAGCCAACCAGGATAATACCGGCTGCGATCTCTCCGGGAAAATGAAAGAGATGGATAATGCCATAGCTGACAAGGGGCATGATCGTATAATGACAGACAACCCCAATCAGGATTCCCCTGGGCATCCTAAGTACATCCCGGAATTCTTTCAGGCTCAATTCCGTTCCCATGCCGAACATGATGACCTGCAACAAAGGCAGGATCAGTCGCGATAATTTATAGTCGCCCACTCTTATAAAATATTGAGGGTACCAGAGCGCCAGGCTGACGACGGCGAAGATGACAACGGTATAGGAAAAACCCCTCAGCAAAGGCGACCGGCGAAAGGCAAGGGCCAGCAATATGAAAAATCCCATCAGCGCCCACCCGCCCCAGGAGGCATAGGAAGGAACTTTATCCGGCAGGGCAAAGGCAATATAATCACCTCCGGCCTTCAGGCCCCGGCCCCCCCCGGCGGCAATGACGACAAATTGTTTCCCGTCTATCGCATAGGTGATCGGGGTGGCAAAACCGCCGGCAGGAAGCTGGTATTCCCAGACCTGCTTACCCGTCAGCTGGTCGAAAGCCCGGATCTTCTCATCCCGGGTGCCCGCGATGAAGATAAGGCCGCCGGCCGTTGCCAATGGCCCCCCGTAACTTTCCGTGCCCGTCGTTGGAATCCCTTTTTCTGCCAGCTCCGGGTATTCTCCCAACGGAACCTTCCACAGGTATTCCCCTGTATTGAGATCAACGGCATTCAGCGTACCCCAGGGCGGCTTGATGCCGGGATAACCGCTGGAGTCTTCCAGTTTTTCCCAGACCTTGCTGATATAGGGCGGGACATAAGGAAAATCCGTTTTCTTTTTTGCTGCTGCCGTACCGGTATCCTTATGTTCAGCCGCGATCCGGCCCCCTCCATGTCCGATGTTGATTAAAAAATCGATGATGGCATTACGGTCCGTTTCGGCCAGCGACTGGAACGACGGCATCCTGCCCTGGCCGGTGCTGACGACATGAGCAATCTCGTCTTTTTTGAGGCGGTAGCCGATCCCTAAAAGAGAGGGAACTTCCAGCCCATTGCCTTTCCGGTCCAGCCCATGACAGGCCGAGCAGTTGGCGACATATAGTCCCTGTCCCCTGGAGAGCGCTGCGATCTCTTTCTGCCGGTCGGCCATGGAGATCATGGTAAGCAGCCAGGGGGCGTTGTTGGTATTCTGATAGAGAATGCCATTGCTGTCGATCGCATTGCCACCCCATTCCGCGCCCCCGCTGTAACCAACCAGCAGGGTGCCTTTTGTACCCGGCGGCAGGAATTTCTGCCCATAGTCGCTCTGCCGGAAGATCTTCTCTACATAGGCATGCGCTTCCGGGGAGAGATCCGTGATATCGCTGTCGGTGATCACCTGTTTGGAAAAAGGAAGAGGTTTCACCGGAAAATTCTGTACGGGCCATGGCTGTTCGCCGGGCAATCCCCTCGTGGGAACCGCCCGCTCTTCCACCGGAAATACTGAACGGCCGCTGTCCCGGTCCAATACATATATATTACCGTCTTTCGTCACCTGCACTACCACATCCACCAGCTTGCCTTCGTGCCGGATGGTGACCAGGTTAGGAGGACTGGGAATGTCACGGTCCCACAGATCATGGTGGATAGTCTGATAATACCATTTCATTTTACCCGTAGCCGCATCGAGCGCCAGTATGCAATCCGAAAATAAATTCATGCCGGCACGGTCTCCGCCATAAAAGTCCGAAGAAGGAGAGCCCGTACCAAAATAGACCAGTCCTCTTTTCTCATCCAGGGCCATTCCTCCCCAGTTATTGGTGCCGCCAGCCCATTTATACGCTTCCTTTGGCCAGGTGTCATACCCGAATTCTCCCGGCTGGGGGATGGTATGAAAGGTCCAGACCAGCTTGCCCGTAATGACATCGAACCCCCGCACGTAACCAGGCGCGGCATCCCCGGATTCGGATACCGCTGAGCCGATGATCAGGGTATTTTTATAAACGATGCCGGGAGAGGTAGCGGTTACATAGAGGTTGCTCACGTCATGATTGATATCCAGCCCGGTATAGAGACTGACACTTCCGTTGTCGCCAAAACCCGTCACCGGTTCACCGGTTAGGGCATTTACGGCATAAAGCCTGGTGCCGGCCGTATAGAGCAGTCGTTTGTCATCGCCGTTCTCCCAATAAGCAATGCCCCTGCATTGATTAAATCGGGGCATTACCCCCTTGAAGGGATCGAACTTCCATAACTCTTCTCCGGTGGCGGCCCGCAGGGCAAACAGCTTGAGCGTGGCATTGGTGCCATAGAGGATCCCGTTGATGACGACGGGCTGGCATTGGATCTCATGCTCCTGCCGGTGCCTGGAGCCGCCCGTATGCCCAGTATCTGCCGAGTGATAGGTCCAGGCCACCTGCAGCTGCCGTACATTGTCAAGATTGATCTGTCTTAAAGAGGAATAGCGATTGCCTTCTTTGTTTCCGCCATAGGCGGACCAGTCTGTCGTCTTTCCGTGCGGAGCGGAACAGCCTCCTGACAATAAAATGATCGTGGTTAAAAACAGTAAGCTGGTCTTCATATGCAATACACTGTTGAATATTATCCTCCGATTGAACAGACTATTGCCGTATTCAATTGGAAAGGTTGCCCGTATAGAACTCATACCGGATGCTCCAGGTGAATGTCTCACCCGGCTGTACTTTCACATGGATATAAGGCTCGGGGCAGAGGATCTCCGGATTGCCCCAATAGACTAACCGGGAAAGCGGCCTGTCGGCCCTGATCCGCAGGCCTGCCCCCGTTATATGGTTTTCCAGTTTTATATCGTAGTCGCCCGGCCGATCACCATAACCATGCAGGACGGCGTAGACCGATTCTTCGCCCGTAATGGGACGGAGGATCCTGATCGAATCCCCTTCGATCGCAGCCATGTCATTCAATCCCCGCGCCTCTTCGCTCGTCAGGGTGAAAGGAAATTTCAGGACCAGGCCAGGTGCAGTGGAGGAGCTGTCGATCCGGAAAAAATTATGATCGTAGACATCGGTCTCGATCAGCTTCTTTCCTGTATTCTTCAGGCTGTGGGCCAGCACCAGCTCCGGTTTGCCTTTTGTCAGGACCAGACTCTTTGTATAGTCATAAGAATAAGCCGTGTCGTTCAGCTGATGATGGAATTCGATCGCGGCATTCGACCTCTTTATCTTCCAGACGCCGGCATTCAGTACGGAGTAATATTTAAAAGGAGAATAAGAGGATCCGTCCGGTCTCACGAGCTTCCCCACTCCGATCTGAACAAAGGTTCCGCCCGGAACTGCATCCTTATAACCCAGGGGAGTAAATGATTCTACGGGGCCTATGATCGCATCGTTGATAGTGGGGGCATATTCGGGGAACCATTGCCCGCAATAGCTATGGTCCTTGTATTCCAGGGAGGATATCACACCGGACCAATCGAAACGGGTTCCCCGATAATATCCTGTTTCAGCATCAGGCAGGTAACAACGCGCATGCAGGAGGCCGTTACTGATCTCTGCCTGCGGAAATTCAGGAGCCTGTCCGATGCCGGAGGTCCGGATGGATAAGATGACCGCTGCCAGGAGGAAAGCCTTGTTCATAATTTTCGGATTTAGCATTTGCCGACCCGGATTTTTGATCCGGATCACAGGGCATTCGTCCTTTTAAGGTCTTATAATCGTACCATCCCTTTTGCGTATCGTCCATTTGCCGGCCTTATTGGTGATAGGGTATTTGGCGGCCATTTTTTCGTCGATATCCACACCCAGTCCGGGAGCTTCATTGACATACAGGTAGCCTTTTTTCAGTTCGGGGCTGCCCGGGAAAACTTCGCGCAGCTTATCGGAAAAGAACACGGACTCCTGGATCCCGAAATTCCAGATGGCCAGATCGATATGACAATGCGCCGCATGCCCTACCGGGGAGACATCTCCCGGACCATGCCAGGCAGTTTTTACATTGAAGAACTCTCCCAGCCGGGCCACTTTCATAGCCGGGGTGATACCCCCGATCTGGGAGACATGGCAGCGGATATAATCGAGGTAGTGGTTGGATATGGCGCCGACAAACTCGTTGGGATTGTTAAACAGCTCTCCCATGGCAAAAGGCACCGTGGTGCTGGCGCGAAGCTGTTTGAACCATTCCATGTTCTCCGGAGAGACGGGATCTTCGATAAAATAAGGGTTGAACTCCTCGATCCTTTTGCACATATTGATCATATCCACCGGCTGTATGCGTTCGTGCGTATCATGAAGCAGGTCGACTTCTTCCCCGCATCGTTTGCGAACCTCCCGGAACAGTTTCGGAATGGCCCGTACATAGGCGACCGGATCCATGAACTCGTCGGTAGGTTTTCCAAAACCCGCATCCTTAAAATCGGGCTGCTGGGCCAGGAATAAAGAGCCATAACCGCCCTGTTGGATCCGCACATAACGGAAGCCCTGCTCGATATATTTCTGTACGTTGTCCGCACATTCTTCCGGTGTTTTTCCGTCTGCATGCGCATAGGCATCAACGGCAAAACGGGCTTTTCCTCCCAGCAGCTGGTATACAGGCATATTGGCCCGCTTGCCCTTTATATCCCATAAGGCCTGATCCAGCCCGCTCAATGCATTGTTCAGCACCGGTCCATTCCTCCAGTAAGAGCTGACAAAGAAGGCCTGCCACATATCCTCTATATTATCCACATCTCTTCCCACACAAAAGTCCCCCATGTAGCTGTTGATGGCAGTCACCACAGCTTCAGCCCGCTGAGTGAAGGTGGCGCAGCCGAGTCCGTAAAGTCCCGGCTCAGTGGTCTCCACTTTCACTACGATCAGGTTGGCTCCTTCGGGGGCTGTGGCAATGGCTTTTACACTTTTGATCTTCAGCGGGGGGAGACCTTTATTCGACCAGGCCCCTCCGGGAGAGGCGGCGGCCGCAGGATTGGCTGACAGAAGACCAGCTGCCGCAGAGCCGGTCGTCAGCGGGCCGGTCGCCAGTGAGCCTGCTTTCGCGGAGCCGGCGCCCAGCATTCCAAAAAGTCCTGCCGCAGATCCCATTCCCAGAAGTCTCAGGGCATCCCGGCGGTTGTGGCCGGTGTTGGTAATTTTGTTATTCATATTTATTTGCAATCGTGAAGGGTGAAGAATATTTTATCTAAGTACGGGCCAGAAGATTAACCAAGCTTATAATAATCGATTAACGGGGGCCTGATTGCTATAATTTATGAAAAAAACCTTGAAAAACAGGGCCTCTTCTTAATTTCGCAAGGACCTCTTCTTAATTTCACAGAAGCCCTGGTTTTAACAGACGTCATGGCTTCGACTGCCAATCCGCAATAAGTTTTGCGGTCGCTCCCGGGTCTTCCGGTGACAGCGGGTAATGCCCCTTCCCTTTTTGAAGGATCAGGCGGACCTTTCCTCCCATCTGCCGGTATCGCTGCTCCAATAAAAGCGTATTGTCCTTCAGGGCCGGGTCAAGGCTGCCGCCGGTCAGCAGGATCGGGATAGATGCCTTGACTAAAGGGGCCAGGTTGTCCAGCGGGGGTGTTGCCGAGAACGTGTTCCGCATGACGGCATCTTCTGCATAGATACCCGAAACCTTATCCGGATTCTCAATGGCCCAGCTAAGTACTTCCCCGGCAGCGCCTCCTGCTCCTTCCATCACCGGTCGTTTGGAAAATCCGTTGTCGACCAGCAGCTGCCAGGTCGCATTCCAATCTTTTAATAACAGGCTATCCGAGTTAAAGGAGACAGGGCCGGTGACGATATAGTAACCTTTTTCCAGCAGGGCCAGGTCTGTCTCCGCATCCCGGCCGCCAAAGCCGGCCCGGTAGACCCAGGGTCGCCCCGGAGCCTCTTTTTTGGGCGTTATGACCACTACCGCTCCCTGCACCCCCGTTATATTGAAAGCATAACGTTCATAACAAGGCGAGAAGGAGGCCCCCCGGCAGGTGATCCACGCCTGCTCTTCCGGAAAGTAGCGATACGAATTCCCTATACCATAATACCAGGTCTTTTTGAAGGGGACACCCGCGACAAAAGCAGGGGCCGCAGCCGGAGAAGCATTACCGCTCATCGCAGCGCCTCCGGTTGCCGGGGTGCTTCCCATAACCCGGGCCGTGTTCTCTTCGATCCAGCCGGCTATCGGATCGGCCTTGTGCAGGCTATGGGGATGGTGGGCAAAGCCGTCTTTGATCATCAGGGAGAACCGGCCGCCTAATTGCTGATAAAGGCTCTCCATAAATAAAGTATTATCGCCCAGGATGGGGTCGATACTGCCGCAAATATTCAGCAGGGGAACATCATTTTTTGCCAGCTCCCCCAATTTCATCAGGGTCTCCCGGTTCATGCCCGGGTTATCGGCATAGATACAGGCGACTTTATCAGGATGTGTGGTAGCCCAGATATAGGCATATTCTCCTCCCCTGCTCATCCCTATGAAAGCAGGTTTCGGAGAGAGCCCAAGCTTCTCCGTAAGAAAGGCGTACCAGGCATCCCATTCCCGGCCTGGCTTAAGGGTGGCGTCAGCAGAAGTATAGGCGATACAAAAACCCCGCCGGAGCAGCTCAATTTCCGTCTGCGGCTGATGGTCCCAGTAACAGCCCTGCCAGGACCAGGGATTACCGGGGGCCGGTTTCTTCGGAACGACCAGGATACAACGCCGCTGACCTTTAGGCGGCGCCCCCACTCCGAACTTTTCTCCTTCAGGAGCTTTGAAAGGCGTAATAGCCAGGGTGGCCTCGTCCATCAGGAAGTCGTAACGGTCAAATCCTTCATGCCAGGTAGTCTTTTCATTCCCGGATAAAGAGGAGAGATCCTGGGCAACAAGATATTTCACGCTGAAAAAGAACAGGCAGCAGACGACTAAATGTTTCAGAAATGATCTTTTCATATGCAGGCGGTTTATATATACAATTTTGCAGGATGCCGGTTAGGTCATCCCAAAAAAACAATACAGGAATGAAACGTAGAAGAGTTACCCGGCAAGCCATCGTATGCTGTCGCACAAATCAAAAAAAATGCAGGTATCTTCAGATACCTGCAAGTAAAGGTTCGCCCCTTAATAAAGGATTAATAATCTATTAACGGAAAGATTATTCGTTCAATAACCGCCATTTTGGATCAAAACCGGCTGGTTCCGATCTATTTCTGTTTGTGGTATCGGCCAGAATTCATAATTATCTATATACACAGATCGTAGTATCTCAGCCCTTCCAGGGAGAGCTCCACCCTCCTTTCATGCCGGATCTTCTGTCGCATATCATCCCGGGAAAGACCGGCCGGCAGGGCCGGCACAGATCATTTTATAGGAAACTACCATCCCGGGGTCTGCTTGTACACGCCATTGCTGCTATTGATCACGTCCGGGCTGATCGGCCATGCCGAATATTTCGCCGGATCATAATGACGTTCAGGCCACACCTGCTCCACCGTATACGGCGAGGCAAAATCCGACTTATTAGCATGTATCCTCCCATGTAAAGGCGCATTGATCTTCGCTACATCACCCCAGCGTTTCAGGTCCTGGAACCTGTCCGTCCACTCACAGGCCAGCTCGCAGCGACGTTCGTGTTTCAGGTCATCCATCGTCGGATTGGCGATAGGCCCCAATCCCACCCGGTCGCGCACCTCATTCAGCGGTGCAGCGGCATCACCCGACTTCCCCGTCATGATCAGGGCCTCCGCCTTGAACAACAGGATCTCCGCATACCGCATCAAAGGCAGGTTTAACGCGGTAGTAGGGTAGTTCCCATCCTGGTTGATGTTCTTGTTCGTTCCCGCCTGTGCGTCACTGCCATACGTATATGGCTCCATGTATTTATTGATCTGGAAACCCGACAGACTATTGGTCGAAAAATATTTCCGGGGCTCGCCGAAATACGTGAAGTCGTCGCCAAACTTGAGGATTGTTGCTTCCCTACGCGGATCACCTGCCTCATACTCATCGTAAAGTTCTTCCGTAGGCTGGAAATATCCCCAGCCATTGTAGATACCCCAACCTGTGTTTTCCAGTACAACCCCCATGAATTCAGAACCGCCCTGGGAGCTCGATGTAACAGACCAGATGTATTCGGAACTCCAGTTGTTGGCAATCATAAACACTGATTTGTAGTTTTCCGCCTTAGAAGGTTTGTTGTTGATCAATGACCTGCCGCATTCATTTTTTATTCTGTCGCAAAGATCCGGGATCAGCGCCCACTTGCCTGGATCAAACTGCGCCCAGTAGGCATAGGTCTTGACCAAATAACCCAGCGCGGCCGCCTTATGCGCCCGCCCCTGGTCCGATGAACCATAGGTGCTGAACAAGGGCAGCAGTTCGCTCGCTTTTTGCATATCACTGGCGATAAGGGCATAGTTATCCGTCACAGAAGGCAGCTGCGGCGGTATTCGTTTGCCATACTCCTCATTTTCTATCCCATCATAGGGCACGCCCTGGTTCTTGTGCCCCCACAAATAGGCAATCCAGAAATGTACCCAGCCCCGCACGAAATAGGCTTCTCCCAGACTGCGGTTCTTCAGCTCGTCGCTGATATTGGTAGCATGCTGCAGTCCGTTGATAGCCTCATTGGCAATACTCAGCGTCGTATACAGATTGGCCCAGCCCGTAGCCAGATACCCCTCGCGGCCCGTACAAAGAAAATTCTTGATGTTCTCGGCATCCGCCTTGGGCCTACCGACGATCAGGTCGTCACTGGCATCCTGCATATAAAACAGATCCCGCCCCCAGGTGGGCTCATACCGCATAGAGGCATACAAAGCAGCCGTTCCCTTTAATACATTCGCCTCTCCATCCCATAAATAGGCGAGTGAAGGACTTCCGTTCGGTTTCGTATCCACCCAATTCTTTTTGCAGGAACCGAATACGACTACCAATAATAAAATTGAATATATTCTGTTCATGATTCAGTTATTTTCAAAATTTATAAACTAAGTTTTACACCGGCCGCATAAACCCTCGATACCGGGAACTGCCCGCCATCCAGGCCATTGCCGCCTACCTCGGGATCCATACCCGTATATTTGGTGATAGTAAACAGGTTGTCCCCGCTGACATATACCCGCAAACTGCTGTTCTTTAAGAATCGGGGGAAGGTATACCCGATCACCAGACTCTTCACCCGCAAATAGTTTCCACTTTCCAGGTACCAGTCGGATGGCGTGGAAAAGTTGCCATTGGGATCACTCGCTGAGATCTTCGGAATATTGGAGTGCGTATTGGTAGGCGACCAGGCATCCAATATCTTGTCCCAGCGGTTATATCCCTGCTCTGACCCATTGAGCGTGCTTTCCTTAAAGGCATGGAACAATTTCACACCGCCAACTCCCTGCATAAACATGCTCAGGTCAAAATGTTTCCAGCTCAGGTTCAGCGTAAACCCATAAGTGAACTTAGGGAAGGCATTGCCCATATACACCCTGTCGCTGTCAGATAACTTACCATCGTTGTTCTCATCGAGGAATTTCAGATCGCCCGCCTTCGCGCCTGGCTGTATCCTTGCGCCATTTTTCCCTACATAAGCGGCAGCTTCCTGGTCCGTTTGGAAGATACCGTCGGTTTTGTACAGCCAGTAAGAATAATAAGGAACACCCACCTTACTCTGGAAAGGCTTGAGCACACCCCTCCAGGCCTCCGGATGCGTCCATACTGACGTAGGACTCTCATCGATATATTCTACCCTGTTCTTCAACGTGGCTATATTCCCACCTATCTCGTACTCTACCTGTCCTACTTTACCTTTCCAGCTGGCCGAGAACTCAAACCCCTTGTTCCTGATCCTGCCCTGGTTGAGATAAGGAGGGTTCAGCCCGAATGTATTGGGAAAACCAGAGAATTGCTGTTGTATCAGATCATAGGTTTTCTTGTCGAAGTAGTCCATCGTAATATTCAGCCGCTCATGCAACAAGGCGACATCCACGCCCAGGTCCTTCTGTTCTGAAGTTTCCCATGAAAGACCGGGATTGAAATAACTGCCATTGTACAAGGCTGACGAATAGGGACCGCCATCACCCACCTGGTATGTATGCTCCTGGCTCAAGGTCGGGTAGCCATAATATGGCTTTATCGAACCGGCCAAATTCCCGATACGTCCCCAGCTGGCCCTCACCTTTAACAGGTCGACCGCAGCCACATGGAAAAAAGGCTCCGAGCTGATCTTCCAGGCAGCCGTAACTCCGGGAAGCCCCTTGCTGCCGCGGTGTCCGGTCGCTAACCGGCCGGCAATATCATACCGGTAACTGCCGGTCAGAAAATAACGGTCCGCCCAGCTGTAGGACAATCTGCCCACATACGAAAGGTTCCTGTCCTTC
>JAATFV010000179.1 GCA_015655015.1 Chitinophagales bacterium | reverse complement strand
CACCTTACAGACAGCGAAGGCCGTTTACAACGCCTCAAAAGCAGCAGTGGAGCAGGCCTCGGCCGCAGCGCAAAGCGCACGGATCAACGTCGGGTATTGCACCCTCTCTGCGCCCCTGAGCGGCTACCTGGGACGCATCCCCTTCCGGCTGGGAAGCCTGGTTTCGCAAGCCGTTACCGAACCGCTGACGATCCTCTCGGATATCCACAATGTAAATGCCTATTTCAGCATGGCAGAAGGGGACTTCGTTCGCTTTCAGCAGTTATACGGCGGCTCAACGATCGAAGAAAAGCTCAGGAAAATACCACCCGTACAATTACAGCTTGCCGATGGCGACATGTACGGTGAGAAAGGAAAAATCAGCGCCGTAGAAGGACAGTTTGACAAGAACACCGGGTCGATCACCCTGCGGGCCACATTCCCCAACGGCAAATCTACCTTGCGAACCGGCAATACAGGCAAGATCCTGATGACCCGGCAGCTGGATAACGTCGTCCTGGTCCCGATTGTTTCTACCATAGAAGTTCAGGAAAAGGTGTACGTATACAAAGTTGATGGCAATAATGTGGTAAAACAGACCATGCTCCAGGTGGAGGGGAAATCCGGTAATAACTATATTATTTCAGGCGGCGTTAAAGACGGCGATAAAATTGTAACCAGGGGTTTTGAACGGCTGCAGGACGGTATGTCCATCACACCGGAACCGGCAAAATAAGACGAACGAAAGGCAGGCTGTAAACAAATACACAAAAAAACATGCTAAAGAAATTTATAACAAGACCCGTTCTGGCGACGGTGATCTCGCTCATCCTTTTAATACTCGGGATAGTGGGCATGACCTCGCTCCCTATTACCACATTCCCTGAGATCGCTCCGCCAAGTGTGGTGGTTAGCACCGTATATACGGGGGCAAGCGGTGAAGTAATAGCCCGTTCCGTTGCGCCGCCGCTGGAAGATGCGATCAATGGCGTAGAAGGCATGACCTATATGACGTCCACCTCCAGCAACGACGGCACCCTGACGATTACCGTCTATTTTAAATTGGGTATCAACCCCGACCAGGCCGCGGTAAATGTTCAGAACAGGGTAGCGCAGGCTACCAGCCAATTGCCGGCAGAAGTAGTACAATATGGGGTGACGACGGTAAAACAACAGAATAGCGCGGTGATGTTCCTGGCGGTATATGCCAGCGATACCAGCTATGACGAGACTTTCCTGCAGAATTATGCAAAGATCAACATTGTTCCCGAGCTGAAGCGGGTTAATGGCGTTGGTCAGGCGACCGTTTTCGGCAATAAGGACTATTCCATGCGTATCTGGATCAAGCCGCAACAAATGACGGCCTACCGCATCACTCCTGCAGAAATAGCTACGGCCATCCAGGACCAGAATGTGGAGGCGGCCCCGGGAAGGTTCGGGCAAAAGACCTCCGAGGCGATGGAATATGTCATTAAATACAAGGGTAAGCTCACCACTCCACAGGCATACGAGGACATCATTATCCGCGCCAACGCAGATGGTTCCGTATTAAAGCTGAAGGATGTGGCCAGGGTTGAATTCGGCTCTTTCAACTACTCGGCGGATGCACAGTTTAATACTTCTCCGGCTTGTGCGATCGCCATTTACCAGACATCCGGCTCCAATGCCAACGAACTGGTCATCCAGCTGAAGGAAAAGATGAAAGAGCTTTCCGGTTCTTTCCCTCCCGGCATCCGCTATGAGATCCCTTACAGCTCGAAGGAATCGCTGGACGGCTCCATCGAGCAGGTCCTGCATACATTATTGGAAGCCTTTATCCTGGTATTTATCGTCGTATTCATATTCCTCCAGGATCTCCGGTCCACGCTCATCCCGGCTATCGCAGTGCCCGTATCCATCGTCGGCACCTTCTTTTTCATGCAGGTATTCGGGTTCTCTATCAACCTGCTGACCCTATTCGCACTGGTGCTTGCTATCGGCATAGTGGTGGACGATGCGATCGTAGTCGTTGAAGCCGTCCATGCTAAAATGGAGCACCGCGGCCTCACGGCCAAAGACGCCACCGTTTCCGCTATGAGTGAAATTACCGGCGCCATCGTATCGATCACGCTTGTCATGTCGGCGGTATTCCTGCCCGTAGGTTTTATGGATGGCCCTACAGGAGTATTCTACCGGCAATTCGCCCTGACCCTGGCCATCTCCATCATTATATCGGCCGTGAATGCCCTGACGCTTAGCCCTGCGTTATGCGCCCTGTTCCTTAAAGCCGGCCACGGAAATTCCCCTGCGGATGGAGCCCATGGCGGGTCCCGGGAAAAGCAAAGTTTCGGCAAACGGTTTTTCGCCGGATTCAATGCCGGGTTCGGTAAGCTGACCCAGCGTTATGGAGGTGTGGTCCTATTCCTGGTCCGAAGAAAATGGATCGCCTTTACCGGTCTGGCGGCCGTATGTGTAGTGCTTGTCCTGATGACCAGGGCCGCACCAACAGGATTCATACCGGAGGAAGACCAGGGCTTTCTTATTTCAACAGTCACCCTGCCGCCGGGAGCTTCACAGGAACGTACCACGGAGGTGATCAGGAGCGCCCGTACGCTGATCCTGCAGCAGCCGTTCGTAAAAAGCGCCATTTCCGTTTCGGGCATCAACCTCCTCACAGGAGCCAGCTCCTCTTCTTCGGGTGTATTCCTTATACAACTAAAGAGCCTCCATGAACGGGGAGAAACGAAGGATATCAACAAGATCCTGGCCACTCTCCAGGGAGTTCTGGCAACAAAAAAAGAAGCCTCCTTCTTTGTATTGTCGCTGCCTACGGTGCCCGGATTTGGTACGACCAGCGGTATCGAGATGGTTGTCCAGGATAAGACTTCTTCCAATATCGACAATTTCAACAAAGTCACCCAAAGCTTTATCGGCGAACTGATGAAACAGCCCGAGATCTCCTTTGCCTTTACCACCTTCAATACGGGGTATCCCCAATATGAAATGGTGATCGACGAACAGAAAGCCAGGCAATTGGGGGTGGGCATCAAAACGCTTATCTCCGTGATGCAGGGCTTCTATGGAAGCATACAGGCCTCGGATTTCAACCGTTTTGGCAAATACTACCGGGTAATGATCCAGTCGGCGGCCGAAGATCGCGCGGACCTTTCTTCCCTGGACGGTATTTCTGTTACGAATGACAATGGTCAGACTGTTCCGGTTAATACGTTGTTACGGATGAAACGCGTATATGGCACAGAGTCAATAGATCATTTCAATCTCTTTAATTCCATCAGCCTTACCATCATGCCCAAAGAAGGATATAGCACCGGGCAGGCCATAGCAGCCATTGAAAGGGCTAAAAAAACAAACCTGCCAAATGGTTACACTACGGACTGGAAAGGGCTTACACGGGAAGAACGCTCCGCCGGCGGCAAGACCCTCTTCATTTTTGGATTGTGCATCGTCTTTGTTTATCTCCTGCTGGCCGCACAGTATGAAAGTTATATACTGCCATTTGCCGTGATGCTCTCTATCCCATGCGGTTTGTTAGGGGTGTTCATCGGTATCAGGTTAGGCGGTGTCGCCAATAACATTTATGTACAGGTTGCATTGATCATGCTGATCGGGTTACTGGCCAAAAATGCCATCCTCATTGTAGAGTTCGCCCTGCAAAGAAGGCGTTCCGGCAAGACCCTGGTCGGAGCGGCTATCGAGGGCGCCAAGGCAAGATTAAGGCCCATCATTATGACATCCTTTGCCTTTATAGCAGGCTTGCTTCCCCTGCTCCGCGCAGAAGGCCCCTCTGCACTCGGCAATCACTCCATCGGCTGGGCCGCGGTATTCGGCATGCTGACAGGTGTCTTGCTGGGCATATTTATCATTCCTGTGCTTTTTGTCCCCTTTCAGTATATACAGGAGTTACTAAAGCCTTCCTCCCAAAAAATCAGCCATGCATAAAATAAATAATCCTGTTTTCCTTTTACTTTTCTTTACAGTTGCGAACCTGGCCGCCTGCGTCACGCGAAAATATGAGGCCCCTTCCCTCGATGTGCCAACGGCATTCAGGTCTTCGGCAGATAGCTCTTCATCAGACAGGTCTTCCGCAGACAGATCTTCGGCAAACAGATCTTCGGTAGACAGCAATATAGCCGCTAATATATCGGATTCAGGAATAGCTTCGATACCGTACCATACGTTTTTTACGGACCCGGTACTGCTGAAACTCATAGACAGCGGGATAAAAAGGAATTACGATTTACAGATAGCGATCAGGCAGATCGACATTGCCAGGCAAACCTTCCAACAGGCCCAATGGGGCAATATACCGACTGTCAGCCTCACGGCGGGACAGGCCTCGATCACCCGCTCGTCGGACAATAGCCTTAACGGACTGCTGGCTCAGCAATTCACGGGCAAAAGTTATCTCATGGATTATAGCAGCAACGTGGGTATATCGTGGGAGGCGGACATCTGGGGTAAGATCAAAAGCCGTAAAGATGCGGCCCTGGCGTCCTATCTCGGATCCCGGGAGGCGGCAAGGGCGGTACAAACCAAGCTGGTGTCAGACATAGCACAGGGCTATTATAACCTGCTGATGCTGGATGCACAGGAAAATATTACCATACGCAGCATTGCGCTTTATGACAGCAGCATCAGTATGTCCACTCTTTTGCGTAATGCGGGTGATGTCACATCGCTGGCTGTTGAGCAGGAAGAAGCCGCCAGGGAAGCCGCCGCCGCCCTTTTGCCTCAGTTGCATCTGCAAATAACGATACAGGAAAATGCCTTATCCGAACTTACCGGACGGAATGCGGGAAAGATAGAACGTTCGGCAAGCCTGACCTCGATGCAGCTGCACGAAAGCTTACCCACGGGCATCCCCGTGAACATGATCAGTAAAAGACCGGACATAAGGCAGGCGGAACAGGCTTTACTGCAAGCCCATGCGCTCATGAATGTTTCAAGGGCAAGTTTGTACCCAAACTTAAGCATCTCGGCACAAGGCGGCTTAAACTCCTATCAGTTCAGCAACTGGTTTACAATACCCGGTTCCCTGTTCGGACTTGCTTCGGGGTCCCTTATCCAACCCATATTGCAGGGCAGACAGTTAAAGACCAAATATGAACAATCCAAAACAGCCAGGGAGCAGGCCGAACTGCAGTTCAAGCAAACGATCCTGTCTGCCCTGGAAGAAGTATCCAACGCCCTTGTAACGATCGATGAGCTGCACAAACAGGAAGACCATACTGCCAGGCAGACCATTATTCTGGCACAGGCAGTTGCCAACGCAAGGCTTTTGTTCCAGAGCGGTCAGGCGGGTTACCTGGATGTACTGACCGCACAAAACAGCAGACTGCAGGCGGATCTTTCACTGGCAGCACTTCAAAGACAGCGGCTGAGCTCGGAGGTACTTCTATATCAGGCACTCGGGGGCGGGTGGCAATGATCGTCGCGTGTTATGGCAGTAACGAAAAAATGGAAAGATCTAAATCAATAACAAAGGCAAGTATCCTCAGGGTGGCCCTGACCATTGCTAAAAGCGATGGTTGGGAAGCCCTCAACATGAGGAAAATAGCACAAGGCTCCAAATGCTCCGCCCCCGTTATTTATGACTATTTTGAAAACAAAGAGGCCATATTGCTGGCTATCATTCAGGAAGGATATTCGTTGCTAAGGGAAGATGTTATAGCAGCCAAAACCAATTCCGCCGGTCAAGCTGACCAATTAAAGCATATGTGGCTGGCTTATTGGAATTTTGCCATCGAACAAAAGATCTATTATCAGCTGATGTTCGCGATCGGGATCAATTGCTGCCAATTCCGGCAGTTGACCGAAGAAGAAGATTTATTATATGACATTTTCAGGGAACCTATTATGGCGCTAACGGGCGTCGAAAAAGAAGCCTACAGAATATTCCATACTTATTTGTCAGTGCTCCATGGACTGATCTCGATCGGCCTCATAAAAAAATTACCTGGGGAAATGGCCGCTAAAATTTTACAGGATATTATAGGATCTGTTGGTGAAACCCGGCAATGAATGTCCCTTAAAATGGATCTTTCTTTCCGTGCCCCGGCTACCTTTGCTGTTCTTAGAAACCCCTATTGCGGCACATGTCCGGTATGGAATTTCGATACGACGAATATCGAGTCCTACAAATGGAGTCAATGATACACCCTTTGATTTTTCATTCCTCGATCAGCGTTTTGATCAGCTTTACCATAGAGAACAACAGCAAGGCGCACTTTTTACCATTTTCGCCTGCATCGCCATATTTATCGCCTGCCTGGGCCTGTTCGGCTTGTCAGCCTATAACATCACGCAGCGCGTTAAGAAATCGGCGTACGCAAGGTATTAGGGGCCAGCATACCGCAAATCGTCACCGAATTATCGAAAGACTTTTTGATACTGGTATTGATCGCTGCGGCGGTGGCTATCCCGGTTGCCATTTATGCGATGAACAAGTGGCTGCAGACCTTTGCCTCACGGATCGACGTTAGCTGGTGGATATTAGCATCTGCAAGTGTTATCGCTTTGATCATAGCTTTTGCTACCCTAAGCGTTCAGTCAATAAAAGCGGCAATGGCAAATCCGGTAAAAAGCCTTCGTAGTGAGTGATCTTTCATTTTTGATTTATTGATAGGCAGGCAGCTGCGCCACCTGCCTATGGTTAATTAAAGTGTTTTTACTCCGCCATCCAAAACCAATTCGCCGCCGACCATGTAGCGGGAGTCGTCTGAGGCCAGGTAAAGGAAACCTTCGGCCATTTCCTCAACGGTGCCTAAACGTTTAGAGGGGTTAAGGCTGGCGAAATAGTCTTTAGCGCCTTGCACTTCTAATGAGGAACCGCCGCCTCTGGCGTAGATCGGAGTGTCGACCGGACCAGGCGACAGAACGTTAACACGGATACTCCTGTCCAGTAGCGCGGCAGAAAAGCTCCGGGCCAGAGAACGAACTGCCGCTTTAGTAGCGGAATAAGCCGCCGCGATGCCCAGGCCCTTTTCGTTCAGAGCGGTGGAAGTAAATATGATAGATGCGCCATCGTTTAAGTAAGGCAGCGCACGCTGAACGGCGAAGAACGCACCTTTAAAATTGATATCGCTGGTCTGGTCGAACTGCTCTTCGGTATAGTCGGCCAACGGTGCGCCCAGGAACACGCCTGCGTTGACAATCAAAATGTCGATCTTGCTGCCGAAGGAAGCGGTGATCTTTTTATAGGAGCCGTCAAGGGCGTCGATGTTGGCTGCATCTCCGGCTAAGCCGATAGCACCATGGCCGATCTCCGCGACAGCGCTGTCGATGGTGCTTTGATTACGGCCAGTAATGGCTACCTTTGCACCCTGTCCTGCAAACAGCTTTGCTGCGGCTAAACCCATGCCGCTATTCCCTCCGGTAATGACGGCTACTTTGTTGTTTAATTTCTGTGACATGACTTTTTGTTTTGCTTGTTGGTTGTCGTTATTGACAACACAAAGCTGGCACAACTGGTAAAGATGGAAAATGAACTTCTTTAGGAAATAAAGTTGAACTTTTTCATCTTTTTTTGAGGCGGTTATTCCTGATTTTGCTTAACAGCTCCGTAGAAAAGCCCAGATAAGAGGCCAGGGCATACTGCGGCACTCTGGCTGCGACGGAAGGGTAGCGATGCATGAAATCCTCATAGCGCTGTTCGGCATTCAGGCTGATGTCGGAGAGTATCCTTCTTTGCAGGAAGGCATAGCCATTTTGGGAAATGATGCGATAAAATTTTTCGAACTTGGGAATGGTGCTTAACAATTCCTGCTCTGCGTTGTATTCGATCTGGACAAGTACGCTGTCTTCCAGCGCTTCAACGAAGAGGGTTGCGGGCTGGCGGAAGAAGTAGCTGTTAAAATCGGCTATCCACCAATCCTCTATGCCGAACGCAACGGTATGCTCTTGTCCTTTGTCATCAACCAGGTAGGCACGCAGGGCGCCGCTAACGATGTAGGTCCGATGGTTGCAAACAAAATCCGGCTGGACGATATACTGCTTTTTTCTTACTTTCTTCACTCTTAAATACGAGACGAACTGGTCTTCTTCTTCCCCCGTTAGTTGGATGTGTTTGGAAACGTATTTGATTATTGGTGAAAAGTCGTCCATGGTTATAATAGATCTGTAACTGAAGTAAATGCTTGAAACAACGATGGTTTCAAAGGTATTAAATCCGGATGATAGTCCGTCACTATCTTGTCAGGGTCCGGGATTGAAACAAAGGCTCCAGTACCTCACGGTGCGCTTCACCCCATCGCGCCGTGACTTCGATCACAGGAATTAATGTTTCGCCCAACGGCGTGAGTTCATACTCTACTTTTAGCGGCCGTTGATCAAAAATTGTCTTGGCGATAATACCCTGGTCTACAAGTTGATTCAGTTGGGTATCTAATAGCCGCCGCGAGGCTTTAGATATCCGCCGTTGTAATTCACCTGGCCTTTTGATGCCGGTATAAATGCACCAGATCAGGTTGAGCTTCCATTTACCGTTCATTACTTCCATGAAAAGGTGAAGGCCGCATTCGAGTTCAACAGGTAACTTTCTTTGATACATATTACAAATATCGGTCATTCTGTTGTCATTTTTGATACGGCTGAATTTAGCCGGACTTGACTTTATACGGTTGGCGGAAGAACTTTGGAGCATGAAAAATAAATTATTCGGAAAGCATACCGGACTACCAGCCAGTGAAATTATATTGGGGGCCGCGAGTTTGGGTGAACGCAGGGGATATGGTGCAATAGCGGAAGAAATTCCCAAAATTTTAGCTGCTTACGCTGATGCTGGCGGCAATTTTATCGATGTGGCCGACCAATACCAGTTTGGGGAAGCGGAGGAGATCGTTGGGAGATTTATAGAACCACAGCGCCACAATTTCATCATTTGCACTAAATACACCCGGAGCAGCGAAAGGGATCCATTCCCCACCAATTCGGGTAACCATCGCAAGGCCATGCGTCAGGCCATCGAAGGCAGCTTGAAACGTCTAAAGACGGACTATATCGACATTTACATGCCGCATTTCGATGACGGATTGACGCCGATTGAAGAAATAACCCGGGGCCTTGAAGACCTGGTTAAAGCCGGTAAAGTGCTGTATACCGGTCTGGCGAATTTCCCGGCATGGAAAGCGGCGGCCATTGCCACCACGATCCCTCTGACCGCATTGCAGATCGAATATAATTTGGTGCAACGAACTGCTGACAGGGAGTTAATGGGCATGGCAAACCATTTTGGCTTGGGTACGATGCTTTATTCTCCTTTAGCAGGGGGATTGTTGACCGGTAAATACCGTAAGGGCTCAGCCGGGCGGCTGACACTGTCCTCACCAGACGGCTACCAGGAAAATGCAGCCACTCAAGCTATTATAGATCAGTTAGAAAGGATCGCGGCAGAAGTTGAAGCAGCTCCTGGTCAGGTGGCATTGGCCTGGGTCTTGACACAGAACGCTTTCCCGATAATCGGTGCGCGAACATTGGCGCATCTGCAGGATGGACTTAAAGCGCTTGAGATACGCTTGAATCCCGATCAGGTTGCACATTTGGACAACATTAGCACGGTAACTATGGGTTATCCGCATGACCTTCTCAGAACGGTCCAAAAGATTTATTGATGCCCTGGCGAATTTGGCTACCGCAATAGCGTCACTAACTGGCCGCGATAGTTGGTCCGGGAATCTGTGATTACAAGGCATACGGGAAAGTTACAATTGTAGGCCGAT
>JAATFV010000149.1 GCA_015655015.1 Chitinophagales bacterium | reverse complement strand
GCCCGGGACCATGTTCAGAAAGGAAGTCGCACTTAATTCCCGCTTCTTAAGCTCCCAACAGCATAATATCAATAGCTTCTAATTCTTCCATATAATCGGCGCTGACCTCCGGACCGACAATTTAAAATACCCTTATAGGCGCCTTATCACACTAATAAAAAATGCGGAGTTTTAAATGCCGCCGGCTTCTTGTTTGACAAGCCTTTCACTTCGTTTATTGCTTAAATATTTCCTCACGGGAATATCGTAAATTATCATCACTAAGTACGCTGCCCCAACCAGCACGACTAGCCCGGCTATGATGGTGAGAGCTAATTGGATCGTTCCCGGCTTGTGGCTGGTATAATAATTACCGAACATCCATAACACGGCATAATGCGTCATGTACAAGGGGTAGGAGATCTTTCCCAAAAACAGGCAGACTTTTCTCAGGCCGGGTGCCAAACCAGCCCCTGCCCCCAAAGCGATCACCAAGGGGAAATAAAATATTACCACCAAAGGTTCAGAGACCCGGTTCCATTTTGAGAATGGTATAATAAAGGCCAGGAACAATAATATAGCTACGCCCCAAAAACCCAACTTGTTTTTGATGATCCAGTTGTAGCGGTAAACAAGCAGTCCTGCCAAAAAGGAATACGATAGCCGGACGCTCCCGTCCCAAAAGGTGGGACCGCTCCATCCGCCCAATAAATTGCCTGAACGGTAACACACAAAGCAAATAGCCACGGCCGAAAGTATAGTTAACAGCAGCAGGTAGCTGCGGCCAATTTTATAAAGCACAAATGCGTACACAATATTGGCGACATATTCCCAAAACAACGACCATGACGGTGCATTGAAGCTGAACAGGTTAAAACTACGGTCAGCTATTACAGGCAAGGGAATAAGCAGTATCGAGCAAAGAAAGGTCAGGATGATTTTACCGGTGCTGTACAATTCGGGATGGCCGCCAAACGGGTCGAACAAAAATGCCAGCAGGCCTAATATCGATCCTGCTACAACCAGCGGGTGCAGCCGGATGATCCTTGATTTGAAAAACTCAAGAATGCCCATTTTTGCTATACGATCGTCATAGGCATAGCCTATCACAAATCCCGAAAGGCAAAAGAAGAAATCGACAGCCAAAAAACCGTGTCCGATAAAGTTCTTGCTGTAATCGGCATAAGCCCATTCCATAAAATGAAATGTTACAACAGCCAGGGCGGCGATGCCCCTTAACCCATCGAGAATTTCAAAATGCTGTTTTGTTTGCAGAATTGACGGGGCGATGCTGTTCTTGTCCATTTGATGTATATCCTGTCAGGTAAAAATTGTATCCTTCATTATCGACGATGCCCAACCCGTTATCTAATGACAAATACCGCTGATGGAAATTGTTTATCATTATATACTTCCTTTAAACGGATGACGGCATCCACATCGCTGAATACCATCACCTGCCGATCCGTATTCCTGTACCCGGGCCATTGCGGAAGACCGGCGCCATTCGGATCGCCGGTCTTAATAAAGGCAACCCAGGCGCCATGCAAGCTTCTGGCCAGCTGCTTTTGAGCCGCATTATCGTTGGAAGTTAATATGTGTGCGGCGCCCCAGATATAATGCAGCTCGTCCCCATGGCGGGCGCCAAACGCCCGGCCGTTCTGGTAGCGGTATCTGTACATATAGACAGGTGTGCCCGCGCCGGTCAGTGCTCCTGCAAACCGGTAGGAATGCATCTGGTACATGTACTGTGTCAGCGTTCTCACCATGGCGGCATACGGACTATCTGTTTTCAGCAGTGTATGGTAATAGGCATTTGCCATAGGCGCATTGGAGCGGAACAAGGGCTGAAAGATCGATACCTTTGGGTCGTCCCCTATCTCGTTTTTCCCGATAAAAGCCGCCCCTTCCTGCTCGTTTGTTCCTATGATGACCCTTATACCCGATAGCTTCCCCTCCCGGGCATACTGGTGCCCGTCTTCAGGGATCGTTACTCCGTCATACACAGGCCCGAAAAAGGAATTGCCGCCGATGCCGGCACACACTTTCGCCTGTGCTTTAATAAGGGAATCCGCAGTTATGGTCAGGAGCTTACGGGCATCATCCGGCCCCAATCCCACCTGCTTCAGCAGCAACGCCCGCGCGTTCACCGCTGTAACGCTGTCCCGGATACATTGTACCGAACCGCTTTCGAGAATAGCCTGCTGGTACAAGCCCCGGGAAGCCGGCGCCACCATCACCGCACTGAGCAATTTTCCACCCGCAGATTCACCCATCACGGTTACCCGGTTCCGATCGCCGCCAAAGGCGGCAATATTGTCGTGTACCCACTGAAGCGCAGCGACCACGTCCAGCAGTCCCAGATTGCCCGACTGCCGGTACTCCTTTCCCAGGTCGCCCAGGTATAGAAAGCCGAGTGCCCCCAGCCGATAGTTGATGGTGATGGTAATAATGTCATCCTGATCAGCAAAAGCATGCCCGTCCATGCCTTTACCGCTGCCCCCCGTCATGCTGCCACCGTGTACCCAAATTACAACCGCACGTTTGTGATTGTCGATCCCCGGCGTATACAGGTTAAGATACAGACAGTCTTCGGATCCGGTGATCGCGGTACCGGAGGGCTGCAGGGCAGCTGGAGAGAACCGGGCAGCATTTAGGGTATCACTCCACGGTCGGCGAGGCGCCGGAGGCTGATAACGCAGGCTTCCAACGGGTGGCTGCGCATAGGGAATGCCCTTGAAAACGGCTATACCATTTTCACTTACACCCTTTATATAACCCTGGCTGGTTTTTACAACAGGGGACTGTCCTGCCAGTTTAAAAGTAACCAGCAGGAGACAAATCGAGAGTAATTTTTGACTGAACGACATAGCCGTGAAGGTACAGCGATTCCGTAAAAAAAAGATATAGTCTCCAAACCCCCGTACCCAAAAGCGCGGCCAAAAGGCTGAAAAGTATCAGCAAAGCCAATAATAGCGGAACTTTCCAAACTTTTTTCGTTGTTTCAGTCCACTTGGATCTCGTTATTGGTTTCCAATGTTTTAAAATAGCTGGCATAAAGTTTACGCCGGTCGAACCACAGGTAAATACCACTAATCAGCACTGCAATGGCTACAATGTCAAATAACGCCCAAATCACTTTCAGAGGCGTGCCGCCATAATCCCCGAAATGCAGCGGCCGGCAAACTTCAAGGCCCCGCAGGTAGAATGGCATTTTGACCACCGCCGCCAGCTTACCGGTGCGCGCATCCACCAGCACCGGGCTGAACAGCCTGGAAGTCAGCGGTGTATTACCATGTGCCCAAAGGAGGTAATGATAGGGGCTGCCAAATGTATTGCCCGGATAGACCACGCTGGTAACGACCATTCCCGGTAACGTCTTTTGTGCGGTCTGGTAGGCATCCTGGACAGAAGTCAGCGTTTGTTGCTGCACCAACGGCTCACCATGATATTTGGCGAGCATGGCTTTCACATCCGTCATCCTCCATAATCCGAATAACGGTGTAGAAAGTTCATTGATCACACCCGTCAGGCCGACTACGAGCAGCCAGGCTCCGGTTGCGACGCCCAGCAGGTTGTGCAGGTCCAGCCACTTCAGCCGCCGCGAACGGTTCATCCGCAGCGTACCGAAGTCCAGCTTTTTCATAAAAGGACCATACAGCACGAGACCCGAAATGATAGCGATCACAAACAAAAGGCCCATCAATCCCACGAACAGCTCTCCCGGCAGCTCCATGAACAGGTCGGTATGTAGAGAGAACATCAAGCCCAGAAAAGTTTTGGGCTGCTGACTGAACGGCGGGTTGTCCTTCAATACATTAGCCGTCCGCGCATCAAACCGCAGGTAATGGCGCAGCTTATCGTCAGGTTTCATGGTAGGCGCCATATACAGGAACACCTGCGGCTCATCATCATCCACGAACATTGATGTGACAAACTGCCCGGGATACCGTTGCTGCCCCGTCCTGATGATCTTATCCAGGGAGGCCATCGGCATTTCTTTCGGCAGCGCGGCATAGGGAGGATCTTTATCCAGCCATTTAAAGATCTCTTCCCTGAAGATCAGCGGCAGACCGGTCACGCAAAGCAACAGGAGGAACAAGGTGCAGACCAGGCTCGTCCAGCGGTGCCACCAGAACCAGCGCTTGATATTTTTGGCAGTCATAAAGGCAATTTACTATAAAAGTCAGTCTCTTAAAACTTGTAAGCCACGCTTACCGCGATATTTCTCGGCATCTGCGGTAAACTGGTTCCGCCGTTCCAGTATTTCGCGTTGCCAATATTGTTCAGCTTCACGTTCAGCATATATTTAGACGATGCATAAAATATCCCTGCATTTACTAACGTATAGCCGTTCAGAATAAAGGTATTGGTCGCATTGAACCAGGAATCGCTGACCACGTTGCCGCCAGCGCCTACACCAAAATCTTTCATTACGCCAGTCGTGACCTTATAGCTGATCCAGAGATTGCCCGTATTTCGCGGGGCCAGGGTCACATATTTCCCGATCAGGCCGGCCGAAGACCGGATGTATTTGTTCTCGTTGTAACCATACCCTGCGATGATGTTCAAGCCGCGTAAGGGATTGGCAATAATGTCCGCTTCAAAACCCCTGCTGCGCTGCGTACCGTCCTGCACGGTGAAAGCCGCATTGTCCGGGTCGGCATAAGTGGCATTCGTTACCTTGATATTGTAATAGCTCAGGGTGCTGCTGAATTTGCCATCGAAAAGATCGAATTTCACTCCGCCTTCTGTCTGGTAAGCCTGCTGTGGCTTCAAGGTGGTTATCGTCCCGTTAGGCGCAGTAGCCGCAGGCGCCACATTGATAAAGCCGTTGTTGTAATTGGCAAACAGCGAGACCTTATCTTTCAGCAACTGGTAGACAAGGCCCAGTTTAGGAGAGTATTGCGTTTGATGATATTTACCGGCTACAAGGCCCGTAGCCTGCGAGTAGCCTCCGCTGTTCACATACTGGCTCACCCGAAGGCTCAGCATCAGCAATAAATTGTCTGTCAGGTTCAGCACATCAGAAGCATAGGCGCTGTACATATTGATCGTGGTAGAGGTGTAATTGTACGGATATTTCGCATTTGCGGTCTGCATGGCCAGCTCGCTGATCTCCGGGATAGGTTTGGTGACATCTACTGTATCCACATATCCCGTTGCATAAGAGCTCGGGCGGTTCAGGAAATAATAGTACTGTGCCCAATCGAGGCCCGCAACCAGGCGGTTCCTCAGTTTGCCGATCTTAAAATCGCCGGTAAAGTTCTGTTGAAATTCCAATTGGCCGAATTTGTTATCCGGCACCCATAGGTTGATCAGCCTTCTGACAGAGGTGTTGTTCAACCAATAACCGAGCGCATATAAAAATTGGTCCGGGTAGTGTCCCTCGGAATAGCTATAAGTGGTCTGCGAAGTCCACTGGTCGGAAATTTTATAATCGGCCCTTGCCCTGACGTTATTAACCATGTTCTTATTATACAGGCCGTTGCTGCTTAGCGTTCTGTCATAGGGAAGCGGAAGGTCTTTGAAACTTTTTGCCGTGACACCGCCCGTGATGCTATAACTATAAGCAGCATCATACGTTTGCCCTATAACTTCGGCTTCCAGGTTTAAGGTCAATCGCGCGTTCGCCTTATAAGTAAGTTTGGGCGAGAAGGAATAGGTATTGCTCCAAAGGCCGCCGTTGCTATTGGCGTAACCATCCCTGGTCTGATAGGATGCCGTTGTACGGAATAATACCGTCTTTTCCGCGTTGAGGGGCGTATTGATATCTGCGGTCAGGCGGTTCAGCTTGTAGCTGCCGGTAGTATAAGATACTTCACCGCCAAAAGCTTCATAAGGCTTTTTGGTCACATAATTGAGCACGCCGCCCAGGCTCGTGGCAAGATTACCAAATAAGGTTCCCACCGGACCTTTGATCGCTTCGATCCGCTCGATGTTCACAGGGTCTTCCGGCCCGATAGAACTGGTATTCATGCCATCCCGGAGGTTAAAATAACTGGTGAATCCTCTCGTCGTAACGCCTACACTCCCCCCGCCTGCCGATATGACCAGTACGCCGGGGATATTGCTTTGTGCCTGCGCCATGTCGATGACAACCTGTTCTTTGATCAGGTCCTTGCTGACAGTATTGTACACCTGCGGGTTCTCCAGGTTCTTTAAGGGTAGCTTAGCAACATATTCCGTTTCCCTTTTGGCGAATTTGTTCGTGCCGGCCCGGACCATCACTTCCTGTAATTGCTGGTTATTTTCGCTAAGCGTGAAATCCACCTGCACCGTTTCGCCGGCTTTCGCTTCGAAGGTTTTAGACTGGGTGACCAGGCCGGTAAAGCTGGCCACCAGCGTATAGACGCCGGGCTTGATCCCGTTGAATATATACTGTCCATCCGCTTTGGCAGTCGTGGCCCTGGTGGTACCTTGCAGGGCCACCGTCACGAATTCAGCGGGCTTACCATCCGAAGTTTGGATTACCCCCCTGATGACGGCCGTTTGTGCAAATATAGAAAGGGAAAAAAATAAGGATAAGAAGGTGATGTAGAATTTAAGACGAAATGATGCGACAATTTTAGGGTCTCGTAAAGCATTCATAGTTTTGTACAAATAAGTAAGTGATTATTATTATCGGCGGCACAAATTTAGCCGGCAAAAAAGGCTGGCGTTTTTGAAAAGCGGAAAAGGGTTTATGAAATAGGGAATTTTAAATGCGGGAAAAGGCAGCGCGCCGACATAGCGATCCCAAATGGCCAATAAAACTCTTCTCTCTGCCAATTCCCTGACCGGCAAAAAAATTCCCAAACTGACTAAGGGTAATTCTTTCTCCCGCGACTCAAAGGTATAAAGCACCTTCCTGGATACCACCATTATAAATAACCATTATATATCGTATGTATCCCACTGGAGGTGATTTCAACGATCTTAACCATTTTTTTAATCCAATTCAGCTGCCATGTCAAAAAAACAATTTGCATTTTTACTGCAAAGAAGGAGGCTCTTGTTCTTTTACCTTCTCTTTTTAAGCGCTTCCAATTTCTCATTCGCCCAGGAAAAAATAACTGTAAGCGGCACAGTGGTCTCTGATAGCAGCATAGCGCTATCCAATGTGTCAATCAGCGTTAAAGGCCAGGCTGGCGGCGCCACCTCAGAAACAAACGGAGCATTTACTATTAAGGTCAACAAGGGGCAGACCTTGATTTTCTCCATTGTGGGATATGAAGAGAAAGAGATCAAAATTGATAAGGAAACAATAGGGCTGTCTGTGCAGCTTACTACCAAAATTTCCAGTTTAAATGATGTAGTGGTAATCGGGTATGGTACGCAAAAAGCAAAGGATGTTACGTCATCAATTTCCACCGTTAACATCAGCGATACGAGAGGACGGCCAGTAGTGAATATAATGCAGGAGTTGGCAGGAAAAGCCGCAGGCGTACAGGTACAGCAGTTTAGTGGCGCTCCGGGGCAGGATTTTCAGGTTCTTGTCCGGGGTTTTACCTCTTTAAGCGGCAATGCCAACCCCGTCTACGTAGTGGATGGTATCGTCGGCTATAATATTGCCACACTGGACGTAAACAATATTGCCAGTATATCTATCTTAAAAGACGCCTCTGCAACGGGCATCTATGGTGTTGCAGGATCTGCCAATGGAGTGGTCCAGATAACCACTAAAAAAGGAATAAGCGGCGCACCCAAAATAGATGTTGATTTCTCCCAGAGCTATCAGTCTGTTACTAAAAAACTCCCTGTATTAAGCGGTGTACAGCTGCATGATCTGCAAATCGATGAATTCGTCAATGCCGGCCGCGCCAGCGATACGGCCGGTATCAGGTTGCCTGCTAACTGGCAAAACATTAATAATAACTGGCAAAACATGCTTTTCAGGACTGCCCCTATCACCAAAGCCAGCGTAAGGGTTTCGGGAGGCGGTCAGGGGGGGAATTATGCGCTTAGTGTTGGTTATTTAAATCAACAGGGTATTCTGCCTACTACCGGCTCAAAAAAGTATTTTGTGGGACTAACGGCCGAGCAAAATCTGAGCAAATGGTTAACGATTGGCGGCAGAGCAGACTACGCCAGGCAAATCACCAATAATATGCCAGCCGGAACTCAGGGTACTACGGGACATGGTGGAGGAGGCGCCGGTAGTGTAACGGGAGCAGCCATTGCCTTTTCACCCTATGCTGCCTTGAAAGATCCCGCAACCGGGTTTTATGCGGTTGACAATAGTAATGGGCAGGCCATTCCAAATCCATTGGCGCAATTGTATGGCACATCCGACATTACGACCTACAATATTATCAATGCAGAAGGACATATTGTTATCAAACTGCCCTTTAATATATCTTACACTTCCCGGATCGCAGCCAACATTTCAGATAATTTTGAGAACATCATACAGGACCCGACAATTACTTCAGGGGCCGCCGCCGTTGGTGGAACGGCTGATTATAAGACCTTTCAAAACTTTACCTGGCTCTGGGATAATATTCTTGAATATAACCACTCGTTCAACCGGCATAATATAGATGTTATTGCAGGCATAACCGCCAATAAATATTCAACTCAGTTCTCAGAAAATGGAGGCAGCGGTTTTCCTATCGCGGGCATTTATTCCATCTCCAGCGCAGGCAACAGACCTACGACACAGGATAATGGCGGTTACGACAAGTGGTCAAAATATTCACAGTATGCGAGATTAATGTATAATTATGATTCGAGATATCTTTTAACGGCAACTGTCAGAAGGGATGGCGCGTCTCAATTGGGAATCAATAATCAATATGCAACCTTTCCAGCCGGTTCCGTAGGTTGGCGCATTTCCAATGAAGAGTTTATGAAAAAACAAACCATCTTCAGCGACCTGAAAATTCGTGCAGGTTATGGAGCAACAGGAAATTTGCCAGGTTCTTTATATCCTTCTTACGACGTCCTGAACGTAGCGGGAGGCCAATACGCTTACGATCCGGGCGGCGCTACCGTCCCGGGATTAGGCTTGAACGGAACAGCTGCTAATCCCAATATTAAATGGGAGCAGACCAACCAACTTAATATAGGTACGGATATGGCATTTTTTGCTAATAGATTACGTGTTACTGCAGATTATTACAACAAGCACACCACTAACCTGATCTATACCAGCAATCTACCACCTTCTTCCGGGCAAAGTAATGTTGTTGTAAACTTACCGGGTAAGGTGATCAATCATGGAGTCGAGGTAACTCTTTCCGGTGATATCTTAAGCCATAGTGCCGTAAGGTGGACCAGCACTTTCAATATATCCTTCAATAGTAATAAAATAAGGGCAGATATAACTCCAATAGCCGGCGGCGGCATTCCCTCCGGTGCTGTTTCCTGGCTGAAAAACGGATACTCTATAGGTTCTTTCTTTGGATATATTTCTCAAGGGGTAGATTCTCTAACCGGGTACATAAAATATGCGGACCCTGACAGGACGGGAGCCGCTGAAAATAATCTGTATTTAGGTAAGGCTTTGCCGACAGCTTTTGGCGGGTTTAGCAATAATCTTAGCTATAAGAATTTTGGTTTGGATGTGTTGATCGAGTATGCATATGGCAACAAGGTGTTCAACGCTAACCGATATGAAGAAGATGGAATGTATGATCTGACTAATCAGCTAACCTCTACCTTACGCCGCTGGAGAAAACCAGGCGATATTACCGATATGCCGCTTGCCATACTGGGTGAAAATTCTTCGAACCAGGCAAATGATCCTTTTGAGAACGGCAATAACAATGTATCCAGCCGTTATATAGAAAATGGGTCTTTTGTGAGGTTAAAAAACATCTCACTTTCTTATGATTTTACAGGCTTCAACTTTGTGAAGTCCATAGGAGTAAAAAACCTTCGTGCCTATTTTGCCATGGAAAATATAATCACCATCACCAAATACTCGGGCTACTCTCCTGACCTGAATACATCAGGATTGGCTCCCAATACGCAGGCAGTGACACAGGGTCTTGATTTTGGCGTTTATCCGTTAGCAAAGTCTATTACGTTTGGGGTAAATGTTGGATTTTAATACAAAGAAACTCACTTGAATATATAAATGTGAAGAATATGAAAAACAAAAATATATTATTCCTGTTGCCGGCTGTAGCGGGTCTTTTATTGGCCACGGCATGTAAAAAAAGTTTTTTGAATGTTACGCCGCCGAACCAAGTGTCCACATCCTCTGTCAATACGCTTGCCGGGCTTCAGGACATATTGAATAATTGCTTTGAACAAATGGTAGATGCCAATGGGCATTATTACCAATGGTTCGATTTAGTGAATGAAGATGTCCGGTCTGATAACAGTTTCGACGGACAAACAGATAACAATGCCAATGAGGCTGTAACTCAATGTGATAACTTTACTGACAATTCCACCACCACTGATGGAAGAGGCTGGACAGAATTATATGGCATGATCGGCACTTGTAATCTCTTAATAGATGTCGCCGCTAAGCCCAGTTCCGATACTAAATTAACAGACTCGGCAAGAAATCAAATGGTAGCTTCCGCTAAATTCTTAAGGGCACTGCATTATTTTAACCTCGTCAAAGCTTATGGCGGTGTTGTGCTGACATTGCATACCTATTCGACAGATACCGCCGTAAGACAAGCCCGTAGCAGCCTCGCCGATTCTTATAAACAGATCGTTACCGATCTAACGGATGCCATTAGCGCGTTACCGGTCACTTATCCCAATGTCGTAAATCAGCATACCAGAGCAACAAAACCTGCCGCACAGGCTTTGTTAGCAAAAGTGTATGCCCAAGAGGGTGATTATACTAATTGTCTTGCTGCCTGCAATGCTGTATTACCCGCGCAATACGGAGGGACAGGTACGGGGAATTTCAGCCTGGTAAGTAATTTTGCTGATCTGTTTGACGATAACAATTCAGTCAATACCACGGAATCCTTTTTTGAAATTCAGCACGTAGGCGGCACCAGTGCGCCAACCCGTAATTTCTCAACGTGGCTGATCGCACCTTCAGATTATAATCTGACCATACCGGATCCGTTTACCAAATTTTGTACTCCCACTCAGGATCTGGTCAATGATTATAAGAACTCCGGCGACCAGGTAAGGATGAATGGAGTAATGGTCTTTGAAAATAATCAAACTGATTTCAATGGACGGGTCTTCCTGGATAATCCCAATCATTACCCTGCTACCGCGACAACACAAATCCCGTATCTGATTACAAGAGGCCAGCATGTTCAGGGTGGTTCGTATAATGCCGGAGGCAGCCAAAGTGTCATTTTTCTTCGGTTAGCAGATATTATTTTGTTAAAAGCAGAGGCATTAAACAATACCAATGGTACCGGAGACGCTATCCCGTTGGTGAATGCAATAAGAACGAGGGCCCATCTTCCTGCATTGACTGTGTCATCACAGTCTGATGTTGCGCTGGCCATCCTGCACGAAAGAAGATTGGAATTTGCAGGCCAGGGACATCGCTGGAGCGATCTAAGAAGGTTTGGCGCTCAATATACGGTTGACCTCATGAATAACTTTACAGATTATTTGGGAAATAAGTTATATACGGTAGACGCTAATAAGCTCCTGTTTGCTATTCCTATTGGCGAATTAAACAGCAATCCTGCCGTTAAGCAAAATCCGGGTTATTAGGGTGCCAGGTAAAATTAAAAATTGCTATGCCCGGTTGATTCAGGATTGATCGTGGCATAGCAATATTTTTGCGCATTTAATATTATTAACAATGAGAGATAAAACTGTTTTCTTTTTTGTCTTTGCAACGCTTCTTTTCACACTTTATGCAGCCAACGGAAATAGTCAATCGCCAGGAAAGAAAGAAAAGACAACTTTTCAAACAGGAGGCGCCTGGAAACCTACCACCGATATAAGATCCGATGTGGCGATCGTGTATGGAGTTTCAGACCGGCGGGAAATGAGTTTTGAACAACGGGTACAATCGTGGCGGGACAAGGGTTATACCGCAGCT
>JAATFV010000218.1 GCA_015655015.1 Chitinophagales bacterium | reverse complement strand
CCGGAACACACTGCCCACATTGTGCATGCTGCGGATATTATCCAGCACCACGACAACTGGGGTCTTTTCCGATCGCCTGAATTCAGGCACCGACTTCCGGTTAAGCTCATCCATGCCGAGTTTGCGCATGCGCAAAGGTAACAAACCCACCGCTATCGACAACTTATCCCCATAAAAACCAGCCCTCATTCTGTTGATCGATCTTCCTTAAATTTGCCGTCCATGGCTAAAAATAGTGCAGACACTCCCTTAATGCAACAACACCGGGCTATTAAACAAAAATACCCCGATGCCATCCTGTTATTCCGCGTAGGAGATTTTTACGAAACCTTCGGGGCGGACGCCGTCATCGCCTCCCAGGTCCTGGGCATCACCCTCACCAAACGCAACAACGGGGCAGCCTCCTCCTCCGAACTGGCCGGTTTTCCCCACCATTCCCTGGACACCTACCTCCACAAGCTGGTGCGGGCAGGCTACCGGGTAGCCATCTGCGACCAGCTGGAAGACCCCAAAATGGTCAAAGGCATCGTCAAAAGAGGGGTGACAGAGCTGGTGACCCCCGGAGTTGCCACCAACGACCGCCTCCTGGAAGGAAGCAGCAATAACTTCCTCGCCGGCATCCATTTCGCGGAGCCGCAGACAGGTAGCGGCTCAACACGCAAGGGTTCCGGAGACAACGGTAACGGCCAGCCCGGCAGTTACGACCGTCTCGGCATCGCCTTCCTCGACATCTCCACCGGGGAGTTCTTCATCGCAGAAGGCAATACGGAATATGCGGACAAGCTCTTCCAAACCCTGAAACCCGCGGAAATCGTCTTCCAGCGCAACTATCAAAAGCACTTCAAAGAAGTCTTCGGCTCCAAGTTCTATACCTACACCATGGAGAGCTGGATCTTCGAAGAGGCGTTTGCCACAGAAAGCCTGCTCAAGCATTTCCAGACCCATTCCCTCAAAGGGTTCGGCGTCGAAAACATGCACGAAGGCCTGGTCGCAGCCGGAGCCGTCCTCCACTACCTGAAAGATACCGAACACCCCAACCTGCAACATATCGCTTCCCTCCAGCGGATCGACCGGGAAGATCATATGTGGATGGATAAATTCACCATCCGCAACCTGGAATTGCTGGGCGGCCCCGATCCCCGCGAACAGGGGACCAGCCTTTTAAAAGTATTGGACCATACCGTATCCCCCATGGGAGCCCGCCTGCTGAAACGATGGCTGCTCATGCCGCTAAAAGATGCGGACCGGATCAACGAACGCCTGGACGGAGTGGAATTCTTCATCAAAGACCCTACCCTCCGCACAACCCTGTCCCAGCACATCCAGCAATGCGGAGACGTCGAAAGACTGGTCAGCAAGATCCCCATCAAAAAGATCAATCCCCGTGAGGTATTACAAATAGCAAAGGGATTGCAGCATATCGACCTGATAAAACAAGCCGGGCAGACCTTCACCGATCCCTACCTCCGCCAGCTCACCGAACGGCTGGACCCCTGCCAGCCGATCATAGACAAGATCTTCGCAACCATCGTGGACAATCCGCCCGTAGCAGCCGCCAAAGGTGATACCATACGATCCGGGGTACACGAAGAAATGGACCGCCTCCGCAAGATCGCCTCCGGCGGAAAGGAATACCTGGTGGAACTGCAGCAGAAAGAAGCAGAAAGATCGGGGATCTCCTCGCTGAAGATCGGTTTCAACAACGTTTTCGGCTATTACCTGGAAGTCACCAACACCCATAAGAACAAAGCCCCGGCAGATTGGATGCGCAAGCAGACCCTGGCCAATGCGGAACGTTATATCACCCCGGAGCTGAAAGAATACGAAGAGCAGATCACCGGCGCCGAAGGAAAAATTCTCTCTATAGAGCTGGAACTGTATGACCAGCTCTTATTGAATTTACAGAACTATATCAGTCCGATGCAGGTCAACGGCCATGTGCTGGCTACCCTGGACTGCCTGCTTTGTTTTGCCGGCAACGCTCTACAGTACAATTACAAAAAACCTGTCTTACATAAAGAACGGGAGCTGGAATTAAAAGCAAGCCGTCACCCGGTGATCGAACGGCAATTGCCAACCGGAGACGCTTATATTCCTAATGACATCCTGCTCGATCCCACAGCTCAGCAGATCATTATCCTCACCGGACCGAATATGAGCGGTAAAAGCGCTGTGCTGCGACAAACCGCCCTGATCACCCTGATGGCGCATATGGGAAGTTTTGTTCCCTGCGACTCCGCCAAAATTCCGCTGACAGACAAGATCTTCACCCGGGTCGGCGCATCCGACAACCTCAGTGGCGGGGAGTCTACCTTCATGGTGGAAATGAATGAAACCGCCAGCATCATCAACAATATCACCCCCGGAAGCCTGATCCTGCTGGATGAGATCGGCAGAGGGACGAGCACCTACGACGGCATCTCCATCGCCTGGAGCATTGCGGAATACCTGCACAATTCCCCCCACGCTCCCAAAACGCTGTTTGCCACCCATTATCACGAGCTGAATGAGCTGGAAAACAAGCTGCCCCGGATCAGGAACTATCATATCACCAATAAAGAAGTAGGCAATAAGGTCATTTTCCTGCGCAAGCTGGCGCCAGGTGGCAGCACCCACAGCTTCGGGATCCATGTGGCAAAGATGGCAGGCATGCCCCCTTCCCTCCTGAAAAGAGCCGGGGAGATCCTTCTCCAGCTGGAAGACAAACAGGTCGGCGACATCGGAGAACAGGTGAAGAAACTGGCAGCTCCGCAATCGGGCCCGCAAGGCGCTCCGCAAATGCAATTCTCCATCTTCGACGCCCATACCGAAACCTTCCTTACGATGCGGAAATTGCTGGAAGACACGGACATCAACCGCCTGACCCCTGTCGAGGCCTTACTGAAATTACAGGAAGTAAAAAGCTTACTGAAGTAAATTCAGTCGGGTAAAGGCCATCAATAGTATTATATCATTGCACGGCACTGGAAACGGCATTGTTTCGTATATTATTTTACGTTAGCAAACAGATGATCCAATCAGTTGCAACCTACTGAAAAAGAACGTTTGGAATATGATAAAATTTCATTAATTTGTCTGCAGATCCACTGATAAAATAAACCTTCCATCTCAAACGATTGTCCTATGATCAGATACACTTATCAGTTAAATGATTTCCGTAGTTGGCTCAAAGGCTTTAGTAAACTGTTGAAACTGCCCGTAGTCGCCGGAACCATCCGGATCCCTCCACCGATCGGCAACGGTTATGTCCAGGCAGTCAATATCAATTCCGATATTTCCTACGTCGTCATGAATTTCTCCCTGAATGATGACATCGTATTTCTCCGTAAAAAATCTTCCCTCTATGGCCTGAGCCTTTTCTTCAACCAGGTCAATATCAGCGATTTCTTCGTGATCCGCGAACCCCATAACACCATCACCGACAAAAGCCCCGGCCGGAGCAATATCTTCCTCTCTTCCACGAACTACGACCTGGAAGTCACTTACTCTAAACAGTCTAAGCTAAGAAGGGTAGGAATATTCTTCAGCCCCGCATTTATCAGCCGCTGTATAAAAAAAGAGATCTTACTGGACCTTTTAGTATATGCCGACAATCGCCTGCGTAATATCAATAAGGAGCCCATCACCTTCGAATACCGGCAATTGCTGGAAGATATTTTTACAGCCGATCCGGCATCTCCCGTCACCCACCTCCTGCTGCAAAACAGGGTTCTGCTCCTGAGTGAAAAATTCCTTCACACCTTCCTTACCAAGGCTCCCCTCCTCAAAGAAACAGGCGGCCTCAAACAACGGGATAAAGAAAAAGATATCGAAGCGCTGAAAGAGATAGAGCGGATCCTCAGCAATAACAAGCTGGACAAATTCCCCTCCATCGACATCCTTTCGAAAACTGCCATGATGAGCTCTACCAAGCTCAAAACAAAGTTCAAGCAGATCTATGGCATGAAATTGTACGAGTTCTACAACCGCAACCGTCTTGAAAAAGCAAAGGAAATGCTGCAAACAGGCAAATACTCTGTCAAACAGGTAGGCTTAAACATCGGCTTCTCCAACCTGAGCAACTTTGCCAAGGCTTTCAGGAAAGAATTTGGCATCCTGCCCAAAGAAATATTGAAAGGGAGATAAAAATATCCATCCCTTCCCGGTATTAAAATTTTTTGTTAATTAGCCTCTACAGCTATTAAAAGGCTCCATGCAGCCAAACTCTAAAAAATATTTGTGCTAATTTTGCCCTCTTGTCCCTGATCTAAAAAATCCCTTCACCCGCGACTAGCTGCCTGGTTTTCAAATATTTATTGTTGCACCCGAAAAATTGTGAACATGATTAAATTCTCATTCAGGCTCGAAAATTACGAAAAGACTATTGCCGACTTCGCCGCATCACTCAACTGCTCCGTAAAGGACCATATGTTCCCGATCCCTCCGTCATTGGGAAAAGGAACGATCCTGGCCCATACCATCGGTCAACATCTTTCTTATGCTGTCCTGGACCTCAAGCTGGAATCTGACCTGGAGCTGGACCGCGAAGCGGATGGAATAAAAGGATTCACCCTTTCCTTCAACCAGGTGGAAGTACAAAAAGAAATACGGATCAGCGAAGACCAATCCATCACCGCAGACAAACGAACCCTGCGCAACGATATTTATTTATCGGATACCCGCGACAGTCACGTGATAAAGATCCCCGCCGGCAGCTCTGTGAAAAGACTGGTGATCTTTTTCCGCTACGAACTGGCAGCACATTACCTGCCCGTAGAGATCCTCGACAAGCTGGAGGCCTTTGCCCATGAGAACAGCATTGCGGAAAACCCTTATTTCGTCAGTCTCCCCCACCGCGAGACCCTGAAAGAAATATTCGAAATGAAAGAGAACGATCCGCTGGGACAAATAAGAAGACTGGCGCGTATCATCCACCTGACGGAAAAATTCCTGCATTCCTTCCTGCGCCAGGAACAGGCCACTCTTCCGAGAGCGATAAAAAAAGGCGACCTGGAAAGCATGCAGCATATCGAACAGATCCTGAGCAGCCGCCTGGAAGGTTTCCCTTCTTTGGAATCGCTGGCCCACGAAGTCTTCATGAGCACCAGCAAGCTAAAAAACCT
>JAATFV010000164.1 GCA_015655015.1 Chitinophagales bacterium | reverse complement strand
TCGGACAAGTTAATCACCGTCAAAGGAGAAATATGGCTGTTAAACCTTTAAATGTAGAAAACGTCAACCAAAGGGGCAGTGACAGCAGCTACCTGGGGAAACCGGTCACAGAGACGATGACGAATGGGTTCTTTACCGTGGATCGTAAATGGACGGTGACCTATTGGAACAAAGGAGCGGAAAAATTACTGGGGGTCTCCGCACTGAATATTGTCGGGAGCAACCTATGGGAAAAATTCGCAGGAATTATTCCGGTGAATTTTTATGAGGTCTATCATAAGGCGTTTTTGCAGGATTCCCCCCTGCATTTTGAAGAATACTGGGGGGAAATGGGAGCCTGGTTTGACGTAATTCTCTATCATTGCGACGACACCTTGTCTATTTCTTTTAAAAGTGGGAATCAGCCAATGCAGTCGGAGCATCCCGAGCAGGGGCTGAAGATCCTGAACGAACTGTATCGCTTTGTGACGGAAGTCATGAACGATTCACTCTGGGAGTGGGACCTCCGGACAAGCGAACTGTTCTGGATAGACGGAGGCCATAAAAGAACTTTTGGCTACCCGATAGAAAATGCCCTCATCCCTCAAAGTTTTTGGGAGAGCTGCCTGCATCCTGATGATAAAGTACGGGTATTGGCAAAATTAAATAAATTCATTACCGAAGGGCCCGGTTATAAATGGGAGGATGAATACCGGTTTAAAAAGGCGGATGGAAGGTATGCCTATGTTCACGATCGGGGCCATATAATCTATGATGGGGACAAAGGAGCCTCCCGGATGATCGGCGCCACTCAGGACATCACGGCCCGGAAACTGGCGGAGATACAATTACTGGAAAGTGAAAGAAAACTATCCCTCATCGCCAGGCAAACCGTGAACGCGATCATCATTACCGATACAGCGGGAAAGATCACCTGGGTCAACAGCGCCTTCACCCGGATCACTGAATACCAGCCGGAGGAAGTGATAGGCAGGAAGCCGGGGAGCTTCCTCCAGGGAAAAGAAACAGACCGGCCCACCATCGAATACTTACGGCAAAAAATAAAGCACAACCAGGTTTTTGAATGCGATATCCTGAATTACAGCAAATCAGGCCGCAAGTATTGGATGCATGTCCAGGGGCAGCCTTTGTTGGACGAAACCGGCAAATTAGAGCAGTATTTTGCGATGGAAACCGATATCACCGAAAAAGTTTTCCTGGAAAATAAATTAAACCAGCAAAGACAAGCCAGGCGAAAAGAGATCACCGATGCGGTGCTGACGGCACAGGAGAACGAACGAACAGCCATCGGAAAAGAATTGCACGATAATCTCAACCAGATCCTGGGCGCTGCCAAGCTGTATATAGAGTTGGCAAAGACAGATGAAGAGAACAGGGAAATGTGCCTGGAGAAGTCTTCCGGTTATATCGTGAAAGTTATAGAAGAGATCAGAAAAATTTCAAAAACGTTGGCAACCCCGGGCATTCACATGCTGGGGCTCTTTGAAAGTATAAAAGTTCTATTGGATGATCTGTTGTTGATACACCCGGTGAAAATCGAATTTTATGAGCACGGCATCCAGGAAAAAGATCTGAATGAAAAAATGAAGTTCGATATTTTCAGGATCGTACAGGAACAAATGAATAATATTCTCAAACATGCAAAAGCTACACGTGCTTCCATTTATCTGACCAGGAAAGAAAGTGAGATCATATTGGTCATTTCAGATAATGGAGAAGGCGTGGATATTTCAAAAGATACAAAAGGAGTCGGCATTATAAACATCAAAAGCAGAGCGGAATTATATCACGGAACAGTCTCGATCCTATCAAAGCCGGGAGAAGGGTATGAATTAAAAGTCGTTTTACCGCTGAATCAAATACATACACCACGCTAAAATCTGAAAAAATGAATCCACAAATGATTAACTTCCCCGTTACGAAACTACGTAACTACAGGCCTTCTGCACACCTGTTCAAATCACTGATCTCGCCCAAACCAGCGCCGGAACAGCCCGGTCAGTTTGTCACCGCCCTGGCTCATGAGGTCCGCAATCCATTGTCCAATATCAATCTCGCGGTGGAAATGCTAAAATCCACCATCATCGACGACGAACAAAAATTATACCTGGACATTATCATGCGCGGCTCGGAGCGGATCAATGACCTGGTAGCGGATCTTCTCACCACCTGCCAGCCCGACGAAATAAAACCGGAAAGACATTCCATTCACCAGCTGCTCGACGAAGTGCTGGCCATGACCGAAGACCGGATCATGCTTAAAAATATTACCGTCCGCAGAGAGTATGCCGCCATTGGCTGTAAAGTATTGGTGAACAAGCAAAAGATACAGATCGCTCTCACAAATATTGTCATCAACGCCATTGACGCCATGCCTCCGCAAAAAGGAGAGCTGACCCTGGTCACCGGATCAATAAACGGCAAGTGTGTCATAGAGATCAAAGACAATGGCATCGGCATCAGTAAAGACAACCTGGAGAAGATATTCAAGCCCTATTTCACTAACAAGCCCGGAGGAATGGGCCTGGGCCTGTCTACGACCCTGGATATCCTTCAGTCGAACCATGCCCGCGTAGACGTACGATCGGAGGAAAGTAAAGGAACCACTTTCATTCTTTCATTCGATGGAATTCCGCAGTCCGGAAGAGTCCTGCAGGATAGTTTCACAGCCCTGGCCTAAGTTTCGCAGCCCTGGCCTAAGTTTCACTGCTATAGCCTATCCTTTCGGCACTCCCATATCTTCCAGCATATAACGCCTTTTATCCTTGAGCTGTTTAAAATGGGAGGGGGTCAGGCCCGTTACTTTCTTGAACTGGGTAGAGAGATGAGCTACACTGCTATAGTGCATCTTGTAGGCTATTTCGGTAAGAGTAAGCTCATTGTAGACCAGCAATTCTTTAACACGTTCGATCTTATGTGCAATAAAGAACTTCTCGATCGTCATTCCCTGCACTTCTGAAAAAAGATTGGCCAGATAAGTATAATCGTGATTTAATTTCTTGCTTAAATACTCGGATAAATTGATGGCCAAGGGCTCCTCTGAATAGTGTATCAGCTCAATGAGCACGTTTTTTATCCGCTCGATCAGCACGCTCTTCCTGTCATCCATTAACTCAAGGCCTGACCTGAACAAGGCCATCTTGATCTGGTCACGCTGAGCGGCGGAAAGATTTTCCGTGACCTCCGCTTCACCTAGTTCCACCATTGTATAATGCAGTCCGAGTTTTGTCAGTTCGTCCTTCACTACCATTTTGCAGCGGATACACACCATGTTTTTGATATAGAGCTTCAAGGGGGTTCATTTAAAAATGATTGCTACGATCTTAATGACTGCTACGATCTTAGATAGAGTGTTTGTGACTGCGTGACAGGCTACTAAAGATAATTAATTGCTTTCATATACCTACTTTTGCTTCCCACCCCTACATGTTTTCACTTACAC
>JAATFV010000237.1 GCA_015655015.1 Chitinophagales bacterium | reverse complement strand
TGATCTGCTGTACTTCCGGAGCGGCAGATATTAGTTTAAGAATTTTGTACTCGAAAATTGACTTTATATGATTTTACCTATTGTAGCTTATGGTGACCCTATTCTTCGGACAGTAGCCAAAGATATCACTCCCGATTATCCTAACCTGTCTAAGCTGATAGAAGATATGTGGGAGACCATGTATTACAGCAGCGGAGTAGGATTGGCTGCTCCCCAGATCAACCGCGACATTCGCCTTTTTATAGTGGATTCCAGCCAGATATTTACGAACCAGGACGAAGAAGACAAAGGAAAATATCCGGACGATCCCGGCACTAAGCAGGTATTTATCAATGCACACGTCATCAAGCTGAATGGTGAGGAATGGGCGTACAACGAAGGCTGCCTCAGCATTCCCAAGATACGGGAAGATGTTTACCGCCATTCGGAAGTGACCCTGGAATATGTCGATGAATTATTTGAGCCGCATACGGCGACCTTCAATGGTATCACGGCAAGGATCATACTTCATGAATACGATCATATCGAGGGTAAGTTATTTATCGACTACCTGAAACCCCTGAAGCGAAAGCTGCTGAAAGGCAAGCTGGATGATATTTCCAGGGGGAAGATCAAGGTGGATTATAAGATGAGCTTTCCGAAGTAGCTACTTTGCTTTTACGTAATCCCTCCATTTTTCGATAAGTCCCTTCATATCGTCGGGCAGCTCACTTTCGAATAATACCTCCTCTCCGGTGCCGGGGTGCTTGAAACCAAGTGTCTTGGCATGTAGGGCATGGCGTGGACAGATGGCAAAACAGTTGTCCACGAACTGCCGGTATTTGCTGAAGACAGTGCCTTTTACGATCTTGTCACCTCCATACGTATCGTCATTGAACAAAGGGTGGCCGATATGCTGCATATGAACACGGATCTGGTGGGTCCGGCCTGTTTCCAGCACGCATTGCACCAGGGTGACATAGCCAAAACGTTCCAGCACTTTATAGTGAGTGACGGCTTCTTTGCCGTGATCTCCTTCCGGGTAGGCGTCGAAGAGCTTGCGGAAGCGGCGGTGTCTGCCTACATGGGCGATTATAGTGCCCGTATCTTCGGCCAGGTCGCCCCATACCAGGGCCATATACTGTCTTTTTACGGTGTGGTCGAAGAACTGTTTGGCCAGGCTCCGGACGGCCCTTTCTGTCTTGGCGAGGACCATCAGTCCGCTGGTGTTCTTGTCGATCCGGTGGACCAGTCCGAAGCGGGGAAGGTTTTCTTCGGTGATGGAGTGATTTTTTTGCTGCAGGTACCAGGCTACCCCATTGATGAGGGTGCCGCTATAATTGCCGCTGGCCGGATGTACGACCAGCCCGGGCCGCTTGTTAATGATCAGGACATCGTCGTCTTCATAGAAGATATTCAGGGGCATTTGTTCGGGGATGATCTCTTCTCCATGCGCTTCCTTTTCGGAGTACATTATGATTTCATCCAGGGGGCGTATCTTATAGTTCGGGTTGACCTGTCGATTGTTTACCAATACCATCGCCGATTCCAGCGCTTTCTGTATTTTGCTGCGGGAGGCGTTCTCCATACGCTGGACGAGGAATTTGTCTATACGGAGCGGTTCCTGCCCTTTGTCTACGATCAAATGCAGGCGTTCGTACAGCTCTTCCGACCCTTCGGGGCTTTCTTCCCTGTCATTATCCTGCAGCTCTTTCTCAGGGTCCGGTCTTTTATGCATATAACGATGGTTGTGCTGATTTTCGCAAAGTTAAGACAGAAAAGCGATACAGCCGGTTTCTCCCGTTTGGACAATAAATATTCCCGTTTAGATCATTTTAATATCCGGAAAGATACGGGCAACTTTTTCATCGAAATAATTCTACTATACCAGAGTTCCGGACTATTCGTAATTTTGCCGATCATGCAAGAAGTCATATTCAGAGACCTGGAAAATATGGAGTACGAAACGGCCTGGAAATACCAGGAAGCTTTACTGCAGGAGAATGTGCAGATTAAGTCGGAAAGACGCCGGCTGGCAGAAAGTTTACAACCCCTCGCAGAGGGTGAGCAGATCGCTTCCCTGGTTACCGGTACTGTCTTTCCAACCGCAGCTTCGGCCGGGGAACTTGATACCGCCCATTACCTTCTTTTTGTAGAACATCCCCCTGTCTACACCCTGGGCAAGAGCGGTCATATCGAAAATGTACTGCTCGACGAACAGGGAATGCAGGAAAAAGGGATACAATTCTTCCGGACCAACCGGGGCGGAGATATTACCTTCCACGGTCCCGGGCAGATCGTCGGATACCCCATCCTGGATCTCGAAAAGTTCTATACGGACATCGGAAAATACCTGCGCAATCTCGAAGAGGTTTTCGTGCTGGCCCTGGCGGAATATGGGATCAGGGGTGAACGGTCGGCCGGTGAGACAGGTGTCTGGATAGATGCCGGAGTAAAAGGCCGGGAGCGTAAAATCTGCGCCATCGGGGTCCGGTGCAGCCGGTGGATCACCATGCATGGATTTGCTTTAAATGTAAACACCGACCTTAGCTATTTTGGGGATATCATTCCCTGCGGAATACAGGATAAACAGGTCACTTCCCTGGAAAAAGAATTGGGACATCCCGTTCCAATGGAAGAGGTGAAAGCGGCAGTGAAACGGCAATTTGAGAAGGTGTTCGAGGTGGAGCTAACGGCTGGCCAGGGAAGGAGACATGAACGGATGTTCTCCTAGAACTCCTTCGGAATAAACAGCTTATTCTTCTCCTTCAGCTGATCCCCATCAAACAATTCAAAACGGAACCAACCCGCATGCAGGAAATTGCTCTTGTCCAAAATCAACGCGGAATCCTTGATCTCCAGTAATTCGAAAAGCAGCTTATTCGCATCATCGTAGAATTTAATGGAATAGTGTCTCTTGCTGGTCTCCGGCAGGGAAAGATGAATATTGCCGTATTTGCCGGTAAACACATAGGAAGAGACCCGGTAAACTTCTTTGGGGACAAAGGGCCTTATCAAAAGACTGTCTCCATCGATAAAGATCAGGGTATCCTTTGTCCTGGTAAGCAGAGAATCTCTGAATTGACGGATCCTGCTGCCGGCGATCTGACCGATCAGGGTATCCCCTTTCTTGATGAAGATCGTTTTTTTGACTTCTATTTCCGGATCCGGACGTGTTCCGCTGATACTCGCCGGCGTTTTTATCCTGGGCTGGCTCTGGTAGCTATAACTGTTGGGATCCATAAAAATGATCCGCTTGTGGTCCGTTTTTGCCAGGATCGGGTCTGACTCATCCTCATCGTCCCTGGCAGCGGCCGGCGACTGGCCCGTGTTAGCGCCTGGTCTCCGGGAGGGCGTGAAAAGGTATTTGCCGCCTTCCAGGACAATGAACAGGCGGTAATAGAAATTCGGATGGGGCGCCCGGGTATCCATAGCCCCGTTTTCCGGAAGCGTGGGGTCAGGAACGGTAAGGAGCGTGGTAAAGTTTTTTGAGCTATCGGTAGAACGTTGAATGCTGATCTGGGAGACGACCGGGTAATGATTATGCCAGCTGACCAGGATCTTTCCGGTGCCTTTTGCCGTCACGGAAAACCGCGGAAGTGTATCCTGCGCCCTGCCAGTAGTGCCGAAAAACAGACCAAAAAGAAAGAAAACCACGGTCCTATACATAGAAGGCATAACGTATCTTTTAAAAAGATGTTTTAAGGCGAAATAAAAATAATGGACTTGGAAGGTCAAATTCCGGGCCTAAAAATCCAATATCCCCGGCGATAAGGATTGATTGCCCTGCAATCCGCCGCTATGGATCAATAACAGCCGGGATCCCGATGGAAAATAGACTTTTTGGAGCAGGTCCATTACCCCATAAAACAGCTTTCCGGTATACACGAAATCGGAAGGGATTCCGGTGGCCTGGTAGAACCGGTTCATAAAATCAAATAATTCGGGCGTGGATCGGGCATACCCGCCAAAATGATAACCAGGAATTATCCGGCC
>JAATFV010000074.1 GCA_015655015.1 Chitinophagales bacterium | reverse complement strand
TGAGCTGTAATGAGCTGATGAAAGAGCTGGCCAAAAACAAATATACCCACCTGGTATTGGATATCATTTTATCGGATGGGAGCACGCTGGAAATACTGCCCAATATCCGGAAAGTATACCCTGACCTGCGGATCATGGTATTTTCCATGCAGCCGGCCGAAGTATACGGAAAGGCGCTGCGGCAATATGGGATCGATCATTATCTGCCCAAGATCACACCGGAAGAAGAAACGATCCTGCTGCTGCGCCGGTTCCTTCAAAATGAGCCGCCTTCCCGAAATGCTGCCCGCATAAAATATCCTAATAACCCTTTTTCGGCATTGGCTCCCAGGGAATTGGAGATACTGCACTACGTATTAAAGGGATTGGGGACCAAAGAGATCGCCGAGACCCTGAATGTCAAAATGAACACCATTTCCACGGTCAAGACCCGGATATTCGAAAAAACGATGACGGCCAATCTGAAAGAATTGATAGAATTAGCTGCCTTGTATAATGTTAATTATTAAGATAACAGGCGTATATTGGCAGCAAGAGAACCTTATGTAGTATGTTATTTTACCGGTCATCCTTACTTTTAGTCCTTTTGAGTGGATGCTCTTTCCTGCTACCGGCGCAGAATAATTTCCAGGTACAACGCTTTACAACCGAAAACGGCCTGCCCTCCAATGGTATTAAAGGCCTGGAATGGGATGAGGGGACGGGCTTTCTCTGGGTCGCTACAGAAGCCGGGGTGACCCGTTATAATGGAAGTGATTTCGTTACCTTTTCCAAAGGCAATACCCCTGAATTATTCTCGGAAAGAATGTGGTTTATGCAAAAGAACCGGGAAGGGAGGATCTATACTTCCGATGAAGTGGGGAATCTTTTTTTTGTCATGGACAATAAGCTGCAGTTCATGGGAAACGTCCCATTGGACATCCGCCCTTCGACCTTCAAGCTGATCGGGCTTGCCGCCTCCGGCAGGTTATTCCGGCAATCCTCTACACAGCCGGCCGCCAATTTCGGGTTCAATTTCCACAAAGAGCTGCTGGTCCCCATGAGCGAGACCCGCATTATCCTGACCCATAAAGATTCTCTGTATGATTATAATCTGGGAAAAAGAGAGCCGACCTTTATAATGCCTGTTGAGCCGGGCTCGAAGATATTCCGCCTGGACGGACAGTTTTTTGTTTTTAACAGGCGGTCGGGCTTTTATAAACTGGAAGGGAATATGTCCCTGCAGGATTCCCCGTCAAACAGATCGCCCCTTTCTTTCCGCCCCCTGCCGGTTAAGGTGGCAGGCTTTCCTTTTTCTACGGGCGACAGGACCGGCCTTTATTCCGGCCGGGCTGATCAGCGGCAGCAGGAACAGCTTTTTTGGGAAATTGGGATGAAGAGCCCGATCCTGATAGCAGGGTCCCGGGCCTGGATCCTGGAATACCAGGATCAGCAGCTTTCGGCCCGGCTGATCTGCACGGCCGTTCCTACGGATGCCCTGCTCTCTTATGCACAATATGGGGAACGGAGCGGTATCCTTTTCCTGGGCACCAATTCAAAGGGAATCATGGTGATCCGGGGCTACCGGGTCCATTCCATTAAAAAGGATCCTCCTTTCAGGGATCAGTCTACCTCCTGTTACAGTCAGGTAGCCCTTTCCAATGGATCCGTATTGACTTCCGGGGGGGATATCCTGGGCGGGCCTGTTCCTTCGCCTTCCCGTCTTCCTATCCGGACTGCTTTTAATAATTTTACTTTCCTTACGGCTGATAGCCTTTTATGGTACAGTCATGAAGATACTCTCTTCCGTTATTCTTACAGAACCCGGCAAACTTTCCGGCTTTTCGCAGGTTCGGGATCCATCACGGATGGCTTTGCAGAGTCCGACAGTGGATTATATGTTGCCAATGGCATTGGCGTCGGCCGTTTGCAGGAGGGGAAGCTCACCTATTTATACCGGCATCCGAGACCGGATATCAACAGCAATGTCCCGTTCAGCATGCTGGAGATTAGTCCGGGAGTGCTCGCCATCGCTACCTGCAACGGCTTATTCCGTTTTAATATCCATACCCGGCTGCTGGATACGCTGCTTAACCCGCCCGGTACCTGTGTAAGGGCATTATGGAAATATAAGGGTTATCTCTTCATCGGGACCTATGGCAAAGGGATCTATCTCTGGAAAAAGGGGGTGTTGAAGCCGATCCCTTTGGATAAGAATAATTATCTCCGCTATGCCCATTGCTTTATACCGGACAAAACGGGGTTCTGCTGGATCAGCACCAATAAGGGGCTGTTCCGGGCCATGCCCGGGGACATGATCAATGCCTTTGAAAAAGATACGGTGAGCGTATATTACCAGTATTATGGCCGGAGCAATGGAATGGATATTACGGAGCTAAATGGGGGGTGCACCCCCTGTGCCCTTGCCTTGAATGACAGCACTCTTTCCTTTCCCTCCATGGATGGGCTGGTATGGGTAGATCTGAACCGTCCTCATCGCCAGCTACAGGAAGGCAGGCTCTATATCGATGCCTTTTTTGCGGATGGCAAAAAGATCAATACGGCCTCTTTATTCACGCCGCGTTTGTACTCCGGGACGAGGGAATTGCGATTTTTTCTGGGTTTTCCCGCCTGGACAAATAAAGAGAACCTCTATATAGAATATAAGCTGGAGCCCTACTCAAAAGAATGGCAGCTGCTGGAAATTCAAAACAACCCTGTCTTAAGCTTCAGCAACCTGCCTTCCGGTGATTACCGGCTCAGGATACGGAAGCTGAGCGGGTTTGGGGAAGGGAATTACACCTATACGGAAAGCAGCTTCCGTATAGACGCGCACTGGTACCAGGAGCCCTGGGCCTGGCTACTCGGATTGTGTTTCCTTACCGCCGTAATAATCGGGATCGTTGGTCTGCGAACCCGGCATCTCCGTAGTGGACAGCACAAGCTGGAAGGACAGATCGCGGAGAAAACAAAGGAGCTGAAGCAGAAAAATGAAGAGCTGGAAAAGACAGATCATATCAAGACAAGGCTGATCTCAATCATCAGCCATGACCTGATAACCCCGCTGAAATTCCTGCACCTGGCGGGCAAGAGCCTGATGGAGAAAAAGGATGAGCTGCCGGAAGAATTACAAAGGGAGACGATAACGGAGATTATGAATACGTCCAAGGAGCTGGAATTACTGTCTACCAATATCCTGAACTGGATCAAATACAAGAATGAGGACAGGCGTCTTGCTAAAGAGAGCTTTAATCTGCAGCAGCTGGTGGGCCAGCTGTTCGGGATTTTCAACTCTATGGCCAAGCAGAAGCAGATCAAGCTTATAAATGAAGTAGATGAAGAGCTGACGCTCTACCAGTATATAGAGCCTGTAAAGATCGTTGTGTATAATCTGGTGCTCAATAGCATCAATTTTACTTCAGAAGGTCATATTCTCGTCAGCAGCGTTCCTACCCCGGATGGGATAGCGCTGACGATAAAAGACACGGGAGTAGGCATGACTCATGAACAGATCAATAACATCATGGCCGACCATTTTATCATTTCTTCAGCGAATGTGGACCGGCGGAAAGGCAATGGCCTTGGTTATCTGATCATTAAAGATCTGTTGAAGATTATCAGGGGAAGCTTGTCGATACGGAGTGAGAAGGGGAAGGGGACGCAAGTGACAATCCGGTTAGGAGTACAATAAAAAAAAGCTGATCTTTCGATCAGCCTTTCGGTTTCAATCTTGACATTCAAGATTTGGGGGTTGTTGCTTAGGGGTTGCAGTTTTGCGACAAGCTGCTATATATTTATTTTAATATTCTTTTCGTTCGGTTTCACCCATTATTAATAACATTGGATTCAATTAAATATCTTGGAGTGGGATGATATATAAAAAGACAGCTTCCGTTCTTGACTGCGCGGATGATCTTTGGGCTCATGATCTTAGGGATCGCAGGGCATCCCTGGCTGGTACCGATAGCCCCGTTATTATTCATATATTTAAGGCTCACGTAGGAAGATCCGTGCAACACGATATTGCGCTTACCTGCCAGGTCATTAAACCCGGAGTCCACGCCTTCGATCTTCAGGGAAAGCCCGTTGCGTCCGTAATAGGTCTTCTGTGTTACGTAGAAGCCCAGGCTGCTTTTGTAGGAATCTTTTTCATTGGAAAAGGAATCGGCATATTCCGCACCTGAATTCTGACCATGGGCCACATAGGTGCGATATAATAATTTTTTATGCCGCACATCGATGACATACAAGCGTTTGCTGCAGGAGGACTGGCTGAAATCTACGATAGAGAGTACGTTCTTTTTGCGGATAAGGCCTTTCCGTAAGAGATTATGATATCCCCTCCAGGCATATTCGAAAGCTTTTTCATTGAGGCCGGACTGTTCAAGGGACATATAATCGTACAGGATCACCGCCTCGCTGACCACCATCTTCACTTCCGCGCTCATGACCCGGGCCTTCATGGTGCTTTCGCTTTCCTTATCATCGGGAAAGACAGGGGCAACGGTGACGGTAGCAGGATTGAGGAACTTCTTTATGACCGAAGATGAATAATAAGGAAGCATTATATCTTTGTCGGACGGACTTCCGTATTTGGCATCCTTATTGGATATCATTGCAGGAGCCGAGACAATCATAGAAGATAAGGTAACCTTAAAAAAAAGGTTTGTTAGCAGTCTCATGGAATTTGGATTTTAGGATTAAGAGTATTGGATTAAACATATCATATTGGTTTGTTAGTCTTTTTTAATTACGAAAGTATTTCTTTCCACCAGGCATTCTCCCCTGTACAGCTCATATTGAAACAAGCCGGCATGCTGAAAATTTAATTTTTCAACGATCAAAATAGAATCCCGGATCTGTCTGACCTCAAATAAGAACCTGTCTTCTTCATCAAAGAACCGGACCCTGTATTTGCCATTCCCGCCGTACGGCACGACTATAACGAGGTCACTGTTCTTTTCTCTGTGAATATACCGGGACAAAGGGCCTTCCGGGTGTCTGATCTCTTTGATGCCCGGAGTATCGGGGATTTTTATCCATTCCGTACGGCCGATACTATATAACGGATAATTCATCCGTAAATTATGTCTAATCAATGGGCGGATGGAGCCTCGCTGTTCATTGCTCTGTGTGTTAAAATTTATCATGCCCGGGTTCATGGAAATATGACTGCGGAAGATGGAAGAATGTAAAAAAAAATGGACGGGCCCGGCGTTAACCCTGGCAGCTATCAGTAGGGGTACCATAATAAAAGACAGTAGCCTGCCTTTTTGAGAAAATGAGTTGAGCATTGTCTCCAGGTTTATTGGTTTTAAGGCGAGACATTTCAGCGATACCAATTATATGTGATAGAGAACATTTTAATAAGCAGGCATTCGATCGAAATATCTCAGCGTATGTAAAAAAAGCAAAATATAAGACAGAATTTTGCTTGTCAATTAAAATAACATACTCAATAAGACAATCCCAATTTCTTCTCAGGCGGTGCGGGTAGGCCTGTTGCCCCTCCTGCCAGCTTTGCCTGGCGGCTCTTCTTTTTGTTTTTCTTCTTCTGTAGGACCATGTTTCATGGAGATAACAGGAATGGACAGGTCTTTTACCCTGGATTCCAGGTCACAATATTCCTTTTGTATTTCAAGTATTTCAGCATGTGCCTGCATCATATCTTTTTCAAGTTCTGCGATCTGCCTTTTTTTCTTCTTCAGCTGACGGCTTCTCAGGGCGAATCCGAGAAGTACAGATAATCCTATAATCACCAGCAGGGTGAGCAGGTCGATGTTGAAGGAATAATCGAATAAGGGCATAATGGTATTTTAAATGGACATTTTAAGAATCAGCGTTCCTTTTCCATTTTCTACCAATATGAATCCGGGGATGATACGTTTAAAGAAGAAAGAGACGTTATTAAATGAGCGCGTAGGGGGACGTGTCCCGGTGTATAAAGCTTATTCATAGAGTATTGATTTTAATACACTATAAAAATACCCTGCTCTCCCACCCCTCTTTAATCATTCTATTCAAAGAGATACGCAAGGAGACAATCTATCTATTATTTGAATGTTAAACCCGATGTCAGGAGGTTCATTGAGGGAGGTTTCATTGAGGCAAATTTTAAACCCCAGGAGATCGTATTCGTGTAAAATCGACATTTATGTCTTTTTTGAACATGAAAGCGTAATAAATCGTTAAACTTGGCTAACAGGTTCAATTATCTTTATCACACAAACAAAGATTTTATCCAATATCCCACGAAAAGGCACAATATCCTGTTGAAGAATTGATCCGATATCCGAAGACACAAAAAGATCAAAAGAACTTCGGATAAGTTAGTAAGTAAGAGGAGGCCAAATGGTCTCCTTTACTTTTGGGCCTCCTCGTATTAAAGAAAAAACATATTTCAAAATATAAGGAGGGTGAACTGGCTATATCGTTTTATTTCTGCTATATTTAGCCTTTAAGGTTAAGGCATGATAACAAAGTTTATCACGTTCTCCATTTTTATTATCCTTTTACTGTCTGTAACACCCGTTCCGGCTCAGCAGGACCCATACAATGGTTATTTTGTTCAGCATTTCACCGATGAGAATGGATTACCTCAGAATACCATCAATGACCTACTTTTTGATAATGAGGGATATTGCTGGCTGGGGTCGCAGGTTGGGTTAGTCCGTTTCAATGGTTATTCCTTCAAGTTATTTTACCCGGACGACAAGCCTGCCATGGAGTCCAATGTTCTACTGCTGGGCAAGAACAACCAGGGGAATATTTATTTTCAGACCGGGGATCATAACTTATATTGTTACCCGGGTAATAACAGCCATTTACTAAGCCCTATAAATACGAATACGCTGAAAAACCCCCATCTTCTCAGTTCGGGGAAACGGCTGTTTGATTTTTCCAATTTCCTGGGCGGCGCTCCGCCGGGAAAGGCTACGGAAATGAGAAAGCTCATTTTCACGGACCTTTTTGAACACAACAGGGATTTCTACGTGGTTGATTCGACGCATATTTATTTGCTTTATGGTGACTCTCTTTATTATTATGATAACAAGGAGCTGTCGCCCGTAGCCGGTTCCCTCAATAATACCCTGGCGTATCTTGTTCTGGACGGGAAGCTGTATATTCTTAATAAGGATGTTGTAACAGGCGTATACGAAAATGGAAAGCTTTTAAGGGGGGCTGCCGTCATCGGGGGCGATCTTTTAAAAGATGCCGCCGGGCGGGGGGGAGCGGGCCGGGAACCGCGAAAGAGCGCTTACCGTCTTTTTTCTTCCGGTAATATCAATCACTTACTGGCGGGCAACCGGTTATACCGGATCTATCCGGGTGCGGATGGAGCGCTGACTTCCCGGTACCTGCTGGACATCGGTTTCGCCACGAATATCACCGGGGTGGAATATAACCCAGGGCTCGGCTTGCTCCTTATTGCTACGGAAACAGAAGGTTTTTATTCTCTTCGCAAAAGCATGTTTGAATTGCCGGATTTCTCTCCTCTCCTGCGACAGCGCTTGTCCAAACATCTTTTTGGGCCGCTTGCGTTACTGGGCGGGTCCGTTGTTCTGACTGATAAGTTCAGTTTCGATGCAGCCGGGAAATTCAATTTATTCAAAGACAGCACCCCGATCTGGCAGCACTGTCTTTTTATTGACCAAAAGAACAATGTATGGAGCGCCATTCATAACTTTCCCCGGAAATTAACCACTGCTATGGAGCCTGTGACTGTCTTTCCGGCCCTGGACGGACAGATCGTAGACTATAAGGAAGATGAGGAAGGCCGTCTTTATTGTTTAACGGACAAGTCCTTATGGCGTTTGGAGGCAGACAGTTTCCGGCGTCTGTTCGACAAGGAGCAGCTTTCTGTAAAAGGGGCGAATGAATCTCTTTGTATGGTGGCTCCTCACCTGGCCTGGATTGCCGGTTATAACGGGCTGCTGCAGGTTGATACGCGCAGTAAGGAGGCAGGGATCCTCCTGCCGTTCATTGGAGCGCATGTAAGGTCCATCTATAAGTGCAGGGATGGCGGGATCCTGGTGGGCACTTACGGGCAGGGTTATTACTATTACTACAAGGAGCGTTTCTTCCGGATGCCGTTGGACAAAAATGGATTTCTCATCACGGCCCATTGTTTCCTGGAAGATAACAGGGAGAATATCTGGATCCCCTGCAATAAGGGATTATTTAAGGTCCCCAAGGCGGATATGAATGCCTGGTGCGATTCGGAAAGCCACCCAATCTATTATTACTATTATGGCAAACAGGACGGTTTGCGGACCAATGAATTTAACGGGGGGTTCAATGGTTCGGGAGTCATCACGCGGGATGGGTTTGCGGCACTTCTCTCTATGAAAGGAATGGTGTGTTTTTATACGGATTCGCTGAAATCGGATTTCCCACGGGGCTCTTTGGATATCACGAATATAGAGATTGACGGGAAATGGGGCGGCCGGACGGATTCCATCGAGCTCCCTCCCGATTACAACAGCCTGTCGGTGGAAATATCCTGCCCTTATCTTGGCAACAGGAACAATCTGTACCTGGAATATTGTTTGAAAGGATTGAATAATGAATGGAAGGAAGTTCCGGAAGACGGCGTTCTCAATCTCAGCAGGCTCGGGCCGGGGAATTATACGCTCCGGGTGAGGAAGGTCAATGGATTTGGCAGGAACAATTACACCTACCGGCAATGGAGCATTGCTGTAGCGGCCCACTTTTACCGGACCGCCTGGTTTGTGCTGCTGGCGGGGCTGGCGTTGTTGCTCTTGTTGACGGCACTGGTACAATTGAGGCTGAAACTGATTGAAAAGCAAAAAGAAGTGCGGGTCAAGGCTGAAAAGCTAAAGGGCACGGTGGTAGCGCTGGAAAAGACGGTGAAAAAATTACAGGAATCCGAACGGGCGCTCCTGCAGACCAGTAAGGTCCGGGAAAAGCTCATTTCGCTGGTAATTCATGATCTGCGGTCCCCTCTCCGATTCCTTACCATGCTGGCGGGCAACCTGCATGATAACCTGGCAGATCTTTCTCCGGAAGAAATAAAAGAGCGTACCTATTGGGTAAAAAAAGGAACGAATGATATCTATAATTTTTCCGAGGATTTTTTGCTTTGGGTGACCAGTCAAAAAAATAATTTCAGCATTGCCAAACGGCCGTTTCCTTTACGGCCCTTACTGCAGGAGATCTATGACTTTTTCCTGGAGCAGGTGCATCAAAAAGGGAATAGCATCTATTATGAAGCCGATGAGGAGCTGGCTATTTATTCGGACCCGCATATTCTCATTACGATCATCCGTAACCTGGTGGACAATGCGAATAAATATACCGACAAGGGAAAGATCACCATCAGCGCCTGCAAAGAGGAGGCCGGTGTCCTCATTTCCGTGTCAGATACAGGAAGGGGGATGAGTCCGCAGCAGGTGGAAAATTTTCTTCGCAATGACAACCTGGACGATGTAAAAACAGGGAGCCAGCTGGGGCATAAATTCATTTTTGACCTTACCAAAAGGATTCACGGCACCGTATCGATCGACAGCCGGGAGCAGGTGGGCACGACCGTAGAGCTCAGATTCCCGGCTGAGCCTGACAGGGCTGTTTCGCCGCCTGCATAACCGGCGCCTGATCATTTGCCGGACGAACTTCGGGCAGGATGGGGCGTTCTTACCCGGTGCCTGTCTGCCACTCAGGAGGCCACACTATCCATTTGCTTTTTGTATTTGCCGGGGGTGATCTGGTATATTTTTTTAAAAGCGAGGATATAGTTACTGATGCTGGAATAGCCTATTTCATAGGCAATCTGGCTGATGGATTTAGCGTTGTCCGCGATCATCTCTTTTGACTTCTCGATCCTTTTGTTCCGTATATATTCGGAGATGGTCATGCCGTGGATCGACTTGAATAAAAAGTTCAGCTTATGATAGCTGGTATAGGTCTTTTTCAGGATGGAATCCACGGTAAAGGTATCGGAGCAATAGTATTCGGAGATATACGATTCGACTTCTTTTATCAGGCTCAGATCATCTTCATTGTCGATGCCGGTGGAAGCGGTTGCGGCCGACAGGTTCTTGTGCCGGCTGCATAAAAAGAATTCCAGCAGGGATAAGGCATGATTCTGGATCTCCAGCAGATTACCCTTACTTTTCAGCTCCGCGTTCATTACTGAAGAGAAAAGGGATAATTGCCTCCGGCCCATCCTGCAGGTGATGATATTTTCTTCCGTTTCCAGCACCTGTTCAATTTTTGAAAAATTGAGATTGTCTTTCATAAATACAGTGATCCAATCCCCGGGAATGAACAGAACAATGGCTGCAAAATGAATTGGGGAAGAAGACCGGAACTGCAGGGGCTTGTTGCCGGCAAACAGCAGTCCCAGGCCGGGGCTTGCGGGCTGCAATCCATCGGCCCCGTCTCCGACGGCGATCTGCAGGTCTCCTTTATAATTAATGAATGTCAATATGAGGCCGTTTTCATCGAATTCGGGAAGGGCGCCATTGAGCTGATTGGCCGATTCTTTCCAGCAATGGATGGTAAGTCCAACAGGCAATTTTTCAGAAAACCGAAAGGAAACATCGGTTTTCTGGTTGAGAAATGGGGGGGTTAGGGGCTTCATAGTCTATGCGTTGGGTTAGAGTTAGGGGGTCAAAATTCAAAATAACTAATGGGGGTTCAGGTAATGCCAGGGGGAAAATCCATATTCTTTCTTAAAGGCCAGTGTAAAATGAGAGGGGTTGGAATAACCGATCTCGGTAGCGACTACTTTTACAGGCACTTTATTGTCCAGCAATTTCCTGGCATGTTCTAATTTATTCTTCTGATAATATCCGAATAAGGTGTCTCCATAATATTTTTTAAACTTGGTCTTCAGACTGGTGGGGCTCATGGCAGAGATGCGGGATAATTTTTCCACGCCCGGAAATTCTTTTTTGTAAAACACACAGAGATGCTGTTCCACCTTGGATAAATTATATGTATCCTGGCTGCTCAGGTAGTTGCCTTCGGCGGCCAGCTTATCCATTACAAAGAATTGCTGAAGCAGGTATTCTACCAGGACGGAGATATTCCGTATCGTGAATAGTTCCCGGAAAGGGTGTTGGACGATCTCTGCCATGAAATCATTGATCAGCAGACGGTATTTGAAGGTGATAGGCCAGCTGATCGAAGACTCTTTGTTGGCAGATTGTAAGATAGACCCGATCGTTCCTGCATCAAAGTCATGTATCAGATGCTCAAGACTTGATTTCCGCACTCTTACTATGAGGGAACGGATAATTCTTTCTTTGGGACAGGTTACTAATTTCCCATACCCGGCATCCGTGATCGTTACGGCAGAATTTGTCCGGTCACCCGGAGAAGAAAGGGATAGAGACAATTCATTTTCCGGTCTGCCGGGAATACTTATTTCTTCAATGCTTAAAATATAGGAAGAGGAAGCAGCATTTGGAGAGGGGAGGAAACTAAAGGTGAGATCATCGGTGAGCATGGATACATTCACGGCCAGGACTTCTATTCCGGTCGAAACACCGGCGACGGTGATAAAGCCTTTCCCTGTCTTCCCTGAAAAATAAAGCACCGAATCCGTTACGATACAAGACTTGTCCTCTGCGATCACCTCAAAACATTTCAGAAAAGGTTCTGAATTTTCAAGAGATACATAACTCATTGAATTAAATTTATTCAGCCATGGTAAGAACTTATACAGGCTACTAATCTATATAAGCTGTTTAAATCCTTCTGTTGATATTCTATATTCCCTTGATTGAACAAACTTCTGTATCTCACCTTCTTCCCGGAATTAGCGACAAGTTATTAATTAGGCGTCCGTGATTGTATAGTACAAAATTTAATTGAATGTAGTTTTTTAACTACAATAGCTACTGAACATAAACATATTTGCTAATTTTAAATATATAGTGCTTTCACTAAAAAAAGGTTCGGTTTTTACTGCTTTTGCAGGTCTTGTCCTTTTGCGTAACCGAAAAGGCAAATCTAATTATTGAAAGTCTTGTTTTATAGGAATATTTACGCCCAGAAATCCGTTCCTATGCAAATAAATCCATACCCACATGAATAATTCCCACAAAAAGGGCGGCTCGACCGAAGTCGTCCGGACCTATCTCAAGCATCATCACAGGAAGGTCTACTCTATCTGTCGTTTCTTTACCACTACTTACAAAGAACATCAGCGTCTGTTCGCGGATATTATTGCCGCCGCCGCCCAGAGCATTCAGTATAAAAAAGCCGGGGACGAAAAAAATATGCTTCTTTTGAGGGCCTGCATCAATATGACGGCCCTGCATTCCATTCAGCTCCGCCTGGAGCCGGTAGAAGACACGGTAATACAGTTTAAATCCCCTGACTATCAGCGGTCCATGTTAAAATTCCGGGAAACGGTCGGGGAGATATCCGATTATGAAAAGATCCTTTTGTTCCTGGAGCTGGAGAAAGTGCCCGCGAGCGAAATCGAAGGTATTACAGGGTTCACGCCCTCCAGGAAACGGGTATCGCTTAAAGAACAGCCCAAAAAGAGCTTTATCCCTTATTTAAAGGAGAAATTGGTATGGAGCTAAAGAAGCTGCAGCAAAACTGGAACAGTTTCCCGGAGGTATCGATGGAAGAGCGGCCCGTTCTGTCATCCGATCTGGAAAAGATAGTCGTGAATAATCCGCTGTCCGGTGCGTTCTATCTGAAACCTAAGATTTATGGCCGGATCCTTGCTGCTGCCGTCTTATGGCTGATCAATATTTACCAGTGGAGGATCCAGCTCAGAACCCATGGAAATGACTTATATCAACAGGCCATGCTCTTTTTCGTCCTTGCCTATTTTATCTATTTCCATGTCAGGTTACTGCTTTTCGCCGACTATTCGTCCCTGCTTTCGCTGAGGTTGATCCCTTTTCTCGGGAAGCTCGAAACCATCCTGGATAAATATATCCTTTCCTTCGGGATCATTAGTCTTTTGGCAGGCTTTTACCTGCTGGAGCTCTTCGAAAAGGTCCTTTCCCAGCTGAACAGCGCAGCCTATACGGGCATTAGTGAAAATGGCTTTTATAAGTGGCTGATCATGGTGTTCCTATCCGTTTCTTTTTATATCCTTTTTCTGCACTCGGTGATCCCGAAATATAAGAAGCTGCTGGTTACGGTCAGGACCTACAGGGAGGAGATTGGCGCCAAATTGCAAAAAAAATGA
>JAATFV010000079.1 GCA_015655015.1 Chitinophagales bacterium | reverse complement strand
GAATCCCGAATAATGCGTGATGGTAAAAAGATTCTGAGCCGAAACATACACCCTCGCCTTTTCTATAGCCAGCCTTTTCGTTATGCCCGCCGGCAGGCTATACCCCAGGCTGATATTCCTCAGCCGTATAAAAGAGCCGTCCTCGATCATATAAGAAGAATACTGATGATTGTTATCCGTCGGTTGAGACAGGTTGATCGCATATCCTGTACCGGGAGAAGAAGGGGAGTTATAATGCCCTTTATATTCATATTCCGTAGCATTGCCCCAGCCCTCGCCGTTGATATAATAGGTCACCCGGCTGATATTGGCGATCTTATTGCCCTGCACGGTCTGCAGGAGAAATCCCAGGTCGAAGTTCCGGTACCGGAAATTACTGGAAAACCCGGCTATATAATGCGGGAAAGGGCTTCCCAGGATAGTTCGGTCATCCGTGGTGATCTTTCCATCCTTGTTGACATCCTGGTATTTATAGTTACCCGGAATCGCAGTAGACAGATGCGGATAGCTGCTGAGATCCTGCTGGTCTTTGAAAACACCTAAGATATTATATCCGAAAAAAGTACCAATGGGATGGCCTACCTGGGTGACATTCCGGTCATTGATGATCTGTGATTGTCCCGGTCCCAGCGCCGTCACCTTATTGTCGTCGGTCGAGATATTGAAAGTGCCCGTCCAAACCACCTTTCCGATATTGAGCTGTGAAGAGACCGACAATTCTATTCCCTGGTTGCGGACGCTGCCGATATTCTCCAGGATCGTTTTGTATCCCGAAGCATACGGTAACGGAACATTCAGCAGCAGGTCATTCGTCTTCGAGACATAATAGTCAGCAGTAGCCGATAATTTCCCCTGGAAAAAAGAGGCATCCAGTCCGATATTGACCTGCCCTGTCTTTTCCCAGGAGAGCGCCGGGTTGGGAGCGGTGCTGGGAGACTGCCCGTTGACGAAAGCATTTCCCAGCACATAATTAGCGCCGGTCAGCGTGGAATAAGATCCATAATTGGGGATCTGAAAATTACCCGTTGTCCCATAGCTGGCCCGCAGCTTGAGGTCGCTGATAGCGGTGGCCTGCGGGAAAAAACTTTCTTTGCTGATCAGCCAGCCGATGGCCGCGGAGGGAAACCATCCCCAGCGATTGTCCGGCCCGAAACGGGAGGAACCATCCCGGCGAAGACTGGCGCTTAACAGGTATTTGCCCAGGTAGTCATAATTGACCCTTCCCAGCCAGGATACCAGGGACCATTCATTGACCGTCGAGCTGGTGCCGGGAAGAGTGGTGCCGGGATTGCCCGCTTTCACAATGATCGTAGCGGCGCTGATCGGCTGTACCTGGTCGTTGGGATATCCCTGCCCTTCAATATAGGCATCATTAGCCGTCTCTTTTTGGGTGGTATATCCGGCCAGTACGGTAAGATCATGTTTGGCCGCAAAATTCGCGTGCCAGGTCAACGTATTTTCTGTCAGCCAGTTGATCGTATTGTCGGTCGATACGGAACCCGTAGCCACGGAAGGAGGCGGTGTCCGGTATGCACCCAGCACGGAAGGACGGAAATAATTCTCCGTGGATGCGCTATAGTCTGTCCCGGCATAGGTCCTGAACTTCAATCCCTTTGCCAGCTGGACATCCAGGTAGGCCCCGCCCTGAATCCGGAAGCGGTCCAATTCATCCTTGATCAGGCTGGCGACGGCGATAGGGTTTTCCAGGGCCGCCATACTGTATTTAACGGCTTGTTTTTCCTGGTTGCCCAGCGCAAAACTTCCATCAGGATTATAGATAGGAAAGTTAGGCATGGCGATCAGCGACGTGATCACCACCCCATCGTTGCTGTGTTGCCCTTCAGAGACCTTATTGGATTTGGCATAAGAAGGGGCCAGGTTGATGCCGAAGCTCACCTTATCGGACACCTTGTTTTCCAGGTTGAACCGCACGGCATATTTTTTAAAATCCGAATGGATGATGATTCCCTGCTGGTCGAAATAATCACCCGAGACATAATACTTCGTCCCGCCTTTGCCGCCGGAATAGCTCAGGGAATAACTTTGCATCGGCGTTTTGCGGAAGAGCGCATCCTCCCAGTTGGTATTGGTCAGCCCTTTTTGCCCCTGCAGATAGGGCTGCAGAAAATCCGGGATCTGGTCGACGATGGGCCGGACGCTGTTGGGATCGCTGATCGAGTGGGTAGGACTTGCCGCCAGCCAGGAATTATTCCGGGACTGCTGAACGAAATTGGCATACTGATAGGCATCCATCATCGGGATCTTTTTGGCAACGCTCTGCACTCCATAGTAAGTGTCAAATTCCATTTTCGGTTTGGTCAGGCTGCCTTTACGGGTCGTGATCAGCACCACGCCATTGGATCCCCTGGAACCATAAATGGCGGCAGCCGCAGCATCTTTCAGTACATCGATCGTCTCGATATCAGAAGGGTTGATCAAAGAGGTATTCGCATCGGTCATGGGGAATCCATCGACTACATACAGCGGCTGATTGCCGGCCGTAATGGAATTCAATCCCCGCACTCTTACGGTTACAGAGCTTCCCGGAGCGCCGGAGGTCTGCGCTACCTGGATGCCGGATAGCTGACCGGCCATCCCCTGTCCAAGGTCATAGATCGGCTGATCGGCATATTTATCCGATTTCAGCTGCGCAATGGCCCCCGTAGTCTTTCCCCTCAGCTGGGAACCATATCCTACGACGACCACCTGGTCTAAAGCGCCGCTTGCCGGTTTCAGGACAACCAGCAGCACCACCTGTTCGCCTTTTTTTACGGTGAAACCTTTCAGGGTCTGCGCAGTATACCCTACGGAAGAAATAGTAAAAGAATATGGACCTTCGGATAATTTGTCGAAATGAAAAGTGCCGTCCGTTTCTGAATTAATGCCTTTGGTCCGTCCGGTCGTTTCATTTTTGGCAATGACGGAGGCGCCAGGCAGGGCCTCGCCTTTCTCATTTTGAACTTTCCCCGTTACGGGAGGTTTGGTCTCCGTCACTGAAAGACCGCTCACCGGAAGCCCGGTCACGGAAGGATCGGCAACGGAAAGATCTCTCACAGAAAAACTGCTCCCGGCAACCGGAGATTTTCCCTCGCCGGCCCGGACGATCCAGGGAAACAATAATACTAGCAGGAACATAACTCTCATAAATTCTATTTTAGTTTTAGACAATTCATTCCCCGCTGCCTCCCGGGAAGCATTCATGGAATGACAATATGGTTGGTTGATTTATTTTTCCACCTGGTAGCCTTCTTCGTGTTTAATGACATGAAGCTTGCTGATGGAGCCGATTGTGTTGAGTATACCAGATAAGGAGTCGCTCTTGTTGAAGGTGCCGGTGAACCGGATCTTCGACAGATCTCTTTGAGAATACGAAATAGCTGTTTTGTAAGCGCCCTGTAAGGTCTTCAGGATCTCTGCCAGGGTTTGATTGTAGAATGTCCAGGTCTCCGCCGTCTCGGTAGTGCTGCCCTGCTGACCCGGGATCGTCTTTTTCGCCGTCGCCGCCGGATGATCCTTTACAGCAGATGGCTGTAATGCCATACGCCGGCTCATCCTGTCGAAAACCATTTCCTCACCGGGGGACAGATAGAGCTCGTCAGGTGCCCTGTCTGCAAGGGCCGGCTCCGGCCGTACCACCACTTTCCCGGAAATCAATAACACGGACGCGCGGGGATCATTGTCAACAGCCCTTACCCGGAAGGAAGTGCCCAATGCGGTAGTGGCGATACCCCCGGCATAAACAGTAAAAGGACGGGCAGGGTCTTTGGCGACATCAAAAATAGCAGCCCCACTCAAGCGGAAGGCACGGGCATGGGAGGTGAACGGCTCTTCATAACTCAGCTCACTATGAGCAGCCAGCTCGATCGTCGAACCATCGGGGGTAGTGAAGGTCACTTTATCGGCGCCGGTAATCTTCAGTATCCGGGTATGCCTTCCAATAACCGGAGTCCTCTTAGCCACCTCCCGGGTAGCACCTTTGTGCCCCGAAGAGCCAACCCAGAAAGTGCCCAGTATGAGCAGCCCCACGATACAGGCGGCTGCAGCCGACCGCATCATCCATATATTGCGTACCGGGGGACGGGTAGATCGGTACACATTGTCCCGCATCTGCTCTCTCAGACCGGCAGGCAGCGTGTCATCTGGTAAAGCAGTATATCTCAGACCGGCAGGCGCCATCCCATCCGGCAAAACACCATATTCCTGATCATCCTTCCAGTCCACCGGGCCAGCATACTCATCCAGCAGCTCAGGATGTTGTTCCAGGTACCGCGTGACCTGTTCCGCCTCTTCTGCGGAGCACTCATTGATGAAAAAACGTTCGATCAATTCCCTGGATGGCTCTGTCATAAATGTAACTTCGATAGTAATACCGTTTGAAAAGGAAAAACTCCCTACCCGGAAAAATATTTCTTAAAAATTAGTTTACCAGCCCCTTATCAGCTGGAACAGGTAACAGCTCTTCATCAGCAGGGTAATTAGAAACTCTTCATCAGCAGGAACAGGAGGATGGTCAGCAAATTCTTTAGCTGGCGGATAGCTTTAGCCAGATGGCTGTCCACGGTCTTGACGGAGATGGAGAGATGGGTAGCGATCTCACGGTAAGAATACCCTTGCAGGCGATGCAGCTCAAATACCTTCTTACGCATCGGCGGCAGGCTTTCCAGGGCGATCTTCAGGTGGTGATGCAGGTCGAATTCCGAAGCCTCGTCCTTTGCGGAAGGCTGACGCTCAGAATGATCTTTAAAGGAGCGGTAGAGCTTCCGTTCATTGGCCAGCTTGCGGAGATGGTCGATCCATACCAGGCGGGCCCTGTTGAATAATTGTACTTCAAAAGAGTAGTCGGGAGAAAGAGAAGACCGGTATTGCCAGATTTTTATGAAGGTAACCTGGGTGAGCTCCTGTGCGGAGTCCGTCAATCCTGTCTTTTTTAAAAAATAATAATATACCCGCGCATCCCAGCTGGCATATAATTTCATGAAAGCGGCATGATCTCCCTGTTGTATGGCGTAAAGATTCTCCAACTTGATTAACCGGATTATAACCTGCCGCAAATATCCCAATAAAATAACAGGGTTTATGTTAAGCAATTTTTACCTTTCGTCCGGCCGGCTGAAGAACGAGTCCCGAAAAAGGCTTAGTTTTATACATTAATTCAACTCAACACCAGGCCGGCACCTAAAGATGAACCAGGAATCTTCTTTGCAATACCACCACGACATGAAGCACACCGAAGAGCACATGCGCAGCTCGGATATATTACGGGATATCGTCATAGGGATGTCCGACGGGCTGACCGTACCTTTTGCCCTTGCGGCAGGGCTCAGCGGAGCTGTTGGTCCGGCCCATATCAACCTGATCTGGATAGCCGGGCTGGCCGAGATCGCAGCAGGCTCCATTGCGATGGGTCTGGGCGGTTACCTGGCCGGCAATACGGAGGTGGACCATTATAATTCCGAACTGAAAAGAGAATACGATGAAGTGGAGAGAGTGCCGGATATGGAAAAGCAGGAAGTGAAGGAATTCTTTTCCAACCTGGGGCTGAGCCAGGACGTACAGGAACAGGCCGTGGAAGAGATGACGAAGGACAAGGACAGGTGGGTTGAATTCATGATGAAGTATGAACTGGGCCTCGATAAGCCGGATCCCCGGCGGGCGCGAAAGAGCGCTTTCAACATCGGGTTCTCCTATATCGTAGGTGGAATGATCCCCTTAAGCCCGTATTTCTTTGTCACCGAAAGCCTGACCGGCCTGAAGATATCCGCTGTTATCACCCTGATCTGCCTGTTCATCTTTGGCTATTTCAAGAGCAAGATGACCAATGTCCATCCTCTGGGCGGCGCCATCCGGGTAATGGTCATTGGCGCCCTGGCGGCGGGATGCGCGTTTGGGGTGGCGAAGCTGATACAGCATTAATTTCTTTCTCTTTAGTTATGTAATTTGCAACGCTATCCATAATCTCTAAAGTTTCTAATCTGGAGGTTACTTTTTTCAGCACATCCGGTTTGCGCTCTTTAGTATGCTGCACATCATCCGGTAATTCTTCCGTAGATATTAACAACGCCTCGCAAAGAAGAGATTATTACGAAGAGGGTTTGGAAATATGGAACACGTTTATTTCACCCGGATATATTTCTCAACGATCTCTCTTTCTATCCCTTCGTTCTCGACCTTTTCCATCCCCCTTTGCACCAACGTGTCATTTTGAATGGAGACGGTGAAGTTAAAAGTCTTAGCCTCCCAATTCTTGTCGCTATAATAATCCAGGTGCTCGGTATATTGATCACCCGCCAGGGTATAACTGCCGCCGCCCGCATCAAAATGATTGGAAGAGTCTTTGGCTGAATGGAGGTCATGTTTTAGAAAAGCAAAATGCGTCTCATTGATGATCTTGATCATTCGCTGATCCTTCGTGTAGTCGGTGAACGTGCTGACGCCTTTTGTGATAGTAGTTCCTGATACTAATTGCCAGGTGCCATTGAGATGAATAACGGAGGAGTCAGCAGCTTTGGGAGCTTTACTATCACAGGAGATAAAAAGACCTATCGCTAACACGAAGATCAGGTTGGTGTATTTCATCTCTTAAAGATATTAAATATCACCAGGATATCAACCAGCACCCCCCTACGGCTGTTCCTTCAGCTTCGTATCCGGTAAAATAGCCGCCAGGGTCATGAGCGCCGACGCAAACAGCACCAGAAAAATACCCAGTTTCTTATCCGGACAAATACCCTTATAACAGGCAGTGAAGAGCAGAAAACACTTGATCCCGAATGCAATAGTCAGCGCACCAACGAATATATTGGTACGTTTGGCCCAGATCTTCGGAATGAGAAAAAGGACAATAGCAATCACGCTAAAGAACACCAATACCTTCCCCGGCCGGCCATACGCGTTTTTCTCGGAAAAAAAGCCGGTAAAATCCTTTTGCAGATCCGGAAAATATGCCCAGGGCAGAAAACAAGCCCCTATCAGCAGCAGCGCCGCCGCAATACCTATCCATTGAGAATTTTTCACGACGCGAAGTAACGCAAATTTTTGATACTGATGGATGTTTGGTGATTAATGAAGTGACATTAAATATAAATACAATATCTCATTAATTGGGCGACCTAAAGATTTTTTTGCCCCTTGTGTTGGATAATTCTGAAATTTTTTTGTCTCCGGCGTAGGGTATCCCCGAAATTATGACTCAGGTAGATATACCAAGTTTTGAGTCATGGAAAAAAAAGACTTCGATCAACTCGCCGGCCGCTATCTGGACGGTAGCGCGACACCGGTGGAAAGACAGCTGGTGGAAGAGCATTTTCGGATAATGGAGGAGATGGGCGAAGCGGATATCCCGGAAGAGGAGATGACACTGCACAAGACAGCTGTCCTGCAACGCATCCGGGAACAAATGGAGGACGTATCTGTCCACCGGCTCCCCTTCTACCGGAGCGTATGGGTGCGTGTGGCTGTTGCAGCGGTGATCCTCTTTGCGGTGGCCGGGGTTGTTTACCTGACTTTTTCCCGGCATTCCTCTATAGAACGTCCTGCCCTTGCAAACGCCCGTTTGCAGGACGTGGCCCCCGGGCATAACGGAGCGGTGCTCACCCTGTCCGATGGCCGGCAGGTATTGCTGGACAGCGCCGGAAATGGCCAGCTCGCGCAACAGGGCGCCGTGCACATCCTCAAACGGAAAGGAGAGCTGGTGTACCAGGGTGCACAGGGAGAACCTGTATTTAATACCGTCTCTACGGCCCGCGGCAGGCAGTGGTCTGTCGTATTGCCCGATGGCAGCAAGGTATGGCTCAACTGCGCCTCTTCGATACGGTACTCCCTCAATTTTTCAGGCGCCAGGCGGGAAGTAACCATCACCGGAGAGGCTTATTTCGAAGTGGCCCCCGATGCCGCCCGGCCTTTTTATGTCCGCACCGGAGAGTTGGAGGTGCAGGTGTTGGGAACCCATTTCAACGTGAACGCATACGCCGATGAACCGGAAATCCGGACAAGCTTACTGGAAGGTAGCGTGAAAGTGACAACAGTTAAGGGAGAGTCCAGGACCCTCCGGCCTGGCGGGCAGGCCCGGCTGGAACATGGGCAAGGGCAGGCGATCACTACTGCCGGTAACATAGATATGGAACAGGTGGTAGCCTGGAAAAGCGGTTTTTTCGAATTTCACGACCTCGACCTGACCAGCATTATGAGGCAGGTGAGCCGCTGGTATGATATAGACATAACGTATGAAGGAAGACCCGGAGCGGAAACCTTTGGCGGCCGAATATCCCGCAATGTCACCCTTGCCGCGGTACTGAAAGGACTGGAGATCACCGGGGTCAGATTCAGACTGGAGAATAACCGACTGATTGTACAACCCTGAATTAATCGTACAACCTTAACAAAAACCGCCCCGGGGTAGGAGCCGGGACGGCGGATGAATGGTGGATTTATAAACGTCGCAAAACATTTACTAACCAAAACCAAACATTGCAAATTTATGCAAGTAACTGCTTTTGGCAAAAGCTTCCTTTTGCGGGGCTTTTGCATCACTCAAATCGTCCGGTGCATGAAACTCATTTCCTTTTTACTATTCACCTGCTGTCTGCAGGTCGCTGCAAGCGGGTGGGCTCAGAACGTCACCATGGACCTGAAGAACGTGCCGGTACAGCGGGTGTTCACAGAGCTGAGCCGCCAGACAGGAATTTCCATCATGTACAGCGAAGCCCAGCTAAAAGGCCTGCCGCCGGTATCCATCCATGTTAAGGAAGCTCCCTTGCTGGAGGTCCTGGACCAGTGTCTGAAGGGGCAGCTTTTCACCTATTCTTTTGAGGACAACCTGATCGTGATAAAAAACAAGCCTGCCCCCTCCCCTGTCCTTCCATCAGGGGACATTCCTCCCATTTTTATCACCGGCCACGTCGTGGATTCCACGGGAGCGCCACTCGCCGGCGCCAGCATCTCCATTAAAGGGAAATCCTATATTACCACAACGGACAGCAAAGGACAGTTCACGATGGAGGCCTCACCCGGGGATGTCCTCTCTATCTCGTATGTGGGCTATAAGACCAGCACCTATCGCATTACCCCTGAAACTACCGTCCTTTTTCTACAGCTCACTGCTGCAGTCGCCGTCATGGATGAGCTGTCTGTGGTATCCACCGGCTACCAGATCATTCCCAGGGAAAGAAGCGCCGGCTCTTTTTCCAAACCCGATATGAAAGTACTCGGACAACGGACTGGCAGCATGAATATATTACAGCGCCTGGATGGGCTTATCCCAGGATTGACGGTGAATAATTCCCCCAATTTTGTGGTGGATAATCCTGACGGCACCTCCTCCGTACCGGCCAGTCCATTTCTGATAAGAGGGCTGTCCACCGTCAATTCCAACCGCAATCCGTTGTATGTGCTGGATGGGATGGCCATAGATGACGTATCCTTCATTAACCCGCAGGATGTGGCGGATATTACGGTACTGAAAGATGCCACCGCCGCTTCCATCTGGGGCGCCCGCGCATCCAACGGAGTAATTGTCATTACCACCAAACAGGGCCGGCGCAATGACCATATCCGCGTCACCTATGACGGCTTTGTAAACTGGAAGGGTAAACCAAACCTCCGCAATGCTCCGGTATTGAACAGCCGTCAGTTCATACAGGCGGCAAAAGACGTGTTCGATCCGGTCACCTATCCCTGGGAAAGCGTATCCGCCTACCAGGATGAATACAGCGCCGGCGTCGCCCCCCATGAAATGATCCAGTATAATTTATCAAGGGGACTGATCACGGCTGCCCAGGCTAATGCCAGCCTCGACAGTCTTGGCGCCATCAATAACGTAGACCAGATCCGCCGGCTGTGGTACAGGAATGCGATGCTCGTCAATCACACCATATCGGTAGAAGGCGGCGGCAAAGTGCATTCCTTTTATGGATCGCTGACCTATACCAATAACCAGAGCAGTACGCCAGGTGAAAAGAATGAAACGTATAAAATGAACCTGCGCCAGGATTTCCGGCTCAATGAGCGGATGCAGATGTACCTGATCACAGACCTGAACAGCAACACTGCCGCTGCCAAACGCCCTATCACCGTGGACAGCCGGTTTTATCCATATCAGCTGTTTGAAGATGCCGGCGGCCATCCGCTGCCCATGTCCTACATGCAATATCTTTCCGATGATACCCGGGAGGACTACGCAGCCCGCAGCCGCATTAATCTCGACTATGTCCCGATAGATGAATTCGACCGGGGATACACGAAATCGGACAACCTGCTGGCCCGTATCAACGCCGGTATTACCGTCAATCTCTTCAAAGGATTGAAGTTCGAAGGCGTATACGGTTATATCAAGGGCTCCGGCCGGACACGCACCTTCGATGATCAAAACAGCTATCGCGTGAGAAGTCAGCTGGTACAGTTTACCCAGGCGGATAATACGACCGTGCAACCGGTCTATTACCTGCCCGTAAGCGGGGGTAACTATGGAGTAACCAATACCGGACAGCGTAACTGGAGTGTGCGCAATCAGCTGACCTATGACAATAACTGGGGCGGCAGGCATCAGCTGAACCTCCTGTTCGGGCAGGAAGCGCAGGAAAAATCGTCCTGGAGCAATACGACCAATGTCCTGGGATACGACGACGCTTTGCAAACCTATTCGTCCGTCGATTACAAATCCCTCACCAATATAGGGGTAATGAACCCTGTAATGCCAAAGGAATACGGACAGAGCATCCTGAGCAGCAATCTCTTCTCGAATGGAGAAGTATTGACCCGCTTTACCTCCTGGTTTGGAAATGCCGCGTATGTCTACCGCAGCAAATATGCGCTGAATGGCAGCTGGAGAGTAGATAAAAGCAACCTTTTCGGCCTGGATAAATCAGCGCAGAACAGGCCTGTCATGAGTGGGGGCGGCAAATGGACAATGAGCCGGGAAAATTTCCTGAAAAATAATAAATGGCTGAACTTCTTTGCCCTGCGCCTGACTTATGGCATCACGGGAAATGCGGCGCCGCCGGGAACAGCCGCCTCCTTCGACATCCTGCAGGGGTCTACCAGCTCCTTTTATCCGAATGGCAACGGGCTGCTCCTTTCCTCCCCCGCCAATAAAAAACTTTCCTGGGAAAGGACCGCCACTATCAATGCAGGAATAGATTTCTCTCTCTTGAACTGGCTTTCCGGCAATATAGACTTCTACCGGAAAAAGACCAATGACCTGATCGGCACCCTGCCATTGAATTCCCTGTCCGGTTATTCCACCGTAACGGGGAATTTCGGGGACCTGGAAAACAAAGGCATCGAACTGAGCCTTAACAGCACCAATATCCAGGGCCGGAATTTCAGCTGGACTACCACCCTGATACTATCCTATAACCATAATAAGATCACCAGCCTGGCCATGACTGACCCCATCACGAGCAGTGTACAGAAAATAAATCAGAATTACCTGGAAGGTTATCCTGCCTTTGCCCTCTTTGCATACCGGTATGCAGGTCTTGACAATATGGGAGACCCGCAGATCTACACTGCCAATAAGACCATTACCAAAAATTACGGGGATTCAAAACCTGAAGACGTAGTGTATGCAGGCACCTACCAACCGGTATGGAACGGAGGATTCAGCAATGACCTCAGCTATAAAGGTTTTGATCTTATGATCAATATGGTCTATAGCCTGGGAAATGTAATGAGAAGGGATGCCAACAACTTTTATACGGGCCGGATCACCCATTCCAATGCCACCAACGGCAATGGGTTCACTACCGGCAACCTGAATGAAGAATTTGCCCACCGCTGGATGAAACCGGGTGATGAGGCATCGACCAACGTTCCTTCCTATGTCTCCGATCAATATATCTCTGCCACCCGCCGGTATATTCCCTATTACACGGATGCAGACATCAACGTTATCAGCGCTGCCTATATCAAGCTCAGGGATATTACCTTGTCGTACAATCTGCCGAAAAGTACACAGTCAAAACTTCATACTAAAGAATGCAGCATCCGGTTCCAGCTATCCAACGTGATGTTATGGAAAGCCAACAAATACGGGATCGACCCCGAATTTCAAAACAGCCTGACAGCTACCCGGACTTTACCGGCAGATCAGCACTCTTTATCCATTGGTTTAAGAGCAGCATTCTAAACATAAAAAAAGTTCTTATATGAAAAGTACTTATATAAAACACCCATCCGGTTATAGCAAAAATATACTCCTTTTTCTGGGACTGCTGCTTACCATGGCATCCTGTAGCAAATCCTTTCTGGAAGTCGTCCCCAAAGGGAAATTGCTCTCATCCACCGTCAATGATTACGACCTGATGCTGAATAACATCTTAATTTATAGCTATAACGGTAATGCCCAGTTATACATGGGGGATGATGTGACAGCCGTGGAAAGCTATTTTACTTCCGCCCCGGTTAAGACCCAGCGTTGTTTTCGCTGGGATGACGATCTGTATGATCCCGATCAGCAATCCGACGAGCTCCAGTCTCTGCTTTCCGCTCTTTATATCTATAATAAAATTGCGGGGGAAGTGAAAGATGCCTCCGGAGGCACCGATCAACAAAAATCCGCCATCATGGCCGAAGCCTTGGGAGGCCGCGCCTGGATCTATTTCCTGCTGGTCAATTATTACGGCGAACCGTATGATCCGGCTACGGCGTCCGCCGACCCCGGTTTTCCTCTCCTTACAAAAGCAGACGTGACCATCAGCAATTTTTCCCGGGGCACCCTGCAGGAAACCTATGATTTCATGATCAGTGATCTTACCACAGCTATTGCACAGCTGCCTGCTGCCGTCAGCAACCGTACCCGGATGTCGAGACCCGCTGCAGAAGCCTTACTGGGAAAGATCTATCTTTTTATGGGCAATCCTGCAAAGGCCCTGCCTTTATTCCAGGCAGCTTTTACGGACCTTGACAACAATACCGGAACGCCCATACAGCTATACGATTACAACCAGGTTCTGGCGCCGGGCGGAGAGTTCCTGCCTGTCAGCTCTTATGGACCTAACTATCCGCTGCTGCCCAACAATAAAGAGAGCATTTATGCCCGGCAGCTGTCGGCTCTTTCAGCAGGCAGCAACGCCATCCTGATGAATAGTAGTACCAGCGCTTTATTTGACCCGGATGACTGGCGGCTTAAATTTTTTACCGGCACTTATTATCCTGCCGCCCTTCCCTTGCCGCAGGGAATGATGCGGAGAATCGGCCCTTCCAACGTGCCCTTTGGATTTGTGCTGCCGGACCTCTACCTGCTGGAGGCAGAATGCAAGGCCAGGCTGAATGACCTTACCGGGGCCACGCAGGACCTGGTGACCCTGCGCAGCAAAAGAATGCCGGCCGGCAAGGCGCCCGTGGACCCCAATATAACGGCTGACAAAACATTGCTGATCCATTTTATCATCGAAGAACGTATCCGTGAGTTTGCCTTGATGGGTCACCGGTGGTTTGACATGAGGCGGCTGTCCGTCGACCCGCTTTTCTCCGGAGCGACCTACCAGCATGTGCTGCAGCTGACTGCCGGAGGAACAACTACCTATTCGCTGCGTCCCGAAAGATTGACCCTGCGGCTGCCCCAGTTGGTGATGGCGGAGAACCCCGGGTTTACCAATAATCCATAATACCTGTCTCATTCACTTGATAGCTCCCGTTTTGTTCATCTAAATAAGTTTTGTTCATCTAAATAATTATTTCCGTGAAAAAAATAATTTTATCTCTTTTTGTGATGCTGATGGCCGGCCGTATATCGTCGGCACAGACTACCTTTCTGATCTCCGGTAATTTATCCGGCTTAAAGGAACCCGCATCCGGCGTAGAGCATGCCATGATGGCAAAACTCAGCTACACCATTGATAACAAAAGCCTGACAGACTCGGCCGTTGTCTCCGGCGGAAAATTCAGTTTTAAAGGGACAGTAGCCTCGCCTGCCAGAGCAATCATCCGGCTCTTCGATAACAACAGTAAGGAGCATAACCGGGAAGATTACCAGGAATTTTATCTGGAAAACGGAACTACTACCATCACCGGAAACGGCAACATCCATCTGGCCCTTATCCGGGGAGGCGCCGTTCAGCAGGATTGGCTTTCGCTGCAACAGCAGATGAAGCCGCTCAATGATAGGACATCCACATTAATGGTGCTGCTCGACCGGCAACGGTATAAGGAAAAAGGAGCACTGCGCGATTCCCTGATCGGCGCCATTCGTTCGAATGCAGCGGGCAAACTGCAGGCAGAAGAGAAATTCATTCTTTCGCATCCCGATTCTTATGTTTCTATTTGCCTGTTAGGAGATCGGTTCGGCATCGTAAACCCGGAGAAAATGGCGCCCTTATACCACTCCCTGTCCGCGCGCATGCAGCAATCCGGGTATGGGAAGACACTGGGAGAATCGCTCGAAAAGGCTATCAACGCCAGCGCCGGACACCAGGTGATCGGTTTTACCCAATACGATACAGCAGGAAACACCGTAACGCTGCAGGATTACAAAGGCAAATTCCTATTGATCGATTTCTGGGCCAGCTGGTGCGGGGCCTGCCGCCAGGAAAATCCGTATAAAGTGGCGGCCTACCATAATTTCAAAGATAGAAATTTCGATATGGTCAGCATTTCCCTGGATAAAGACAGACAAGCCTGGGTGAAAGCAGTAAAAGAGGACGGGCTGATATGGAAACAGGCATCCGACCTGAAAGGAGGCCAGAATAAAGCTGCGAAAGATTACGGAATCAATGCCGTTCCGCAAAACGTACTGGTCAGCCCGGAAGGTATTATTATTGCCCGCAATCTGAGTGGAGAAGGAATGCAGTATAAACTACAGGAAATATTGCCGGCCGCTGCGGAAAAACAACTATAGTTTCCTGGACGCCTGATACTATCCTGGCAGGGAGAGAAATTATAACAATAAGATCCGGCTGAAAATCACGGTAGTTTTTTGTAACTTGTAAAGGTAAAACTATCTGTTTAACAGGCTCTGAGGTGGTTAATGCGTGATTACAGTCAATATACCGAAATACTGCTCGTGCAAGCCCTCCGGCAGGACGAAGAGGGCGCATTTACAGAGATCTATGAACGGTTCTTCCAGCCACTTTATGTTACCGCTTACAGAATATTGCAGCATGCGGAAGGCGCTGAAGATGCCGTGCAGGAGACTTTTTTCTCCCTTTGGAAATACCGGGACAATTTACAAATAGAAAATCTGGGCGGCTACCTGCATCAGTCCGTGCGTTATGCCGTTATCAAAGCCTACCAACGACAGCAGGTAGACGCCCGTTTTATGGACCGTCTGGCAAAAGCCTCCGATATTTTGCTCCGGGAAGACCCACTATTGTATAAAGAATTACAGGAAAAACTCCTGCGAACCATCGAATCCCTCCCACCCGACCACCGGCGCATTTTCGAATTGAGCCGGGAGCAGGAAATGACCTATCAGCAGATCGCGGGAGAAATGGAAATCTCCGTCAAGACGGTAGAAAAGAAAATGTCCTGGTCTTTAAAGCAATTGCGGGTAGCTTTTGGACGCGCAATAAAACTTTTTCTATTGCTGGTCTTACTATCTGGATATCAAGGTGTAATAATGAAATAAAAGTTAAATTTCAACGATTTGCCAAAGTAGCCTTACCTTAGAAATTCAAATCGAATTACTTGGACCTTTCTGAAGAACAAATACTTATCCTGGCGCCTGATGAATCTTCTAAAAAAGCCGGAAAAGAGTTAGCCACCCCGGTCAAATGGGTGAGTAAGGGGATCAATGAACGTGCACTCTGGGGAGAATGCCAGGGCAGCGGCAGCAAGCCTTACCAGACCCAGATCGATCTTTCCAATATTGCCTTCAAATGTTCCTGCCCGAGCCGTAAGTTCCCATGCAAACATGGTCTGGGGCTGCTCTTGCTGTATAGGAGGCAAAAAAACGACTTCCCCGAAAACAAGGAGCCGGCCTGGGTAGAAGAATGGATCAGCAAAAGGACAGAAAAACAGGAAAAGCAGGCAGAGAAAGCGGAAAGACCCGGCAAGACGGTGGATGAAGCAGCACAAGCCAAACGCCAGCAGGGAAGAAAAGAGAAAGTGCGGGATGGCATGGAAGAGCTGCTGTTATGGATCAAAGACATTGTTCGCAACGGCATCATCGGGATCCCTGAAAAAGGAAATGGCTGGTTTGAAAATATGGCCCGGCGGATGATCGACGCCCAGGCGCCCGGACTGGCAGGAATGATCCGCTCCCTGGGAAATACGCCTTTTTATAAGGAAGGATGGCAAACAGATTTTATGGATCAGCTGGTTGGTATCTACTTAGTGATACAGGGTTATAAAAACACCGCTTCCCTGAATGAGTTCTTACTGGCGGATATTCACACTTTGATAGGCTTCACCCAAAGTCAGGATGAGCTAAAAGAACAGAAAGGCATCACAGACACCTGGCTGGTATTGGGAAAACAAACTACCGAAGAAGATAATCTCACCACGGAACGTTACTGGCTGTTTGGAACAAAGACCCGGCAGTATGCGCTGATCTTACAGTTCCTCGTGCGGGGCCAGTTTGGACAAGGAACGCAGCAGGTACTGCCGCCGGGTAGGCTGATGGAAGCCGAGCTGGTGTACTTCCCTTCTATCGCTCCCCTGCGGGCCATCATCAAAAGACAGCTCAGCACGAACAGCCGCCCGGCAATTACCGGGTTCCCAAACTGGACGGCCGTAAGGGCCTTTGAAAATGAGCTGAGCAGCCGATTGCCTTTTCAG
>JAATFV010000050.1 GCA_015655015.1 Chitinophagales bacterium | reverse complement strand
TTATGGATCTCCGACGTAAAATGGAACTCGATCTCCGGGTTGTTCATCCGCTCTGTATTCAGGAACCATTCGCTCTGGGCCAGGTATACGGTATACCCATCCTTATCCACGCCGATATTGGCGTGTTTGAAACGGGTGAAATCCTCCAGTTTTTTCGGGTCTTTGCTGGTGATCCAGCAGGCCTTATAAAAGGGCAGGGCATTGAACTGGACGGAAGCGCCGTATTCATGTAACAGACGGTATTGGATGACTTCGAACTGCAGCTCGCCCACACAGCCGATGATCTTTTTATTCCCGCCATATTGGGTGAACAGCTGGGCTACTCCTTCGTCGGTAAGCTGCAGGAGCCCCTTTTCCAGTTGTTTGGTCTTCATGGGGTCCTTATTCACCACTTCCTTGAAGATCTCGGGAGAGAAAGAAGGAATACCGGTAAAATAAAAATCTTCCCCTTCCGTGAGGGTATCCCCGATCTTGAAGTTCCCTGTATCGAAGAGTCCAACCACATCCCCGGGAAAGGCCTCGTCGATCACATCCTTATCCCTTGCCAGAAAGGTGTAGGGATTGCTGAAACGGACGTCCTTTTCCAGCCGGACATGATGAAAGTACTTATTGCGTTCAAATTTGCCGCTGCAGACCCGCAGGAACGCGATCCGGTCCCGGTGTTTGGGATCCAGGTTGGCATGTATCTTAAAAATGAACCCGCTGAACTTATCTTCCTGTACATCCAGGTGGCGGGTGGATGTTTCCCTGCTGCGCGGGCCGGGGGCAATGCGGATGAAAGTATCCAGCATTTCCCGCACTCCGAAATTATTGATGGCGCTGCCGAAGAAGACAGGCCCGACCTTCCCGGCCAGGTAGTCGTCCACATCCAATTGACCATGCACCCCATCCACTAATTCGACATCTTCCCGGAGAGTAGCGGCATCTTTTTCGCCGAGCTTTTCATCCAGCAGGGTGCTGTCGAGGTTGTCTATTTTTACCATGTCCTCATCCGTCGCCTTGGTATTGGCCGTGAAGAGGACCAGGTTCTTATCATACAGGTTGTAAACCCCTTTAAAGTCCTTTCCGCTGTTGATGGGCCAGGAGATGGGGTGCAGCTGGAGGTTCAGCTCTTTTTCGATTTCTTCCAGCAGGTCGAACCGGTTCTTTCCGTCCCGGTCCATTTTATTGATGAATACGATCACGGGGGTATTGCGCATGCGGCATACTTCCATCAGGCGGCGGGTCTGGGCTTCTACCCCATTCACACTGTCGATGACGAGGATGACGCTGTCTACGGCCGTGAGGGTCCGGTAGGTGTCTTCGGCGAAATCCTTGTGGCCGGGTGTATCCAAGAGGTTCACCAGCATGCCTTTATACTCAAAGCTCATGACGGAGGTCGCTACGGAGATACCGCGCTGACGTTCGATCTCCATGAAATCGCTCGTAGCATGTTTCTTGATCTTATTGCTCTTTACGGCCCCGGCGGTCTGGATGGCGCCTCCGAACAGGAGGAATTTCTCCGTCAGGGTCGTCTTACCGGCATCCGGGTGGGAAATAATGGCAAATGTTTTGCGCTTATTGATTTCGTTGGTATACTTCATAAATTCGGACCGCAAAGGTACGATATGCCGGGCAGTATTAATACAGTCTTACTACTATTTCGATAGGATGCCAGGGCCATACGGCTCAACCAGGACCTCCTGCTAATTTATAAAAAGCATATCCTTGGCTATTTAAAAGAGTGGTTTATATTTGACCGATATTGAAATAACAATTGACATGCATAAATACCTGGCTTTATTGTTCGTATCGCTTCTGTCCCTACACCTGCCGGCACAGCCGCAAAAGAAAAAGGTGGTTTTCATCATTGCCGATGGTATACCGGCCGATGTGCTGGAAAAAGCACGCCCTGCCAACCTGATCCAGATAGAAAGAACGAATGGTTACAAACGGGCCTATGTGGGAGGGGAAAAGGGCGGCTATTCGCAGACGCCTACTATTTCAGCAGTCGGGTACAATAGCCTGCTCACCGGTACCTGGGTGAACAAGCACAATGTATGGGGGAACGATATAAAAGATCCCAATTACCATTATCCCACTATTTTCCGGCTTTTAAAGCAAATCGATACCGGTAAAACAACGGCTATCTTCTCCACCTGGCTGGACAACCGGACCAGGCTGGTCGGCGACTCCCTGGCTCAGACGGGGAACTACCGGGTAGATTACCACACCGATGGTCTTGAGCTGGATACGGTGAATTATCCCCATGACAGCCAGAGTCAGTATATCCATAAGATAGATGAAAAAGTAACCGATGATGCGGAAAAATGTATCCGGGAGCAAGCGCCTGACCTTGTCTGGCTCTACCTGGAATACACCGATGATATGGGACACCGGTATGGGGACGGCCCGCAGCTAAAAGAGGCGGTGGGTTTTATGGACCAGCAGGTGGGAAGGATCTGGGCGGCTGTACAATACCGGGAAAAAAAGTTTGATGAAGACTGGCTGGTCATCGTTACGACAGATCATGGCCGGGATTCCATTAATGGAAAAAATCACGGGGGGCAGTCGGAAAGGGAGCGGACGACCTGGATCGCCACGGATGCGAAGGATCTCAATCGTTACTGGAACAATTATACGCCCGCCATCGTAGACATCATGCCGACGATCGCCCGGCATTACGGTCTTGCGATCCCTAGAGATAATTTAATGGAGGTCGATGGAATACCTCTGACCGGGAAGGTATCTGTCGCCGCCCCTTTCGTCAAATACGAAGACGGCAAGTTGAATATCCGCTGGAAATCCTTCGACAAGGACGGGAACGTAAAGATCTGGCTGACCACTACCAATAATTATAAAACAGGCGGGAAGGATGAGTACAAATTACTTGCGGAAGTGCCTGCCGGCCAGCAATCCGCCACGCTGGGCATCAGCTCCTACCCGTCACCTTTTTACAAGGTGGTGCTGGAAGGGCCGTATAATACGGTGAACCGGTGGATCGTGGTTAAGGCATCAGGGAATTAAGAGCCTGTTTGCCTTCATAATGAAAGGGCCGGCTGAAGGAGACCCATCCTCTTTTCAATTTTACCCGCCCGTCCAGGGTGACATTTATTTGTTTGTCCTTGTCGAGGAACATAGCCAGGGCATTGCTGAAAATGCTTTGCAGGTTCACCTGGATGTTGACCGGCACATAGAAAGTATCCTTCCCGGGAATGAAGATCGTGGAGTCCAGGAGGGAATGACCTGCCGGCTTTGCATTCAGCAGGACATCCACTTCCGCTCGTTTGAGCTGCAGGCTGAAAGGATTGGGATTATAAAATTTCAGCGTGGTGGAAAGCGTGGTTTGCTGCCCTTGTACGGCACCGAGCCGGATATTCTGAAATCCGTAATATTCCGGCGCTTCGGCCTGGCGGCAGCTTGCCGCTAACAGCAGACAGCAGGAGATAAAGATCCACTGGCCCGGAATCATTCCCGACACAGGCAGCCGTTTCCGGCCTTTATATTTTATGAATGGAGACATAGGGACGCAAGATAGTAATTCCCTGAAAATAAGTATCTTTCTGAAAAGAACCCATTTTGTCCAGCATAGCAGAACGTATAAAACAGTACAATAGCGGCAGACTGCCCGTTTATACCGCTTTGAAATACCAGTTGATGGCAGAGAACGCCTTCCGTTTTCTACGGGGGACCTGTCATTTATTCTATGAGGATCTCCATCACAGCGATGCGTTGCCTCAATATCCCCTGAGCTGGGTCTGCGGCGACCTCCACCTGGAGAATTTCGGGACCTATAAAGGGGATAACCGCCTGGTATATTTCGATCTCAATGATTTTGATGAAGGCGCCCTGGCTCCTGCCACCTGGGAATTAGCCCGGATCGTTACCAGTATTTTTACAGGTTTTGAATCCCTGAGCGTTAAAAAAAAAGAAGCCAAAGAGGTAGCCCGGATGTTCCTGGACGTCTATTCTTCCACGCTTGCCAAAGGCAGGGCCCGGTATATCGAACCGCAGACGGCTCACGGCATCGTACAACTATTCCTGGAAAAGATCCGGGAACGGAAACAAAAAGAGCTGATCCGGCAACGGACGATCCTCCGGAATGACAAACTACTTCTCCGGATCGACAATGTCCGGTTCTTCCCCATCGATAAAGGATTGAAGAAAGAGCTGGCTGCTCACTTCACCCAGTGGATCCTGGACAACCCGATCCTTCAAAAACGCTATAAGGTATTGGACATGGCCTTTCGTATTGCCGGAACCGGTAGCCTGGGCGTGAAGCGTTATGTCTTTTTGATCAGGAACAACAAGGATCCGAAAAAGCATCTCCTGATCGATATGAAGCAGTCTCTGCCTTCTTCCCTGGCTCCCTGGCTGAACACGCCTCAGCCGGCCTGGACTTCAGAGTCGGAACGTGTCGTCGCCATCCAGGAAAGGATGCAGAATGTCTCCCCTGCCCTGCTCAGCACCACCACTTTCCAGGGAGACTCCTATGTATTGAAAGAAATGCAGCCTACGGCCGACCGGATCGATTTCCTGTTGATCAGGGACCGGGCGAAGGACATAACCTGCGTTGTGGAAGACATGGCTTTGCTGACAGCCTCCGCCCAGCTGCGAAGCGCAGGCCGGCAGGGAGCCGCCTTACCGGACGAGCTGATCGCCTTCGGGAAAGACCAGCACTGGCAGCAAACCCTGCTGGACTATGCGGCAGAATATGCAGAGCAGGTAAAAAAAGATTACCAGGCTTATTTTAAAGATTATAAAGCAGGATATTTTACCCCCCGGCCCCCTGAAGGAGGAGTACTTCCAGGCCGCTGAAAGCGAAAGTCACCGATCGTTGCCGCTGGTGGGAGTATCCTAAACTGTTGAAGACAATCGCCGGTTGAAAATAGTCGCCAATCGGCGGGCCGCTAACAAATGAATATTTTTATGTCACCGATGCAGGATTTTGTCTGGAAATTAGTGCTGTCCATCGTCGTGGGCGGATTGATCGGAGCCGAACGGGAATACCGGAGTAAATCGGCGGGATTCCGGACGCTGACCCTTATTTGCCTGGGCGCCGCTCTTTTCACGATGCTGTCGGAGATGATCGGCGCCAGAGGGGCTCCGGAAAGGATCGCCTCCAATGTGGTGGTGGGTATTGGTTTTGTGGGGGCAGGCGTCATTTTCAAGGGTGATTCCGGCCAGGGAAAGGTGAATGGCGTCACTACCGCAGCCATGATCTGGGTGACGGCGGCCTTAGGAATGGGTATCGGGGCCGGATATGAGATCCTTTCCATCATAGCGTGCCTGATGGTGCTGTCGGTGCTGCTCATTTTCAGCCTGCTGGAAGGCTGGATAGACACGGTGAACCAGATACGGAACTATAAGATCATGTGCAATTTCGAGAATGAGACCCTCCAACGGTATGAGCAGCTTTTTAAAGACCACAACCTGAAGTTCAAGCTGAGCCGCCAGACGAAATCCGTTACCGATATGATCACCGGGGAATGGGTGGTACAGGGATCGGAGGTCAATCACCGGCAATTTATCCATGAGCTGCTGAAGGATCCGACGGTGAAGGCGTTCGAGTTTTAATGGCCGGGATTCCCGCCGAACGAATTCAGCGAGGGATTCCCGGCCAAAAAATTTATCAGACCTAAGAAAATGCCAGTGTCCAGGTTCTTTCAAAGATATCTCCTGCAGCCAGCTTGTTGATCCCTTCCTTATCGGTCAGCTGCTGATTGGTATCGATCCCGTCGGCGATCCCGCACCAGGGCTCGATGCAGACAAAATCCGCGTTCTTAGCGGCCCAGATACCCAAAAAAGGAAAATCGGCGAAGTCAAAAAGAAGACCACGTTCCGTTTTTTCAGATTTCAGGGCAATCGTCGTAGAAGACAGATTCTTAAACACCAGGGCGTCGTCCAGGAACAGCTCTTTGGTCAGGGGCAGGAGCCGGGAGGATCTCAAGAGAGGTTTGGGTGGTTTTTCAATGAGCCCTTCTTTGGTTACAGGCCAGCGGGGAGAGGTTTCCTTATTTTCGAACTCCAGGAAATAGTCTGTATAAGCGGTCCCAGCGACCAGCGGTACTTTAAAAGCCGGGTGTCCGCCGATGGAGAAGTACATATCCTCTCCGGAAGTATTCTTCACGGAATAGGTAGTCGCCAGTCCATTTTTGGCCAGCTGGTAGGTCACCCTTAATTCAAAGTCGAATGGGTAATTGGCCCTGGTAGCTGCATTGCTGCGAAGTAACAGGGTGATTGCATCCGGTCCCTGCTCTTCGGCCTCAAACTCCATCTCCCGGGCAAATCCATGCCGGGGAAGGGAATAAGACTGGTCCTTATAATAATAGGTATCCTCTTTAAGCGTACCAACAATGGGGAAAAGTAAGGGAGAAAACTTGCCCCAGACGGCGGGATCCCCATTCCACAGGTACTCGAGCTTGTGGTCCTTATGATAAATGCTTTGCAATTCCGCTCCCTTTGGGTGGATGTTTATTTTCAAATGCCGGTTTTCAATGCTGAACATGAGAGGTTGTTTTTCTTTTATCGGCAAACTTACAGATTCAGACGCTTTCTCCTGAACAAAACTTACTCATTTTAATGAAATTAGTTTCACGCTTGTGGGTTGTGCCTGAAAAGCTTACATTCGAATATGTTTCGCTACCTGGAAATCATCTGGACAAGTTTTAAAATGGCGCTGCAGGAGTTCAGGTCCAATAAGCTACGTACATTTCTCTCCCTTCTCGGTATCACTTTTGGCATTTTTTGTATTATCAGTGTGCTGTCCACCATTAGCAGCATGCAGCTGGCCGTGAATAATGAGCTTAAATCCATGGGTAACAAAACGATCTATATTGACAAATGGCAATATGGAGGAGGTCCCGACTACCCCTGGTGGAAATATGTCAAACGCCCCGCGCCGAAATATGAGGAAATGAGAGAGCTTCATTTAAAAGTACCGGATGCCGCTCATATCTCGTTCAATATCAATTCATCCGGCAATGTTGATTTCGGGGACAATTCTCTGACAGGTGTCACTTATTATGGCTGTAGTGAGGATTTTGACAAGATACAGCAAATAACGATCGGCGACGGACGTTATTTTCAGCAATCGGATTTCGACCACGGCGCCCCTTTTATTGTAATGGGCTATACCATTGCTGAAAAATTATTCGATAAGCCTGAGCGGGCCGTTGGCAATACGGTAAAGCTGAAAGATGGAAGGCCGGCGATGGTGATCGGGCTGATCGCCAAGCAAGGCCAAAGCCTTATGGGAGGTTGGGATTATGACAACTGTATCCTGCTGACCCATCATTTTATGCGGCAGATCGTCCGGGAAGAAAATGCCAACCCCAGCATCCTGGTGCAGGCTGCCCCGAATATTACGACCGCCGCGCTAAAGGACGAATTGAAGGGGGCCATGCGGTCTATCCGCAAGCTGAGTCCCACCCAGGAAGATAATTTTGCCCTGAACGATATCGATAGTCTCAGCAAGCTCCTCGACCCTATTTTCTCGGGGATGAAGATCGGGGGCTGGGCCATTGCCGCCTTATCGCTCATCGTGGGGATGTTCGGGGTGGCCAATATCATGTTTGTGACGGTCAGGGAGCGCACCAGCCAGATCGGCCTTAAAAAAGCGATCGGCGCCAAGCGTAACGTTATTATGACGGAG
>JAATFV010000027.1 GCA_015655015.1 Chitinophagales bacterium | reverse complement strand
TCCCTGGACGCTATGGACGATATATTGAAAAAGACCTGTGAAAGAGTTCGACCCGGAAGAAAATTTAAACGTAAGCATTTGCCCAAAAAGCCGCCATCAATGGAGTACAAGCAACTTTAGGGCTTAAGTAAACGGCATTGAATTTTATACAGCAATTTCTTATTCCGGTGTTCCCATGAGCAGCAAGACTAAAATAGGCGGGTCTGTGTTATCGGTTATGCATAATTTCCTGGATAACGAAAAAAATATCGGGCAGCCGGGCCATGCCGGCGATCTGCTCTTTATTACGGAAGGCTCCTGGTTAAAGGATTCCGCGGTAATCGACTGCATCAGCCAAAGACAGGGAGTTTGGGATGTCTGGCTCATTTTTGTCTATTACAGGAATCCCTTACAGCTGATCGTCCGGTTTATAACCAGCTGTTATAGTGAGCAGAAAGCGCTGACATCCGCATTTTATATCCGTAAAGAAGCAGCAAAGGACCGGAGGGGCACCTTGAAAGTCACCATCGGGGACCTGGACCTTTGCCATAACTGACCATCTTATACCCCGGCTTATTATCCCCGGCAATCCCCCATTCCCCCCTTCACACGTCATATCCCCTCTTAGCTATCCCCTCATAGCTACCCATATTTCATTATCTATCCATATTATCTATCCCTCCTGGCTATCCCTTCAGCTCCCTCTCTTAGCCCCTTCTCCCCCTGTTTATCCCCCCTAAACTATCCGGAATCCCCCCGGATAAACAGGAAAAAGTTTTTAGAAAAAAATTTCTAATTCCCAAAATAAACATTAACTTAGAAAAGATTTTCTAACTAAATTAATCGATCGTTATGGCCAACGTACTATGGTTACAAGGTGGCGCCTGCAGCGGCAATACCATGTCCTTCTTAAACGCCGAAGAACCAACTGTAGTAGAGTTGGTTGTCGATTTTGGGATCAACATTCTCTGGCATCCCTCCATGGGGCTCGAGATCGGGCACCAGGTCACCCACTTACTCAATGATTGTATTTCCGGCAAAACCCCTCTTGACATCCTCGTATTTGAAGGGAGCGTCATCGAAGGACCCGACGGAACCGGGACCATGAATAATTTCGGAGAACGTCCCATGAAAGACTGGGTCCGGGAATTATCGAAAGTAGCAGGTTATGTGGTAGCCATCGGCGATTGCGCTACCTGGGGCGGAATTCCTGCCGTGGCCCCCAATCCAAGCGAAAGTAACGGTATGCAGTTCCTCAAAAAGGAAAAGGGCGGCTTCCTGGGAGCCGGTTATACCTCAAAAGGCGGATTGCCGGTCATCAATATTCCCGGATGCCCCGCTCACCCTGATTGGATCACCCAAATATTAGTGGCCATTGCTACCGGCCGTATCGGTGACGTACAGATTGATGCCTTCCACCGCCCCACCACCTTCTTCAGTGATTTTGTGCAAACAGGCTGCACCAATGCAAGAGCTTTCAGTGAAAAAGTGGATGGCCATTTCGGTCAGCGCGGCGGATGCCTCTTCTATGAAGTAGGCTGCCGCGGGCCAATGACACATGCAAGCTGTAACCGCATATTATGGAACCGGCATTCTTCCAAAACAAGGTCCAACCATCCCTGCCTGGGCTGTACGGAGCCCGGATTTCCTCATCATGATCTGAAAAAAGGCAGCATTTTCAAAACCATGCATTATCTGGGATTTCTGCCGAAGGAGATCCCTGTCGGAGATACCAGATTAGGCTATTATTTCAAAGCAGGCGTAGGGAAAGTATTGGGATCTCCTGCAAAAACATTTACCACCACTAAATAGTAATTAGCGATGGTTGATGACGGGTGTTCCCCGCCCGTCCTGTACTTAATTTTCATAACGCACAATCAAATAAAATGGCAGTCAAAGAATTAAATATTTCGCCGGTTGGCCGGGTAGAAGGCGACCTGGACGTAAACGTCTATATGGAGAACGGCGTCGTAACCCGTGCCAACACACAGGCATCCATGTTTCGGGGTTTTGAGATCATATTGAAAGGCAAAGACCCGCAAGCCGGCTTAATTGTCACCCCAAGAGCCTGCGGTATCTGCGGAGGATCCCATTTATATTGCGCCTCCTCTGCCCTGGATACGGCATGGAAAACGACACTTCCGCCGAATGCCTTATTACTGAGGTCGATCGGGCAGGCGAGCGAAAGCCTGCAAAGCGCTCCACGCTGGTTTTATGCCATTTTCGCCACCGATATGGCCAATAAAAAATTCGCCAACAAGCCCCTGTATGCGGAAGTGGCCAAACGCTGGTCGGCCTATGTAGGCACCTCCTTTCAGAAAGGGTTGACTACCAGCGGAAGACCGGTGGAAGTATATGCGATCTTCGGCGGCCAATGGCCCCATAGCAGCTATATGGTTCCTGGCGGAGTCATGTCCGCCCCTACCTTGAAAGACATTACCCGCTCCCATGCCATTCTGAATCAATTCCGGAATGACTGGCTGGAGCCGGTCTGGCTGGGATGTTCCATCGAGCGCTATATGAAAATTCAAAGCTGGGACGATATGATAGTCTGGCTTAATGAAAATGAAAGCCATAAAAACAGCGATCTGGGCTTGTACCTGCGCGCAGGGCTGGAATTCGGCCTGGACAAAATTGGCCAGGGACTAGGCAAATTCATTGCCTACGGAACCTACCTGCACAAGGACCGGTATAATCATCCTACCATCGAAAACCGTAACCAGGCGCTGATTCAATCCAGCGGTTTCTTTGATGGAAAGGACTATCACGTCTTTGACCAAAACCAGATCATCGAACATGTCAAACACAGCTGGTACCAGGATGCCGCTCCTGCTCACCCATTCAAAGAAGGAGCCCCCATACCGACCAAATCGACCATCCTTGAAAAAACGGATTTTGCCGGAAAATACAGCTGGTCCAAAGCGCCCCGCTATATGGGACAGGCTGCGGAAGCGGGACCGTTAGCCAGGGTGATTATGAACGCCAACCCGGCCAATCTGCCACACCAGATCTATGATCCGTTATTTGGAGACATCCTCAAAAAAATGGGTCCGAGCGTATTTGTACGCTCGCTGGCAAGAATGCATGAGATGACCCGGATGTATGTAAATCTCAATGAATGGCTGGGACAGATAAAACTGGACGATGAATTCTATATCAAGCCCGTGGAGCAGGACGGGCAGGGATTTGGCGCCACAGAAGCCGCACGGGGGGCACTGGCGCACTGGATAGATATAGAGGATGGGGTCATTAAAAATTACCAGATAATCGCCCCCACCACCTGGAACGTAGGTCCAAAAGATGAAAAGGGCAATGCCGGCGCTATTGAATCCGCTTTAATGGGCCTGGAGATCGAGGATGAGAATGATCCGGTAGAAGTAGGGCTTGTCGCACGGTCTTTCGACAGCTGCCTGGTTTGTACCGTGCATGCGCATGACAATAAATCGGGCAAAGAACTGGCGCGTTTTAAATTATAATATTTGCAACTAATGGAAAACCAACCCGTTAAGTCAGTTTAACGGGTTTTCTTTTCCATATAAATTAGTCTTAACTTGTACTATGGAGACGATCGCGGCTATAAAAACGGCTATTCTCGGGTTCGGCAACCCTGTTCGCAGCGACGACGCCATCGGCGTATATGTCGTCAATGAATTGCAACGTCATTTGCAGGGCCGCGAAGATATAATGGTATTCGATATGGGGACTTCCGCTTTTGAAGTCTTATTCAAGCTGGCAGGCCACCAGCGATTTATCATCATCGACGGGGTGATCCATTCCGGAGAGCCGGACGGGACTTTATTTTGTTTGCCCGCAGCTGAAATAAATGCGCAGATACAGGATGACCCGATGCTTTTCCTCCATGGCATGAAATGGGACCAGGCGCTGAGCTACGCAAAAAAGCTGATGGGTGATGCCTTCCCCGGAAATAAGATCCAGGTTTACCTGATAGCCATTTCCGAGACAAAGATCAACATGGAGCTGAGCGAGACCGTAAAAGCAGCAGGAGACCGGTTGATCACCCTCATTTTAAACGAACTTTAAGGACTTGTTATGCCCCTTCCAAAAGAAACCATACCGGGAGAGAAACTATTTGCAGCCGACAGCGATGTATATCTGGAGACGGCACATATCTGTATAAAAAGAAATACCGCGGAAAAAGTATTTGGCGCAGAAAGGGTCGTATTGAGCGTGTTCTATCCCAAAGATAATACGTTTATGGTGGCTCCCGCCAGTGAAGAGCTGTTCAGGACCATTCATAAAGCCAGTCAGCAGATGCTGAAAGTTAAAAATGCAGCCGGCGACCAGGCCATCTCCATACAGGAACTATTACTGGATCATGAAATAGATGGGCAAAACCGGAACCTGTTATTTGTTATAGAAGAAGAATTGCATATTTTAAAAGTAACATTGTAATTATGGGTGAGAAATTATTATATGTATTTTACCAGGACTCATTGGATGCCGTCACCATTCATGAGTATATTGAATCCATAGATCGCCTGGAGGAGCTGGTGGCAGTGCAGCAAACCGACGTTGTTCTCCCTGCCATAAGCAACGCAATTTATATTAACGAAAACAGGATCCATATAATGCCCGATTGGCTGGATAAGCGTCCCGCCATCGTGTTCCCGTCCGAAATACCCTTCAATAAAAATTATTTCCTGGGGACCGTGTTCGGACTATTGGGAAATGAAGAAAAATACCCCCGGTATTTCACCGGCTACCCGGTTATGCTGAACCTTTTTGATCTGATACAGGCTATCGTAAAAGGGGAAGAAGGCGACAGCATTTTAGAAAATATCCTGAGCAGGTCAAAGTTCGCCCATCCGTTCGAGAACTATGCCTTCAATCACAATGTGGCGATAGCCCTGAACTATGGCCATTATAGCAATGACATCAATGCAGAAGCCATCGAAGCGCATTATGCAGACGCTTTGCAGCTGGCTTTTGAGCCTTCTTACAAAGCCTTCACGTTAAAATATTATGCTACCTTTTTAATCGATACCGGTAACAGCAAAGCTGCTCTTGCATTATTGGAACAGCACCCGCTGAAAACATCGGGAGACTATCCAAAATATTCGCTGGAAAGGGTCTGGTGCCAGGCGGCCATGAAACAAGCAGGTTTTCCTTATGACGAGCCGTCGCTCACGGTATTAAAAGACCGGTTGTGGGAAACACTCCAGTTTTTCGATAAGCGCGGTCATAAGGAGATTGCCGCATTTTTATGGATGGATGCCGCTACCATCGCTAATCTCAGCAACAGCTATGCTGAATCTTTGGGATATATCAATAAGGCCGTTGCTAATTTTAAAGAGGAAGGGCAGTTTGAAATGGCAGCCCAGGCCCAGCTTGTCCGAGGGCGTATATTTTACGACTGGGCTCAAAGCGGGAACCCTCAATTTTACCGAAGCGCCCTGGAAGCTTACCATGAGGCGCTGCTGGTTTTTAAGCAGGAAGAAGCGCCGGAAGTGTTTGCGGACATCCACCACCAGCTGGGTGTTATTTATGCAGAGCTGCCCGATGAAAATAAAAAAAGAAGCATCTGGGCAGCCTTATCCGCCACTTCCTTCAACGAGGCATTGCAATATTACAACAAGGTAGATTTCCCTTACGAATTTGGAATGATCTGCAACAATTTCGCCAATGCTTATGCCAAATACCCTCCCGGCGGCAGAACGGATAATTTTGAAAAGGCCCTGAATTTTTATGCGGAAGCCTTATCCGTTCGTCCGGCCTTACAATACCCGGACGAAAGAGCTGTCACCCTGTTGAATTACCTGGAGGCAAGCTGGAAAGCCGGAAATCCCGATGAAGGATTTAATACAGAGCGGTACCAGGATATGCTGGCGAAAGCAAATGAAATAAGAACGCTTACGAATGATGAACAATTGATCTCGGAACTTGACAAACATTTGCAATTGCTGGAAGAGCTGGAGAAAGAAGTGAGCGCAGGATGAAAGTTATTGAACTAAATATAAGCGCATTGAACGCCAGCACTACCAGTGCCGGGAACTTTGTGATCGTACTGCAGGAGATCAACCATACTCGAAGGCTGCCCATCATTATCGGCCTGCAGGAAGCCCAGGCGATTGCCGTTGCCCTGGAGCAGATGCACCCCGTACGTCCCCTGACCCATGATCTTTTCTTAAACACCCTTACATCGTTAAAGGCGAGCCTGGATCATGTAAAGATCTGTGGCATGCAGGACGGCACCTATCTGTCGGTAATTGTTGTAAAAGATAAGGATCAAAATATCATCGAGATCGACAGCCGCACTTCAGATGCGATCGCGCTGGCGATCCGGCAAAAATGCGGTATCTTTATCAGTGATCAGCTCCTGACAGAAATGGCCATTGGCGAAGCTGCCGAAGGCAAGATCTTTTCTGATAAAAGAGGACAGCTGGAACAATACAATTTGGAGGAATTATACGATATCCTGGCCAATCTACTGGAAAAGGAAGATTATGAGAGCGCCACGATCGTACGTAATATTATTTCGAAAAAGGAACAGCATTAGTCGCTCATTTTTTTAATTTTGAAAACGATGCCAATGAACCAGGTGCTGGATGATGATGCTTATCATGTAATGCTTTGTTTTCTGGACAACCAGCATTCTCTTGAAAAACCTGCGAATGCAGACAACCTGCTTTTCCTGAAAAATGACTGGTGGCTTGCCGACACAGCAGTAATAGAAACGATCAGCTATAAGAAAGGCGGATGGGAAGTATATCTCACTTTTGCGAATTATAAAAGGCCGCTTCAGCTGATCGTTCGCCAGATCATCCGGTGTTACAATGAAGGAAAAGCCAGGACTGCCGCCTACTACATGAGGAGAATGGCTGCTAAAGATCAGCGGGGAACCCTGACCATTGCGGTAAAAGATCTAAACCTTTGCATAAACTAACCCGATCATGGCCCCCTCAGATACAAAACAAAAGATTTTAGACGCATCCCTTCAGCTATTTAATGAATATGGGATCACTAATGTCCGGCTGCAGCAGATAGCCGATGAGACAGGCATCAGCGTAGGCAATCTGGCCTATCATTTTAATAATAAAGAAGCCATTACGGAGTCCCTGATCTCGAATCTGATCCAGTCGTTCCAGGATCTGCTGAGACAATATGGCAAATATGCGTCTTTCACTGATCTGGATTTTTTCTTTAAGGAGTTTCATCAGCTATGCACCCAACACCAGTTTTTCAATTTTGACATTTTAGAAATAAGAAGGAATTTTCCCGTTTCATATGAATTATTGAAGCCGCTTTTCAATAAAGCCAGGCTTCAGCTGGAGAGACGATTTGATCTATGCCTCCAGGAACACCTGTTACGGAAAGGAACCAACAGTAAAGAGCTTGCCTCGAATATATGGCTGTTAATGTTCTTTATGCCGGCAGAAGGCCAGATCAACGGGAAAAATACCCCTACCGCAAGCCAGTACCGCCGCAGGCTGTGGAATTATATAACGCTTTTCTTTACGGCAGAAGGCAGCGCCGAATATAGTTCCACCATCGAACCTGAGTTTACAGGCAGGTAGGACTACAGACAGGATGCCCGCCCATTTTATTTTTAACTAAATCCCTGCTTGCTATGGCAAATCTTCTATGGTTACAAGGTGGTGCATGCAGCGGCAATACCATGTCCTTCTTAAATGCCCAGGAACCTACCGTCGTAGATCTCGTTACAGATTTTGGAATAAATATTATCTGGCATCCATCCATGGGCCTGGAGATCGGCCAGCAGGTCGTTGACATTTTAAACGATTGCATCTCAGGCAGGATTAAGGTTGATATCTTTGTGTTTGAAGGCACTATTATACAGGGCCCGAAGGGAAAAGGCACCATGAACTTCTTCTGTGAACGCCCTATGAAAGATTGGGTAGACCAACTGGCCCCCATAGCCGAATATGTGGTAGCTATCGGCGATTGCGCCACCTGGGGCGGCATTCCGGCTGTCCCCCCGAATCCCACCGATAGTACGGGCCTGCAATTCCATAAAAAAGAAAAAGGAGGTTATCTGGGGGCTGACTTTATTTCAAAAGCCGGTTTGCCGGTCATCAATATCCCCGGCTGTCCCGCCCATCCGGACTGGATGACACAGATCCTGGTAGCGATCTCAACAGGAAGGATCAAAGATGTGCTGATAGACAGCTATCACCGGCCCACTACCTTTTTCAGCGATTTTGTACAGACAGGCTGCACGAATGCCAGGGCTTTCAGTGAAAAAGTCAGTGGCGGTTTTGGCAAGAGGGGCGGTTGCCTGTTCTATGAAGTAGGCTGTCGCGGACCGATGACCCATGCAAGCTGCAACCGTATTCTCTGGAACCGGCACTCGTCGAAAACAAGGGCGAATCATCCTTGTCTTGGCTGTACTGAACCGGGGTTCCCCCATCACGATCTGGCAAAAGGCAGCATATTTAAGACAATGAAATACCTGGGATTTCTGCCCAGGGAATCACCTGCCGGAGAGAACAGGTTAAGCCATTATTTTAAATCAGGAGTTGGCAAGATAACAGGCAATTCTCAAAAGATGTTTACGATCACTAAATAAAAGCATATGGTTACCAAAGAATTAAATATTTCACCGGTTGGCCGTGTAGAAGGCGACCTTGATGTGAATGTATATATGGAAAACGGAGTGGTAACCCGCGCACATACGCAGGCATCCATGTTTCGCGGTTTTGAAAAGATCCTGCAGGGAAAAGATCCGCATTCAGGATTACTGGTTACACCGCGTGTATGCGGGATATGCGGCGGATCTCATTTATACTGCGCCTCGGCAGCACTGGATACCGTCTGGAAAACAACACTGCCCCCGAATGCCTTGTTATTGAGAGCCATCGGTCAGGCAAGTGAAAGCCTGCAAAGTGATCCCCGTTGGTTCTACGCCATTTTCGCCACCGATCTCGCCAATAAAAAGTTCTCGAACAAGCCCCTTTACGACGAAGTGGTCAGGCGCTGGACTGCTTTTGTAGGCACTTCTTTCCGGGAGGGCCTCGCCGCCAGCAGCAAGCCGGTAGAAATTTATGCCCTCTTTGGAGGCCAGTGGCCGCATAGCAGCTATATGATCCCCGGGGGAGTCATGTGTGCACCTACCTTAAAAGATATTACCCGGGCCCATGCTATTTTGAACAGCTTTAAAAATGACTGGCTGGAACCTATATGGCTCGGCTGTTCCATCGACCGGTATATGCAGATACAGAGCTGGGATGAGCTGATGGTCTGGCTTGACGAAAATGAAAGCCATCGGAACAGCGACCTGGGCCTATTCCTGCGGGTGGGTATCGAATTCGGGCTCGATAAATTCGGCCAGGGAATAGGAAAGTTCATCTCATTCGGCACTTTCCTGCATAAGGATAAATATAATCATCCTACTATCGAAGGCCGTAATGAAGCATTGATCTGTCCCAGCGGGTTTTATGACGGAGAAAACTACCAGGTATTCGATCACCTGAAGATCAAAGAGCATGTAAAACATAGCTGGTATGAGGATTACCCGGCAGCCCACCCCTGGAGCGAACCAATGCCGGAGCCCCTGCCCTCCCAGCATTTGAACAACACCGATTTTAATTCAAAATATACCTGGTCAAAAGCTCCCCGTTATGCGGATCAAAATGCCGAAGCAGGACCGCTTGCAAGAGCCATCATGAATGCCAATCCTGCCAATTTATCCCATCAGTACCAGGATCCCCTGTTCGGCGATATCATGAATAAAATGGGGCCCAGCGTTTTTGTCCGCTGCCTGGCCCGTATGCATGAAGCGACGAGATTGTATACCATGCTGAATAAATGGCTGGGGGAGATCGATCTGGACGGGGAATTCTATATAAAACCGGAAGAACGGGATGGAAAAGGTTTTGGCGCGTCGGAAGCCGTTCGCGGCGCTTTGGCGCACTGGATCGAGATAGAAGGAGGCCTGATCAAAAACTACCAGATCGTCGCCCCCACTACCTGGAATATAGGCCCCCAGGATGATAAAGGAAATCCCGGAGCCGTTGAAGCAGCCTTAACCGGATTGGAGATCGAAGATGTAAATGACCCGGTAGAAGTGGGGATCGTCGCCCGTTCCTTCGATTCCTGCCTGGTATGTACCGTACACGCACATGATGTCAGATCAGGCAGAGAGTTGGCTAAATTCAAGCTATGAATTAGAAAATATTTTCTAGGCCTGCTAACCGGTTGTTTTTCATCATAATTTAAGTGTACCTTTTCGTTAAGTTATTTACGCACAATAAATAGACCATCCGGGTTACCCATGCACGAAATATCTTTAGTCAGGAACATTTTTAAGACCCTCGAAGACGAATTTCCCGGGGAAATGGACCGGATAAGGGGTATTTATCTTTCCGTCGGGCTATTGAGCAACGTACAGCCTGTATTGATGCAAAATGCGTTTGCGGCGGTGCTGGAGGACGAACCCCGTTATAATAAGACGTCTTTGTTTGTCACCGTTCTGCCGATACTGATTTATTGCGAGGAATGTGCGGCAACCACGGAAGTACAGCAGTATAAATTTGTCTGCAGCTGTGGCAGGCCCGGCAGAAATATAGTGCAGGGCGAAGAATTGCTGATCAGCAAGGTTGAGTTTACGGATGAATAAATATTGGCAGATGAGTAAATATTGGTAATTCCTTAATTCTATTTTAAAATGCCGACACCAAAATCAAACAGAGCCCCGGTGGGCTCCCTCCAATGCGAGAATACTACCCTGAATTTGCTGAAAGCAAATGATTTTGTAGCCAAAGCCATTCGTCAGCGGCTGCCGGATATGCTGGTGCTCAACATTTGTTCATCCCCGGGAAGCGGGAAGACCACCCTGATGCAGGAGACTGGCAGGTTATTAAAAGGAAAGCTGAACATGGCCGTCCTGGTGGGTGATCCGGAAACGGAAAGGGACGCCATCCGGATGAAGGAAGCCGGCATTAATGCCCTGCAAATAGTAACAGGCGGCATGTGCCATATAGAGGCCCAGATGATCCTGCAGGCATTGGATCATATCGATCTGGAAGGAGTCGATATCTTATTCATAGAAAATGTCGGCAATCTCGTTTGCCCCGCTGCATTCGACCTGGGTGAAGATTATCGGGTGACCTTAATTTCCTGCACCGAAGGAGATGACAAGCCCAAAAAGTATCCCAGGATGTTCTTAACAAGCGAATTGATGCTGGTGTCCAAATCGGATCTTCTCCCCTACCTGCCTTTTTCAGTCGACGCCGTCACACAGGATGCAAGGGACATCAATCCCGACCTGGAAGTGATTACCATTTCCAGCTTAAAAGGAGAAGGCCTGGAGTTATGGGGTGACTGGTTAATGAAGAAAGTGAAAGAGAAAAAAAGGAACCTCATCATGAGCTAATATTCATCTCTTGCCGACTTACCATATACATATCAACGGAATTGTTCAGGGAGTAGGCTTCCGGCCAATGGTGTATAAGCTGGCGACCCAAATGCAGCTGACGGGGAAGGTGAAAAATGGAAGTGACGGGGTGCATATCTTCTTTAATGCTTCCGAAAATGCGGCCCGGTCATTTTTTAAGCAGATCAGGGAAACGGCGCCTGCACAAGCCAGGATCATTTCCAGCCAGCTTCTCCGGACAACCGATGCCGTCTTTTCTGGTTTTTCCATCGTTGTTGAAAAGGACGCCCCTCTTGAAAAGCGGGTATTAATATCCCCCGATAGAGCCCTTTGCCCTTCCTGCCGAAGCGAATTGCATGATCCGAATGATCGTCGCTATCGATACCCTTTTATTACCTGCACATCATGCGGACCGCGTTATTCCATCATTCATCGGCTGCCCTTTGAAAGACCAAACAGCTCCATGCAGGATTTCTCTATGTGCAAAAGCTGCAGCGACGAATATAATACCCTAAGCGACAGAAGATTCTTTTCTCAAACCAATTCCTGTGCCGACTGCGGCATGGAGCTGCGCCTCCTTTCCGAAACTTCCGCCTGTCTGTCCAATGACACGGAAAGCGTGTTAGCGAATATTAAAGACTTTCTGCAGGCAGGGAAGATCATTGCCGTTAAAGGCATCGGAGGATACCTCTTATTATGCGATGCCGGTAATCCCGGCGCCATCCAGGTTTTACGAAGCCGCAAACATCGTCCCACCAAACCATTTGCCATTTTATACCCGGATATAGAGCAGGTAAGCAGAGATTTTGAGGTGAGTGAACAGGAAAAAGCATACCTGCTGAGTGAAGAGGCGCCTATTGTCCTATTGGCTCCCGGGAAGGAAGCTTTTGCCCGCCTCGCTCTCAGGAACATACGACCAGGCCTGAGGCGTACAGGCATTATGCTTCCGTACAGCCCCTTACTGGACATCATCGCCCGGGATTATGGAAATCCGCTGATCGCCACCAGCGCTAATATTTCCGGCTCTCCCATACTCTATAAAGACGAAGACGCCGTGGCGTATCTGTTCGGGATAGCAGATTATATAGTCAGCTACAACCGGGAGATCGTCACTCCCCAGGATGATAGCGTATTACAGGTAACCTCCCGCTCCAATCAACCGATCCTTCTACGAAGGTCCCGGGGTTATGCCCCGTCCTTTTTACAATATACGCCCGGCAAAAAAGCCTGTGTGCTTTCAATGGGCGCTTTTTTAAAAAGCACCTTCACCCTGTCGGTGAATGGCAACGTCTTCGTAAGTCAGTTCCTGGGAAGCGGGGAAAGTTACGAATCACAGCAAATGTACAAGGATGTATTAAACCATTGGCTGGAGCTCTACCAGGCAAAACCCGATATTATTCTGGCAGACCGGCACCCCAATTATTTCTCCCGTCATTACGGCGCTGAGCTTGCCCAAAAATACGATATCAACCTGCACCTGATCCAGCATCATGAAGCGCATTTTGCCGCCGTGCTGGCGGAGAATGAGCTGTTGCAGACAAAGGAGCCTGTCCTGGGAGTGATCTGGGATGGGACCGGCTTAGGCACCGATGGTTATATCTGGGGAGGAGAATTCTTCCGCTATGAAAATAAGGAAATAAGGCGTTGTTATCATTTCGGTTATTTCCCGGTTATAGCCGGAGACAAGCTGGCCCAGGAACCCCGTTTGGCAGCTCTCTGTGCAGCGGGTCCTGACCAGCCCGTTCCCACAACCTTACAAGAAAAATTCACTGTCGCCGAATGGAATAATTACCGGTCCCTGATCACCGGCGCCCATCTCTATACTTCTTCGGCAGGAAGGATCTTCGATGCAGTGGCCTCTCTGCTGGGATTATGTGACAAACAGTCTTATGAAGGCGAAGCCGCCCTGTATTTGCAGACGCTGGCGGAAGAATATGTCCATGAGAATGGTTTCACCATGGACAATTCTTATATTTTGCTCAGAGAGCCGCTTATCGCTCAACTATCCACCGCCTCCTTAATACAGGGAATAATGTCCGATGTTAAAAAAGGAGCCCCAAAGCCTTATATCGCCGCGAAATTTCACTATTCCCTTGTATGCCTTATCGATAAGGTGGCTGAGAGCATGCATGTTGAAAAAATTTGTTTTAGCGGGGGCGTATTTCAGAACGCCTTGCTGACAGACTGGATACAAATAAAATATAAGGACAGCTATCAGCTGTTTTTCCATAAGAGCTTATCTCCTAACGATGAAAATATCTCTTTCGGACAGCTGGTGTATTATGAAAATGGAATATCCTCTGCTGGCAGGAGAGAGACATTATCAGATAAAAGAGAGACATTACCAGATAAAAGAGAGACGTCATCGGACAAGAGAGAGACGTTACCTGAAAAAATGAGCCAATTATAAATCCCCTGGTGTTAAGAGCAACCAGGTATAAAACAATATAACTATGTGTTTAGCTATTCCCGGCAGGATACGATCCATCAGCTATCTTTATGACGGCGCCGTTAAAATGGCAAAAGTATCTTTTGGCGGGATCATCAGGGAGGCCTCCCTGGAAATGGTTCCCACCGCAGATGTCGGCGATTATGTGCTGGTGCATGTGGGGGTAGCGATCAGCAAGGTCAATGAGGAAGAAGCGAATAAGGTATTCGCCTACCTGAAAGAAGCCGGAGAGCTCGATGAGCTGTATGACACGACGATCTGAATGTAATAATTAATAATTTCCTGTTATATGAAATACATATCCGAATTCCGTTCACCAGAGATAGTGGATGCGCTCTTAAAAGAAATAAGAGGGACAGTAAAGGGAGATTGGAATATCATGGAAGTGTGCGGAGGCCAGACACATTCTTTAGTGAAGAACGGCCTGCTGAACATGCTGCCTTCCCGGATACAAATGATCCATGGCCCCGGCTGCCCCGTATGTGTCACTCCCGTCAATCTGATTGACAAAGCCGTATATCTTGCCATGGAATCCGATGTGATCCTTTGTTCGTTTGGGGATATGATCCGCGTACCCGGCAGCGGCATGAGCTTATTGGAAGCAAAATCAAAAGGCGGCGATGTCCGTATCTTATACTCCCCGCTCGAAGCGGTAAAGATCGCCAGAGAAAACCCTGACCGGGAAGTGGTCTTTTTTGCCGTCGGTTTTGAAACCACCGCCCCGGCCAATGCACTTTCCGTCATACATGCACACCGGGAAGGCCTGAAAAATTACTCCATTCTCACTTCTCATGTCCTGGTGCCGCCCGCCATGGAAGCCATCATGAACGATGAAGATTGCCGGGTGAGCGCCTTCCTGGCAGCAGGGCATGTTTGTGCTATTATGGGTATCCATGAATATTATCCGCTGGTAGAAAAATATAAGATACCCATTGTAGTGACCGGCTTTGAGCCGGTAGATCTGCTGGAAGGCATCTTAATGGTCGTCAAACAATTAGAGTCAGGCGAATATAAGCTCGAAAATCAGTACAAACGCGTGGTCACAGCGGAAGGCAACCAAAACGCCATTGCCGTGATCGACAAAATATTTGAAGTCACCCACCGGGAATGGAGGGGCATCGGCAATATTCCCTTCAGCGGTTATGCCGTAAAAGAAAGCTACAGCGATTACGACGCGAATAAAAAATTCAATATCGACCTGGCTGAAGCGCATGAAGATCCCACCTGCCTGTCAGGGGAAGTAATGAAAGGAAAAATAAAGCCCGGCCAGTGCCCTAATTTTGGAACAAAATGCACACCGGTTAAACCACTGGGTGCACCGATGGTCAGCAGCGAAGGCGCCTGTGCCGCCTACTATCATTTTAACAGGGCCGCTTCCCTCGCAGAGGAAGTGTAATTTTTATCTCCGGGATGAGAGGTAACACCTCCCCGTAATGTAACTCTAAATTTATCAGCATGATCCTTTCCTGCCCCCTTCCAAAGCTTGACTTCGATACGATCAATTTAGGTCATGGCAGCGGCGGCACCTTAACCAGCCAGCTCCTGGACGCAGGGGTCTTCAAATTGTTTGAAAATGAGTGGCTCAATAAAAAACATGATGGGGCCATTTTCAATCTGCATGGAAAAGTGGCTATGAGCACCGACACCTATGTCGTATCACCCCTGTTCTTCGAGGGGGGAAATATCGGGGACCTGTCCATTAACGGGACAGTCAATGACCTGGCGATGTGCGGAGCCTCCGCCAAATACCTGTCACTTGGTTTTGTCCTGGAAGAAGGACTGCCCATGACGCTCTTATGGGATATATTACTGAGTATAAAAGCTGCTTGTGAAACGGCAGGCGTACAAATAATCACCGGTGACACCAAAGTAGTGGAAAGAGGAAAGGGCGATAAAATCTTTATCAATACCACCGGCATTGGTGAAGTACATCCAAAATCAGCTATCGATATAAATAATATAACACCAGGAGATAAGATCATTTTAAGCGGGCCATTAGCCAGGCATGGCATTACGATCATGAGCCACCGGGAGGGGCTGCAGTTTGAAACAACGATCAGCAGCGATACCCGGCCGCTGAATAAAATAGTGCTTTCCTTATTGGATGAATTTGGCGAACACATTCATTTGTTACGCGACCCGACAAGAGGCGGCCTGGCCACTGTATTAAATGAAATTGCCCGGGATTGCCGGTTGGGCATTGCTATTTCGCAAAAAAATATCCCCGTAGAAGAGGAAGTTGCGGGCGCCTGTGAAATGCTGGGCCTCGACCCGCTGTATGTGGCCAATGAAGGACTTTTCGTCGCAGTGGTCTCCCCCGTTGCCGCCGATCCGTTGCTGCAGCGGTTACGCCAATGGGAGCATGGAGTTATGGCAAATATAGTGGGGGAAGTGACAACCGATCATATAAAACAGGTAGTCATGAAAAGTAATATCGGCGGACGAAGAGTAGTGAATATGCTGGCGGGCGAACAATTGCCCCGGATCTGCTGATGCAATTGCCCCCCCAGGCGCAGGATCTATTATGAATGAAGTCATCAATATCAGCGACAAAGATCGGGGCAAGGCCCCACTGAAAAAGGCCAGCCTGTTCTTTTACGGCGATGAGGGCAATCCCTTTTTAGCGCCCCGGGGGCTGCATGTGGCCGGCGGCAGATTAATAGTGGCCGATACAGCGCAAAACAGGGTTTTTATCTGGAATAAAATGCCTGAATCGGCTTATCAACGGCCGGACCTGGTACTGGGCCAGCTAACCTCAATGGATACAGGTCGCAACGCCGGCGGGGAAACAGACGCCGCTTCCTTATTATATCCATCCGGCATCTGGAGCGATGGCAACAAGCTCATCGTTGCAGACGCCTGGAATCACCGGGTGTTGATATGGAACCGGTTTCCGCGGGAAAATGGGCAGCCGGCAGATGTCGTGGTAGGTCAGCCCGACATGCAGACCAATTTGCCGAATGTACAGGGAGTAGGATCGATGGCTTCCTCCCGGAACCTGTATTGGCCCTACGGGGTATGGAGCGATGGCCAACATTTATGGATCGCGGATACAGGGAACAGGAGGGTGTTATTTTATGAAAAGATCCCCACCGGAAATTACCAGGCTGCCGATAAGGTGATCGGTAAGAGCAGCTTTGACGAAAAGGATTATGATCCGGCACATGCGATCTGGCCTTATTCCGTAAAAGTGTCGGAAGAGGGCGTCCTGGCGATAGCAGATGTGCAATATTACAGGATCCTGATCTGGGCCCATTGGAAAGATGCTTTTACAAACACCGCTTCCGTCCTGATCGGGCAGCCGGACCTGGACAGCAACGGGCAAAATCAATACCGCCTGAAGCCAGCCGCTAACACCCTGAACTGGTGTTATGATATGTTCCTGCAAAATGGCTCCTTATGGCTGGCCGATACGGGCAACAGCCGTATCTTATTTTTCAAGGAGATCCCTTCTGCCAATAATAAAGCAGCGGATGGATTGTTCGGCAATATCGATTTTGACACCATCGGCGAACATCTTGAGGTAGGACAGCAAGGCAATGAACGCTTGTACTGGCCTTTCGCAGTATGTACAGCGGAGGGCAAACTAATAGTAGCCGATACGGGTAATCACCGGATAGCTATTTACACCATTTAATCAACGGACAATGTTTACATTTCCCCTTGTTCTCACGATCTACGCCGGCTTCACCCATGCCTTTGAAACAGATCATTTGCTGGCTGTCAGCAATATCGTCTCGCAGCGCAACAACATTATCCTGTCTTTAAAAGATGGCGTTTTTTGGGGGCTGGGCCATGCCAGCACTATTTTTTTTATCGGCATTCTCATGATCCTCTTTAAAACGAATATTTCAGCACACTACTTCCATTATTTCGAAGCGACCGTAGGCGTTATGTTGATAACCCTGGCCATTTACCGGCTGGTGAAATTTTTTCGCAACGGTAAAATGGTGGTTCACGCGCATGCCCATGGGCACACAGCGGGAACGCATAAGCATTTACACGAACATTCACTGGCTTATGGGGTGGGCCTGATCCATGGTCTTGCAGGCAGCGGTGCATTGATCTTAGTAGTTATGTCTCAGATCAAAGGACCGGCGGATGGGCTGATCTACCTGTTAATATTCGGAGCGGGCTGTATCGTTGGCATGTTAGTGGCTGCAGGCCTGTTCAGTATACCCTTTTCCAAAAGGATCATGCAGACGCGACTATTGAAAAATGTTTTAATTATCACCTCTTCCACACTCTGCCTGTTATATGGAGGCAAAGTGATTTTTGACAACCTGGTAGCCTGAAAATATAGCCTGAAAATTATGACAGCACTGGAAATATTACTGGAGGCGCTACAATTTTATGAAATAGAAGTTATGTCCGTAAACGGCAACCATATAAAGGTGCCCCCCGCTTACGAGATCGAAGTAGAAGCCAATGGCATCTATAAATTATTGGATGAAGGCTATATCATAGCGCCTTTTGCCGACATCAATGAATTGTGCCGTTTTATTTCCGGATAAGACAGCGACGGGGCAGCCCTGTCCATATTCCCGCGGTGGAGCAGGCTTGTCCGTACTCCCGCGTTGGAGCAGCCCTGTCAATACTCCCGCTGCACCAGGAAGGCGGCTAACTCCCGTAAGGGCTCCTTCCGGCGGGCCAGCACGGCAATATCTTCCAGGTGCTGATAAGATGCCTGCATGTATTTCTCTTTTAATTCCCTTGCCCAGCCGTCCACCCCGCAGGCTTTGAATAACTGCAGCATACCGGTCACTTTGGAAACAGGATCGGCCTGTTCCAGCTCTTTGATCTGACGATGTTGCGCCGCTGTAGCGACTTCGAGGGTCCTGATCAACAAAAAGGTCTTCTTCCCCGCCACAATATCTCCTCCCACCTGTTTGCCGAATTTAGCCGGGTCTCCGAAACAGTCCAGGTAATCGTCCTGCACCTGGAAGGCCAGGCCCAGGGCCTTACCGAAATTATAGAGATGCTGCTGATTGCCCAGACCGGCCCCGCCCAGCACTGCCCCCATCTGCAGGCTGGCGGCCAGCAATACGGAGGTCTTCAATTCTATCATGGAAAGGTATTCGTCCAACCCTACCCGTTCGGTCGTTTCAAAGTCCATATCGAGCTGCTGCCCTTCGCAAACCTGCTTAGCCGCCTGATTGAAGATCTGCATGATCGGCCGGATATGTGGAGGCTGCATCCTGCTGATATAATCGTACGCCGCTACCATCATTACGTCCCCGGTGAGCAGGGCCGTGGAAGAGCCGTATTTCTCATGGACGGTTGGCTTCCCCCGCCGTAAGGGCGCTTTGTCCATAATATCATCATGGATCAGCGTGAAATTATGGAAGATCTCTACTGCATTGGCCAGCAACCAGGCATCCGGATCAATTTCCCCAAAAAGCTCATTTCCCATCAGGGATAATACAGGACGGATCCTTTTACCTCCCAGGCCCAGGAAATAATCGGCTGGTTCATACAGGCTGGCAGGATGAGAAGGGAAATGGGGTACGTTGAAACGTTCGATAAAACTCGTCGATAACTCTTCGAAATGGTGCATACCTTTATTTTTTCTTCTTCCGGTGCTTTTTTTCTTTTTCCTTGTCGCCTCGCCGACCCTCTTTGTCCTTACCCTCTTTTTTCCCTTTTGAACGGGCAGGAGCTGGTATGGGAACACCCCTCTCTGCCAAAACGCCTTCTTCCGGAACGGCATTTTCCAATTTTCCGCCGCTGACGATCACCCACTCATAATCCAGCTGGCGTTTGGTAAGATTGGCGGCCACCACTTTGATCGTCACTTTATCTCCCATTCGGAACTGCCGTCCGCTGCGCCTTCCTACCAGGCTATAGTCAGCTTCATTATGCCGGAAATCGTCGTATTCCAGTAAGCTGTTAATACTGACCAGGCCTTCGCATTTATGAGCAACGGTCTCTACCCAGAACCCAAAAGAGGCGACCCCGCTGATCACTCCCTCGAATTCTTCTCCCAGGAATTCCTGCATGTATTCTACCTGCTTGTACTTGTTCGCAGCCCGCTCGCTGTCCATGGCAGCCCGCTCTCTTTCACTGGAGTGCCGGCATTTGGCTTCCAGCTTTTTATCTATTTCAATCTTTTCGTCCAGACATTCCTGTAAGATCCTGTGAACCATAACGTCCGGATATCTCCGGATCGGGGATGTAAAATGACAGTAATGCTCAAATCCAAGTCCGTAGTGGCCGATATTTTCCGTAGTATAGATAGCCTTGGCCATGGTGCGGATACCCAGCTGCTCCAGTACATGCTGCTCGGGCCTTCCTTTTACGTCTACCAGCATCTGGTTAAAGGACGACGCAATAGACGCCGGTGTTTCGGTATCGAACCGGTGACCGTATTTTTTGGCGAACTCAATAAACGGCAGCAATTTCTCCTTGTCGGGAGTGTCATGGACCCGGTAGGGAAATGGCACAGGCTTCTTATCCACCTTGATCTTCCCCACGCTCTCCGCTACAGTCCGGTTGGCCAGCAGCATGAACTCTTCCACCAGCTGATGCGCTTCCTTGCTCTCCTTGATCATGATGCCGATCGGCTTGCCTTTTTCATCCAGCTTGAACCGGACTTCCGTGGAAGAGAAATTGATGGCCCCTTTTTTAAAACGTTGCTTGCGGAAACGCTGGGCTATATCATTGAGAATTTCTATTTCTTCCTGGTGTAATCCTGTTTTTTGTTCAATGATCTCCTGCACCTCTTCATAGGTGAAGCGGTGATCGGAATGGATAACCGTCTTCCCGATCCAGTGATTTTTTATTTCCCCTTTGTGGTTCATCTGGAAGATAGTGGAGAACGTGAGCTTGTCTTCATGCGGACGCAGGGAACAAAGTTCATTGGAGATCCTTTCAGGCAGCATGGGATTGACCCGGTCCGGAAGATATACGGAAGTGGCCCGGGTATAGGCTTCTTTATCGAGGGCCGTCTCCGGCTCCACGTAATGGCTTACATCGGCAATATGTACGCCGATCTCCAAATGTCCATTCTTCAAAGTCCGGATGGAAATAGCATCATCGAAGTCTTTTGCATCCACCGGATCGATCGTGAAGGTGAGGATATTCCGTATGTCTTTCCGCTTCTCTATCTCGGAGGCTGCGATGAGGTCAGGCAGTCTTTCGGACTCTTCCGTTACTTCTTCCGGGAAAAAGAGCGGGAAACCATTCTCCAGCAGGATCTCTTTCATGGCGCGGTCGTTCTCATCGCCCTTGTCCAGGACTTGTATGACTTCTCCCTGAGGTTTTTTATTTTTCTCCCATTCCACGACCCGGACAATGACCTTGTCGTTATGGACGGCTCCATTGAGCTTGGAAAGGGGAATATAGATATCCGGCATAGGCTTATCCGTATCTGCGATAAAGAAAGCAAAGGACTGGCTCAGCTCCACATGTCCCAGGAATTCCATTTGCTTCCTGTCCACCACTTCCACTACTTCTCCCTGGACACGGCCGCTCTTGCCGGAGCTATTGCGTACCCTGACCCGCACCGTGTCGCCATGCAGGGCCGTATTAAAATCGGAAGGCCGGATCAGGATATCCTGCTCTCTGCCTTCTACAATGACAAAACCCATTCCCGAACGGGTAACGTCCAGACGGCCTTTGTATAAGTTAGCGTCATTAAGGTCCGGTTTTTTCTTTTTCTTGTTTCTATTTCTGCTCTCGCTCATATTCTTCTTTTTAGATGTTGTAGGATATAGATCTCCTGTATTTGTGTTTAAACGTTCTCTTTCGGCGCCTGCCCCGGCAGATTCGTTCCGGAGGCGGCAGAGAAATTGGTGATGAATGTAACAATTAAATCAGTAAAACGGGGCTGGTCATCGAATAAAAATCGCGGTTCGATGGGAAGGACATAAAAGGGCCAGCCTTCCAGCTCCTGCCGGAATTTGACCAGGCGCACCGCATCTTTTTCAGTGGTGAGAATGATCTTATTACCGGAGGATATACCATTGAACCGGCGGGTGATATTGTTCAGATCGTCGATGGAGAAGATATGATGATCACTGTAGGCCAGTTCATAATAGGCTCCCGCTCTTTCGTCCAGCCATTTTTTCAAGGGCCCCGGATTGGCGATACCTGTCACCAGCAATACTTCCATTTTATCGTCGATCTCTACAGTTGCCGCTACGCCAGCCTTTCCGGTAACGTTGGTTTTGTTATCCTTTATTGGACCAGTAACATTTCCTACGGGACCAGAAATAACTTTTCCACCCAAATCAGAAATATCTTTTCCTCCCGGATCAGATGTAACATTTCCCCCGGCAGCAGAGTCAGTTCCCCTCGTAATATGATACGGCAATCCGTATTGAATGGCAGAAAAAAATACCTGCTGGTGTTTGAGGGGACCGATCTCCTGGATAATAGAACGGCGTTCGCTCTCCGCCAGGTCTTCCGGACACTTGGTGACAATGATCAGGTCGGCCCTCCGGTAGCTGCTCGGCGCATCCCGGAGATCCCCGCTGGGCAGCCACCAGTCCCGGGTGAACAAATTGGAATAGTCCGTCAGCAGAATATTAAGCCCGGCCTTTACAGACCGGTGCTGGAAGGCATCATCCAATACGATGGCACGGGTGCCCGGCCGGTCATGCAACAGCTGCGGAATGGCAACGATCCGCTCTTCTCCCACGGCGATGGTAAGTTCCGGGAATTTACTATGGAACTGCATGGGCTCGTCCCCAATGTCCAGCGCGGTGGAGGAAGCACCGGCCAGCGCATACCCCCGGGTCTTGCGTTTATACCCCCTGCTCAATACAGCTATTTCATACCGGTCCTTTAAGATCCTGATCAGCAATTCCACCATGGGAGACTTGCCGGTGCCTCCAACAGCCAGATTACCTACACAGATAATAGGCAAATTAAAGGAAGAGGATGAAAGGATGTTCCTGTCATAACACCAGTTACGTATCCGGACGACGAGGGCATAGATAAGCGATAGGGGAAATAAGAGGATGCGAACGGGCTTTAACAGCGGAAAATTGAAATTCATATGATTGTTCGGTATCGGGCGGAAAGGCCGATGTAGGGGGGTATCCCTACTGTAAAGATAAGTCAAATTCCTGAAGACATGTCATAAACGCATGTTTTAACCGATCCGAACAGGCTCTTTTCGACCAATTACCCGGCAGAAGCCGTCTTTATACCATGCAGGCCGAATAAGCGGGCCCACGCTATCCGATTGCCGCCAGCAGGGAAGTCTTCATTTTCCCCGCCTCTTCCCGGATAAACTCCGTATCAGGATCTTTATAAAAAGGGACCGAGGCGATGGAAGGGAAACCGCTCCACTGTGCGATCTCTGCTTCGTAATGCCCATATTGATCATTGAAGATCCAGCCTGCAACCTTTAATCCATGGGATTGGCACAAGGCGGCCGTCAGTAAGGAATGGTTGATGCTCCCCAGGTAATTCCGGCTTACCAGGATGACGGTAGCGTCGAGCTTCTTCACCAGGTCAAGCACAAATTCCTTTTCGTTGAGTGGCACCAGCAAGCCACCCGCCCCTTCGATGACGAGGTAATCGGAGAGATGACCGGCCCTGATGGCAGATTCGGCTGTCCATTGGCCGGCTATCCGGTCCAGGCTGATCTCCAGTTTTTCCTGCCGGGCTGCAATATGAGGGGAAGCAGGCAAGGAAAGCTTGTAGGTTTCCGGCCATACCCGGCCCTGGGGATGACTGATCCGCTCAGCCACCCATTCGCTATCCGTACCTTCGGCATAACCAGCCTGTACAGGCTTCCAGTAATCAGCCTGTAAAGCTTCTGTTATGATGGCGGCGACCAGCGTCTTACCGACGTCGGTTCCGATCCCGGAGATGAAAATCGGTTGCATAGTTACATGGTTAGTTGACCTGCCCGGGGATGACACATGATCCGGCGCCGGAGAATCAGGTCTTGTTTACAAAAATAGAGAATACCGTCGTGCCATAATTTCGTTGGGTGACGAATAAGGGAGCGCCTTCATAATCATTGCGGGGGGTATGTTCCAGGACAAACCATCCTTTCTCTTTCAATAATTGCCGTTCTATGATCTTTTTCGGGAGATCATCAATGTTCGTCAGGGCATAAGGGGGACCTGCAAAGATGAAGTCGAATTTTTCGGCGCACTGTTCCAGGAAGCGAAATACATCCATGCGGATCACCTTATAATAGCTCTCAAGTCCCAGCTCTTTCGCACTTTTCTGAATGAAGGCGAACATCGCGGGATCTTTTTCTATCACAGTGAGATCCTTTACTCCCCGGGATGCCAGCTCATAGCTGATGCTGCCCGTGCCTCCGAAGAGATCCAGGGTCTTCAGTCCCGGGAGATCGAGGTTATTCTCCAGAATATTGAACAGCCCTTCTTTTGCTATATCGGTCGTAGGCCGTGTATAGGGCATTTTGGATGGCGGATTCACCCTCCTGCCTCCCAGCTCACCTCCGATTATGCGCATACTGCCATTTTGAGAATGGATGAAAAATAATGCAGGGGCAGCTCCTTTAGTTCGTCTGTGACCTTGATACTCTCGTCGATCTCTTCAAAGGAGATCTGCAGGAAGTATTTATGCAGCTCCGTGCTCAGGGCCGATTGCCGGTCGATCAGGCCGCCTACCAGCAGTCTGACCTCCTCCTGGTTGATGCCCAGCTGGTGGCAACAGTTTAATAAATGATACGCTACATCCTTTGTATCCTGGTAATAAAAGGTCTGCATGAGCTGTACGATGCCTTTTTTGATGACCAGCACTACCATTTTGTCGGCATAGAAGATCACCTTAAGGCTGTCCCGGTCTTCGACGGAATCGAACATCTTGTAGCTTTTCAGGAGCAGGCTATAGTAATGCCAGTATTTTCCGGCAGTGAACTGGTGTTGCAGCAGCTGGTGCAGGTCCGGAGAAATGCGATACACATTAAAGAGCTCCCACCAGGGTATCTTTTCCGTAAGAATAAGTCCTTTGTGAAGATCGCCATGAACGGTATCTATAATTTCCTTGTTAGTGTCCGGGCTGAATAAGGGCTCGGGCACCAGGCTGCTCTCGGGAAAATTATAGACAAGCAGGGTCTCTTTCACGGGACGTCGCAGCAATTCATCTTCCTGCAATATATCATGCAGAACTTCTGTCAGGAGCCTTTCTTTGGCATGATCCAGTTGATAATACTTTACCACCAGGGGACTCATGTTCCGCTGATTGAGCAGCACATAGCTGAACGAATGGGTGTTGACCTCCACAAGCAGGCGTGACTGAAGCAGGTCCGTGTCTTTTATATCTGATACTTCTATCTGGAAAGCTGGTTTGAACATATTTGTCGGTTGTGCAATAATACTTAAAAGTTTCTGGTTTCAATAACCAGAAATCCGAAACCAGGAACCTGAAACCGTGTATCTTGCCCTCTTTTTCAAAAATGCCGGCCACCGAAAATACGAAGACCTATAAAGTAACGATCAGCAACCGGAGCATACTGCGCATGGCGCTGCCGATCAGCCTTGCCATACTGGTCCCCCAGATCAATTTTATTACCAATAATATTTTCCTGGGACATCTGGATAAAGATGCCGGAGCCCTTTCGACCGCAGGTATCACGGGCGTCTATTATCTTCTTTTTGCTGTTGTCGGACAGGGCCTTAATAACGGGCTCCAGGCATTGATCGCCCGCAGGGCGGGAGAAGGAAGGATCGGAGAGATCGGCAGGCTTTTTTCCCAGGGGATGATCATTGCGCTGGGTCTGGCGGTTACAGGTATCCTGCTGACTTATTTCGTCGCTCCTGCCCTGCTGTCTTTTTCCCTGAAATCACAACCGCTCCGGGAGCAAGCCATGCAGTTCCTTCGGATCCGTATCTGGGGACTCCCCTTCCTGTATATCTACCAGATGCGCAATGCTCTGCTGGTAGGGACCAATCAAAGTAAGCTCCTCGTCTATGGGACGCTGGCGGAAACAGTGGTGAATATATTCCTGGATTATGGACTGATCTTCGGCCATTTTGGCCTGCCCGCCCTGGGATTCAATGGAGCAGCCATCGCCTCGATCGTCGCCGAAGCAGCGGGCATGGGGGTGGTCTTTATGGTGATCAACGCCAGGGGCGTCAGCAAGGATCTGCAATTATATACGCATTGGGAGTTCGACGCGAAAGCTGTCCGGCTCATCCTGGCTCAATCATCCCCCCTGATCTTTCAATATACCATTGCCATCCTTAGCTGGGTATTTTTTTATATCCTGGTGGAGCATCATGGCCGGCAGGCCCTGGCGATCAGTAACACCATGCGTAATATTTTCGGGCTGTTCGGGGTCTTCACCTGGGCTTTTGCCTCCACGACCAATGCTATGGTGAGCAATATTATCGGCCAGGGTATGGAAGACAGGGTGATGGAGCTGATCTATAAGATCCTGAAGCTGAGTCTGGGGTTTGCAACGATTGTCGCCATCCTGCTGAATTTGTTCCCGCAGGCCTTCCTCTCAGTATATGGGCAGGATGCGGCCTTTACCAATGCGGCTATTCCCGTTATCCGGGTAATCTCTTCAGCCCTGATCATGATGTCCTTTGCCACGATCTGGCTAAATGCCGTTACAGGTACGGGCAATACCCGGATCAACCTGGCTATAGAATTGATCACGATGGTCTTTTATTGCTGTTACAGCTACATTGTGCTGGAACTCCGGGAACTGCCCATTCTTTATGGATGGATGTCCGAGTGGGTGTACTGGTGTTCCACTTTCATCTTCTCCTTCCTGTATATCCGGAGCGGGCGATGGAAGGGGAAAAAGATCTAACGCCGGGCGATCGGAGCCCGGCGGCTGAAAGCCCCGGTCAGTCTTCAAATTTCCTGTTCAGCGAAATCCCGGCCTTACCTTGAAAATTGCCGATGGGCGCCTGCAATTTATAGATGGAGAGGGTCATTTCCCGGATAAAGGGATAAACTTCTTTGATCTTCCGGATGATCTCGTCTGCTATTTTCTCCAGTAACGGGGACGGCTGGTGCATCCTTTGTTTGATAATGGAAAACAAATTCACATAATTAACGATCGTTTCAAGGCTTTCGAAAGGGCGATCCTTTTCGTCATACATTACGTCCAGGTGCACTTCGAAAGTATTCCCCGTCGTCAATTCTTCTTTGATAGCGCCGTGATGCCCCGAAAAGATCAGATTGTGTAATTGAACGGTGACCATGGTAATAGTTTAAACTGCCTTAGGCCAGGCCTTTGGCGGACAGATATCTTTCAGCGTCCAGGGCTGCCATACAACCGCTGCCGGCTGCCGTTACGGCCTGCCTGTAGATCTTATCCTGTACGTCACCGGCTGCAAATACGCCTTCAATATTCGTCTTTGAAGTACCCGGAACCGTCTTGATATAACCAGCCTCGTCCAGATCCAGCCATTCTTTAAAGATATCTGAGTTAGGTTGATGGCCGATCGCCACGAAAAAGCCGCTGAGAGGGACCGTAGTCTTCTCTCCGGACTTCGTATTATGGATCCGGAGGCCCTCTACCCTGCTCTCACCCAGGACTTCATCCGCCTCGCTGTTCCAATATATTTTGATATTGGGGGTCTGCTGGACCCTTTCCTGCATGACGCGGGATGCCCTCATTTTATCACGACGTACCAGCATATGTACGGTAGATGTCAATTTGGAAAGGTACAGGGCCTCTTCGGCTGCCGTATCTCCGGCCCCGATAATGGCCACTTCCTTACCCCGGAAGAAAAACCCGTCACATACCGCACAGGCGCTGACCCCGTAGCCATTCAGCCGTTGTTCGCTCTCCAGGCCCAGCCATTTGGCAGTGGCGCCGGTGGCGATAATGACCGCATCGGCTTCGATCAATTTTTCGTCATCGATCCAGACTTTCAACGGACGGGTGGAAAAATCCACTTTAGTGGCCAATCCATAGCGGATATCCGCTCCCATACGGGTAGCCTGCTTTTCAAAATGAACCATCATTTCAGGGCCCTGAACCCCATCGGGATACCCGGGATAATTCTCTACCTCAGTAGTGATGGTCAATTGGCCGCCCGGCTGAATCCCCTGATAAAGGACCGGCTTCATATTAGCGCGGGCAGCATATACAGCAGCCGTATATCCTGCGGGACCCGAACCTATGATTAAACAATGCACTTTTTCACTGACGATTGGCTCCATGCTATCAAAAATTTAAAGAGAACAAATGTAAAGCTTAATCAGCAAAGAGAATGTCGTTTATACGACCAGTTTGATAGGGTGTGAATAAGATGTTAAAGAGATGAAGAACAGGACGGGCATCCCGGCTGAAAAGGCCCGCAATGTCCCCCAATAAGAAACCCGGCGTTTATATGCCGGGTTTCTTATTGGATAGAAAATACAGTATGAATATAATGCAAGGGATTATCCCAGGTATGCTTTCAAAGCATTGCTGTAACGGGCTTTCTGCAAACGCTTAATAGCCCTTTCCTTGATCTGACGGATACGTTCCTTCGTCAGATCGTATTTCTGACCTATCTGCTCAATGGTAACCCCATTTTCGCCATCCAGGCCGAAATAAGCATTTACGATCTCCGCTTCGCGGGGACTGAGTGATTTCAGTACCCTGCGGATCTCCGCACGCAGTGAATCCTTCATCACGTCATCATCTGTCTCATCACCACCTTCCAATAAATCTCCCATGGCCACGTCTTCAGCCTCGTGTACCGGGGCGTCGAGTGAACTGTGACGGGTATTACTTTGGAAAATGTTGTTGATTTCCGTCTCGCTCATTTCCAATAATTCAGCTAACTCTTCCGTACTGGGCTCTCTTTCATGTTCCTGCTCGAAAGCCATGTAGGCCTTGTTAGCCTTGTTGTAGGTGCCAATTTTGTTTTGAGGCAGGCGGACTAATCTGCCCTGCTCTGCCAACGCTTGCAGGATGGACTGGCGGATCCACCATACGGCGTATGAGATAAACTTGAAACCTTTGGTCTCATCAAAGCGTTGTGCCGCTTTAATTAAGCCGAGGTTGCCCTCGTTGATCAAATCACTCAGCGACAACCCCTGGTGCTGATACTGCTTTGCTACGGAGACCACAAAACGTAAGTTAGCCTGAACCAGCTTGTCCAATGCCTTCTGGTCGCCCATCTTTATCCGCTGAGCCAGGACCGTTTCCTCTTCAGGAGTGATCATGGGAATCTTGGAGATTTCCTGCAAGTACTTCTCAACCGCCTGGGAGTCACGGTTCGTAATCTGTGTAGCAATTTTGAGTTGCCTCATATCTAATAATAAAAAGGTGACAAAATGATTGTCGGGTACATAATCAATTAACAATAACTAGGCAGAGAGAGTTCACGGAAAGATGCAAAAAGAATGTTATAAACAAAAAGATGTTTGAAATTTAATTGTCAATCCGTCCAGAACCGTCTGCAAAAGTAGTCATGGAAGTTGGAAATTCATAATGTTGTGGATTAAAATTGAAAACTTTTAACCCAATTTTTAAGCTTTTAAGACGCGAAGATAACTGTTATGCCCCTTTGCAATGCAATTATACCCGATGCAGATGATGTGCAGACATTGACTTTGGCAATTTATTAACATTTGTGAAAAGAATTTGTTTGGGCTCCCCCCAAAAAAGTCGTTTTTTCTTTTAAAAAAAAGATAAAAAAAGTAATACAACTAAAAAATTAGTTATAAATTAGCAGTATAACTAAGAAAATAGTTATACCAATATTATGAGCATACACAAGCCGCTTACAAAAGCAGAGGAACAGGTGATGCTGGTACTCTGGAAACTGGGTAAAGGATTTCTGAAAGATATTATCGACCAGACTCCTGAACCCAAGCCGCATTCCAATACCATTGCTACTCTTTTAAAGATACTGGTGGAAAAGGGGTATGTAGAATACGAGGTGCAGGGCCGGAATAACTGCTATCAGCCGCGCATCAGCAAAGCAGAATATGGTAAAAAGAGCGCCAACCAGCTGATAAAAGGTTATTTCGAAGGGTCGCCTGCCAGGCTGATATCCCAGTTCGTCAGTGATAATAAGCTGAGCCTGCAGGAGCTGGAAGATCTATTACAACAGATCCGGTCATCCAAAAACTCCCAGCCATGAATATTCTCTTTCTCTCCCCCGACAACCTTCTTCCGTACCTGGGCAAAACATTATTAATTTCCGGCCTGCTCTATGGCTACTATTGGTGCTGGCTCCGGAACAGACCATTCCATCAGTACACCCGCTATTACCTGTTGGGGATTCCGGCAATCTCCCTGATACTGCCCCTGATCAATTTTCATATCCGGAGCCTGTCTGCCTGGGAACAACATTCTCCACGTTTCCGGCTGTTACATGAAATGACCGCCGGCCATTGGAACGAGTCTGTGATCCGGAATACTTCACCACACACCTGGCAGGAATTTCTCAATGGCCCCGCCCTCGCCTATGGGATCTATCTGGGGATAACGGCCCTGCTCTTAGGGGGCCTGATCCGGTCGTTCTGTTATATCCGGAGAATATCACGGTTATACCCCCATGAAAAAGTAGAAGGGATACTGGTCTATCAGACCGCCGAACCGGGAACCCCTTTTTCCTTTCTCCAAAAGATCTTCTGGGACGACAGGCTGGACAGGGACAGCATCCGGGGCAAACAGGTATTCCGACATGAAATATATCATGTGAGACAGGGGCACACCCTCGACATCCTGTACCTGGCGGTCCTTCGCATGATCTGCTGGTGGAATCCCTTTTTCCATCTCATTCTTAAGGAGATAAAAGCCACACATGAATTCCTGGCCGACCGGTACGCCGTATCCCATCACGACCGGTATGAATATGCGGAATTACTGGTCTGGCAGTCCATCGGAAATCACCATTCTTCCCTTGTGAATTCTTTTTTCCATAACCATTTAAAACGACGTATTACTATGCTCACTCAATTAAAAAACAACCGGCCCGGCCACTTAAGCCGGATCATGGTCCTCCCTCTGTTATTTCTATTGTTCTGCGCCTTCGCCATCCGGTTGAGAAAAGACAATAATTACGGTATCCGGCCTCCATCCAAAACGCTGACGGTAGTCATCGATGCGGGACATGGAGGTTTCGATCCGGGGGCCGTCATCAATGACATTCAGGAAAAAGATCTGACGCTGGCGATAGCCAAAAAGATCAGGCAGCTCAGCGCTGCCTATAATGTGAATGTATTGCTGACCCGCGATGAGGACATCATGCCCGGCGGTAAATCCACGAAAGAAGAGGGGCTGCGCTATCGAACCAGCTTTGCAGATGAGCATCATGCTGATCTCTTTATCTCGCTTCATATCAATAACGACGATGCCAGCGATACAGCCCGGGGATTCCAGGTATATCTTTCACAACAAAACGTCCAATTCCGGAAGAGTTCGCTGCTGGGATCAGCGATGGTCGATGTTATGAAGGACGTATATCCAAGCTGCACACAGTTGATCCGGACGACAGAAATTTATGTGTTACGGACCGCCAGGATGCCCGCTGTTCTGATAGAATGCGGATACCTCAGCAATCCGAAAGACCGGACATTCATTTCCCGTGAGGAGAACCAGGAAATAATCGCCAGGAATATTTTACAGGGGATCGTGAATTATGGAGATCAATAAACGATCTCCTCTTCTCCTACTTTCAGCAAAAGGCTTTTCTCTCTGGCAGCTTCGACACGGCCGACGATCTTCGCTTCGATCCCGAACTGCTGACCTGCCCGGATCATATCTCCGGCAGCCGCTTCATTGGTGAAGATCTCCAGCCGGTGGCCCATATTGAAAACCTGGTACATCTCCCGGTTATCAGAGCCGGAAGCCTGCCGGATGAGCTGGAAAATAAGGGGAGCCTCGAAGAGATTGTCCTTTATAACTTTGAAATTGCCTGGCAGGTATTTCATGCATTTGGTCTGACCACCGCCGCTGCAATGAATAAGTCCGTGGATCTGATCGAACTGTTCGGTCAGCAGCTTTTTCAATAACGGCGCATACGTACGCGTAGGGCTAAGCAGCAGCTGTCCGATATCCATCGTGACCGGCCCGGAGGTTCCGGACGGAGCCGAACCGGCAGGATGGCCTGCCTGGAATTGGGAGGCGGGTATCTCTACTATGTCGGTCATCCGGTGCGGTCCGATATAAACTACCTGGTCATCAAGACTGGTATCATAAGATTCATGAAAGCGGGCGCCATAAGTCTTGTGCAATACATCATGGCGGGCGCTGGTGAGACCGTTGCTGCCGATGCCGCTATTGTACATCGTCTCATAGGTCGCCTGCCCGGAGCTGGAAAATCCAACGATCACATCGCCGGCCTGGATCTTATCGTTGGTAACGAGCCTGTCCTTTGGCCACCGGGCAGTCATGGTGCCATTGACGGCGATCGTCCTGACTACATCTCCTACATCGGCCGTCTCTCCCCCCAGGTATTGAATATTGACCCCGAATGCCTTCAATTCATCAAAAAATTCCTGGGAGCCATTGATGATCGTTTCCAGGATGTCTCCGGGAATATTCCTTTTATTACGGTCGATTGTGGAGGAAAACAGGAGGTTGTCATAAATACCCACGCAAAGCAGGTCGTCCAGGTTCATGGCGACAGCATCTTTGGCAATGCCCTTCCAGACAGCAATGTCCCCTGTATCCTTCCAGTACAGATAGGCCAGGATGCTCTTGGTGCCGGCCCCATCCGCATGCATAAGGTTGACCCAGGCAGGGTCGCCTCCCAGGTAATCGGGATAAATCTTGCAGAAGGCATTGGGATAAAGTCCTTTGTCCAATTTTTCCGTTGCCTTATGAACATCTTCTTTCTGGGCGGAGACCCCCCGTTGAGCGTAAAGTGACATAGGGCGCGAAGGTAAACTTTGCCGTACAAAAACGTACATTTAGTAACCTAAAAATTTGCGTTTCGTAAGTTAAAATGCTCCATTTGATATGATTATCTATTAATCAGTTAGTTTTGCACCGATCAATCAAATTCCGGGCCTTCAAGGCCCTTTTTCACCATGCGTATATACCGAAATACAGACCAGCTACCTGATTTTCGCCGTGCCGTTATTACAATAGGAACTTTTGACGGAGTGCATACCGGCCATCAACAGATCCTGGAGCAGTTACAACAGGAGGCAGCCCGGATTGATGGGGAGACGGTGATCATCACCTTCCACCCCCATCCCCGGAAGGTAGTAAATGGCGCGGCTGCCCCCATCCGGCTGATCGATACCCTCGATGAAAAGATCGAACTGCTGGCCTGGAAAAAGGTGGACTATTTGGTGATCGTACCTTTTACAGAAGCTTTCTCGCAACTCACCGCCGAGCAATATATAAAAGAGTTCCTGCTGGAAAAATTCCATCCTCATACGATCATTATCGGTTATGACCACCGGTTCGGCAAGGGCCGTCTGGGAGATTATCACCTGCTGGAAGAATTCAGCAAACAGGAGGGATTTCTCCTTCAGGAGATCCCGGTGCATTTGTTAGACGCCGTTTCCGTCAGCTCGACCCGCATCCGGGAAGCTATCGGGAAGGCTGATATAACAACGGCCAATCAACTGCTGGGTTACGACTTCTTTTTTTCAGGTCGGGTAATGGAAGGCAGGAAACTGGGCCGGACGATCGGTTATCCGACAGCCAATCTCCAGGTTGCCGATCCGGAGAAGCTGATCCCGGGAGATGGGGTGTATGCGGTAGAAGTGGAGATCGCTCCCGACGAGAACAGTTTTGCCGGGGAGGATGCAAAGGAAAAGGCGAAGGAAGATGAAAAGCAAACAGTACAGGAAGAGGAACCGGTTTCCTTTGAAACTTCTTTACATTCAGCAGGTACCGCCCGTTGGAAAGGAATGATGAATATCGGCATGCGCCCTACCGTGAACGGCGCCGGGCGAACGATCGAGGTTAATATATTTGACCTGAATGAAGATCTGTATGGCCGTACTCTTCGTGTATTCGTAAAAAAACACCTGCGGGAGGAGCAAAAATTTGCCGGTCTGGACGCGCTGAAAGAGCAGCTGGCCCGGGACAAAGAGAATGCGATGGCGGCGCTGGAAATGCGATGACGATGCTATAAAATAGCTCCGGGCCCTACGCCATGATCTTCACCACCAGCTCCTTCAGAAGAGAGGCATCTTCCGTGCCGGCGCTGCCCACCCCGATGCTTTTCAGGTTATACGCGTGCAGCAATAACAGGCCGTTCTCAATCCCCTCATATTTATAATTCCGGACGGCCGTCATATAATCCTTTACAAAATAAAAATTGACCCCGATGGCAGCGGCTATGGCTTTTTCATCGGTGGCCGACTGGCCGAAGGTCATATAGGCCTTGCTGAAAAAATTGTACAAGGAAGGAAGGATCAGCTGAATGGGACCCGCCTTGGGGTTGCCCTCAAAATACTGGATAATACGGATGGCTTTGGCTTTATCTTTTTTGGCAAAAGCGTCCTGTAATTCAAATACATTGTATTCCTTACTAACTCCCACATATCGCTCGATATCGTCTTCTGTAATACTGTTCCGGCCCGCCAGGTTGACCAGCAGCTTGTCTATCTCATTGTCGATACGGCTCAGGTCATTGCCGATATGGTCCACCAGCAATAGCAGGGCTTTCTGCGAGATGGAATACCCTTTGGACCGGACCAGCTCGCTGGTCCATTCCGGCAGCTGGTTGTCATACATCTTCTTCGTGGAAAAGACTTCCGCCTTTTCTTTCTCTTTCAGCAGCTTGGCCAGCTTGCTGCGGCCGTCTACTTTTTTTTCTTTATAGGAAACTACAAATACCGTAGAGCTCAACGGCTTGTCAATATAGCCTTCCAGCTTGTCGATATCCCGCATTTGCTGGGCTTCCTTGAGCAGGACGACCTGCCTTTCGGCAAACATGGGATACCGGCGGCAGGCATTGATCACCGCCGTCCAATCCGCATCCTTCCCATAGAAAACAGTAAGATTGAACCCCGCATCCGCTTCAGAAAGTATCTCATGTTCGGCATATTGCATTAGCTTATCTATATAATACTCCTCCTCCCCTTCCAGCCAATAAACAGGCTTAAACTTGCCTTTTTTCCAGTCTCCGAGTATTTTTTCAACCGACATCCTGCTGTTTTTTAGTCCGTAAAATTACATAAATCTATAACAATCAAGGCTTGAAGACAATAAAATGATTTTGGCACGGTTTTAGACTTAGGGAGAAGCAGAACTTAAAACGTTCTTCAAGCAGAAACTGAATTTTATAACTTTAGAAAACCAATAATTATGAGTACGACAACCAACTACCCCTCAGCGACTCCTCAGAGTCAGCCCCCCAGAAAAGATTACAAAAACCTGGTGATCGGTCTGTTAGCAGCCGGCTTCCTGGGAACCTGGGGCTATTTACTGTGGAATAACAACAAACAGGAGCAGGTGCAAACGCTGCAGCAGGCACAAATCTCCAAAGTAACGGACGAAAAAGGTCAGTTACAGAAGAATTTCGATGACGCCCTGGTAAGATTAGACTCTTTAACAGGCACCAATAATAAACAGGCCGCTGTTATTGCTGAAGGTCAGGGCCAGGTAGCCAAGCTGAAAGGCCAGATCCGCAGCATCTTAAGCAAACAACATATTACGGAAGCTGAAAAGAAGAAAGCGGAAGACCTGATCAAGGAACTGAATGATAAGATCAGCGGCCTGGAACAACAAGTGGCTCAGCTGACCCAGGAAAACCAACAGCTGAACGCGGATAAGACCCAGTTAACTGCCGACAAGGAAAAGCTGACTACCGATCTGCAAACCACCGCCACTGCCAAGCAGGATCTGGAAAAGAAAGTGGACGTAGCTTCTACGCTCAACGCTTCGAATATTTCCATCACGCCTATGCATGAAAGAAAAGACGGTAAAGATAAAGAAACCACTACCGCAAGAAAAGTGAATAAGCTGATGATCGGGTTTGATGTAGCTAATCGTATCGCACAGACCGGACAGACCGATGTATTTGTATGCATCACCGGTCCTGATGGCAAGCCGATCTCTGTACCCGCTCTTGGCTCTGGTACTTTCACCAGCCGCGAAGACGGAGATAAAGTATACACCGCTAAGGTACCCGTAGACTTTGAAGCCGGCAAGAGCAAATCAGTTCAATTCGCCTGGAAACAAAATAGCGAATTCCAGAAAGGAGCTTACAAGATCGAGATCTATCATAATGGATTCAAGATCGGAGAAGGCACCAGCACCTTGAAGAAAGGCGGCATCTTCGGATAGAGATATCATTAAGATCAACAATATTCTGAAAAACACCGGGAATCCGGGAACGAAAGTTCCCGGATTTTTTTTGCCACTACCCAACGTTGCCCTTATAAGAGCGCTCTCAGGGAAGCCCTTCCGGTGTGAACCATATTGGCATCCCCGGCTTTTCTCCCTTCATATTGCAGGCTTAATTCCAGGCTGCTGCCTAATTTTTTGGTCAGGTCAATGCTCCACAGGTAGTTTTTTCCCGGTGATAACCCTTCGAGCATCACATAGGATACAGAGGAGGTGGTACTTGCATTGCTGCCGTCCTTACTGCGATATGTAATCCCGTTGTAGGTGAATTTGGACTGAATGGAAGTACTCTGGAGTATATTGTATTTAAAGTCCGTATTAAAAGATCCGGAAGTATATTTCTGCCCCCCCCACTCCGGGGAATTCGTTTTAGCGCTTAATTTATATCCTATGCCTATGCGAAAATTAGAGCCCTTCGTATAGGTGAGCCCTGGCTCAGCAGAAAATTGCTGCAGCTGATAATTGCTGCTGTCAAAATTCGATCCGGATTCATTTAATTGATTGGTCCCTTGCCGGAAGGTTGCATTCAGGGAGATGGCCCGGTTGAGGTTCAGCCTTGTACGAAGGCTCCACTCGGCAGACTGTTTGGCCTCATATCCATAGGTCAGCAGGGTCTTCGATCCGTTCCGGGTATTGCTAAGATCAAATCCCCAATGAGGGTCGGAACGATTGAAGGAAAAGGTATTGACCAGGATCTGCGTGCGCGTTATCAGCGAAGTGTCGTCCAGGGGGGACTTAAAGGGGTTAAGCTGGACAAAGCCATTGGCCTGCTGTTTTTGGGTGAGCTGCAGGGAAGATTGCAGGATCATCCGGCCGAGAAACCGCGGAAAAGCTGCGCCCTTACCCGGATTGACGATCGCCTTGGGATTGATGGTAAAGCTGTAATTAAAGGTGTTATAATTGGCCTTGATATACTCATCGGTGGGAGTATATACCCGGATATATTGCGCCTGGTCCTGAAACTGGGCCAGCACAAATTCGCTCAGCTGCTGGATGCCGTCCTTGTTGACATCGATCCAGGTATATTGCCCCGTGCCGGCCGGGACCTGCAGGTAGGAATAATTCTTTTTTTGTTCCTGCCCGGACCCTACTTCGTAAAGAACATTCCCCTTCAGCAGCCCTTTCCATTCATTGACGATATACTCAGCTCTTCCCAGCATGCTGTTATCCGCCGTTTGGGTTGTTATCTTACTATTGAGGATTTGCAGGTTGCGATAAGTGGCGTTGAGATGGAACTGGTGGTGAGGATTCTTCGTGAAATCGGCGAAAAGGTTGACCGTCTGGCTTCGATCGCCAAGCGTCAGGTTCTTGCCATAGGGGTAGCTATTGGTGCGGGTGGCAAAGCTGGTCCCCCAGTGATTGGGATTTTTTTCCGGAGACTTAAGATAGGCCTGGAAGGTCTGGAAAGCAAAACTGGTGGCCGTAACGGTATCCGCGATCTTGTCCCTGTCTTCATTGTGTTCCATCGACCAGCCTGCCCCGATAAGGTAATTCTTTAAGAAAGAGATCGTTTTGGACAGATCGATGGACGGACGCAGATAATACCCTGTATAATTAGTGCTGTCGCTGGTCGTGAGGCTCAATTGATCGTTGATGTTCCACCCTTTGATCTGCTGCTTGTGCGTAATGATGTTACGCATTCCGGTAAACCCATCTCCCCGTTCATAACGGGCGATATCGTACTTAAGGGAGTTAAGCTTTTTGTCAACCAGCTCCAGGCTGCCCGTATAGATCTTTTCATCAGCCGGGGCAACAGCCAATGCCAGCCCCCAGTCCCTGGTGAACTCTACAGGGCGCAGCCGTTCCAAAGGCTGAAAGTTGGCCTGAACATATTCATAGCCCAGGGAGGAATTCAGGTGAAATCCCCTGGCCGGCGCCCCTATTTTTGCGCTGTTCTTAAACTGGAATTTAGCGGCATACCCGTCATCGTTGCCTTTATCGATAGAAGAGAGGGTATTTATATCATAATGACTGCTGGCGACTTCCGCGCTGACGGACGTGTTTTTATTAACAGCGTAATCTGCCCCGAGAGTCATGATCCGCTGTGTCTTTGGAGTGACCAGGAACTGGGCCGCCTCATAGGACCCCTGCATTTGCCCGTTCACCGGGGCTACCCAAAGAAATACGCTGCCGTTGACGCCATTCAGATCCGGGACATAATTCCCGTAACCCACCCCTACATTGGCGAAAGAAAGGTTGTATAAAACGGTCGAGGGATCTGTGGAAAAGACATAGGCCGAGTCATGTACGACCAATCCGGCCGCATTTTTATAGGTGGTATCGATCTTTTTATAGAGGATCTTACCCGCGGCAAAAGTATCCACGTTGGCGACCGGGTAGAAAGCGTGATTAATGCTGTCTCCCAGCCTGTTCAGGAATTTGTTCTGGTCGGAAGTCAGGGATTGATTAATGGGTGAATTCCTTGAATCGCTGTTGCTGAAGAGGGCCAGCCGGACCTTCAGCTTGTTGCTGACGGTAACTTCATCATTCAGGTAGAGGTTGACATTAAGGTAATTCCTGTCCGCGTATTCAAATTCGACCTGTATCCTCGCATCCTGTGTGATCATGCGGTTGGGGGTGAATGTCACTTCAGCGGTATTATAGTTGATAACATAGTCCTGGTCCTCTCCCCTTTGCATCAATTGCCCGTCGATGTATACTTTTTCCGTTCCGGCCAGGACGATAAAATAGAGCTCATTATTAGCGCCGGTTAATTTATAAGGCCCCTGGTTGCCTTCCAGTCCCTGGAAAATATTGCGGGTAAATTTTCCTTTGGCGATGGCTGCGCTAACCAGCGTCTTGTTCGTAACATTTTTAGACAATTGATTAGTGGTTTCGAAAGAAGCCCCCTGCATCCGCTTGTAGAAATTCAGGAAGTAGTTCTGGTTTTGCCGCAGATCGATATCTCCCATGGTGAGGGCCCAGGTCTTCTTTTTGAACTGAAGGAATATCTTATCAAACTCATTCAGGTCCGCCGTAGTGCCATCGGGCTGGATAGGAATATTATTATCGGTAATGGCAGCAGAGATCTCGATGCTGTCAGCCAGATATCCGCTGATCTGAAGGTTAAGATTGGAGGTCACGACCGCATCCTGGCTATTGCCAAAAGTAATGGCGCGGCCAAAGCTCCCGTTATAGTTGATATTTCCGAAACTGAAGAAATTATCGTCTGCCTGACCGGATCTGTTATTCAAAACATCGGAATGAACCAGGAAATAGCTTTCTATGCTGTCATAGTTAAACCGCCGGGTCACGGCATTGAATTTATACGGAAAGGCCCGGTAAGTGATCAGTACGCTATCCTGGTCCCGCGGCGGATACCGCCAGGATAACGTTGCATTAACCCAGTCGAGGGTATAGGCGCTGTCGGGGATATCCTTCGTTAAAAGAGATCCCGGCACCACGCTGGTCGAGTCGAGGTGGATCAGTCCGCTGCGTATCGGAATATATTTCCGGTGAAGATTGGACAAGGCCGGCCGGGAGGCAGCAGCATGGCCCTGGATGAAAGCGGGGGCTTTGCGGGACACTCCCTGGGCGGGAGCCGGAGCTCCGGCTCCCGCCCGGGAATTCGGTGAGCCTGTCGGAAAAGGCAGCTGACTCTTAATCAGTTGGCCCGGTCTCGATGAATCCGAACGGGAACTGGATGTATCCGGAACTGCCTTGCTTAAGGGTTCTGTTAGTGTTCTTACTGAGTCAGAACGAGGTTTTACCGTATCCGGAACTGGCTTAACCGTATCCGGAACTGGCTTAACCATATCCGGAGCAGGCTTTAAAGTATCGGAGAGGCGATTTAAAGAATCTAAAATATGATTTAAGGAAAAACGGAGCAGCTGATTTACAGTCAGGGAGTCTATCCCTAATGTGTCTGGATTGCGATTTGAAAAGCCAGCAGATGGTTTTGAAGAGTCCGATGCTGTTCCGGATGAATCTTGGCGGGGCTTAAGCGTATCGGGCACAGGCCGCAGGGTGTCGGCAGCCTGCTTTGACTGATCCGGCGTAAGGGGTCTGGCCGGGGGCTGCAAGGCCATCGTTACGCAGAATACACCACACCAAAGCGGGATAAGTATAAGCAGCCTTAAGATCAACAACCCATGATTTCCTTTAAAATGCTTAAAATTAGAATTTATTGTATCAAATCGGACAAAATCAAATAGTTATGCGTATTATACCCCCATAGGCATATTGCTTAAAATGCCATATTTTGCAAAACCTTAACGCCGTTGGACCCGCACTTCTGACAGAACATCTGTCATTCCAATACCATGAAAAAAACGACTGCCTCACTCCTGAACCTGCTGTTGCTGACAGCCCCTGTTCTTTTCAGCGGATGCGCCTACCACGCTTATTTTTTAAGCCCATTTCATGCCACAGGCGAACCTTATCATACGATCCCGCTAAAATCGGATTCCCTGAGATCCGCGACATACGCCAGCGGAGTGTTTACCGAAGGAGGGGCCAATTCCCGGCTCCGTGATAATGTATTCTCATTTACCGGGTCTTTGCACCGAAGCCATAATTTTGGAAATTTCCAGGCCTTTTATGGAGCAAATATCGCTTTAGGATCCTATAATACCGGCAACTATGATTATAATGACAGGCGCCCGCCAATCCGTTATGATACGCTGCCGCGTATTCTAAAGGCAAACAGTAAATTTTTCGGAGGTTATGGCGCCGGCGGAGGAATTGACTTTGCGCTCCCTTTCGGGAGAGGCAGTGAATGGCGGGTGGTGGGGGTATCTTTTACCCTTGAAAAAGAGTTTGGTGATTACTGGTCTTTCCGGAAGACCCTGCCGGATTCCCTCGCCGATGCAACTTTCAATAATAACCTGGTAGGACTCCTGGGCCTGAGCACAGAGCTTGCTTTTAAGGTCCGTCATGGTATGATCGGCTATAAGCTGATGGTGGCGGGAGATGTCTTAAATGGATATGGAGGCAGTCATTATAAAGGGGTTGACAGTACCCAATATGGTATGATTTTCTTCCAGCAGAGCCTGTCTTTCACCCACGAGCGCGTTACGGGCTCCTTCCAGGTCAACGTGGGTAATCATGTAATGAATGCCCAGTTAGGGGTCGGCTACCGGCTGGGGAGACGAGAGAAAAATCCGTTCTACCGATACGAACCTTAACAGGCGGGGGAAGTCTGAAAATTTTGAAACCCGCCCATCCGTGCCTAAGCGTGCTTGCGGAATTTGACAGGAGTGGTATCGCTGGATTTACCCAACGACTTCCCTTCTTGCCGTCTCCTGGAGGGAAATAAATCTTTTCGTAACCGGTAGGTAGTATGGATCACCCCTATGATCCCTAAAATAAGTGCAACGATCTGAGAATATTGTTCCATAGCTAAAAGATTAAATGAAGTTTAGAAATTTTTCAGCTTTGCGAAAATGGCGGGTAAACCGCTCTTCTCCATGTATTATAAAAACCGTCAAAAACACATAAAATTCCAGGGTCGAATAAATAGGTAAAGCAGATTGAATGCTCCTTCCATTATATCTGAAAGATTCAACAATGCCCATTGTGAGGCACAGCGCAAATGTCAACAAGGAATTAGTAGACCCCGCTAAACAGAAGCAATAAAAGGTAAGGCAGAGCGTAAACGCATCTTTTTTAAGGTCATTCGTCTTCATGAACTCAGCCAGCAAGGGGAGCAATGGCAGGATCAATGCAAAGATAACAGCTACCACGAATTGTTCGAAATTCTTCCTCATATGACACCTCCTCTTCGATTATGAAAGTAAAATTAAATAAAACCAAAAAATGAATTTTATTTATTTCAGAAGTGTGCATAATTAATGCGCGCACCCGGAAGCGTGAGTATTCCGTCCCGCGATGGAAGAATCAGTCGAATAAAATATTGGCTATCCCGGCTACACCTTAACCAACATATCCTTGGGATACATCTCTTCGCGGAGCTGCTTCACGCGCGCATCCTGCAGGTACTCATCAAAGGTAGTAAGCCTGTCGATGATCCCGGAAGGAGTGAGCTCGATCACCCGATTGGCCACCGTCTGTAAAAAGGTATGGTCATGCGAGGTTAACAGGACAATCCCTTTGAAAGTGCTCATGCTTTCATTGAATGATTGTATCGATTCCAGGTCCAGGTGATTGGTAGGCTCATCCAGGATGACGACATTGGGATCCTGCAGCATCATGCGGCTTAACATACACCGCACTTTTTCTCCTCCGCTGAGGACATTGGTCTTTTTCAGGACCTCGTCGCCGCTGAAAAGCATTTTGCCCAGGAAGCCACGGAGGAAAGGCTCGTCCACATCAGTGACATGCGGCGGAACATATTGCCGCAGCCAATCCATAAGATTGATGTCTTTCTGCTGGAAGAAAGGAGTATTGTCATTGGGCAGATAGGCCTTGGTAACGGTGGTTCCCCACTCATACTTGCCTTTGTCGGCAGTCAGCTCCCCGTTGATGATATCAAAAAAGCTGGTGAGGGCCAGGTGGTCTTTGCTGACGAAAGCGATCTTATCGCCCTTATTTACGCTAAAGTTTACATTGGAGAACAGGACACGTCCGTCTTCGGCCTTCTTTTCCAGCTTCTCGATATTGAGGATCTGGTTGCCGACCTCACGAAGCTGCTTAAAGATGATACCCGGATAACGGCGGTTGGAAGGCTCGATCTCTTCGATGGTGAGTTTTTCCAGGGCTTTTTTCCGGGAGGTCGCCTGTTTGGATTTGCTGGCGTTGGCAGAGAACCGGGCGATAAAGTCCAGCAGGGCGGCGCGTTTGTCTTCCGTCTTCTTGTTCTTGTCCGACATCTGCCGGGCCACCAGCTGGGATGACTCATACCAGAAGGAATAGTTGCCGGTATATATTTTTATTTTCTGGCGGTCTACGTCCGCCACATTCGTACAGACAGAATCCAAAAAGTGACGGTCATGGGATACGACGATGCAAATGTTCTCATAATCAGCCAGGAAATTCTCCAGCCAGTTGATGGTCTCCACATCCAGGTCATTGGTAGGTTCATCCAGTACGAGGATATCCGGGTTGCCGAACAGGGCCTGGGCCAGCAATACCCTTACTTTCAGGGCGCCGGCAATATCCTTCATCAGGAGCTCGTGGAAGGACTCTTTAACCCCCAGATCACTCAGGAGGGCTGCCGCATCGCTCTCGGCAGTATATCCACCCATCTCGCCAAATTCTCCTTCCAGCTCACCGGCACGAATGCCATCCTTTTCGGTAAAGTCAGCTTTGGCATAGAGCGCATCCCGCTCCTTCATGATCTCCCACATTTTCTGATGTCCCATCAGAACGGTATGTAAAACAGTAAACTCGTCAAAAGCAAAGTGATTCTGATTGAGCACAGCCATGCGTTCCCCGGGGGTGATCTCCACGGATCCTTTGGTAGGTTCGATCTCACCTGCCAGGATCTTTAAAAAGGTGGATTTACCGGCGCCATTAGCGCCGATCACGCCATAACAGTACCCTTTGTTGAAAGTAAGGTTGACTTCATCGAATAATACCCTTTTTCCAAACGAAAGGGTCACATTGTTCACTCTGAGCATGCTGTAATTTATTGAAGGCGCAAAGGTACGATGTATTGCGCCAATAGTCATAAAAAAACCCCGGACGGGGGGTTTTTCTATTTTAAATTATAAATTCTGAATTTCGAATCAACCAGCAGCCATTTTAAACGGAAGAATTTAAAAATTCAACATTTAAACCTTAAAATACCTATTTATCCGCCGTAAGGCCCGATATACCATATTCTCCGTTCAGGCGGGCTATATTGGTGATCGATATTTCTTTAGGACAGACGGCTTCGCAGGCTCCGGTGGAAGTGCAACTGCCGAACCCTTCCTTGTCCATCTGGGCGATCATATCCGCTACCCGCGTCTTACGTTCAGGACCTCCCTGCGGCAGCAAGGCCAGATGAGAAACTTTGGCAGATACGAACAATAGGGCCGAGCTGTTCTTACAAGCAGCTACGCAGGCTCCGCAGCCGATACAGGCCGCCGATGCGAAAGCCGTGTCGGCCTTCTCTTTTTCAATGGGCAAAGAGTTGGCGTCCACAGCATTACCCGTATTAACGGAGATGTAACCGCCAGCCTGGATAATCCTGTCAAAGGAGCTGCGGTCCACCACCAGGTCCTTTATCACCGGAAATGCATTGGCCCTCCAGGGCTCTACCACGATGGTATCCCCGTCTTTAAAAGCCCGCATATGCAGCTGGCAGGTGGTCGTGCCTTCCCACGGGCCATGGGGCCGCCCGTTAATATACATGGAACACATGCCGCAGATCCCTTCCCGGCAGTCATGGTCGAAAGCGATCGGCTCATCCTTGCCTTCGTTTACCAGTCGCTCATTGAGCACGTCGATCATTTCCAGAAAAGACATTTCCGAGGAAATATCGCTGACGGAATAGGTCACAAAGCCGCCTTTGTCTTTCTTGTTCTTTTGCCTCCAGACTTTCAGGGTGAGGTTCATCGTATTGTGTTCCATATATTAAACATTTTCCTTATAAACTTTATTTGTTGCTCGATTAATATTTCCCTTTGTTATTTTAACTTCTCTTGCAAGCTTTCGATAATCGGGTGTACTTTCAAGATTCGGAACATCTCTGCTCCCAACTATCCGTGCATCAAGTTGATGATCCTTATATTCATCTTTCAAATAAATAATAGTTGAATAAAGTTGTTTAACTGCATCATTTAAACTGCTACCCTTTAATTCGATAAAAATTGCCCGTTTTACCTCTTTTTCATTTATATCCATTAAATAGTCGCACCTTTTCTCTCCTTCATTCTGAGACAAACACTTATCTACTTTTATTGTCCTTATTTTAAAACCGGAGTTATTAATAAGCGAATATGTTTTTCCTTTTTCAGTAACTACACATATCTTTCGATCTTCGTGGTATTCAATACATTTAGGAAGTATTAGATTCATTTTTTATTAAATTCGATATTTAATAATTCATTGAATTGCTCGTTCAGAACTCCCGATACTTTATCTATTTTTTCTGCTTTAATTAACCCTTCCTCCCTATCAAATATATCTTCGCAACCTCCATCTGGCAAAAGCATATAAGCAGAAACGTCGTCTGGATTAATCCAATATTTCTTCTTGATTATACTTTCTGTTTGATTACTATTTTTTTTACCCATCTGGTAAGCATACATCATATTATTAAGTGAGGTCAAAGTATATGGACTATGGGTGGTCAACAAAATATTATTGTCATAATTTATAATTGTATCGACCAGATATTGCATTAATTTCTGTTGAGCACCGGGAAATAGATTTAATTCAGGTTCTTCTACTATAAAAGTTTTCTTTTTCTTTCGGATTTCATTATAATATTTTGTCACCAATACCGCTGGAATAGTTGATTGATAGCCACTTGCGGCATTAAACATGCTAAAAAATCCAGCTTCGCTATTCTTTCGGACATACCCCCTGCCCTGTTCATTTTTATAAACAATATTCAAAGGCTCTATAAAGGTATCCGATTTAAACAAACGAGCTATCCTGTCAAGACCCGCCAACTGGTTAAAAAGTGAATCTGAAATATTTTCGATACTGCTTTTACCTAGTGAAAAGACTGATTGTAATCCTCTTTCTGTAGGCAGATAAAAAGGATTGTCCAAAACCCTCGCCACATCATTTTGAAAGAAACTTGTTGGAATAGTCCAATTACCTATGCTTGATAAATATTCAAAATCAGTTGGTCTTATTTTTTTTAGTTCCGCCAGAAGATTTTCGAACTCCTTGGATTTTGGTTTAATATTGGGAGTTAAAAATGGTATTTCATCATCTATATGTTTTTCAGCTACTTGATCATAACCATATACAGTAAACATTTGATTGTCTACCGTTAAAGAATAATGCTGACAATCATAGAAAATATGTGTATCTCCTTTACGAGCATCGCTCAAACCCCAAGATATTAGTCCTCCTTCGAAAGGATGTTCGTTTGTGATATCTGAGTTTATATAAGAGAAATACCTGCACATTGCCAATACCTTAGCTACCGTACTCTTCCCGGTAGCCTGCTCACCAATCAAAACATTGAACCTGCCAAGATCCAATTCAATCGATTTAATTGGTCCAAAATTCCTTATGATTAATTTTTCTTTCAAATGCTCTGTTCTCTGATTAATTATCCTTTTGGCAGCACAACAATTGATTATCAATAGCTTACTTATAACTCCGTTGCGTAGGATGTGCTACTTCGAATTCCAACGCCTCCTTATGCAGCTCCCAATTACTCTCCCCCTTGAATTCCCAGGCGGCGACAAAGCTGAAATGTTCGTCATCCCTCTTCGCCTCCCCTTCTTCCGTTTGCATTTCTTCCCGGAAATGGCCGCCGCAGCTTTCCCGGCGCTGGAGAGCATCCAGGCACATTAATTCGCCCAGCTCGATAAAGTCAGCCACGCGACCGGCTTTGTCCAGCTCGGGGTTGAACGTATCGATCTCCCCGGGAACCCGCAGGTCGCTCCAGAATTCGACCTTGAGGGCCTGGATCTCTTTCACGGCTTCTTTCAGACCGGCTTCATTACGGGCCATTCCGCATTTATCCCACATGATCTTGCCCAGACGCTTGTGAAAGCTTTCCACACTTTGTTTGCCGTTGATATTTTTCAGTTGGTGAATCCTGTCGGATACGACCTTTTCCGCCGCTTGGAAAGCCGGATGATCAAGGGGAATAGGCGCTGTGCGGATCTCGTCGGCCAGGTAATTACCGACCGTATAGGGAATGACGAAGTATCCGTCTGCCAGTCCCTGCATCAGGGCGGAAGCGCCTAACCTGTTGGCGCCATGATCGCTGAAGTTAGCCTCACCCAGTGCATACAAGCCGGGCACAGTGGTCATCAGCTCATAGTCCACCCATAGGCCGCCCATCGTATAGTGAACGGCGGGATAGATCCGCATCGGCGTACTATAAGGGTCTTCCCCGGTAATTTTATTATACATGTCGAAGAGATTGCCATATTTTTCTTTCACCACTTCTACCCCATGATGGCGGATCTCTTCGGCGGAGGGATTGTCGATACCATGTTTGCGGCATTCTATCTTTCCATACCTTTCAATGGCGGCCGCATAGTCGAGATAAACGGCTTGTTTGGAAGAGCCGACCCCATACCCTGCGTCACATCTTTCTTTTGCAGCCCGGGAAGCCACGTCGCGGGGCACCAGGTTACCAAAAGCCGGGTATCTTCTTTCCAGGTAGTAATCTCTTTCCCCTTCGGGGATATCGGCGGGCTTGCGGGTATCGTTCTTTGCTTTCGGCACCCAGATCCGCCCGTCATTACGCAGGGATTCCGACATCAGGGTCAGCTTGGACTGATGGTCTCCGGTGACGGGTATGCAGGTAGGGTGGATCTGCGTAAAACAGGGATTGCCGAAATAAGCTCCTTTTTTATGTGCTTTCCAGGCAGCGGTGACATTGCTGCCCATAGCATTGGTCGAAAGATAAAAGACGTTGCCATAACCGCCGCTGCAGAGCAGGACAGCATGCCCAAAATGTCTTTCCAGCTCGCCGGTGATGAGGTTGCGGGCAATAATACCCCGGGCCTTCCCATCGATGACGACCACATCCAGCATTTCATGCCGGGTATGCATTTCAACATTTCCCAGGGCAATCTGCCTTTCCAGGGCCTGGTAGGCTCCGATGAGCAATTGCTGGCCGGTCTGCCCTGCCGCATAAAAGGTACGCTGTACCTGGGTGCCTCCGAAGGATCGATTGCTAAGGAGACCTCCGTATTCACGGGCAAAGGGAACCCCCTGGGCTACGCACTGGTCGATAATATTGGCGCTGACCTCGGCCAGGCGATGCACATTAGCCTCCCGGGCACGGTAATCTCCCCCCTTTATCGTGTCATAGAACAGGCGAAATACGCTGTCCCCGTCATTCTGGTAATTTTTGGCGGCATTGATCCCGCCCTGGGCAGCGATGCTATGCGCCCGTCTTGGAGAGTCCTGGAAACAGAATGCCTTTACCTTATATCCTAACTCACCCAGGGCAGCCGCAGCGGAAGCGCCAGCCAGTCCTGTTCCTATAATGATCACTTCCAGGCTGCGCTTATTAGCCGGATTGACCAGCTTCACGTGTCCTTTATAGTCTTCCCATTTCTGATCTAACTTACCGACAGGAATATTTGAGTTGAACATGACTACCGATTATGTATAATTAATGCTTATTCTGTTTGTTTTAAACTGTTTGCCCGCGCCCGGAGCTATTTCACCCATTCCAGGTACATGGAGACAGGCATCATGGCGAATGCCAGCGGCACGACGATGGAAAATCCGATCCCTACAGCATTCAGCAGATGCAGGTAACGGTTGTTATGCACGCCCAACGACCGAAAGGCGCTCTGGAACCCATGGAGCAGATGATACGCCAGGGAGATACAAGCCAGTACATATACTATAACTACCCAGGGCTCGGTGAAAGTATCTTTCATCAGGCTGAATACATCATGCATGGCGACGCCATTGATCGTCACTTCGGGGATATCCTGGAACCGGGAAGGTATCCAGAACTGCTTCCAGTGAATGATGAAGAAGATAAGAATGATGGTGCCCAGCAGCCCCATGGAACGGGAATACCACTTACTGCCTTTGTTGCCCATCGGCACCTGGTAACCCACGCTTCTTTTTTTACGATTCTGAAATTCCAGGGCCAGTCCCTGTATCATATGAAGAAAGATCCCGGCGAACAATCCTATTTCCATGATACGGATCACGACAGTTGCTCCCATGAAATGGGCTGCCTTATTAAACATTTCCCCTCCATCATTCGCCCAGATACAGGCATTGATACCGACATGTACTACAAGAAAAGAGATCAGGAATAATCCCGTGAGACCCATTACGAACTTTTTGCCTACGGAGGAAGTAAAGAATTCAGACCATTTCATAAGTAAACTTCTATTATTGAGAATGAAACCGATTCTGCGCTATCCGCGCAAAAATAGCACAGGAATGCTTTCAAAATTATTTTGTTTTAACTTTTTTGTTGCTGAGCCCCAAAGCGTTGACACTTGCGATCTATGGAAGGTCTCTAAAGCCCGTAATAAAGCAGGCCGTACGCTCAAATTTCATTTAAACCGCCGTTGTTTGTATATTAGCCGCCTGAAAATCGCTGAAAATCATTGAAAACGACCAGAGCAGAGATCAGGATAAAAACGAAATTTCATCCTGTCTAGTGTAAAGGTTCGTACTTAATATTTCTATTGGCCGGTTATAAAGGACAAGATTTGCTCAAGTGACGATCAACCGGACAGTAATAAAACAAAAACAAAGTCTCAACGTTGAGAATGACGGATTAAAAAGACATTAATAAAAAGTAAGAATCACCTGAGATGAACCACCATTAATAGACAACTATGCTGGTGAAACCCATGTGACCAAATAAAATGACAAATTAGAAACACATGAGCTGAACCACCATTAAAAAGACAAATATGGCGGTGAATCCCATGCGACCATTAAAAAGACAAATATAAACGCATGAAACAAGAAGATGATTTTGAAGCAAACCTGGCCGGCGATGAAGGACAAAGCGAGGAAAGCAAGAGCGGCTGGTTCAGGCGCATCAAAAAAGGTATTCTGACAAGCACTGCTGAAAAAAAAGAGACGCCTGAAGGGCTGTGGACAAAATGCCCGAATTGTAATTATATCTGTACGGTCACTGAGTTACGGGAAAACCTGTTCGTTTGTCCCAAATGCAACCACCATCACCGGATCGGCAGCTCCGAATACTTTGAGATCCTGTTCGATGACAATCAGTATGAAGTATTATACGAGAATATCCGCTCCAAAGACTTCCTGCATTTCACAGACCTGAAATCATATGAAAAACGCCTGGAAGAGACCTGGGCGAAGTCCGATGTTACGGATTCCATCCGGGTAGCAGCCGGAAACGTAAAAGAGCATCATATGGTCGTCGGCTGTATGGATTTTGAATTCATTGGCGGCTCCCTGGGAAGTGTCATGGGAGAAAGGATCTCCAGGGCGGTGGACTATTGCGTGGCCCATCGGGCCCCCCTGCTGATCATTTGCAAATCCGGCGGGGCAAGGATGATGGAAAGCGCTTTTTCACTGATGCAGCTGGCAAAAGTGTCGGGCAAGCTATCGCAATTGACGGATGCTAAGATCCCCTATATATCCTTATTGACGGATCCTTCTTTCGGAGGAATTTCCGCCTCTTTCGGTATGCTGGGCGATCTCAATATCGCGGAACCCGGAGCGCTGATCGGCTTTGCCGGTCCCCGTGTTATCAAAGAAACTATCAAAAAAGATCTGCCGGAAGGTTTTCAGCGAAGCGAATTTCTGCTGGAGCATGGTTTTCTCGATTTTATCGTAAGCCGGAAAGATCTGAAGGAAAAATTGGCCACTGTAATGACCTTATTGAAAGGTTAGATCAAGGGCATTGGGAGATTATTTATGAGCAGCGAGATAAAGAACAGATCAGCCTATCACGACTATTTCATCGAGGACAAATACGATGCAGGGATGGTATTGGTTGGAACGGAGGTAAAATCCATCCGGAACGGGAAAGTAAATTTTGTAGATAGCTTTTGTATTTTCTTCCAGGGAGAGCTCTGGCTGAGGAACATGCATATTGCTGAATATCGGTTTGGTACGTCCAATAACCATACAGCCGTACATGACCGCAAATTGCTCCTGACTAAAAAGGAATTGCGGAAGCTGGAAAATAAGATCAAAGAGAAGGGATATACCATTGTCCCATTACGCATATTCTTCAATGAAAAAGGTTATGCCAAGCTGGAGATCGGGCTTGGAAAGGGAAAGAAACTATACGATAAAAGAGAAACGCTGAAAACAAGGGATACCCAAAAGGAAATCAAAAGATTTCTCAACAGGCCGTAATAACGTTATAAGGAATCTGATCCCGTAAATCTGCGTTTGAGTGCCAGATAATAGAAGAATCTGCCCGAAAAGAAGAATCTGCCGAAAAAAGACGCAAATCTCCGCTAACACATGATAATCACGCCATTACCCTCCCCGCCAGCCAAAACTGGCACGAAAATTTCACTTTTGTTTTAGAGGTTGAATTTCAGAAGCGGTTGCATTTCCAGGTAAGGCATATCGTAAGAAGCTGATTTCGCGGTTCGTACTGGTTATATTATCTTCGTCTTCGTATCGTCCTCTTACTATTTGATGCAAAGATTATTATATATATTCTGCCTTTTAGCAGCGCATAGATTGTCCGCACAAACCGCTACCGGATCCTGGTATGGGAAAGCAGATGTGGAAATGGCCGGAATGCACAATAACTATCTGACTGAGCTGGTGCTCAAACAGAAAGGGAACCGCGTCGACGGGATATTCAGCTATTATTTCAGGGACAAATACCAGAGCTTCTTCGTTCATGGCCGTTATAATCCCAAAACAAGGGAAGTGATCATCCAGAATATCCCCGTGATCTATTTCAATTCCAATTCCACGGTGAACAGCATTGATTGCAACACTAATTTTATAGCAGTTATTATCAATTCCAGGGTAAAGAGCTCCCTGAAAGGCGCTTTTTATCACGACGAGCGCTATAAATATATGTGTCCCGACCTTAAGGTGAACTATACCCTGGACCGGACCGAACAGAAACAGGACAGTGTATTGCTGGCAGGACCCACCGATACAAAGATCTGGAAACCACAACAGGATGATTTTGTCGTCGATGTCGCCAAAACCGACCACACCGTCGCCGCAGCTGGTTCACCGGAAAAAGACGTTCCCTCCGCACCCAAAAGATCATCCGTCCCGACAACCACAACACCCGCAACAGCAGGCGTGACTCCGGCCGGAATTACGCCGGCAACGGCCGGTACGCCCCCGCCAGCCCCCCCTCCTGCAGATTCATCGAAAGAGACCGCCGCAGCAAAAGAAAATATTCCCGCGCCTGCTGTGAAACCGGCTATTTCGATCCCCGACAGCGCTAAATCCACGGCAGCAGGCGATAGTTCTGCAACCATCCACGATGATCCCACCGCAATGGCAACCATCAAACCGGCAGATGAGGAGGATAGTAAAAAGATCGTCGAATCTTTCACCACCCGGAAAGCTGTCCTTAACCAGGTATTGGAAGTAGAATCAGATTCCGTCCGCTTAAGTTTTTATGATAACGGGGAGATCGACGGGGACAGCATTTCGGTGTTTGTCAACAAACGGGTAGTGCTGACACACCAGATGCTGGCATCCAAAGCCTTAACGGTATATCTCCGCCTCGACAGCACCCTGAATGATACCGAGATCAGTATGTTCGCCGAGAACCTCGGTAAATACCCGCCCAATACAGCCCTGATGGTGGTCACAGACGGCAGGCACCGTTATGAGATATTTATGAGCAGCAGCTTAACGGAAAATTCCACGATACAGCTCAGACGAAAAAGGAAACCGTAAGGATTTTCATAAATTTATTGCTAGCTTAGAGAACAGCCTTCTAAATCTGGCTTTTTCGAATATGCTGCACCCCGACAAAGCGGAAAAACTTTTAACCGGATTAGAGATCATCCGGACTTCCAGCGCTGAAACAAGCGATCGCTTTACCGCGTTGTGCAAATTATTCGATCAGCTGATCAAAGCCGCTACCAACGCGGAAGAACTGGCATTCAGAAACTTCTATGCCCGTTTCCGCTACCTTCTTTCCACCTTAAAGCTGACCGGGGAGACCCAGAAGAACTTCGATGCATTCAGGAGATTTATCAAAGAAAGGGATGAGAAAAAAGTCACCTCCCTGGCCATCCAGCAGGGCATTCTTCTTCTTCAGCAAATAGCAGGTCTGGTGTCGGGAGCCACTGTCCGGGAAACAGGCACCCCTGGTCAGCAGTCGCTCTCCTCCTCTATCCCCAATGTGCCGCCTTCGCCGGATTATTTCTCCAATTTATTCCCCAGGAGAAATTATACAGCTTTAAGGGATCTCAAAGTGCTGTGCTCCAGCTGGACGGAATTATCCGGAGAAAATGAAACCCCGTATTTTATCCTCCATGCCTATGATCTGACGGAACTGTACGGCGAGGTGATCATCTATATTAAAAAGCAAGCGTTTTACGACCTGACCGCCATTAGAAAGCTCCTGACCAAAGATACCATCCTGCAATTGCAACATCTCCAGCCTCAACCGGGAACGACCAACCAGTTCAGCACGACTTTCGATTCACTCATCATCCTCGAACCTGATTTCCTGGTCGATGCCACCGCCATCGGGGAATGTTTCAACAGCAGCGGCTCCAACAGCGATCTGTTCTTCCTTTCCAGGCTGATCGATAATCTGCCCGGCTCCGCCGCCTTAAAGGGAAGTTTGATCGGCTATTACCTGGATGAAATGGTACGGGGTCAGAT
>JAATFV010000203.1 GCA_015655015.1 Chitinophagales bacterium | reverse complement strand
TCTCGCCTGAATTATTAAGATTGATAACTAATGCACAAAGCCTTTGAAAGACGGCTGTGATCTCCTGGTCCTTCTTAAAATTCCAGACCAGGAAGATAGTATTGTCACCACGATAATCCAGTACGTTTTGCGGCTCTGCGTTCATATTTAGACTATGTATATCGACAATTTTTTGTGAATTTACACTTTCTTTTTAAAAGGCGAGGTCATGAATCCGTTCTCTTCCAGCCAGGCGGCGCCCCATTCGAGCCATTTCCCTTTGTTTTTGGGATTGTTCATTCCGAAGCCATGCCCTCCTTCCTGAAAGAGATGCATTTCTGCCCTGACCTTATTTTTGAGGAGTGCAGCGTAGAACTGCAGTGTATTTTGTACCGGCACAACATTATCATCTTCGGCATGGACCAGGAAGGCGGGAGGTGTATTGGCCGTTACCTGTTTTTCATTGGAGTAGAGGTCTATCTGCTGCTCCTCCGGCGTTTTACCGATGAGTGTCTCTCTTGAACCGGCATGCGTATACTGGCCGAACGTAATAACGGGATAGAGCAGCATCATAAAGTCGGGCCGCACGCTGATGTTCTCTTTATTTTCGATGAGGGACCGGTCGAAATGCGTGCCGGCCGTCGAAGCCAGGTGACCGCCGGCAGAGAACCCCATAATGCCGACCTTAGAGGAATCGATATGCCATTCTGCGGCATGCCGGCGAATGGTAAGGATAGCTGCCTGCGCATCCTGCAACGGGCCGATCGATTTGTCGACCATGATCTCATCGCTGGGCAAGCGGTACAACAATACAAAGGCCGTGACGCCGATCTTAGCGAATTCCTTTGCTACGTCCTTGCCTTCATAACCGGACGCCAATCCCCCATAACCACCGCCGGGACAAATAACGATTGCCGTTCCGTTGGCCTTCCCTTTTTCCGGGAAATACGGGATCAGCCTGGGCTGGGTGACCCGGAAGACCCAATCATGCGGGTCTGTTTTTTCCACATAGCCGTCGGGTGCTGTTTTCGAGTTGGGGACGCCGTCGGGATACAACAAGATGGCTTTCTCCTGGGAAAAGGCCCTGAAACCGATAACGGCGAGCAGCAAAACAGATAAAATAAGTTTCATAAATTTATACTCAGAAAAATGGAGTTGAATAATATACTTCAAATATAAATATAGATTAAATTGCAAACACCAGTTTTCCAAAATATCCGTCAGTTATGAATAAACGAAATACCCCAGGTCAGGGGGAAAACCTATCAGCATGAAAAAGTTCAAAAAGAAAGACTACCCTGTCTCCGACGTACGTCGTTTCCTGGAACCGGGTCCGACCGTATTGGTCAGCTCCGCTTATAAAGGCGAGCAGAATATAATGACAATGGGCTGGCATACCATACTTGAATTCACCCCTTCGCTCATCGGATGCATGATCACATCCGCCAATTACAGTTTCGGCTTAATCGATAAAAGCGGGGAATGCGTGATCAATATCCCAACGCGGGACATTTCAAAAACGGTGGTGAGCATCGGCAATTGCAGCGGTGCGGATACCGACAAGTTTAAAAAATTCCGTTTAACGGCCCAACAAGCGGAAAAAGTGAAAGCGCCCCTGATAGAAGAATGTTTCGCCAATTTTGAATGCCGTATCCATGACCGGAAATTAATTAAAACCTATAACTTCTTCATTTTCGAGGTAGTCAAGGCCCATGTGGCTCCCTCACCCAAATACCCGGAGACGATACATTACAGGGGGAACAGCATTTTTATGGTGTCCGGAAAAAACATCCGTTTACCCTCCGGTAAATGATTTCAACGGTATAATAATCCGGGTGTTTTCACGGTTCTTTTTCTCCTATCTATCTCTTACCTTTACCTGGCAATTCCTGCCACCCCGCCTTACTGCTGAACTCACTTATCAATTTCCGTCCCTCCTTTACCCCATCGATCTTTGCCCGGTCCGGTGCACATACGGATCCTTGTCTCCTTTTATCATCCATTAAAACACTTGCTTTTATGAAAAAAGTTCTCCACCCCATATTGACCATCGTCCTCATTATGGCATTGTTCTTTTTGTCTGCCTGTTCCAAGGTACGTGAGTATATCGAACAGCACCCCTCCGACGTGGGTAAATATTGCAGGATAGAATCGCTGGTTCAGGATGATGCGATCCACTTTCAATTCAGCTATAATGCCGCCGGCAACCCGGTAGAACTACTCCAGCTGGACGGTCTTCAGTTTGGAATAGGACGGGATCTTCATTGGCGATACGATAAGAAAGGACGGCTTTCCGATGTGTTGCAGACCGATCCGGGACAAACATTCGTGTATAGCTGGTCCAGGTATACCTATCCTTCGTCCCGGGTAATTATCGATTCCATTTATGAATACCAGGGGAATGTTAACGATCCCAATCCCCCCCATGTTCCGGGCTTATCCGTAAGAATAGAAAAAATGCAGCTGGATGAAGAAGGCAGACCCGTCAAATTCCTGACTTATTATACCGATCCCAGCATCCCTTCCAGCACTTATGAAGTCTCCTATGACAGGAAAGGCAACCTGGTCGTGCCCGGATTGGAATACGACGATAAGGTGAATATTTACCAAACCAACAAGGCCTGGCAGTTATTTTATGGGGACTTTAGCAGGAACAATCCTAAAGCGCCGAAAGAAAGGGAGCCGCAATCCCCTGCCGGTTATAATGCATACGGGCTGCCAACGTTATTCCAGGGGGCCTTCAGGCCTGTTTTCGGCTTGGACTCTTATAATTCTATAGCTATCAGCTATTCCTGCGATGTGGCCACCCCTCCGCCGGCTTACTGAGGGGGGCGACTATTGGTGCAAATCCACCTCATACACCCTACCCTCCCCATCCGAAGCCAGAACGATCCAGGGCCCATTGACTGGAAAAGGAGCTTTGGAAACCGTACAATCATTCACTTTGGCATGCAGCTCTGGCGCCGGAAGGATCACAACCCGTTTATTGACCAGGATCCCGGCAGCCGTGGTATCGATCCTTCCGAATTCAATACGGTCGCGGTTGCGGTCTGTCTTGTCATAAATAGTATGTCCCGCCAGCAAAGATCCGTCAGGGGCCGCCATGATCACAGGCCGGCTGGGCTCCGCCGCGGCAGTTCTCGGCGCATAGGGGAAATTGCTCCAACCGCCGGACAGATGACGCACCCGCAGCGCCAGCTGGGGATAACCGTTACTGTCAACACTGTTCTTACTGACTAACCATACGGTTCCGTCCGGAGTCAGCGCCGTATGCAGATGATCATCGGCTGTTTTGTGCCCGGCTGCTACTATTCCTTGCGGCCCCCAGTCCGTTTCAGCATGGCCGTCGATATGCAGGCGGAACTGTACGGCCTCTTCATCCTGGTTGGACCAGGTCACCATAACAGCACCATGCAGGGCAGTAATGACGCTGATATCGTCTTTATTTACCTCATCTTTTAAGAGAATGGCCTTGCTCCATAACCTGCCATCGGCAGAATGCCAGGTGTAGATCGTTTGGGTCCCATCAGCGGCTACCCACCATTCCCCCTTGCCATCCCGGGCGATCGTGGCGGTCTCTATATTTTCCTTTCCGCCATTCTTACCGGCAGGCGGTTTCAAAATCGCCAACACCCTGGCATTCCAAACGCCATCCGGGTTATGAGCCGCAAGGCGAAACACCACCAGAGAATCGGAAGTTACGCCCACAGCGGTGACACCTTCCCTGTCGGCCCATACATCCGCTCTACCCGGCACCCCGGATAACGCCTTATTGACTTCAGGATGTTCTTTCCAGCCATTGCCGGTACGCTGCCATAAGGAAGGGCCGCCGGACCGGGGCAGGATCGCCCACCAGCAGCCATTTTTGTACCACAGCTTCGACTGAGGCTTGTCGGCAGTAGGATTGGCGAAGTCTACCTGAAAAACCGGCTTGCTGGCAGGCTCAGCAATTTTATCCTGAGCCTGCACCCCGCCAGCTAAAAAAAATCCTGATAAGAAAAGTATCGTAAGTTTCTTCATTTATTAATATTTAATCGGCAATGTTCTACCGGCCTCTGTCGCCGGCTTCTATCTATTTCGCCCCTGCATTCTGATCTATCTTCCCCGGGTTCACATCGATCTCACTCAACGGGACCGGCAGCACCAGCTGAGCCGGCACAATACCTCCGGTGACCTTTGGCCCCAACACGGCAATAGCCCTTCCCGTCCTCACCAGGTCATACCACCGATGTCCCTCAAAAGCGAACTCGACCCTCCTCTCCTGCTCCATGGCCAATCTAAAGTCATTCTGCGAAGCGATCCGAAGCGTTGGATCAGCATTCGCGGACGTTTTATCCGACAGCCCGGCACGTTCCCGGATCTGGTTTAATAAGGTAAAAGCCAAACCATCCGCTTCAAAGGAGATCTCATTCAACGCTTCCCCGTACATCAGCAGCACATCGGCATAACGTAATACCGGCCAGTTATCATTTCCCCCGCCATTTTTAACGGGGTTGTCATGGAATTTATATTCAAACCGGCCCTGCAGGCCCGTTACGACGTTGCCCCCGGTACTCACATAACTTTCGCGCAGGGAGGCCGCTTTCCTCCCGTCACCGCTTTCATAGGCAGCGATCAGATCTGTCGTTGGTATATTGTAGCCTCCCGAGGAGGTAGAAAAAGAAAACAGCGTATATTGGTAAGGAAAATACCTTTCCGTAAAGGGAGAACCGGTCGAGGCGGTGATACTCGACATAAACTGCACAGCAAAGATCGACTCCTTACTATTTTTTTTAGTGGCATCCCACAGATCGCTATAATTCGTCAACAGGCTATACTGACCTGATTGGATCACTTTATTCAGCTCATCCCGGGCATTGGTGTAATCATGCGTGGTCAAATAGACCTTCCCCAGCAGCGCACCTGCCGCGCCTTTTGTGGCCCGGCCTACCTCGCTGGCGGCAACACTTAATGGCAACGCCGCTTCTGCCGCCGTCAGATCCTGCACGATCTGTTTGTAGATAAGAGCGGTATCTGTCCTGCCCAAAGCATACGCTTCCTGTATGGTCTTCAAAGAGGTAACCACCAAAGGCACCTTACCAAAGATCCTGACGAGGTTGAAATAAAACAACCCTCTTAAGAACTGGGCTTCCCCGGTGATCCTCGTTCTGATGTCTGCCGGGATATCGGAGGCCCCGATCCTGTCCAGGATGGCATTTACATTTCTTATTCCCGCATAGTTGTCATCCCAGATGCTTTGCACGATGGGGCTGGTCACCTGAACCCCGAATTGATTGAGGTCCTGGAACGAGAACCGGTTACTTGCCGTAGTCCCCATCTGCGTATTGTCAGATCGCAGATCGCCTACCAGCTGCATATAGTCATCATAGACCCCGTCGCTCTTTAAAGAAGCATAGGCTCCGTAAATGGCGTTCTGGTAATCATCCTGCGTTTTATAAAAGTTCTCCTCGTTCGCATTGGAGATAGGATTCAGGGCGATGAAATTTTTACTGCACCCTCCCAGAATCAGACTTAAGAGTATCAAAAATTTAAATTCAAGCTTCATAGCTGTCGTATTTAAAAAGTTATATTGAGACCGGCGGAAAATGTTTTTGCCAGGGGATAGTTAAAGTAATCGACGCCGGGGGTAAGGGCGCTATGGTAAGAGCTGACCTCAGGATTATACCCGATATATTTTGTAACGGTAAACGGGTTCTGAGCGGTGAAGTACAGTCTTGCCGCCGACAATCGTACACGGCTGATCAACCCAACAGGAAGATTATATCCCAGGATAATATTCCTCACCCGCAGATATGACCCATTCTGCATATAAAAGCTGGAAGCGTCCCGCCTTACTCCATATACATCCGTGATGGCTTTAAATACTTTCCCATTTCCGGGTTGTGCCGGCGACCTCCATCTGTCCCTGGCCATACCCAGGTTATTGGTCCTTCCGGTCATAGACAGGGATTGTCTCATTCCGAGATCCATGATCTCCGCCCCCTGAACCCCCTGCAGCATTACGCTCAGATCGAAATTTCCGTAGGAGAAATTGTTGGCTATCCCGTAAGTAAAGTCCGGCTGATAATTGCCAAGGATCGTGCGGTCATCCGTACTGATCTGACCGTCGTGATTTACATCCCTGACAATCGGATCCCCGGGGCGATCTGTGGACTGATGGGCCTGCTTGTTGATCTGATCCTGTGTATTATAAACCCCGTCGAAGATATATCCAAAGAAGTTGCCGATAGGCTTTCCGACTTCCGTGATATGCGAGTCCCCGCTGGTGCTGGATATGATCGGAGCTCCATCGGCCCCAAGGGCCAGCACGATATTCCTGTTCATCGAGAAATTGAGATCAGTCGACCATTTAAACTTACCATTGAGATTCCTTGTATTTAGACCAATCTCCAATCCCCTGTTCCTGACCTTTCCGATATTCGCCAGTGAATTGGTGATCCCCAGGATACCAGGCACCGGAACGTCCAGCAACAAATTTTTACTGACGCGCTGGTAAACATCGAATACCAGGTTGATGCGGTTGTGCAGCAAACCTGCTTCCAATCCCAGATCGGTCTGCGCTGACTTTTCCCAGCTCAGATCCTGGTTGGACAAGGTAGAGGGCGCAATGCCTGATACCCGGGCTCCCCCTATCACATAGTCGCTATAGGATAATAACCCGATGGCGCCGTAGTTGGAGATATCATTATTTCCCGCAAGGCCATAACTTGCCCGGATCTTCAATGAATTTACCCATGGCACCGAAAAGAATTCTTCGTTTGACAACATCCAGCCGGCTGACAGGGAAGGGAAAAGCCCCCATCGGTTGTCCGCCCCAAACCTGGATGATCCGTCCCTGCGCAGGGTCGCGGTAGCAAAATACTTATTGCTGAAGGAATAGTTGATCCTTGCCAGGTAAGACAGTAAGGACCATTCTGATTTCAGGGTGCTGGCGCCCGAGATCTGACCGGCATTTAAGGTCGGCACCAGGTTATTGGGAAAGTTTACCCCGCTGATACTGACCGTCTCCGTAGTCGCCTTCTGAGCGGTAAATCCCAATAAGGTTTCAAAACTATGTTTGGCTCCGAGATTAAAATTATAGTTCAGCGTATTTTCGGACAACCAGTTGAAATCAGATTGTGAGCCGTAACCCCCGGTGGCCGGCGCCGTTTCCCTCACCTGTCCCGGATTGGCGGGCAGGTCTTCCATATAGCTATTGAAGAAGTCATTGGTGACGCTGTTGTTATAATCGAATCCCACCATGGATTTAAAGCTCAATCCCCGCATCAGCTGTAATTCAGCCGCCAGATTGGCGATCGTTCTGTTCTGATCATTCCTGTTATTATCCTCATTAATAAATGTCATTGGATTGACGACTTCAGACACCCCGTAGCCAAACCCCACAAAAGAAGGATAACTGCCATCCGGATTCCTGGTACCATAGATCCCCGGAGTATTTACAACAGTGCCTAAGATCCCGTTATTAAACTGCCCCTGATCATCCGCCATTTTGTTATTCACGATAGCGGTGCTGAAAGTTCCGCTCAGATGCAAAATTTTGAGCGGCTGGGCATCTATATTGCCCCGCAGCGAATAACGTTTGAAATAGGAGTTTTTGATGACGCCATCCTGCTGAAAGTACGCTCCTGAAAGAAGATACTTAATAGTTTCAGATCCGCCGGAGACCGACAGCTGATGATCGGAGATCGGGGCCGTCCGGAAAACCTCGTTCTGCCAGTCTGTTCTCACCCAGTCTTTCTTGTCATAGAGATACGGAGAGATCTGGTAAAGTGGAGACCGGACGCTGTTAGGATCGCTGGCGCTATGCCCAAGATATACCCAGGCATTATTCCGCGCCTCTATAGCAAAGTCGGCAAATTCATCCGGTGAAAGCAGGTCTATCTTTTTGGTGATCTTTTGTTCTCCCATATAGGAGCTAAGCGATACTTTCGGTTTTCCGCCCTTCCCCCTTTTTGTAGTAACGATGATAACTCCATTGGACCCTCTTGAACCGTAGATCGATGTGGCGGAAGCGTCTTTTAAGACGCTGATGGATTCGATATCGTCCATATTGAAATTACTCAAAGCCTGTTCTCCCAACGGGAATCCGTCGACAACATACAAAGGTTCGTTCCCTGCGGTAATGGAGCCGGTACCCCTTACCCGGATAGAGGGAGCGGCGCCCGGCGCCCCGGTGATGGTACTAACCTGCACACCGGGCAGCTTGCCCACCATTGCTTCGGTGAAGGCGCCAACTTCCGATTTTTGAATTTCGCTTCCGCTGATTGTCGCTACGGACCCGGTGATCTTTTCCTTAAGCTGCGTGCCATAACCAACGACTACCACTTCGTTCAGGTTGCCGCTGGCAGGCTGAAGGCTGACCAGCATATCAGCCTGATCGCCGGCTGTTATTTCCTTTGTCTGGAAACCCGCATAAGATATGGTCAGCAGGCTGTTCTCCGTCACCTTTATAGTAAATCCGCCCTTCACATCTGTTTGCACCGTATGCCCTCCTGTCGTTCTCACCGTAGCTCCCTGCAAAGGGTTCCCGGAGGCTGCTTCCACCACTTTTCCGGAGACCTCCATGATTTTCCGATTATCCTCTTTTGCCCCTTTTTGGACGGAAATGGTCTTATTATTCACGGAAAAAGAAAGTTCCTTCGAACGATGAAGATAGTCGAGCACATCACCCAGCGGAGTCGCGTCGAACTTCATATCATCGATCTTAATTTTTTTCAGTTCCGAAGGATCGTACACAAAACTATATATGGATTGCGCCCTGATGGCACGGATCACTTCGTCGGCGTCCGAATGTGTAAAGCTGATGCTGATCTTTTCAGTGAGCTTGCCGTAATGCTGTGCCATCACCCTTGTTCCCCGGAGGCCGGACAGCAGGGTGAGACTAAGAAATAAAGCGTAAATTTTTTGTTTCATAATTTTATTGATAGTTATTTTAGTAAGAGCCGCCTGAACCGTTAATAGATCCTGTATCCCCCGTTCCTCATTACACTGAATTTTAAATTGTGAACAAATAAGATGGATTGCAATACCACGGGCAAAGTATCCCGGTCAAATTCACCGGTGATAACCTTCTCTTTTATCAACCCGTAATTGTACTGAATAGGGACATGGTACAACCGTGTTAATCTGTCCAGCGCCTCCGGAAGCGCTATCTTATTAAGAACGATCTTTCCTTTTATCCATGCGGAGGGGTCCGAAGTGGCAACGGATCCAACCAGCATATTTCCCGACTGCCTGGTATAAGACAACATCTGACCGGGAGATAACATACAGGTAGTATCCGCTGAACGAACGGCTACCTTGCCCTGAAGCAGGGACACCCGCACTTCTTTTTCCGCAGGATAGGCTTCGATATCATAGGCTGTTCCCAGCACATGGGTGGTAATATTTCCTGCCTCGGTATAAAATGGGCGTGCAATATCCTGTCTGATCTCAAAATAAGCCTCGCCATTTACTTTTACCCGGCGTTCTGTTTTACCAAAATCATCGGCGATATATAAGACGGCGCCTGTGTTCAGCCAGACAGTAGATCCATCTGCCAGTTTAGCTTTATAAGGCCGGTCCCCTTTATTGAAAATACTATCCCGATAGGTTGTTGCGTATCTGCCAGCTGTCTCGTGAGAATGGCCCTGCAGTAAAAGAAGATAACCCGCGATGACAAGAGCCAGGATCGCCGCTGCTGCGGCGCTATAATAGAGTTTTCGCTTAATAGATACGGAAGGACGGAACGCTATCTGCTCTTCTATTTTTGCCTTTACCCGTAATGACGCCTCCGGGGGTATCTTACCGGATGTGGCCTGCCAGTCTTCCCACAGCCATTCCTGCATCTGTTCTTCGTTCCCTTCCTGCCGGAGCCATTGTTCTACCAGGCTGGCTTCTTCCGGAGTGCACAGGCCTCCGAAGTATTGTAAAACAAGCGATTTATTTACGGACGTAGCCATCTGTTAGTTGTTTGTATGAAATGATAAGGTCTTGCTACATGTGTTTACGTTCGCCGGTCATTTTGGGTAGTAGTCGTCCGGATAAGATTCATATGGATTAACAATTTGGTAATACGGGCGAAACTGATCAGCCTTAACATTTACTTAATAGAGACTTTGTAGTTTTACATTTCTTCCTGAACTATGTCTACATTCCACTCATATACATTATTCAACCGATTATTCGAATCCACTAAAGACAGGTTGTATTCCTTTGTATTAAAACATACAAGAGACCGCCATCAGACAGAAGATATCCTCCAGCACTGTTATATGAAATTGTGGGAACACATCGGAGAGGTAGATGTTACACGCATCGAGAACCTGTTATTCACCTATGCCAGGCATACTATTATTGATCAGGTAAGAAAGAAGCAGGCGTCTATTATAACATTTAAGAACGTAGAGGAAGATCAGCTGGTGAATTACGCTGCCGAGAATGGACTCACCAATGCGGAGCTGAACAGGCAGGTTGTCGCGCTGATCAATCGCCTGCCGCCTAAAAGAAAACAGGTCTTTGTATTGGTCAGGGAGCATGGGATGAGCTATGATGAGGTGGCCGAACAATTAGGCATTTCCAAACTTACGATCAAAAAGCACATGAACGAAGCCCTCCGCTTTCTCCGGCAGGAGGCAGCGGGTTTATCTCACTTCCTCCACTTCTACGTTATTTTCATCGCCATTTCGGCCCTTGCAGGCTCCCGGCCTTCCGCTCCGGAGTTTATTCCCCCCTACCTCACTTTACTTCAAAACGCAGAAAGCCGCTCACCGCTGTCCCATCGGGAGCAAGTCCTTCCAATACAGCCGCATAGTGACCAGGTATATCTGAAGAATAGAAGCTGAGCGCCCCTTTACCCTGAGCATCCATTGGAATGACCGGTGACCAGTAGAGCACATTCCTGAAATCGGGCAGATGGCTGGCGGCCTTCTCCTCCGTCTCATAAGAAGGAGAATAAAATTCACGCTGCAATTCCAGGCCCTCATAATCCAGTACGGTAGCATTGGGATCCAGGGTATAACCGGCCAGATCTCCTTTGTAGGAGATCCAGTTCATGATCCCGCTATAATCGGTTCCTCCCAGGAAATATCTCCGGTGCAACATATCCAGCTTCCTGATCTTAAGCGGGTCCAGCTCCATCAGCTTATCAATATTGAAAACAGGCACCCCATCCAAAAGAATAAGCGGATCGGTTTCGAAGAACTGATTGGTAGGGACGTTGAAAAGAGGCAGATGGAAATGCGAATGGCTCCTTTTGACCAGCATCAGCACGACGTATTCACGCATGACTTCCTCCATGGTAGTGAACCGCACGTAGTCATCGAGAGCATAGGTATAATCCGGTTTGTAATAGAATACACTGGTATCGGCAGCGGCGGGAAAATGGAAAGACTTTAATTTTTCACCGGCATACCTGTTCAGCGCCTGCATGGCCACGCTCTTGTCCGTCAATGTCTCAGAATATCCTACAGGGGGTATAAAAGGGGGTAAAGGGACATCCGTATAAGACTCCGGGAATGCTGGGGTGATATCCACTCTGAACTGGCTGTCAATAAGCGGGTTGGTCTGTACGATCACCTCCCGGGAGCCATAAAAGTCCTTCATTTCAAATACCACCCTGCCTGCCTCATCGCTGATAGCCGAGGAAAACTGTGTCCGCGTTCCGGGTACGGAAAAATAACCCTGTACTTCCTTTGCCGGCGCTCCCGTCCGGGCATCTACGATCCTGCCGGTGATGATGGCCCCATTATATTCCGGAGGGAACTCGAAAGAAGGATTGACAGGGTGCAACACTTCCTCCCATCGGAATCTTCTCCAGCCATGGGAGATCATTAGATTATCCATCGCCTCCTCATCTTCCGGATGGTCGAAATAATAATCGGGGGATTCGATCTTTCCCTTCAGATCGGAGCTGAGCCACAAATAACTCTCTATGTGGGCGGCCGGGGCGCCCTGTAAGGAATCCAACCGGTATACCGAAAGCGAGCAGTCAGCCAACAGCGCCTGGTTACCGGCGCCGGCAGAGCTGACCTGCAGGTTTATTTTTTTCCGGGTGGCATAACTCTCCTGGTCGGTATTCATAGTCACCTTCAGGCGATGGGAAGGATAGGTAAAGACCAGCCTTTCACAAACGGGCTGTTTAGTCCTGTTGAAAACAGTCAGGTGGGAAATGCCCTCTCCCAACACGCTCCTGTCTATGAGGAAGCTGGCCTTGCCATCTCTTATGATGGCGGCTTCGGCCAATTTGACCGATTGCCGGGTATGTGCGATCAGGTAGACTTTTGGATCTGCTTCCCCTCCGGAGATTTCGGTGGACTGTACCTCCACCCGGATACGATCCTTTCCTTCCCCGGATACATGCATGACCGTCCCCTCTTTATAGGCCACGGGCAATAGTTTGCTGATCGCGGCGCCATCGGCCAGCCGGATGGTCGAACGATAGCGATGACCGGGCCTGGGAGTCAGTACAAAACTGCCGATCCCGAATCGCAGCGGGCGGAAACGGACAATGGTATCTTCGTCGTCTTCCGTCACCATCCCCGTGCATTCAATGCCGCGTCCATACTGGTCGGTAACCCTGAAGGCAATTTTGCTGGCCATGTTCTCCACGAGGTTGCCCCCTTCCGGGAAAAAAACAAGATCATATTGCAGAGGCGGTTCCGCAACGGGCACTTCAGCCGACTTGCGGGCATTGACCACGGTGATACTTTTTTCAAAGAACCAGTCCGCACCATAATTTTTCATCCAGCTGGTATAGGCCCTCAATTTATAATTCCCCGACCGAAGGGTCATCGGTAAATAGAGAGAGCCGTCCCCATGTCCCCGGCGCAGGCCCACCTTCGCCTGCAGAACAGGCTTGTTGTTCTTATCCAGCCATTCCAGGTAAGCCACCTTGCTGAGATCCAGCGGATGATGGAAGCTGGCATCTACATTGTACAATTTGAACCAGCAGATCTCCCCCGCCAGATAGAACTCCTTGTCTGTATGTACATACAGCTTCTCCTGCAGGTGCTGCAGGCGGTATAACTCCATTTCTTTTTCCAGTTCCGCGGGAATCGCATCGGCGGCGGGAATCGCACCGGCTGTAGCAGTCACATCGGCTGCGGGAGTCACACTGGCGGCAGGAGTCGCACCGGCCGCGCGGGGTGCATCCTGTGCAAGGGCCGGGCCGGCGAAAGCCAGGGAGAGCAGGAGGAGGGCCAAAGGCAAGCCGGATGTCTGGCTGCTGTATTTCATTCGAATATTTTTTTAATGAATGGTCAGTTGGGCCAGAAAACAGGCGGTATATTGGAACCTCCCTGTGTTCTGCAGTCTACGCAATAAGGTCCATTGGCGGTCCACCCATCAAATCCGAGCAGACCATAATGCATGCTTACAGGTATAAATGTTCCGCCCCCGAAAAAATGTTTCAGATCATCAGGGTTGTTATTTACTATCGTATCCTTTGCCTGGCAGGTAAAAAAATATCTCCACGGGAAGACCTGGGCGCTGCTGATGAAGATCCGCTGCTGCTGAATGGTCCCGGCATTGATAAAACCGATCACCTGCTCCTTTGGATTGCTCAGGCAGTGAATATTACCTTTCAGTTCGGAAGGCTGTACGTCGAAGATAGAGCCCAGGGATTCGGTATTCTTTTTCATGAGGTTTAAGAAATTATAGCCGTCTTCGGTCAGGGAATACTGCCGTACCTGTATGCTGTAGAGGACACTGAGGGTCTCGTCGTCGGCTGGTATATGTGTGAGCGGCTGCAGATAGATCTCATCCTTTGCTAATTTGGCGGAGCTGTTGATGAGTATGCTGGAAGAGCTGTTATTCCGCCAGCAACGATATACCAGGTCTGCAGGGGGTCTGGCTATAATTTGTATCGGATCCGAGTGGGGCACTACTTCATAATAGCTGGTTTCTCCGGCATGATATTCCCAGGTCTGATCGTAGGACCATTGGTAGTACCGGGTAGTGCCGGCATCGTTGTGTGCATTGACATAAATGTCTACGCCATTGCTGTTCCGGATCCAATTGATGCTGTCGATAGGGGGAGTCGGCTTGAAGGGAACATAATCGGACAGATATTCCCCGCCGGACAACGTATGGACGCGCAGACGGTAATTCGTGCCGGCGTTAAGCGTCAGCGTCCCGGTATTATATACACCGCCTCCCCGGCCGGTAAGGGGATAGGTCGAATTATCATCTCCCTCCACCTGCACGCTGGCGCCATCTTCCACGGGATTGGTCGTATCCCCTGATAATTTGATAGTGCGGCTCAGCTGGAAGCTGGTCGGACTGTTGCCGCTGATATATCCTTCTACCACCAGGTAACCTGTTGCCGGCGAGACATAGGGGCTGACATAGGGTTGTTTGCATTGCAGCAGGGGGATGACCATCGCCAGCAGGACAGCTACAGGTATTATTTTGAAGGTTCTTCGCATAAGGGTCGTTCTTTAAAACCTGATATTAAAATTAACAAAAGGTATTGCGCTTCCGAAAATAGATAGCTTATATCCATTGATGAAGCCATTTTCCGAAACATAATAGACGGAATAAGGATTCTTCCTTCCCGTGAGATTATATACGCCGATCGTCCAGGAATTATGTGTCTTCTGATGTACTTTATGATTGCCGTCTATGTTCATGGAGAAATCGGTCCGGAAATAATCAGGGATCCGGTAAGCATTCCGGTCGGCATACAAGGTCCTCTGCGCACCTGCATACGAGAATACGCCGATCGGCAGCGTAATAGGGCGGCCCGTGCTGTAGGTGGCATTCAGCGAAACGCTGAAGCGGTGGGAGACCCGGTAATTACTTACCAGCGTACCCTCATGCGGCTTGTCATAGTTGGCGGGATAATAATGACCCTGGTTAACGAGCTCTCCCGCGTTAGGATCATCCTGCCGGAGCAGGGTCCTGGAGTAGGTATAGCTGAACCATCCATTGAATTTCCCCGTCAGTTTTTTTATCAGCAGCTCCACGCCATATGCTTTGCCTCTTGTTTCGAGCACATCGGTTTCGATATGGTGGTTCATGATCAGCTCTGCGCCGCTCTTATAATCCAGGTAGTCCCGGATATGTTTGTAGTAGACCTCAATGGAAGTTTCGATCGTATTGGCTTTAAAATTCCTGTACAGCCCCAGGGAGATCTGGTCTCCGTATTGAGGCTTGATATTGGGATCGCTTAACTTCCAGATATCGGTAGGCGCCATAGCGGTGGTATTGGACAGCGCGTGAATATATTGCCGCTGGGTATTATACCCTGCTTTTAGCGAAAGGTTGTCCCCCAGCACATACCGGGCTGACAGCCGGTATTCGGGTCCCCCATAGGTCTTTATGAACCTGCCCGAATTATACCGGGTGGTGCCGAGCTGGTTGTCTATGGTGACAGGCTGGCCCGGCGCATAGTTATTCACCTGGCTGGGGCCAAGATAATTGTACAGGGAATACCGGATGCCGCCTTCCACCGAGAGAGAATTGGTAACGGTATAACGGTCGCTCAGATATAAGGCGCTCTCATAAGCTTGTTCGGTCTGAAGGGTATCAGCGGTAACAAGGGATTGTTTGCCCACGGGCAGGTAAGAGCCCGGATGCAGCCGGTAGCGCAGGGTATTGAAGCCGAATTCAAGGGTATGGCTGGCATTGAGAGCATAATTGAAATGC
>JAATFV010000034.1 GCA_015655015.1 Chitinophagales bacterium | reverse complement strand
GGCACTTACGTTTTTTTTCAACTTCACTTGTCCAAACCAGTTATTTTCTGCAATTTTATCCGCCAGATTCATATTTCAGCCTGATTACTGCATTTATAGCTGGCTGATAACTGATTTTGATTCCTTTCTGACCTGGTGTTTCTTGGTCGTATCCTGACAGTACCTTAAAGCAAACTTTGTAGTATTCCTGGTTAAGCGCTGAATGGTGGTATCAATATTGAACCTCTATGCCTAATGACCCGCTCGCCGAAACTGGCGTCGAACTATCGCTTGTCTTGCTCTATGTAGCAACAAAGAAGGACATGCCTGTTATTGCCGACCTGTTTAAGAAAGAAACTTCTTCTATGGGAGATCTGCAGTCCGCACTGGAGAGCTTTGAGAAAATGTTTTCCAGTCTGGAAGTAATAGACACCAGCCATGCGTTCATGGTTTGGCTGGGAAAGATCCCATTATTCGAAATAGAGCTCCACCAATCGAATACGCTGGCTCCTTTGCGGGATGAATTTACGTTGGAGAAGAACGATTTTAATATCTCATTGATGACCGGTGACTTCGGCCAGGCCGAATTGCCGATCTATGTTCGCGGCCTCCAGCTCTGCCTGAATTATTTTTGGAAGGTTTTTGCAGCTCAGCGGATCTTAGCCCCGGTATATACGGGCCGGCATGCGGAGCAACAGGCCTTCCTGTTAAAAGAGGCGGGTTTGACATTGACTTTAAAAAGGACCAACACCTGGGAGCCTGACCTGTATTTGATGCCGCGTCCTGCGCAGTAAGCAGCACAAATTCATAGAACGTCGCCCTCACACCGCCAGCATCATCCGATATTGATTGGGCGTCTGCGCATAAAACCGCTTGAATGTATCTATAAAATGGCTGGCTCTCTTGAACCCGGTTGCTGCCGCAATAAACTTGACAGGATGGTCCGTATCCCGTAACAGCTCTTTTGCTTTCTCTATCCGGACTTTGAGGACATGCAAATGCAGGGTCAGCCCCGTCTTTAGATAGATGCCCGCTTGCAATTTTTCTTTACTGAGATTTACTTCCAGTGAAAGATGATCGGCAGAGATCGGTATCCGGTAATACTTTTCAATGTAGACAAGAGCGTTATTGATGCGCTCCATGTCCCACCGGCTTAACTGGATAATTCCATTTAACCGCATAGGAAAGGCTTTAGGCTTTGATTTCAGGACAATAATTTAACAGGAAAACAGACGCGACTTGCCTGGTGAAGGGTGTAGCCCTGTCTCCCTGCCAAAAGTAGCAATTCCGGGAGGCCTCTATGGGTCAATTCAGGATTCTTTTAAGTCAAAAAGGATTTTTTTTATCGATCTCCAGATCTTTTCGGACCCTGTTCGGGGTATGGCCATAATATTTCTTGTAGGCTTTGGAGAAATGCTGTGAGTTGGCATAACCGGTCGTATAGCTGATGTCTTCAATGGTATCACCTGTCGTATTTAACAGCAGTTTAGCCGTCTTCATCCGGGCGTGCAGCCGGAAGACGGTCACGCTGCTTCCATAGAATTGCTGGAATCCCTCCTTCAGCTTATGCATATTCAGGCCCACTTTCCTGGACAGGATCAGCAGCGTGAGATGTTGGTCCAGGTTTTTCAGCAATTCATCCTTTGCTGCATAAATCAGCTCGATCTCCTCGTCCCTGAAGAAGATCTGTTTCAGCGTCGGGTGATGGGTGATCCTTTCCATCACGACCATCAGCAATTCCATTACTTTCGTAGCGACATAGAACGCATGGGCGCTGCCTGTAAAAGGATTTTTGAGGATGGCATCGATGATCGTGGTCATCTCGACGGTAGTAAGCTGGTTGAGGGTGCACAGCATCGACGCTTCCCTTTTGATCACTTTGCCGATAAAGTCGTCAAGGACAGGAAAATGCGCCGCCAGGCTCATCAAAAGGGCAGGAGTGAGGTAAAGGTCCAACGTTGTATAGATCCGCCCGCTCTTCAGCCGCATCTCGTTGCTCACGGAGGGGACATACAGCAGGTTAAAGCTGCCATCGTGCAATTTTCGTTCACCCAATCCCTCACCCTTATAAGCAAAACTATTGCTCAGTCCAAACTGCAGCTCCAATTTGGGAAACTTACTGGTATTGGTAAACGGGTGATTATCAGCCATCAGGTAATTGTTGTACCAGACAACAGCCTCGGGAGTCCAGATCTCCTGGAACAGGAAATCTCCGAATCCTCCCGATACAGCCAGCGGCGTAGCTTCCTTTAAGAGGTAGCTCAGCAGGACAGGAGGGATCGCCGTGGAATAGACCATTTCCCCCGAGCTATCTGATAAAAGGGCATTATTCATGGTGAGGCGTATTTAACGTAGATTATGTCATAACTGTTCTTCTGAAAGGTCATATTTAAAAAAATAATAAAGGCAATTCCGGCGCAGGAAATGTTACCCATATATGTTTAATTTTTTCCGGCCTGTTTTAGGGGCGCAAATTCCGGTCTAACTGTAGCAAGACTGCAGGGACGGGGCAGGGGCTGACAGAGGGTTCCCGGGGCAAACCCGCCCGGATACCCACTCTCCGGCCATCCTACAGGGATTTGTATAAGGTAACATAAGTGGATTTTGCGCCCCCACCGGAAATTTGTCCCTGGATGCCTTCCCTGCGAACAATCCCCCCTTTGGAGATGTTAAGGAAAAAACAAAAAGCGGCAAAAGATGAAGAAAAGACAATTAGGCCGGTCCGACTTGCAGGTCGCTCCCCTGGCATTCGGCGGCAACGTATTCGGCTGGACCATCAACGAACCGACTTCCTTTCAATTACTGGACAACTTCCTCGCCGCGGGATTCAACCTCGTAGATACGGCTGACGTATACTCCCGATGGGTGCCCGGGAATAAAGGCGGGGAATCGGAGGCCATCATCGGCAACTGGATGCGGCTGCGGGGCAACCGGGATAAGGTGATCGTCGCTACCAAGGTAGGGGCGGATATGGGACAGGGGAAGACGGACCTCTCCAAAAAATACATACTGAAAGCGGTCGAAGACTCCCTGCAACGGCTGCAGACCGACTACATCGATTTATACCAGACCCATTGGGATGATGACACCACCCCGGTGGAAGAGACGCTGGAAGTTTATGCCCAATTGGTGAAGGAAGGAAAAGTCCGGTGGATCGGGGCTTCCAATCTTAGCGCTGCCCGGCTGACCGCTTCCCTGGAGGCTAGCGCAAAAAATGGTTATCCCCGTTATGAATCTTTCCAGCCCGGCTATAATCTCTATGACCGGGACGGATTCGAAAAGGAACTGGAGCCGATCTGCCTGGAACACCAGGTGGGCGTCATCAGCTATTACTCGCTGGCCAGTGGCTTTCTGTCGGGGAAGTATCGCTCCGAATCGGATCTGTCGAAGAGCGTAAGGGGAGGGGGTGTCAAAAAATACCTGGATGAGCGGGGGCTGCGCATTCTCTCGGCGCTCGATGCCGTGGCGGCTCAATATAAGACGACTCCTGCCAGCGTAGCCATTGCCTGGTTGATCGCCCGTCCTTCTATAACGGCGCCCATTGCGAGTGCGACCAATCCGGAGCAGCTGAAGGATTTAGTTAAGGCTGCGGAATTGTCGCTTGATACACCCGCCATTGAATTGCTGGATAAGGCGAGTGCGTAGGGGAGGGGTTCACACCCCCAACCCCAACCTCCTCGAAATATTCGAATTAAACGTATTCTGCGGATCAAACTTCTGCTTGATCGCCAACCATTCCTTATACTGCGGATACATTGCCTTGAACATCTTCTCATTCAGCAAGGCATCTTTCCCAAGGTATAATCTCCCCCCGGCAGCCAATACCTTGGCATCCAGTAGGGGCGTAAAGTCCAGCAGTTTTTTTGACACGGGAAAATCGATCGCCAGGGTATACCCCTTAAACGGGAAAGAAAGGATACCCTGACCATCTCCCATTCGCTTGAAAACATTCAAAAAAGGCGTGCACCCCGAATCCGCGATCATCTCCAGGATCTCCGTCAGCACCTTCTTCCCGTTCTCTTCCGGAATGACGAACTGGTATTGGATAAAACCTCGCTTTCCATATCCTTTATTCCAGTTATTGATCGCATCCAGCGGAAAGAAGAACTTCTCATAATGGATGAATGCCTTCGAAGAATTCTGAACAAAGGCGATGGCACGGTTCAGGATACGAACGGTAAAATTATTCAGCGCGAAAGAAGGCATGAAGACCGGTAACCCCAGCTTTGCCTTGGGATGCAGCTTCAGCGGATCGGCTTTCAGCTTTTCCGGAAGATCGCTCAGCTTGGCGGCATTTCCGAACGTGATTACCCCGCTGCCCAGCTTATTCCCTTTGGCAAGGGCATCGATCCAGGCAACGGAATAATTGTATTCATGATCCAGCTTATTCAATACCTCCAACATATGGTCCAGGTTCCTGATAACAACGGACTTCTGCCTGAAATAACTGGTCTCGGTCTTCCGCAATTGCAGGTGCACCGTAAGAATGACCCCCAGCAGCCCAAGACCGCCGAAATTGGCCCAGAACAGATCGGCATTTTCGGTGCGGGAGGCCGTCACGATCCGCCCATCGGCTAAGAGGATGGTGAAGGAGACAACGCAGTTGACGAACGAACCGTCAATATGATGCGCCTTCCCGTGAATATCATTGGCGATGGCTCCCCCGATGGTAACGAACTTGGTGCCCGGACAGATCATGGGAAACCATCCCCTGGGGGCAAAGACGGAAATGATCTCTTCCAGGCTTACTCCCGCCTGGCACTCCAGGATACCCAGCACAGGGTCCCAGGAGAGGAAATAGTTGAGATGGGTGCATACGGCCACATACCGGCCGTCATTCAGCGCCTGGTCCCCATAACTCCTGCCCAGCCCCCGGGCTACGAGATTGCGCTCTGCTAAAATTCCGGTGAGATCACCCGCTGAACGGGGTGTGACAAGGGTGGCTTCCCCTACCGGGTAATTACCCCATCCTGCGATCGTTTCTTTATGGTTCGGAGAGTGAACATCGGGTGTAGATTCCATGCCAAAAAATACACATTTTTTCACAACTGCACATATTATAGTATCATTATCAGGCAGTTTTATGGGTTTTTGTACCTATTTTATTGATTGTCATTGTCTTGTAAAAGGCATTTTTTGAGCAGATTTTCCTCATTCCTGGCCGGATACCTGATTATATACCCCTGTTCAAAAGCTGCTTCGTTTAAAGGCTCTGGTGTCAGAATAAGCGGGGCTTACCTGGTGTACGCTTTAAAACGAGGGTGATAACCGTATTAATTTTGCGTGAATAATTACCGTTAGAAAGACAATTGTTATACTGTAATAGCTTTTGATTTTCAAAATTAAAAACACGTTAAATGTCCGGCCTGATCGGATTATTAGGAATAATTAACACATTGCTTAACATCGCGTGTCGTAGCTTTGTGGAAGTAAACAAAGAAGAATAATATATCTCAAAATAAGATTTTCAACTTTTTCTCATAAGCAGTTAGTTTTGGTTACGGCCCCTGTGTCTACAGGGGCTTTTTGTATGCTTACTTGTTCTGAAAAAAGCTGACTTTGCTCTTCGGACGCGGATCCGCAGTCCGCTATTTTCCTAAGAACAAATGAAAAGAATCCCCTCTCAGCCCAATACGCATTGATTCCAGCGCAATCACTTCATGGGGGGCGATATTTCCCAGATTAGCATTGGCGCCTATTAGCTTTAAGAAATAAAGCTGCTGATCTTTTTGCGGAGCTTCCCAGATGATCTTTTCTGCAGCTACCTTGGTAAGGATCTCCTGCACCAGGCCTTCCCGCACTTCTCCGGAATTCCGATACAGTCCCACAGTTCCCGTCTCCCGGGCCTCTGCGACGATATAGCTGGCGCCGGCTTCCATTTCGGACTTCATCAGCCGGATCCATTGATAGGGGGGCGTGATATGCTCCCGGTCTTTGTCTTTGGAGCCCACCTCGCTCAGCACCACGCCATATTTGGATAACTTTTCAATATAACCGCATTTCTCTTCATGAGAGATATCGATCGATCCATCGGAAACTTCGATATAAGGGATCTTATATTCTTCCAGCAAACGAACATAATCGGCAAACTGGTTGCGGATCACAAACGCTTCGAACAGCAATCCTCCGAAATATACCGGGACACCTGCATCCTGGTAGATGGTAATTTTATCATGGAGATCGGGGGTTACAAAAGAAGTTCCGAATGCCAGCTTCACCATGTCGACATAGGGATAGGCAACCGATAAGAGATTTTTCGCTTCCGTGGAGCTCAGCCCTTTGTCATTGATCATCGTAAGGCCGTGGGCCCTGGGTCTCACCGTTCTTTCCGGTATCTGCTGCAGGTTGAAGTTATTCACAAGTATAATATTTCACTGCAATTTACCCCACTAAAAGGCAATCACCAAAGATCACCCGACCGGAGATCAATCGATCTTTCCCACCGGCGAAACCCCTCCCGGACCCCAAACGATGCCGGGTTTGGATTTTTTTTATACCTTGCATGAAATTTGTCTTATGGCATTAATGGATGCAAAACGGGCCGAAAAGATCTCTAAAGCCCTTTCCGACCCTACCCGGCTGAAGATTCTCAACGAGATCAAAAAGAAAGCGGAATGCCTTTATTGCGTAGATCTGTACGATAATATCAATCTGGCCCAGCCCTCCATCAGCCATCATCTCAAGCAGCTTACCGAGACCTCCCTCATCAACTCCGAAAAAGAAGGCCGCAACATCAAATACACCCTCAACAACGACGTGATCGACGAGTATATCCATTTTTTACAGGGGCTTAAAAAATAGGCAAAACCTACCCGGGAATATTTTTTTGATTTATTTATTGAAATATTCGAATAAATAAATTAGATTTGTATTCTCGTTTTTTCTCCGTGCCCAAATTTCGCCTTTATTCATCGAAGTATTCGAATAAGTCATTCAATCACTTTTATTTCATTAATTAAGCTTATAAATAACAGCATCATGAACACGCATCAACAATCAGGCTTTCCATCCGGCTATTGCCCCCCTGGCTCGGCCATCGATGATTGCCCTCCCGTTAACAACCAGCATACGAACCTGATGAAATCATTTATATATACAATCCTCATTTTCTTAGCCATGTGCCTGGCTTCCTATATTGCCAGCGCACAGTCTGTAAGAGTACTGTCTGTCAGCGCACAGTCGCAGATACCACAGCCTGGAACAGCTCAATCCGGGCCGGTGAGGGACGCCGCCGGGCAGGTGAGCACAGCTCACAGGTAGTCCCTGCCATCTCCGAAGGAATTAATTCTTCCTGCGCGATTCTTTTTTCGCGGCGCGGGTGCTGTCGTCGCTTTTATGTTGCTGCTCCTGTTGTTTCCGCGCCTCTTCCTCTTTCTTTTTCTTCTCCTTTTCCTTCTTCTTGAAGAATCCGCGCAATAAGAAATTATGCTTCGCCGCTTCCATATTTTCATTTAATCCTTCACTGCTGCTCTTAAGGTTCTTCATCGTGCTGCTGATATTCGAGGAAAGGCTGGTATCATGCAACAGCTTGCCCAGGGCCCCCTGCCCATGATTGATCCGGTTGGAAATATCGGCGAGATTGGCGGTGATGATCGCTGCATTATCCGCCGAAGTCTTCAGGCTGGCCAGGATCTGATCGGTCTCTACCGGCTGGCGCGACTGAAGAGAATCGTTCTCCGCTACCACCGCCTGTCCCATGGTGCCCGGTGAAATGACAACTACTTTGTCGCCCATCAGGCCTTCGGAACCGATGCTGGCTTTGGCGTCCTTCTTAATGAATTTCTGAATGTCCTTGTGCAGCACCATCTGCACCAGTACGGACGTATCCGTCACGAGGGCTATATTATCGACCGTACCAATGTCGATCCCGCCGAGGCGCACGTTGCTGCCCAGCTTCAATCCGCTGACGGAATTGAATAGCGCGCTGAGACGGAATACCGAACCAAACTTATTCTTTTGTTTGCCGATATAATAAATAGCGGCAATGGCAACCACCAGCGTCACAGCGGCGAAAAGCCCCAGTTTCCATTTATAATTTCTTTCTTTAGGCATAATGTTGATTTTTTTAAGAAAAGAACGATTTGATCCATTCATCCTCTGATTTTTCTAATTCGGCATAACTTCCTTCGGCCACTACTACTCCCTCTTTCATCATGATGATCCGGTCCGCGGTCATCCGGGCACAGGCCATGTCATGCGTGATCGTTATCGAGGAAATATTATACTTGTTTTTCATCTTTATCATCAGTTCGCTGATCTCCTTGGCCGTGCCCGTATCGAGACCCGTAGTAGGCTCATCATACAACATCAGCTCAGGCCGCAGGATAAGGGTCCTGGCCAGGCCGATCCGCTTCGCCTGCCCTCCCGATAATTTGGAAGGCATCTGGTCGATAGCATCAGCCAGTCCGACATTATCGAGCATCTCCGTGATCAGCTCCTCTCTTTTTTCTGCCGCCACCTTTTTTTTATGCTGCTTAAGGGGGAAAGCAAGATTCTCGCCGACGGTCATAGAATCATATAATGCGGCATTCTGAAAGAGGAAGCCTGTTCGCAGCCGCATCTCATTCAGCTCATCATAACTCAGCGTGGCGATATCTTTCCCAAAGACCTTCAATTCTCCTTCATCCGGCCATTCCAGTCTCACCAGGCATTTGATCAGCACCGACTTACCCGAGCCCGACTTCCCTAATACCACCAGGTTCTCTCCCTTATTCACATGCAGATCGACTCCCCTCAGAACCTCATGGTCCTTAAAGGATTTCCGGAGTCCTTTGATGCTGACGACAGGGGTGTTGGCGTCTTCCGGTTCCCGTTCGCTATCCATTCCTTCTTCGTCCGGCTCCGGCTTCTTATCATCATCCCATCCCTCGATCTCTGTCGTCTCCTCGTCCTGCTGTCCGGGAGTCTTTTCCTCGTGCTGCCCGGCAGTATCTTTTTTCGGGGCCCTGTCTTCCTCCAGCTGCCCGAGAGTCTTTTCCTCCAGCTGCCCGGCTGACTTTTTCTCCGGGGCCGTATCTTCCTTCGCCGGACCGGCCGTATCTTGTTTCAGCTGATCCGCCGTATCTTTCTTTGCCTGACCGGCTGTATCTTTCTCTGACTGACCGACTGTATCTTCCTCCGGCTGACCGGCCTTTTCCGGATCCCGCGTGTCCGCAAGCTTCTCCGGTTCTTCTCCGCCCGAGCCCACTGCACCCGGATGGTCCTTTCCATTTGATAGTATATTTTTCATACGCTTAGCTTAAAAGATCCGTGATCTGCGCTGCCAGCAGATCTATGACAAATACAGCGATGGAAGACGTTACCACGGCGGAATTAGCCGCGACTCCCACACTCTCCGTTCCCCTGCGCGCATGATACCCTTTATAACAACCGATGATCCCCACCACATACCCAAAGAAAAAAGATTTGACGATCGCCGGGAAGATATCGATGAATTCCAGGTGGGCCATCGCCACGGCGAAGAAATGACTAAACGTAGTGGCGTCATGGATATTCATAGCTACATAACCCCCGACAAGCGCGATTACATCCGCAAAAATAGCCAGCAGGGGGATCATCAGCGTCGTAGCCAGGGTCCGGGTCACCACCAGGTATTTATAAGGATTGATAGCTGATACCTCCATGGCGTCGATCTGCTCCGTCACTTTCATAGAGCCCAGCTCAGCCCCCATACGCGATCCCACTTTTCCGCAGCAGATGATCGCCGTTATCACCGGTCCGATCTCGCGCACTACGGAGACAGCGATCATGCCGGGGATCATCGATACGGCGCCAAAAGCAGCCATGGAAGGACGGGTCTGGATCGTAAGCACCAATCCCATAATAAACCCCGTAAGCCCTATCAGAAAAGTGGATTTATAGCCCACCAGGTAACACTGGTATAATACCTCCCTCCATTCGAACGGAGGCCGCCACACCTCCCGGAAGAACCTGCCGGCAAAGGCTACCATATCTCCGGCCCCATAAAAAAAAGTCTTCAGGTCACTTCTTTTCTGAGTTACAGTCACTTTCGCTTTCTGATATGGATTGAGGCTGGTCTGCATATAAATTAAGAATATGTTAATGAGAGGTCATGAGAGAAAGTTCAATTATTAATCCAAAAGCGGCCAGCCTGTGAAAAAAGGCTCTCCCCTCTGTAGAATAGGCTATTTAGCAGGATCACGGCCGCTTCTCCCAGGCTGTACTGCCTTCATAACCTTCAAAAACTGTAGAAATACTTCCACACCTGTTCGGCAACATCGGCTTATATAATCGCTTACATTTGTCATCCGTATCTTTATATTTACAAACAACCGGATCGTTTCAATTATACCCCTGTATGATATTGATTGTGGATGACAAGCCTGAGAACATCTTTTCACTGAAGACCATCCTGGAATTGCATGCTTTTCCTACAGATGCAGCGCTTAGCGGTGAAGAGGCGCTCAAGAAGATCCTTCGTCATTCCTATGCACTGATCATACTCGATGTCCAGATGCCGGGCATGGACGGCTTTGAAGTAGCGGAGGCGATCAGCGGTTACAGCAAGGCCAGGGATATTCCCATTATCTTCCTCTCCGCCGCCAGCACTGACAAGAAATTCATTACAAAAGGATATACTTCCGGGGGAGTAGACTATATCACCAAGCCCGTCGATCCCGACATCCTTTTGCTGAAAGTAAAGACATTTTACCGGCTCTACGAACAGAACAGCGAGCTCAACAGGATCCACGCCAGCCTCCGCTCAGAGATCGAATTCCGGAAGAAGGCGGAGGCCGAGCTGAAGGACGCCGTTAAAAAAAAGGATGAGTTTATCAGTATCGCCAGCCATGAGCTGAAGACACCCCTCACCACCATTAAAGCTTACCTGCAATTGCTGGATCGCTCCATCGACGGGAACGACCCGACAAAAATGTACATGGAAAGGGCCCTCGTACAGGTGCGTAAGCTGGACAACCTCATCGTCGACCTCCTGGACCTCTCCAAGATCGAAAGCGGTAAACTAAAATTCAATAAAAAAATATTCAATTTCGAAAAGACTCTTTCCAATGCCATTGAAATGATCCGGCAGACCTACCCGGAATACCAGATCATCCAGAAAGGTGATGCGGAAGTGAACCTGTATGGAGATGAAATGCGGATCGAACAGGTGCTCATTAATTATCTCACCAATGCGGTGAAATATTCACCGGATAATAAAGAAGTGCATATCGGGATCTCCTCCCGGGAAGGCAATCGCCTCTTTGTCCAGGTGAAAGATTTCGGCATCGGTATCCCGAAAGATCATCAATCCCATATCTTTCATAAGTTCTACCGGGTGGAAGATTCGGCCAATCGCTTCCAGGGATTGGGCATCGGCTTATATATCTGCGCCGAGATCATTCGCCGGCATGAAGGGGAATATGGCGTGGAGAGCGAGCCCGGCCAGGGATCGGCTTTTTATTTCTCCATCCCGGTAGGCAGCCAGCCTACAGAAACAGTAACGGAATAAATACAAATTATATAAATGAGTATTGTTATGCGACGCGGCTTGTTACGTAACCTGCAGATTGGTTTTGGGCTTTCCCTTTTTATCCTGGTCATTTCTTCCGTTGCCTCCTACAGCAGCATACAGAACCTGCTGGACAGCTCCCGCTGGGTAGACCACACCGACTCCGTGCTCAACGAGCTGGAAAGAGCGATTTCCACGATGAAAGACGCAGAGACCGGGCAGCGGGGATATTTACTGACGGGCGACTCTGTTTTTCTTCAGCCTTATTATGGCGCCCATGACCGGGAGCTGGCAATCCTGGATAGTATCCAGGCCATGACGGCGGACAATCCCACAGAACAGGTGCACTGCGCAGCGCTGCGCGAGGTGATCATACAAAGACTAACCTATCTTGAACGGGTTATCAACCAGAAAAAGACGGATAATATCTTCAACCTGGACGATGTTCGCAAGGGGCGGGTATTTATGGAGGAGGCGAGAGCGATCGTGCAGAAGATGCAGAATGAGGAACATCGCCTGATGGCCATACGGGTAGAAAAAGTGAAAAAGTTTTCCAGCTATACACCCATCCTGATCCTCCTGGCTGCCGCCCTCTCCATCCTCATCACCCTTTTCTTCTACCGGCGCGTATACAACGACTACCAGGAAAGGACAGCCCTGTACGCCGAATTGGAGGAGAAAGACCGGCAGATCTCCCGGCGGATAGATATCATTAAAAATATTGCCGACAAAATATCGGCGGGGGATTACCACACCCGTGTCACCGACGAACAGAAGGACGGACTGGGCAGCCTTTCCGGCTCCCTGAATAAAATGGCCGAATCCCTGGAATACTCTTTCCAGCTCTTATCCGATAAAGAATGGCTGCAGACCGGCATCGCCCGCCTCAATGAAATAATGGTAGGGGAGATGGACCTGAAGGTATTGGTGTCGAATGTAATGAGTTTTGTGGCGGAATACAGCCATAGCCGGGTAGGCGCTTTCTATGTTATGGACGTTTCGGCCCGCTCGCTTGACCTTCACGGCAGCTATGCGCTGGCTCCCGGCAGCAGGATGCTGAACATCAGAACAGGGGAGGGGCTGGTAGGACAGGTGGCCCGCGACGGCAAAAGGATACTGGTGAGCGAGATCCCTGCAGGCGAATGGATGGTCAGCTTTACTGCCGGCGGTATCCGGCCCCGTAACATGATCGCCTTCCCGCTCTTTTTTGACCGGAAAGTGAAAGGCGTCATCGAGCTGGGTTCCCTGGAATCTTATACGGAACGCGACCTGGAATTTTTTTCCAGCATCGCCGAAAATATCGGTATCGCCATCAATAGCATCGAGAACCGCAACAAGCTCCAGGAGCTCCTGGAAGAGACCCAGGCGCAGACCGAGGAGCTGCAGGCGCAGCACAGCGAAATGGAAAGCCTCAACCTGGAGCTGGAAGCCCAGGCCGAAAAGCTGCAGGTCTCCGAAGAAGAGCTGAAAGTGCAGCAGGAAGAGCTGCAGCAGACCAACCTGGAGCTTGAGGAAAGGAGCCGCTCCCTGGAAGAGAAAAATCAGTTGATCCTTCTTCGGAACTTAGACATCCAAAAGAAAGCGGATGAGTTAGCCCAGGCCACGAAGTATAAGTCGGAATTCATGGCCAATATGTCCCATGAGCTACGGACCCCGCTG
>JAATFV010000200.1 GCA_015655015.1 Chitinophagales bacterium | reverse complement strand
GCATACGCACAGAGCAAAAGAAAGACACCCAGCAGGGCCGAAAGCATCATCGGCCAGTCGAAATGAGGAATGGTCGCCGCACCCGCTATGACGAATAATCCCAGCACGACCACCATGCCCCCGCTATACACCATCATGGCCATAAACTTGCCAAGGATGATCTCCCACATCAGGACAGGAGAGGAATACAACAGCTTGGTCGTCCCGCTGCTGATCTCCCGGCTCATCAGCCCCATCGTAATCAGGGGGACATATAGATAGAGCTGCTTCAGCACGCTACTGAATAACCCGACAAAAGGATTCGAAAAAATATAGGAAGTAAGGAACCGAAAATTATTGTTGATCTCCCTGCTCTGCTCCATGATATCCATCGTCCCCGTATAGCTCAATCCCGTCTGAACAATCAGCACGATGAGCAGAAACCACGCAATAGGAGAATAAAACAACAGGCTCAGCTCCAGGCGGGCAATACGTAATGACTTTTTCATCCGTTGATTTTTTCTTTTTTATAGTGGGATGGATGACTCCATCCCACTTATTTCTTTTTTTGGGATAACTGTGCGAATACTTCATCCAGCGAACTCTTCTCCAAATTGATCTCACTTAGCTGCCAGCCCTGCCGGACACTCTCGGCAACGACCCTCCGCGAAAGACCGGCATCTCCATTGAAATAGAGTCGTACCTGCCGCTCCGTAAGGAATTCCACCCTCACCACACCCTCCACTTTCAGCAGCTCTTCCGCGGGGGGAGGAGCTTCCAGAACGGCCAGTATGCTATGCGGCTGCAGATAATTATTGAAGGCCTCCATCGTATCTGCAAAGACGATCCTCCCTCCTTCTATCATCTGGATATCCCGGCACAACAGCTGCACTTCCGGCAGGATATGGGAAGAGAAAATGACAGTCCGGCTCTGCGCGATCTCCCGGATAAGGGACCGGACCTCGATGATCTGGTTGGGGTCCAGGCCATTGGTCGGCTCATCCAGCACCACCAGCACCGGCCGGTGAATGATAGCCTGGGCGATGCCCACCCGCTGACGATACCCGCCGGATAAATTGCGGATCAGCCGCTTGCTGAAATGGGTGATCCCGCAGCGCTCCTTCGCTTCCTCCAGCGCAGCCGGGATCTTCTCCTTCTCTATCGATCGCAGGTAGGCGCAATGTATCAGGTACTCATCCACGGACAGGTCCATATACAAAGGAGGGTTCTGGGGCAGATACCCTATCTGCTGTTTGGCCAGCTGCGGATCTTTACGGAGATCGATACCATTGATGAATACATCCCCTTCTGTCTGGTTCAGTACTCCGCAAAGGATATTCATGGTCGTCGATTTACCGGCCCCATTGGACCCCAGCAGCCCGACAATACCCGTCTGGCGGATCTCTATATTAATGTCACGTATCGCCCAGCTGCTGTTATACTTATGGGAAAGATGCTCGATTCGTACGATCGGTTCCTGCATGTACGGTTTATTTTAATTTGTTGCGCTTCCACGCCTACGCAAACTATTTAATACCGGGACGTCGCTAATAGTTAAATAATCCATAGCGATCGCTGGCAATTATTTGCCGGCGATGCGTTACCCGCTAACACCCGGGTTTAATTATACCCGGAGTTTTGAACCAAAAAAGGATTGGACCTGATCTCCGAAATAGGCACGGGGTATAAAGCGGCATAAGGCTGCCAGTAACTGGGTTTTTCCGTCCCCAATACAGTATTGATGGTACCCGTCCTCTTCAGATCATACCAGCGGTTGCCCCATTCGCAGAACAGCTCGATCTGACGTTCATGCATAATGGCCGCCAGGACATCCGTCTGCCCCACAGCTGCGCTGACCGCCAGTCCTGCCCTCGCACGTATCGTATTCAGATCCGCCAGGGCGCTGTCCAGCTTACTTTGCTGCGCAAGGGCTTCCGCCTGTATCAGGTACTGCTCCGCCAGCCGGAGGATCATATAATCTTCTTTGACAGGAGTGGTCGTAGTGAGATTCTTGTATTTATATGGATAATTATAATTGTTACCGCCATTCACATTGGTCTTCACCCACTTCGTCCAGCGCATATCCCCCGGTTCGAAAGCGTTCACCAAATAACTGTTCATATAATAATTGGGAACGATCGTAGCGGAGCTGGGAACAAAACTATACCCTTCGGCGATCTGCGTGGTGGTCCCGATAGAAGGCAGCTGCCAGATGGCTTCCTTGCTGCCATCATAGAACACGCTGTCCAGCCCCGCTCTCAGGAGATAATTCCCGGAATTGATCACTTCCCCCGCCATGGCAGCGGCATTCGCCCACTGCCCGCGATAAAGATATGCCTTGGCCAACAAGGCATCTGCCGTATACAGATTAGGCCGGGCACGGCCGGCCGACGGATAAGCCGGCGTCAGCAGGGATCGTGCATCGGTCAGGTCCCTTATGATCAGGCTATATACAGAATCCACGCTGGCCCGGGCCAGCGTATCATTGGTCTGGAAATCAGTAGCCGTAACAACCGGTACGCCGCCAAAAATATTCACCAGGTTGAAGTAATACAGGGCCCGCACCACTTTGATCTCCCCGATGAGCTGGTTCTTCAGGGGCTGGCTGATGGTAGTACAGCCGGGAATTCCTGCCAGGCAGGCATTGATCTGGTAGATTGCGAAATAAGGTCCGGTAGGCCCGCTCCACAAAGAGCCCACATTACCATTATCAGAAGTCACCGCATCAACATAAAGTTGCGTCAAAGCCGTATTGGTAGGCTGATTGGACATCAGCTCGTCACCGGAAAGCCCGGTATAATAGGTGATGGCCCCGCTATGAAAACCCAGGGCGGTCGTGTTCACATTAAAGTTCAGATAGATCCCGGCCACCGCGCTCATGACGTCGGAGCTGTCGGCAAACACCTTTTGCGTGGACAGCTGCCCGGGAGGACTGGGAGGAATTTCGATCAGTTTCTTACAGGAAACCGCCAGGACGGACAACAACAGTATATATAAGATATTTTTCATCGTCGTTTAAGTTTAAAAGTCAAAATTGATACCCCCGGCGACGGTACGCTGCATCGGGATGGAAAACAGGTTGCCGGGCAATTCGGGATCCCCGACCTTATACCCGGTAATGGTCAGCAGGTTCTGCGCATTCATATAAAGGCTGACATGTTGCATATGGATGCTCTTCAGCCAACTGGCCGGCAGACTGTAGGATAGCGACAGGGTCTTCAGACGGATATAGGAGGCGTCGCTGTAGACACCCGTAGACTGCAGGAAGCTGAAGATGGGTATCAGCGCATTGCCGTCATAACCGATCGTCGCCCGCTGCATATTGGAATGGTCCCCCTTTTTCCGCCAGTGATTCAACGCTTCCACAGGCTCATTCGTGAGACCGCCGGGAGGCGCCGAATTGTAAATGTCATAGTAGTAATTGAGTCCCTCCTGCTTGGAGAACTGGAAGAATAAAGTGAGGCTGATCCCCTTGTAGGTGAAGGTATTGCCGAACCCGCCATAGAACTTCGGCTGAAGATCGGCAATGGGCGCCATATCCCCTCCCTTGGCAATCGTCGTAGCGTTAGGCCGGTTGGTCACATCGCCTTTGGCAGTATAGAACTGGAAGTAGCCGGTCGTATCGTTGACCCCCTTGAGCCGGAAACCATTGACGATGGACGTCGATTTGCCAATCGTATAGAGGCTGGCATAAGGAGAGGTCGCCAGGCCGGGGAAGGCAACCAGTTTGTTCCTGTTCATCGACAGGTTGAAATTCATCGACCACGTGAAATCCCGGCCCTTGATATTGGTGGAAGTCAGCGAAAATTCCCAACCCCTGTTCTGTACCGTCGCTTCAAAATTCTTCACGACGGAATTAAAACCCGTCTGGCTGGGCAATGTATAGCCGATCAGCTGGCTCCCTACCTTATTCAGATACCAGGTGCCGTTCACCAGCAGCCTGTCATGGAAGAAGCCCAGATCCACAGCAGCATTCCATGCCTTCTTCTGATCCCAGCTATAGTTGGGGTTATACAGGTTCGAAGGCTGATAGCCGCGGGTCCCCTGGAAGGTGGACGTAGAGCCTGAAGTCTTCCAGAAAGACTGATAGTTGTAAGGAGCGACCCCGTCGGAACCATTCGTCCCGTAGTTTCCCGACAGCTTTCCATAGCTGATAAAAGGCAGCGTCCGCTTGAACGTTTCCTCTTCCGAGAAGATCCAGCCAAGCCCCACCGACCCAAAACTGCCAAATTGATGGCCGGGACCAAAGTTGCTGCTGCCATCCCTGCGGCCCGTCAGGTTGATGATATATTTACGGTCCCAGATATACCCGGCACGACCGTACACAGCGCTGTATTTATAATAGCCGGTCCCGTTGCTCGCCGTGATCTGCGAAGCCGACCCGATAGATCCGATCAGGTCATCATTAGGGAAGATATATCCGGTCTGCCCATGATTGTTGGTAATGCTCTTCTTATACGTACCGCCCGCCAGCAGGGACAGCTGTCCCCTGCCGATCCTTGTCGTATAGTCGATCGTAGGCTCTGCATTGATCGTTTGAAAATTATTCTGGGCAAAAGAAGCATAGGAAGTCTTGCCCGGAGGCTGCGAGCTGATAGGATACTCTCCCGACTCATCGGTGAGGAACTGGCTATATCCCACGTTGGCATTGATATTCAGGCCGGTGATCACCCGGTAGGAAAAACGCAGGTTGTCGTTCATGTTATAGCTCTTCAGGTCGCTGGGCTGTTTGATGTATCCATACATCTGGTAATTCGTCAGATCTACCCCCTTGTAGCTCCAGGCCAGGTTGCCCAGGGGGTCTATCAGGTTGGGCAGATTAGGAGGCAGCAACAGAGCCCTGGAAGCAGAAGGCGCCGCTGAAGAATTATTATGCCCATAAGAAAAGTCCGATCCGAAGTCGATCGTCAGGCGACGATCGAGCGAAGCATGATGGACCCCGGTATGCAGCGTCATCATATCGTTGGCGTAATTGCCGGGGAAGTTATACCCGGAATGGTTATATCCGACAGAAGCGATAAAAGTGGTATTCGCAGAACCGCCGGACAGACTCGCATGGGCATTCGTAGTGCTCGAGCTGCGGCCATAGAACTGATGGAACCAGTCGGTGTATTTCGTGGTATCGAAGGTCATGATATCCGGGAAAAGACTGGCATAGGCCGGGGTCAGCGGAAGCCCGTCATTTTTTATCGCCTCTTCCCTCAACTGTACATACTGCTGGGTATTCAGCATCTTAACAGGACTCGTGGTCGTATTGCCCGCCGTATATACATTCATATTCAGCGAGGTCTTCCCCGCCTTTCCTTTTTTAGTGGTGATCACCACCACCCCGTTGGCGCCCTGGGACCCATAGATGGACGTTGCATCGGCATCCTTCAGGATACTAATGCTCTCGATATCATTCGGACTGATGGAATTGAAAGGGCTGGCCCCGCCGGAAAACTGCGTGGGCAGGCCTGTAATGTTGGTCGGGTTGAAACCGCCCCCGCCCAGGTAGGGCAGCGAGTTGATATTCTGATTCTGAGGCGCGAAAGGCACGCCGTCCACAATGAACAACGGCTGGTCGAAAGGCGCAATGCTATTGGCCGTCGTCGAATTGCTCGCCAGTGAATTCTGCCCCCGGACCTGGATCTTCACGGATGAGCCGGGCGCACCGCTGCTGGGATTGACGGTCAGCCCGGCCACTCGTCCTTCCATCGCCAGCAGCACGTTGGAGACAGGCTGTTTATCTATGTCTTCGGCCGTGATAGTGCTGACGGCCCCTACGTTATACCGCCGGGTATTGGTTCCGTAAGCGATCACCTGTACATTATCCAGCGGACTGTTCAGACTGGACAGGATAATACGAAAATTGCTGTTATCCCTTACTTTATACTCCTTATTATTATATCCCGTGAAAGAGATGACCAATACCGGATTTTCATCGGTTACTTTCAGGACAAATTCACCTTTCGCATCTGTCACCGTTCCTTTCTTGCTTCCCTTCACCATGATGGTGGCGCCCGCCAGCGGACGACCGAGACTGTCCGTGACATAACCGTGGATATCAGGAGGAGGCGGGACATCTGCTGTTTTTATTGAAGGAGGAGCAGCAGCGCTCTCCAGCTTCGTGATCATGATCGTCTTGTCCTCGATGGCAAAACCGAAAGGCTGACTTTTAAAACAACGGTCAAGAAAAGAAGTAAGCGGCTCGTCCTTTACATCGACAGTAACCGGCCTGGCGCCCTGGATCTGGCGGTAGTCATAGAAAACCACATAACCGGTTTGTTTCTCGATGACCTCGAACACTTTTTCCAGGGACACATTGTTCCCTGAATAGGTCACCCGCTGTGAATAAGTCTTTGCGCTTACATGAAGCGCAAAAATAAGCAGCAGAAAAGCGGTTAACTTCATAACGCGGGACAGTTTAAGCAGCAACCCGTCAGAGCCGCCATCCGGCAGCTGCGGGTTTGGTACGAACCGGGCAGACCTCGCCGCCAGGCGACCAAGAGTAATAAATAACATACTTTTGTACCAGTTTTGGGTTTGACAATTGTTTGATTCCCGGAGTCATCCGGGGTAGCAGTCGAAATTAATTGGGTAAGACCCGAAACTATTAGCCGCCTCGACTCGAACTCGGGGCGGTTTTCATTTTTGTAGGATGCCTTAACCAATTACTGGCCAAAGAGGGCTGAAAATGGAATTGGTACTAATGAAACGTCAACTTTTTATTAATTTTCTTTTATCGGGTAAATCAGACAGGAAGGATGGACGCTTATTTATTTCAGCATTTTTAGTAATACTGCCGCAAGGACCGGCTGATACCCATTTTGGATGAGGTACTCCCTTATATCACGTAATGCCTTCTGAAGATGGTTCTTCACCGTATTGCGGGAAAGCCCCGTAACTTCGGCAATTTCATCGAAATTCATATGTTCCGCCCGGCTGAGAAGGTATATTTTCCTGGGTTGCGGGGGCAGCGTATTCACCGCTTTATGGATAAGATCGGCTACCGCCTGCTGGCCCAGCCGTTCAAGAACCTCATTGGTTTGTTTCAGCGATTGCCGGTAGAACTGTGTGGCCAGCTTGCTATCCATAGCCGCTTTCTTCAGCAGCGTTATGGCAAGATTGCGGGCGATCCTGAAAATATATTGATCCATCTGCCGCACGGCATGCAGGTCATCCCGCTTACGCCAGAGGATGATAAATAGTTCCTGGGTCACCTCTTCGGCAATATAATCAGACCTGCTAATAGCTGAGATATAATCATACACCCTTTCAAAATACGTTTCAAACAGGTCTTTAAAGCTGTTTTCATCATACAGAAAATTTTGGTGCGACCCGGCCATTGGAATAAAGGTCGTATTTTAATTAAGAATAATACCCCGGCACGTAGAAATAATCTAAAAAATCGGCAACGGAATTAGTACCAAAAGAGAACTTTGCCCCTCTTATTATTGCTGCACTGTTTTTAAAGCAGTCAAAAGCAGCCATTAAACCGCTTACATATGATCATCGGCCAACGGATCAATGAATTATTTTCCAAATACCTGTCAGGGAATTGCACTCCCGCTGAATGGGAGGAATTGCTCGTGCTTGTCAGCGGCATCGAAGAGAACGATGCCACCACTCTCGAAGGGCCGCTGCTCGGACTTTGGGAATCGGCCAGGGATAAAACCCTCCCTTCCACCGCCCATTTAGTCGACCGGGAAAAAATGTACGCCGCTATCACCCGCCCGGAAGCGATCATCCATTCCGAAAAGCTCACCCCGGAAGCAGATATCCAGGAAGCAGACACCCCGGAAGCAGACACCCCGGAAGCAGACATCCCGGAAGCAGACATCCCCGATAACAGCCTGCATCCGGAAACGACCCTCCCGGTCCGCCACCTTATAACCCGGCGTTTCGCCGCCGCAGCAGCCATTATAGCTGTCCTCATCACCGGATGGATCTATTGGGCGCACTATAAAAAAGAAGATCCAACAGCCCTGAACAAAACTCCCGACACCAATCAGATCAGGCCCGGCATCGACAAGGCAGTGCTGACCCTGGCCAGCGGAAAACAGATCATCCTCGACAGCGCCGGCAACGGAGCCATCAGCCAACAAGGCAATACCACTATCATTAATTATAAAGGCCGGCTCTCCTACGAACCCGCCAAAGAAGATCCCCCTTCCCCCGCAGAGATCAGTTACAATACCGTTACCACCGCCCGCGCCAACCAGTACCAGCTGGTGCTGCCGGATGGCAGTAAGGTTTGGCTGAATGCCGTCTCCTCCATCCGCTTCCCGACGGCTTTTGCCGGCAGGGAAAGAACAATAGAAATGACCGGCGAAGCTTATTTTGAAATAGCTCAAAATGCATCCAAACCTTTCTACGTAAAAGTCAACGGAATACAGGTAGAAGTCCTGGGCACCCATTTCAATATCAATGCCTACACGGACGAGGCAGAGTTAAAGACCTCCCTGCTGGAAGGATCGGTAAGAATAGTAACACCAGGAACATCAGGAGCATCCGGCATCCTCAAACCCGGCGAAGAAGCCAGTTTCGCAGCTAACACCCCCCTTAAAATAACAACAGGCAACGTCGACCTCGCCGTTGCCTGGAAGAACGGTTACTTCCAGTTTGACAAAGCCCCGCTCCCCGTCATCATGCGGCAGATCGGCCGATGGTATGATCTCGATATTCACTATGAAGGCACAGTCCCCGACAGAGTATTTAAGGGAAAGTTACAGCGTGCGCTCCCTCTTTCAGGTATCCTGCATCTCCTGCAAAAAGGGGGTGTTCATTTCAGACTGGAAAGTAAGGCGCTGACAGTGACGCAATGATCTTCGGAGAATAGAATTATCACCGGTTATAAATTTGCTCCCTTATTTTTATCACTTTTCCAGCACCAGGAATGCCAACAACCTACGAAATATACCAACCCCGCATCCATCCCTGGTTGCAATAGTTTAGGATCTATCGGTATTCCTTACCAACTATTATTTTCTCCTTCTTTTCTTAAGCAACTTATTAACATTATGAATCCTATCTCCCAAAAATTTCGGAAAATACATATTCCTTTCTTATTTTGTATCCCTTTATTATCGAGTACTCTATTAAATGCTTTGCCGTGGGAATGCAAACGAATTTCATTGACGATCTATACCCCCTTATTTCCTTTGAATTGACCAATGCATATACCGTACTGGAGCAATACAATATCTCAGCTCGCGACATTGTCAACCTTTGCGGCGGCATCCCATCGCCCCATATCACTAACATACATGTAGTTCTCTCCTCACAATATGCTTCAGCATTATGCATTGAGATTAATACTGATCAATATGAATTAGTCAGACGTTTAGATTTTGACATTAGGAAGATTGACAATACATATATGTATGTACATAATAAAGGGCAAGGTATTGGCACCAACCTCTTTCTTACTCAGGTACAAACAGCCCGTAACTATCACTTTGAAAAATTGCATACTACGGCTATGGCGCCTATAGAAGATGAAAAGTGGAACGGCTATTATTTTTGGGCTCATCTAGGTTTTGAAAATACAGAAACCACTGAATACCGGGCATGGGCTGCTAAAATGGGAAGACAGGAATCTACTCTTAGCGAACTGGTACAAACCCAAGAAGGTAGAGATTTATGGAACAAAAATGGATATCCCTGGATTGGTGATTTTTATCTGGCAACAGGCCATCCCTGCGCCATCTATTTACAAAACCATTTGGAAAGAAAGGGAATTGATTATAAGGTCGATGAATAGTTAAGCTGCCTGCCGATGCAACAATTCATTTTTAACCTCAGTCCGGGATTTGCCCTTCTGGCTTTGTACAAAGGAAACATGCTGAGGATACATTCTTGCTACTGCATCCATTCCATTTTCAAGATAGAGCACATAAGCAGCAATCATCTCCATGACGACCTTTTTATCCCTATATGACTGTACATTACTCATACTGTAAAATTACAAAATACTTAGTTAATAATAAAGCTCTTGAGAAAAGGATTAAAAAATATCAATACATTGAATATCAATTCAATAAATATATAATTTTCAAAAAAAGTTCCGCTGCTCCTTTCCATTCACCTTCCGGCTGAGCGCCGCCTCCTATTCTCCACCAACCCTGATCGTCTTATGAAAAAAGATAT
>JAATFV010000148.1 GCA_015655015.1 Chitinophagales bacterium | reverse complement strand
GCCACCAGGATATCGAGATTCGGGAGAATGGTCATTTCCGTAGGCTCGTAGAACTCGCCCATGATGACCGGTGTCTTGGTAAACCGGTCTTCTTCGGGAGCCGCCGGGATGGAATCTGCGGTTGGTAGCGGGACCGGCAAAGCCGGTTTGCCCGGGGAGCGCCTGCTAAAGCTGGTTACTACAAAAAAAATAATCACGAAATAACAGATCCATTGAGCCTTTTTCATACAGGAATGCCTTTATATCAATACAATAATTTACCGGAAAAGACGCCTCCGGCGTCTTTATATGTCGAAAATGCGCATTTAGAAAATTTAGCGCATTTCCGTCAAATGTCTACTATCTGTCCTATCGGACAAGACGCCTCCGGCGTCTTTTGATCCGCTAAAATAAACTTTTACTTTATTATTACTTATTGTTTATCCCTTTGTTCCCCCGTTCCCCAGTTTTTATTCGGCTTAGGGCCCATCTGCAGCTCCAGGGTGCCTCCATTTATTAATTGTTCATGAGTGAACCAGGGTGTATTCAGCGCCTTATTATTGAATTTTGCGCTTTGAATGTATTTGTTAACTACTGAACAGTTTTTGGCAATTACCGTAAAATGCCTCCCGTTCTCCAGGGTGATGGTCGATTTGCTGAATACGGGACTGCCGATAGTATAAACAGGCAGACCCGGCGTCACGGGATAAAAACCCAGGGAGCTGAAGACCACAAAGGCTGACATGCCGCCGCCGTCTTCATCACCGGGAATGCCGAAAATATTGTCCTTGAACCAGGTGGAAAGGAGCAGGCGCACGGCATTTTGCGCTTTCCACGGAGCGCCGGCATAGTTGTACAGGTAAGGGATGTGAAAACTGGGCTCATTGGCCATGGAAAATTGTCCTACCAGTCCTGTGGCATCCGGAAATTTGTTCCAGAACTCCTGTTTTGAGCGGCCAAGGTCTTCGCGGAACAGTTGGTCCAACCTGCCCTCGAAGGCTTTAGGCCCCCCCATAAGGGAAATGAGGTCGGGGATATTCTCCTGCACCTGCCAAAGGTAGGTCCAGCCGTTGTTCTCATCGTAATAATCCCGGCCGCCCGGACCGCCGTCAAATTTCGGGTCGATGAATATCCACTCGCCTTTGTCGTCTTTTGGCAGAAAGAACTGCTGGTCGCTGTTCCAGAGATGGCGGTAGTTCTGCGCTCTTGGGGCAAAAGCCTGGTAGTCGGCTATCTTTCCCAGATCCTTCGCCAGCTGGGACAAGGCCCAGTCGTCGAAGGAGGCGCCGAGGGTGACGGCGACAGCCTGCCTTTTCTCAAAAGGATGTACGTCGGAAACCGGTTCTTGCTCGCCGGGATGCAAAGCCGGCATATAACCATTGGCGTGATAAAAAGAATCCAGGGTCGTCGCAGGGCCATTGCGCCAGGGAAGCAAGGTGGCCTCGGTCGCATTTTTCCGGATGCCCTGGTAAGCCATTTCTTTATCGAAATTCTTCAGCCCCTTCCGCGAGGCATCCAGGAAAGTAATGGAGGAATGGAATCCGTTCATACAGGCATAGTCGCCGAACAGGACAGGAAAAGTAGGCATCCAGTGACTTTGCTCATACATGCGCACATAAGACTGCAGCATATCTTCTTCCTGTGCCGGATGAAGGATCGTCCGCAGAGGATGCAGGGCCAGATAAGTGTCCCAGGACCAGTCATCCACGTAAAAAGGACGGGTGTCTTTATGGATCTGTTTGTCATACCCGCTGTAATAGGAGGTCTCTTCACTGATATTCACCATCCGTTCGTTACACCGGTAGAGGGCGGTGTAAAATGAACGGCGCTGCGCTTCGGTGCCGCCTTCCACTTTTATCTGGGAAACTATGCGCGACCAGGCGCCTTCCGCGTCCGCCCTGACAGCAGCAAAGGTGGGATTGACAGCAAATTCTTTTTTAAAATTCCGTTTAGCCTGGTCGGCGCTGACGAAACTGATCGCATATTTTAATTCGATGGCGCCTTTGCCGGAAGGAAAGGTGATCGCCATTTTCTGTGATGAATTGCCGGGAACGCCGGTTAGGCTGAAGAGGCCATACATGTATACTTTAACGTCACCATGCCAGGTCTCTATGCCGGTAACCTCGGTAGAGGAGTTGAAATGCCATGATGATCCCTCGTCGTTATAGGTATTGAGCAACAAGCTCCTTTTTGCACCTTCGGGAAAAGAGAACCGATAGATACCTGTTTTTCTTCCGGGAGCAAATTCGACGGTGATGCCTTCGTCGGGCAGGTAGGTGGAATAGTACCATGGGCGGGTGATCTCCAGGTTATGATCATAGGGCATCCGGCGGTCCCAGGCTTCGGGGCTGATATCTCCGGCAAAAGGTTTGATGGAGAACACTTCCCCGAGACGATGGGACACCATGGTTAAGGGAAAGCTGGAGATGCGGTCGTCCAGATAATCCTTCCTTATGGGATAGATGCGGACGACTTGGTTAGGCTGAGACACTGTCGGACGCGTTGGTTCAAGTAAGGCGCCGACATTACCGATCGTAGGATCAATGTAGCCGAGAGCCTGATCCGGAGCCTGGCCAAAGCCGTTAAGGCCCAATAAGGATTGGAAGAGCAGTACAGACGCGGCCTTTTTTAGTTGTTTTTTCATCCGGTGGGAATTATGGTATAACCATACACTTTGGTGTATGGTTATACTTAATATGTATTTTATTTAGTACCCATCATTTTAGTACCCATCATTCTGTTTCCATAACGGGTTCAGCGTCAGTTCAGAAAATGGTATAGGCGCAATGTATTTCTGAGCCAGGTTGGTGCTCAGGATAGGGTTTTCCAATGGATCCCGGTTAGCCGTCACCTGCGGGAGCAGCTGCAGCCGAACGATATCGAACCAGCGGACACCGAACTCTTCCGCAAACTCATAGGCTCTTTCGTATACGACGGAGTCGCGAAAGGCAGTGGCGGAAAGGCCGGCCGTCAGCGGCGGCTCCCCGGCACGCTGGCGTACCTCGTTGATCGCGGCATAACTTGCCGTTGTCGGACCGTTCGCTGCCATGGCGGAGGCTTCCGCATAATCCAGCAATACACCGGCATAACGGCTGATGATGGTCTCTGCGTTGGTGCTGGGCTGGATGGTGATGATCGTGCTGTCCGTCTCATTGACGCCATCCCCTATCCCATTGGTGACGAGGCCAGCCCTGAACTTCTTATAGTAGGGATGCCTTGCGTGTGTCACCGGATCGCTCCACAGCGTCTTTTTAAAAGTCTTTTTATCCGGCTGCAGCAGCTTCAATGTGTCATAAAAGGTATAATAGCTGCGGATACAGTTGGGCCTGTTCTTATAGAAGTTGATCTCCGGGTAAACATCATCCCAGCCGCTGGAATTGTCGAGGCCTACTTCATCGAGCGGCACATTCGTCGAACCGAACCGGCGGTTGGGGAGATTGCCGGCGACGCTGTATTCAAGAGCAAAGATGGACTCAGAGCTGTTCCTGGTCTTAAACACCTGGTCATATGGCGTATTGACGTCATATGCACCCGATGTCATTACGATCTGTGCTTCTGCCGCAGCTAAAGCATACTTGGTGGCGTCATTCAGAGGCCAGCCGGCCATAGTCAGGTACACATCAGCCAGGATGGCGCTGGCGGAAAAGGTAGTGGGCACGCCCTGGGACTTTGTAGTACCCAGCATGGACTTGGCCTGCTGCAGGTCGCTGACGATCTGTCCATATACGGAATCGACCGGGGAACGCGGAGGCTGGGCTGTTACATCAAGCGGCGCAACTACGAGCGGCAAAGGGCCGAAAGTCCGGACAAGATAGTAATAACAAAGCCCCCTGATAAAATAGGCCTGGCCGGCAGAGACATTTTTCGTCGTGCTGTTCACCGTCGAATAATTGGCAATAATAGCGTTGGCGTTAGTAATAGCGGTCCAGGAGCCCTTCCACATAGCAGTGATGTCCGGGTTATCGCTGCTGCCCGCCAATTGATCGAACTCGCGCTGATTCCCTTTATTGAGAGAGGGATCGGTGGTCAGGTCATCCGAACCAAAATAACAGGTTTCCTTGCTGGTGAACCCCCAGGAACCATCCTTGGCGAGCTGAAGATACATCCCGGCGACGGCGGCGTCCAGGTCCGACTGCGACTTGAAGTAGGTGTCGGGGGTAAGGTTGGACTTAGGATCTTCTGAAAGTTTTTGGCAGCCGGTGAAAATTCCCGTGACGAGCCCTGCAGCCAGCAGGGAAACGACACATACCGACAAGGGCGAATATTTTATTTTCATATAGAATCTTTTAGTAGAGTATGCTTTATAATGAAAGTCTGAGACCGATCGTATAGGATTTAGGATTAGGTATTACACCAAATTCCTGTCCCTGGGAAATGGCATTGCCCGTAGGCTGATTGTCCACTTCGGGGTCGTATCCTTTATAGGGGGTGATCACCCATAGGTTCTGCCCGCTGACATATACTTCCAGGTTGTTAAGCCGCATTCTTTGGGCGGTGGCGGCCGGAACGCGCCAGGTAAGGGAAAGGTTCTTTAATTTGGTATAGCTGGAGTTATATACGTAACGGCTGCTGTTATTTTTATGAGAACCATTTACGCCCCAGGCAGGAGTATTCGTCTGGTTGGCAGGACTCCACAGCTTCTGTACCTCGGCATCGGCAGAGGTAGCGTTATTTATATCACCCTGACCGCCCTGGATATAGGCAAGGGTCTGTGAGAATATCTGGCTGCCCTGCTGACCCTGGAACATGAAGCTGAGGGTAAAATCCTTATAACCGATATCATTGATGAACCCAAAGGTATATTTAGGCGTAGCATTGCCGAGCGGCACATAATCGCTGGCATCGATGCTGTGGTCATTATTTACATCCAGGTATTTCGAGTCGCCCGGTTGGGATTTGTTGTACAGGTAAGCCGTTGCAGCTTCGCTGGTCTTCCAGGTACCCAGGAATTTGTAACCGACGAACTCTCCGAGAGGCTGTCCTACTTTCAATTCTGTACTGAAGGTATTGTTACCCCCAAAGAGCTGAATGTTATCGAGTCCGCCCAGGCTGGTGATCTTGTTACGATTAATGGAAACGTTTAGATTGGTAGTCCATTTTAAATCCCGGGTCGCTACAGGTGAGCCGCCGATGCCGAATTCAAGGCCCTGGTTGGTCAGGGAGCCGATATTAGCCTGGAAAGTACCGCCGCCTACGATCTCTGAGGCGGGCCTGTTATAAATGAGATTGGTCACGTTGGCATGATAGGCGTCTACGGTAAAAGTCAACCGCCCGTTGAGGAAGGCCATGTCGACACCGGCGTCAACGGTCTTTTTAATTTCCCATTTCAGTGTCTTTGTCACAGGGTCCCCGACCGTAGTGGCTACGCTCGGAGTGCCCGGACCGGTAGGAGTGCCCCCGGTGTAATAATAATTGTACTGGCCGGAGCCGGCAGTGCCGCCTACATTGTACTTCTGGATAGTGGAATAGGCCGGTACGTTCTGGTTACCGGTCTCGCCATATGAGGCCCTGATCTTAAAGTCGGAGAAGATCTTCGAGTCTTCCAGCCATTTTTCTTTCTTCATATTCCAGTTGACGCCGACAGAAGGGAAGGAGCTCCATTTATTGGTCAGGTGGGAAGAACCGTCCGCACGCATACTGGCAGACAAAGTGTATTTATTTTTATACGTGTAGAAGATACGCCCCATCCAGGATACCATGGCGTCTTCGGTATATGTAGCGTTGGTCTGCTGGGTAGCGCCGAGGCCAAGTCCGTAATACCCCAGGGAATAAGAGGACAGTTTCCGGGCAGTGGCATTGACGACGTTGCTCTCATTGCTCGACAGCTCATAAAGAGCCGTAGCATTCAGCGTATGATCGCCCCAGGTATGTTTAAAGGTGAGGTAATTACTGCTCAGGTAGCTCTTGTTGCGGTTGGATATGGTGACGGCATTATCCGACCCATTGTCGAAAGCAGCGGTACCGGGACCATCCAGGCCCTGGGCAAATCCATAGCCGAGACCATACACATCGGTAGAGGTAAAGGTCAGGTCTTTCAGGAGCCGGTAAGTCAGGATAGCCGACCCGGAATAGTTATTGGTAAGCGCATTGCCGCCATCAAAATTATCATGCTGCTGGTTCAGCGCCTGTGCGATCGGGTTGAACTGGATCGAAGCGTACTTCGAGTGGCTGATGAAGTTGCCGTTGGCATCGCGGATCGGGGAGGTTGGATCCCATTCTACCGCCTGGTTGAAAGGGTCGCCCAGGCCTCCGCCGTAGTTCGTGTTGTGATTTTGGGGGAGGATGGCGGAGATAATAAATTTCACGTTCAGCCTGTCATTCACCTTCACATCTACATTTCCGCGGAAAGAGGTCCGTTTATACCACTGATTGAGGATCATACCCGGCTGGTCCAGGTAGGCCAAAGAAAAGTAGTACCGCACAGCCTCCGAGCCGCCGCTGAGGTCCAACTGGTAGTTCTGCACCCAAGGCTTGCGTTGCAGGGCTTTTTGCCAGTCGGTGCCCTTGACAGCGCCGGACTTTAAATCCGCCAGCTGCTGGTCGGAAAAGGCAGCAGCCCCGCCGGTGGAAACATTCTGGTTATTTACCGCAAGTGCGAAATTGTAAGGGTCCATCAGGGAAAGTTCCCGGGGGATCCTGTCATTGCGGGTCCAGGCGCTGAAGCCGATCTTCGGTTTACCCGTCTGGCCTGATTTGGTAGTGATCAGCACGACCCCATTGGAGGCCCGTGATCCATAAATAGCGGTGGAGGCGGCGTCCTTCAGAATTTCCAGCGATTCGACGTCATTAGGGTTGACATCGGATCCGGAACCAATGTTCCCATCGATGACATAGAGGGGTTCGGTAGAGCCGGTGATGGAATTGGCGCCCCTGATCTTGACCCTGGGAGCTGTGCCGGGCTGACCGTTGGCGGTGGTCACTGCGACACCGGAGGTAGTACCCTGTAAGGCCGATTCCAGCCTGACTAAAGGCCGCTTGGCGATCTCTGCGGCTTTGATGGAGCTGCTCGCCCCGGTGATATCGCTTTTTTTCTGGGTACCATACCCGACGACCACCACGTCACCAAGGGTGCGGGTATCCGGCTGGAGGCTGATCGTAAAATCAGTACGGCCCTTCACCGGGTACTCCAGGTTAAGATAACCTACAAAGCTGACCACCAGAACAGGTGCTGTCTGGGTGCCCGTATTGATCTGAAAGGCGCCTGATTCGTCCGTTGTAGTAGTAACAGGGGTCCCTTTAAGAGCGACAGTCGCGCCAGCCAGGGGTTTGTTATTCTCATCCGTGATCTTCCCTTTTACTAACTGTCCCTGGGCATTGGCCCCTATGAGACCAATTGCCATTAATAGCAGTAACAGAACTTTCTTCATACACAAGCAATTGAAAATTGTGAGTTAATTATGCAAATAAAGCGGGGGGACATTAACTAAAGGGCTAATTATCCATTAATTCGACAATTAACCCGCTTTTTCTTTTCCGGGGTGGGCCTCAGGAGTTCCGGGAAATGCTTCAGGAGTTCGGGGGAGCGCTTCAGGAATTCCGGGAAGTGTTTCAGGAGGGGGCTTTCGATGCCACCAGGTCGCCAGGGAAGATCCCGTGATATTCATCATGGGCCCAAAGACGGCCGGACCCAGGCCTACTGTCGCCAGCTTCCCCATGGTGAGGGCAATGCCGGAGGCCAGCCCCCCGTT
>JAATFV010000070.1 GCA_015655015.1 Chitinophagales bacterium | reverse complement strand
TTATAAGAGCCTTGGTCACATTCAAACCGGCTATTACATCCTGTTCTTATATTGCGGCTTGGGCTACCTCGTTGCCTGGTTTATTATGTTCAGGTTATTGGTCCCCGGGATGGAACCTGTCACCGCGGCCACCCTGGGAAAACAGGCGGCCACCCTGGGAAAACAGAAGACCAACAGCAATTGATCATTAGAGATCAAACAAACAACAATCTAATATAGCAAATCAAACAACAGATCATGGGAAATCAAATCGATACTACCACGACAGACACCCACCTGAAAGGAGCCATCGCCGCTGACTATGATGCTATAGTAGTGGGATCGGGTATCAGCGGGGGCTGGGCAGTGAAAGAGCTGACGGAAAAAGGGCTGAAGACCTTGCTGGTCGAACGCGGACGCAATGTAGTGCACCCCATAGATTATCCCACCACCAACTACTATCCCTGGGAGCTTCCGCACCGGGGTGCCGTCCCCCTCGCCTTGCAGGAGGAATACAAGACGGTTCGTAATCACTATTCTTTTAAAGAAGACACCATCCAGTTTTTTTTAAAGGATGCGCAGCAAGAGTACATGGCTGACAAGCCCTTTGACTGGATCAGGGGCAACCAGGTAGGCGGCCGGTCCTTATTATGGGCCAGGTTCACCCAGCGCTGGAGTGATTTCGATTTCGGAGGTCCCTTGCGGGATGGCTTTGCAGTCGACTGGCCGATCAGGTATAAAGACATCGCCCCCTGGTATAGCCATGCGGAAAAGTTCGCCGGCATCAGCGGTAACAGGGACGGACTGGATACCCTCCCGGATGGCGAATTCTTACCGGCATTTGACATGACCTGCGTGGAGCGGCACTTTAAAGAAAAGATAGAACAAAAATATAAAGACAGACATGTCATCGTCAACCGGGTCGCCAACCTGACCGAACCCCAGCCCATCCATATCCAACAGGGCCGGACACAATGCCAGGACCGTGACCTGTGCAACCGGGGCTGCCCTTTTGGAGGATATTTCAGCAGCAACGCAGCCACCATCCCCTGGGCTCAGAGAACGGGTAACCTGACCCTGCTCACGGACAGCGTAGTGCAGCACGTCCTGTTTGACGAAAAGGCGGGAAAAGCTTCCGGTATAAGGGTCATCGATACAAAGACCAGGCAGGTGACAGACTATACCGCAAGGCTCATCTTTATAAATGCCGGTGCGATCAACACGAATCTGCTGCTGCTCAATTCAACCTCCGGCCGTTTTCCCAATGGCCTGGGCAACGACAATGGATTATTGGGTACGCATATCGCCTTTCACAATTATCGGGGGAGAGTAGAGGCCACCTATGACGGACTGAAAGAGTTCACCACAGACGGCAGACGGCCGAATTCGTCATACATGCCCCGTTTCAGGAACGTGTATAAGCAGGAGACCGATTTTATAAGAGGTTATTCCGTATCCATACATTCTAACCGACAGCAGATCAATCACCAGGACGGCATTGGCCTTTCCCTGAAACGCCAATTGACCAGTCCCCCGGTACCCGGCGACTGGTCGATAGCTGTTCAGATGATGGGAGAGACCATCCCCAAAAAAGAGAGCCATGTCAGATTGGACGAAAAAAAGAAAGACGTAAACGGTCTGCCGGTTTTACACATATCCGTAGACTATGATGAGAATGATACGAAGATGCTGGCCGATTTCCATCAGCAGTTCTCCGAAATGTTTGCAGAAGCCGGCTTTCAGAACATTAAGACCATCGACAACCACCGCAGGCCGGGTAACGAGAACCACGAAATGGGAGGGGTAAGGATGGGACATGATCCCGCTACCTCCTTATTGAACAAATGGAACCAGCTACACCATTGTAAAAATGTATTCGTTACCGATGGCGGATGCATGACCTCTACTTCCAGCCAAAACCCTTCGCTGACCTATATGGCCCTGACAGCCAGGGCGGTGGATTATGCAGTGGAGCATTTCAGGAACGGGCAACTGTAATGGGCAACTATATCGGTAAAATATAACTATCAATTATAAACTGCCAATATATAGCTGGCAACCATAACGATCAACAAACTACCATGACTACAACAAGACGGGATACCCTGAAGTTATGTCTCCTGATGGCCGTTGGCACGGCCATCCTCCCCGCCTGTATGCAGGATAAGAAAAAACCTTCTGTTGCTCTGAAGAATTTCCACTTAGAAGAAGAAGAAGAGCAGCTGCTGGCGGAGATCAGCGAGACCATTCTGCCGGCTACCAACACGCCAGGCGCCAAAGATGCCTTAATCCCGGCATTTGTGCTGATCATGCTCGACGACCTCTACACAAAAGAGGAACAACAACAGTTTGTGAAAAGTATGCGGGACTTTGCCAAACTCGCCCGAAAAAATTTTGACAAGCCCTTCACCCACGCCACCGCCCCGCAAAGAGAAGAGCTCCTATCCACCCTCCTCAGCAGTACCGGTAAAGACGGTTCCGAAAGCATCACCGCTTTCGTCACAACAATGAAAAAGCTAACCGTGCAAGGTTACACCTTCTCCCGCTATTACCTGACCAAGGTCAGGGTCTATGAGCTGGTCCCCGGCCGTTTCCATGGTTGCGTTCCCGTAGCGGCGCAAAGCTGAACAATTGTCACCTTCCACGGCGGCATCGCCAATGATTCATCAAAATTTAATCGCTCACAATATGGATGATTTATATAATTCACACCTGCCCTTAAATGTTGACCGATCCGGCCCAATAAAAGATACCTTTACCCAAACCGCCTTACCCTAAGCACAGAACAATGATCATCAAACAATACCTGATCTTTGATTAAATAACACATTATATGAAAAGCGAATTCATCGAAAAAGCCTGGCCTTGTCACATACCGGAAAGATCCCTGGATGATCCGTTACTTCTCTTCAGCTTTACGGAGATCATCGGAAAGATTAAAAACGAAGATGCCTGGAAGAAAGGGGACCGGAACGCAATTACGCTCCTCAAAAACCCCTGTATGAGGATAGTGCTCATTGCATTAAAGAACGCCGCCGAAATTAATTTTCACTATTCCGGTAACCTGGCAAGTGTTCAGACACTGGAAGGAGCCGTTAATTTCCAAACGGCAAACGATACCTCCCTATTGAAGAAAGGAGGCCTGCTGACACTTCATGAACAAGTGGAACATACACTGACTGCCCTGGTAGAATCCGTGATCCTTTTAACCATAGTCGTGTGCCCGGCCAATCCTACATGACCAGCACCGCTGCCCCATGTACCTCTCCTTTGCGGAGCGCGGCCAGCGCCTCATTCGCCTGCTCCAGCCGAAACAGCTGCGTATCCGCC
>JAATFV010000178.1 GCA_015655015.1 Chitinophagales bacterium | reverse complement strand
TCCAGATTGGCGCCCCGGTCTTTACGGGGACGGATAGGGTTGGTCTTTGCCAATAGATGGCCCTTATTCCGGTAACCCAGAATGAGGCGATAAGCGCCCAGCTCTTTTTTCCAGTCCACTCCATCGGTGGTGGTCATTACTCCTGGTCCGGCAGCCGGCCTGGCGGCCCCTGTACCGGCAGCAGCCGTGTATGTACTGCCATTACCGTTCGCAGAGCCGTTGACGCCATTAAGGGCCTTTCCCTGTGAAATAGCGAAATCAAATCCCTCAAAAAATTTCCTGAATTCAGGATCTACCGCATCGGGGTTCTTAACAAAATCCTGGTATAAACCCTCTATATAAGCGGGATGAGAATTAGTAATAAATGAATAGTCCTTCATAGAAGTGCTGGTTGATCAGATTATGTCCAGAAATTGGCACACAAATATCGTTCAAAATTAATCACGGATTGGAACGATTTTGACTGATTTCACCATTTATTTGATTTTTAACGGTATTGGTGGGTAAGGGAATACCCTGGGGGCAGCAGGTAGCTATTAGCTTGCGGCCTGAAAACGCCGCTTCAATTCTTCCCGGTCGAGGCTTCTTACCGGGCCAGGAAAGAGCTATTTCCGGGGTAGATCACTAAAAAAGGATCCTTCGGTAAAAGGAAAGAGCTGAATTGCGGGGTGTATTCGTTTGGCGGAGAGGCGATTCGAGCTTAATTTTGCGGTTTTTATCATTTTGAGCTTTTCAAATTTGGAATTCTTATTGGATGGGCATACCTTTGCCGTCCTAAAAATGTCGAGTACATGGCAAATCATAAGGCAACCAAAAAAGATGTAAGGCAAGCCACCAAGCGCAGGGATCGTAATCGTTACTATGGTAAAACCACCCGTAATGCGATCCGGGATCTGAGGGATATCAAGGTAGAGAAGGAAGCTGGTGAAAAATTGCCGGAAGTAGCCTCTATGATTGACAAGCTGGCTAAGAAGGGAATCATTCACAAGAACAAGGCTTCGAACCTGAAACGCAAGCTGGCACGTAAGGTAAATTCATTAGCTGCCGCCCAATAAGGCTGTTTTATAAATCTTTTTGATAAGAGGCATCCCATAGTGGGATGCCTTCTTTATTTTTAACCCTATGAGAAAACTCTTCTATCTTTCTTTGCTCTTATGGCCATTCCGGGGGTCGGGCCAGTCATTGATAACACCTTTTGAAAGATCGAATGGCACGGCAACTGCCACCTATGCCGAATGCATTGCTTTCTACCGGCAATTAGACCAACTATCGCCCAGGCTCTCCATTAAAGAGATCGGCATGAGCGATGCAGGTTATCCTTACCACCTGGTGCTGTATTCCAATGACGGGCAGGCCGATCCGGCCTTGTGGTATCGGCAGCATAAGGTCGTATTGCTCATCAATAATGGTATTCACCCGGGTGAGCCGGATGGCGTGGATGCCAGCATGATGCTGCTCCGGGATCTTGTCTCGAAAAAGATCAGCCTGCCGGACAATATCGCGCTGGCTGTAATTCCCTTATACAATATTGGCGGCGCTCTGAACCGGGGCTCCTTTTCCCGGGCTAATCAGAACGGCCCTTTGAGTTATGGTTTTCGCGGCAATGCACAGAACCTGGACCTGAACCGGGATTTTACCAAGAACGACTCCCGGAATGCCCGGTCTTTCGCCCGCATCTTCCATTGGGTGAACCCGGATATCCTGATCGACAATCATGTCAGTGATGGAGCGGATTACCAGTATACGATGACCCTGCTTTGCTCGCAATGGAATAAGCTGGGAGGCGGGTTGGGCACTTTCCTGCACGATGTATTCCAGCCGGCCCTTTTCAAGGCCATGGAGAAGAAGGGATGGCCGATGACCCCCTATGTGGATTTCGAGGATGGCAACCCGGACAGGGGATGGGAAGCATTTTACGATCCGCCCCGTTATTCGACCGGTTATGCTACCCTGTTCCATACGATGGCCTTCATGCCGGAAACGCATATGCTCAAGCCTTTCCATGACCGGGTATTGTCCACTTATGCCTTAATGGAAGTGATGATCAGTCAGGCCTCGATCCACTCGGAAGCCATTATCACGAAAAGAAAGGAAGATCTTACCGCCGACCTCGGGAATGCCCGCTGGGCGCTGCATTGGAAAGCGGATACCGCAAAATATGACCGGATCCTTTTCCGCGGTTACCAGGCATCAACGAAGACCAGTGAGGTGACCGGGCTGCCCCGTATGTTCTACGACCACGGACAGCCTTTTGAAAAGGAAGTAAGATTTTACGACTATTTCACCGCGGATGTCTTCACCACAGTTCCAAAGGCCTATATCATTCCCCGGGGCTGGCAGGATGTGATCGATCTGCTGGAGCTCAACGGCGTACGCCTGCAGCGGCTGACCAGGGACACGCTGATAGAAGTGGAAGCCTATCATATCGATGATTACAAGTCTTATCCCCGCGCCTACGAGAAACATCATAAGAATACCGACGTGAAGGTATCGGCGGTCAGGGAGCCTATTCAATTCCTGCGGGGCGACTATCTGATCCCTACCGATCAGTCAGCCCGGCGTTTCCTGGTGGAGATGCTGGAGCCAACGGGAGATGATTCGTATTTCTCCTGGAATTTTTTTGATGCGATCCTGCAGCAGAAAGAAGGGTATAGCGCTTACCGGTGGGAAGATCTGGCTGCAAGCTGGCTGAAGGAGCATCCCCTGGTAAGGGAAAAGCTGGAAGAAAAGAAAAGGGCCGATTCCGGTTTTGCACAAAATGCCGAAGCCCAACTGGACTTTGTATACAAACATTCCCCGTATTATGAACCGGCGCACCTGAGATATCCTGTGTACAGGATCTTGTAAGCATTCAAAGACGTGCAGGTTTTTCGCAGCTGCCTTGCAGACCTGAAGGTCCAGGCCGGCCTTGTGGAACCGGGAAATCGGTAGTCTGGAATGCCGGAAGAATCATCCGGAAGAACCCGTTAAGTGAATAAGCGGCTTTTGGGCCGCTTATTTGTTATATAGTATCTTCTGTGCCAAAGCGTATTACTAGTATCTTCTGCCGCCGCCGCCACCGCCCGGACGGTAATTATCACGGCCACCGCCGCCGCCGCGGTCATCCCGTCCTCCACGATCATCTCTTCCGCCGCCACCTCTGTTGTCACGGCCGCCACCGCCACGATTGCCGCCTTTAGCCTGCTCATCGGCTTCTTTTACGGCCATTTTCTTACCCCTGATAGAGGCATTGTCCAGGGTCTCTATCGCCTGGCGGGCTTCGGTGTCATCGGGCATATCTACGAACCCAAAGCCTTTGCTCTTCCCGGTTTCCCTATCCATAACTACTTTGGCGGAATTTACTGCGCCATACAATTCAAACATCTCTTTCAAGTCTACATCATCGAAATCATAGGGGATACCTGCTACAAAAAGCTTCATGCGATATAATTATGAAGTAAAAGTACAAAGATGAAGGCTATATCTGCGAATTAATATTAAAATTGTTCCGCAAAATTTTTAAACGGTGATTTTCACTCCTTTACTGCCTTTTAGGTCATCGTAATAATCCTATGAGGGCGGCCATCCTGCTTCGGAAAATACGATGCTGCTGAAACGCGCGGGGGTCCCTGTTATTCTTCTGCTGTTGGCGGGTCCGGGATTTGCGTACACAGATTCTGTCACTTACTCCCATTTACAACAAAATTATATCACCATGGCTAAAAGTAAAAAACCGGCAACGCCCAAAGTGCAGCCCGGCAATAAGAAAATAGAAATGCTGGCCCCTCACAGGGAGAGCGGAACCGATGAATTTATGTCCACCGATCATGGCTTGCTCATTAATGACGATCAGAATTCATTAAAAGCGGGAGAGCGGGGAGCTACCTTGTTAGAGGACTTTATGATGCGGGAGAAAATCATGCATTTTGATCATGAGCGCATTCCCGAAAGGATCGTACATGCACGGGGTTCGGCAGCCCATGGCTATTTCCAGGTCTATGAATCCCAGGCTAAATACACCAAGGCAAAGTTCCTGCAGGACCCGTCTGTCATCACGCCCGTCTTTGTACGTTTCTCCACCGTGGCCGGATCCCGGGGCTCGTCCGACCTGGCCAGAGATGTAAGAGGATTTGCCGTTAAGTTTTATACAGAGGAAGGGAATTATGACATTGTGGGGAATAATATTCCTGTATTCTTTATCCAGGATGCCATTAAATTTCCAGATCTGATCCATGCCGTTAAGCCTGAACCGCACAATGAAATTCCGCAGGCAGCTTCAGCCCATGATACTTTCTGGGATTTTATCTCGCTGATGCCCGAATCCATGCACATGATCATGTGGGCTATGTCCGATCGGGCCATTCCCCGCAGCCTGCGGATGATGGAAGGGTTTGGCGTACATACCTTCCGGCTGATCAATGCCCAAGGCAAATCGTCTTTTGTCAAGTTCCACTGGAAACCCTTGCTGGGCGTCCATTCGGTAGTCTGGGACGAAGCGCAGAAGATCTCCGGTAAAGACCCGGATTTTCACCGGAGGGATCTTCATGAAGCGATCGAAAGCGGGGCCTACCCGGAATGGGAGCTGGGTATCCAGGTCGTCGATGAGAAAGACGAACATAAATTTCCCTTCGACCTGCTGGACCCGACCAAGCTTATTCCCGAGGAGCTGGTGCCGGTGCAACGGATTGGCAAAATGGTGCTCAATCGTAACCCGGATAATTTCTTTGCAGAGACAGAACAGGTAGCTTTCCACCCGGCTAACCTGGTGCCGGGAATAGATTTCTCCAATGATCCTCTCCTGCAGGGGCGGCTCTTTTCTTATACCGACACGCAGCTTTCCCGGCTGGGGGGACCGAATTTCCATGAGATCCCCATTAACCGGCCGATCGTTCCGGTGCATAACAATCAGCGGGACGGGCATATGCGGCAGACAATCAACCAGGGCAAGTCAAGCTATAACCCGAATTCCATCGGGGGAGGCTGTCCTTTCCAGGCAAAGATGGCGGAAGGAGGGTTTGCCTCCCATGCCGAACGTATCGATGCGAATAAGGTGCGGGCCCGAAGCCGGAGCTTCTTCGATCACTTCAGCCAGGCCGCACTCTTTTTTAACAGCCAGTCCGAAGCTGAAAAAAATCACCTGGTGAATGCCTTACGGTTTGAATTAGGGAAATTGACGATCCCGGCGATCCGGGAAAGAATGGTGGGGCTGCTGACGCAGGTGGATGCTACCCTGGCTGCCCGGGTAGCGGAAGGGCTGGGCCTGCCCGTACCTGCAAAGCCTCAGCAGCCGATCAACCACAGTATTCCGGCCGATGGAGACCCTAAAAATTTCCAGCCGCAGACCGTTCCGCAGCGGCTGGAAAGGTCGGAAGCGCTCAGCATGGCTAATACCCCGAAGAACACCATAAAAACAAGGCAGATCGCCATTCTTGCCGCCGAAGGTGTTAACGAGACAGCTTTGGAAACGATGAAACAGGCCCTGGAAGCCGAAGGCGCCGTAACGCAGCTGATCGCTCCCCGCCTTGGGAATATTAAAGGGCAAAAGAATAAAATGCTGCCCGTGGACCAGAGCCTGTTGATCGCCGCCTCTGTTCTTTTTGATGCGGTATATATCCCCGGAGGAGCGAAGAGCATAGATACTTTAAAGGAGCTGCCCGATGCGCAGGCATTTATACGGGAGGCTTATCTGCATGCTAAGCCTGTTGCCGCGGAAGGCGAAGGAGTGGCATTGGTAGAGGCGGCGCTTACCGGGCTGGTGGTGCCGGGAGATAAAGGATTGATCCTGCAGAAGGATCCAAAAGGCGGGGTGGCGGACACCTTTATTAAGGCTATCGCCCAACATAGATTTTGGGAAAGGGAAAAGGTGGTGAAGAAGTTGTAGGCTTATGGTGAAGAAGTTGCAGGAATTAACTTGCCGGGGCTGTCCAATATTATGGTGAGTCACGGTGATTATAGCCGAATTGGCGAGCAGCACCCTGGTAAATCCAACGTTCAAGTTTGGATTTACCGGGGTCGTCAATCAAAGCGTATATCCAATCCTGCGATCTCCGCCTTATATTTCGCCGGCAATAGCAACGTTTTAAATAACCGGTCAACCTGTAAAAACCGGGTCCCTTTGTAGAATAGAAGAACAGGATACAAAAGAGGAACAGGCGGCAGAGAGAGCAGCTTGCGCACTCTCACCGGCACCAATAAGGTCTGAGCCTGTATCAGGATACGGTAACGGAAAGATCCCAGGCTCCCCCGATACTTCCCGTACAAGTCTCTTGTAAAAGAGCTGCGAACCAGGTTGAGTTCCAGGTATTCCGCCCGCATAAGCTCCCAGTCCCGATAATTGACAGGAAGTCCCGCTAATCCCATCCGCGCCCCAACACGGTAAAATACATCGAAGATCTCTTCTTTTTCCTTTTCATGTAACCTGCGCTCCAATAGCTCAAAAGACCGGATCGAATAACCGATCAGCATAAATAACACGTCGAGATAAGCAGCATCAGGTATCCTGGCGCCGCGGCTTGCTTCCACCCCTTTATGAATGGCAGTTATCTTGTCGATGGCCGCCAGAGCGGAACTATGTTCTGCGAAAACGATTTCCTGTGCATAGCGGACGGTGGAAAACAATCTGCCAATAGGATCAGCAGGCAAACGGCCGGTAAAATACAACCAGTCTACCGTCTTATTCAACGCAAACTCCGCTGAAGCCCCGGCAAAGATCAGGAGGACTGTGTCGCCGGATCCCCAGATCTTTCTGACAATAGATTGTTTCTGCACAAAAAACTCTTTCATACTACTTGTTTCGATGATTATATAAACGTAAATGACCTTTCTTTATCCATGTTTCCACACCTACTACCGATAAGATCCCCAGGGTGTAGGAAAGGATATCTGTCCAGGTGAAATAACTACCTAAAAGAATGCGGGCCAGTGAAGGCCTTTTAAATCCCAAGTGATCTGCCAGCCTGAAATATTGAGATGTTTCGACCAGGTAGGAGAATAGCAGCACCGATACCGCAGTAAGAACAACGGGAAGGTCCCAAAAACTCCTGATCAGGCAATACAGAAGAATGACAACCAGGAAATCCCCTCCATAGGGACGAATAATGCTATCGTGCATATAGCCCCCGATGAATACCTCCAGCCCTAACAGGGCCATACTAAGCAGAAAATAAAAGACATGAAATCGAAACATACATTTTGGATTTAAAAGCACTTTGAAGTGCAAAGTACTATAAAAAACACATATCTCAAAATGTTCCCCCGGTAAGAGGGCTTACAATTTCAACAGTTTATTATTCAGGCAGTTTCAACAGACGGGATTTTTTGACAACTTTTCTCTATTATTGCATGTTCTAAAAGCGTGTATTAATGCCATGGTATTAAATAATCTCAAAACATAAGTGCCACCACTCCAGATCATACCAAACAACCTGCTTCACGACTTTGAAAAAAAAGTAAAAGCATCGGTAAAGACTTGCTTCCAAAAATTGAATGAAACCGATTTTACCGTGCAGGATTTCAAACACTACATGGTGGCGGGTGCAGTTGCGTCTTCACAAATTGAAGGCAGCACTTTAGACCTTAACAGTTTTTATCAAAGCAAACAAAATAAAAAAAACATAAAGGAAGTCGCTGAAATTGAAAATCTATTAAAAGCCTATCAATATTCAAAACGCTACAATCTTACTCAAAAAGGTTTACTTAAATGCCATGAAATATTAGCTGCTACATTTACTAATATTACCCAAAAACAAAAAGGCAGATACCGCAAAACAATGGTTGGCATAAATAGCTGGCAAGGCCTGGTGTACCTGGCAGTAGAACCGCAATTAGTACAGCAGGAAATGGACAAACTTTTTGCTGACATAGAAATTTTATTAGGCAAAAGCCTTACCCTCCGGCAAACATTGTACTACGGCGCCTGTATCCATTTTATATTTGCCAAAATACATCCCTTTGCCGATGGTAATGGCAGAGCTGCAAGGCTGTTGGAAAAATGGTTTTTAGCCGAAATTTTAGGCCCCGCCGTTTGGAGCATACCCACAGAAAAATATTATTACGATAACAGAGAGCAATACTACAAAGGCTTGAATATAGGCATCAACTATTATCAAACTTTAGACCAGTTGAACAAAACCCTCCCTTTTTTAACCATGCTGCCCAAGGCAGTTTGTTACAAACCTATAGATTAATGCCTATAGCAAAAGCTACCGTCCGGCCACCGGTCCCCTACTGCACCACTCTCACCGTCCCTGCCCCATTATACGAATGATATTCTCCATTGTACATCGCATCAGCGCTGACAGGCCCCATCCGGTACACCCCGGGAGACACCGCCCGAACAGCATAATAATACACCTGTTTCATAGAACGCTGGTTGACAAATAAATTGATCCGGTCATCGCGTACATCCAGCGCCGTTGGTGAATCGCCATCCTTGATCCAGTCCATGCCGGGAATTTCTTTGGTCCGCGGATTCTCGATCTCGAAGCCCGCCGGCAGCAGGTCGGTAATGACGACATTGTCGATATTCGTGCTGTAAGTCTTTTCCAGGGTGAGCTGCACGATAACCAGGTCGTTCTGTTTGAACGTATTCCCGCTAAGCGGCCGGCCATACCGGTCGAAAAAACGTTTGCGCACTTTCAGGTAGCTGTCTTCTTCCTTATACGCTCCACTGGCGCTGATGCCCTCCGCCTCCCAGAAATAATAGAGACGTCCGCCGCCTTTCGTGACAATGTCTACCTTTGCGCCGGCAGTCTCTCCGCCGCCTGCGCCTTTCAGCTCCTTTGTCGTCAGCTTCAGCGGATTCCCGCTCATCGACCCTACCGTTCTGCCATCCACCCGTATATCCGCCGTCACCGTCGTTCCGGCTGCTTGTTTTGCCAGTTTGCCCAGTCCCAGGAAACTGAAGGCCAGCTCCTGCGTGCTGAACCAATTGCGTTGTTTGAGCTTATCAGAAACGTGTTTGGCCATCACTCCGATCTGCGGATTCTCCGGATCCACGTCCACCAGCACATCCAACGCCAGGGACTCATCGCGAATGTCGGAATAGAAGCTGCCCCCTGTCTGGGCCACCGATTCTTCTCCGGCAAACTGCGAAGGCAGAAATTCTCTAAAACTCTTTTTGTCACCCGCCAGTGCATAAGCCGCCGACAACAGGTATTTACAATCCAGGCTCAGCAGGGCGGGATTAGCCTTATAATAATTCATCACGCTGACATTCGGCCGCTGCGCCAGGGCCAGCACATAGAGCCCATAGACAACTTCCTTGGGAGCAATCTTTTTATTCTGATCCCGATTGTAGTAGTAGGTGATCGTTTCGCGGTTCTTCAGACGGCTGTTGATATAACCCAGCATAGTCTCTACCAATCCCTTGTCCACATCAAACCCTGCCTTTTGCGCCTCCAGCAGGAAATGCGCGGCATAGATCGTCGCCCACCAGTTCTCCGAATCTTCATTGTCCCACAGGGTAACTGCTCCATTATATAATTGCCGCATCTTGATCTTGCGTATCGCCTCCTGGATATTGGCATTGGCACTGGCCCTCAGCCCCGTATTACTCTTGCGCACCAGGTCGGCCAGGTCTCCGTAATATAATTGCGGGAAGGCCACCGACACCGTCTGCTCGGTACAGCCATATGGATATTCCACCAGCCAGCTCAGATATTTGCTTAATTCAATGGCCGGGGAACGGCTCACCACCAGCTGATAATCCACGCTGGAAGGGATATAGTCGCCGGCGCCCAAAGTCACCGATTGCATGCTGCCCCCTGCCACCATGCCGCTGCCCGTGCTCTTTTGCAAGCCAGCCGCAGGCCGCACACCGATTTCCGTCTCATCGGTAAAATTCTCACCCAGGCTATTGACTTCCACTGCTATTTTACCCACGCCGATGGCAGGCGGCGCCACTACCTGGAAAAGGGCCCGCCCTTCGCTGTTAGGCGAAATGCTGACGGATTGCTGGTCGCTGCCGGCAACTCTTATAGCGCCGCTGACCTTTACGCGGGCATTGGCCGTGGCTGAATTAGCCGTGGTATTGGTGATCGTAACGGGCATCATTACCGTATCTCCCGGGCTGAGGAATCGTGGAAGCGCCGAACTGAGCACGATGGGATCGGCCACTGTCATCGTGGATTCCTTCGACCCAAAACTTTCATTCTTATAGGCCACGGCCATAAGTCTCACTTCACCGGAGAACTGCGGGATATCGAATGCAAATTCAGCCTCTCCGCTGCCATTGGCCTTGGTAATCCCGCTCCAATAGGAAATGATCTTAATCCGCTTGGCCGGCATGGGATTGACCCTTTTCTTCATATCACTCTCCCCATCACCGCCCGTACTGCTAAGGCTGGGCCGGGCTTCGGGGAACAACAGGGGATAGAGATCATAGCCATTTACTTCCAAAGCCCGTTTGGCATAAAAATGAGCGTAAGGATCAGGGGTCTCAAAGTCAGAGATCTGCAATACCCCGTTGTCCACGGCCGACAGCGTAACCAAACTGCCAGGAGCGGCTTTCACGGTTACTTTCTGGTGGGTATGGGAGCGGGTCTTTGCCTGCGCCACGATCTCGACAGGGATCTTCCGGTCTTTCTCTTCCACTTTCACCGACTGAAATCCATGGGCCACCGTCAAAGGTATATCCGATAGCTCGTGGGGTTTGATCAGCGTGGCAGTAATGTATACGTTGGGAATATCGTCCACGGTAAGCGGCAGATCCAGAGAAGCGGTTCGTTTGTCCACATTGACGTACTGATAAGACACCACTTTATCCGTCTCCAGGGTAACGAGCATCCGACCGCTGAAAGGGGTCTTAAACAAGGCCTTGACCGTCTCGCCGGTATAAAAAGACGATTTATCCAGCTCGATATCTATATGTCCTTCGTTATTGACGTCGAAGGAAGTATTGTCCCCACCCCAGGAGCCATAACTATAGAAGCTCCTGCTCACATAACTGTTAGCGCCGGGTATGGAGATACGCAACTCGTAGTCGCCGGGCGATCGGGGTACAAAGGAGTATTGGGTGTTCTCGCCGCTGACCGTGACAATGGCCGAGCTGACCAGCTTGTCTTCTTTCTGGGATTCATAGCGGAAATAACTGCCGCTCTTCGTGAGGACCGTCCGGTATTCATGTTTGACTACCTGCACCCGCGCCGGTATGCTGCTCAATACTTTTTCATTCTTGTCGAGGGCGATCAGGGGAAATTGTATGGCCTGGTTCAAGGCGTAATACGAGAAGCCATCATCCGCCACACCGAAGAAGACCGGCTGGGTGAATATGTCGGCGGAAGTGCTGCGGCTGACGGGCCGTCCGGTCTCATCGAAGACCGTAGCATAGAAGGTAGCCTGCAGCAGACCGATGTTCCTGAACATTTCCGGCACATCGTATTTTTCAACGGCGCTGCCCTGCTCGTCCGTTTTTCCTTCCCGGACCGTTTTGTCAAAGAGGGTATTCTGGTTGGCCAGGCTGAAGTCGTAAGTGCTGTATTTTTTAGGGTTGAAAGACCGCTGTTTGATCTGGATCTCGCATTCATAGTTGCGGTTGGCAGCCGGGGGACCGAAGAAATTAACGGCATGGATAGTCAGCCGGGAGATATCACCCGCTTCCAGGAAAGGCTTGTCCAGCTTAGCCGTGACCTTGATCCTGTCGGGGACGAACTCCTCGATGCGGAAGGGCTGTGTCGCCAGCAAAACGTCATTGGAAGTATATACCTCCAGGGAATAACTGCCCGTAATGGCTGCGTCTGCGATGTCCACACTGCCTTCCAGGGAACCTTGTTCATTGAGGCTCTTGCGGAAAGTTTTTAGTTCCTTGCCATTGGGAAGCAAAAATTTCAGCTTGACGGGCAGCTCACCGGGAGATTTCCATTGACGGTCACGGACAATGACCGAAAAGTTCAGCTTCTCTCCCGGGCGGTAAATATCCCTCTCAGGGTAGATAAAGGCGTCCAGTCCGGTGGTATTGCTACGGCGGCCCCCCACTTCAAACCGGGAAGTATTGACCCTGGTGGTATTAAAAGGAAGATAGTTAAAATCGTCAGCGGTCTTGGCGATGATCATCGCAGGGCGGAAGCCGGCCATGTCTTTGCGGGTGTAGGCGATCTCGGCGATCCCTTCGGCATTGGTAGCTCCCATTCCCAGCAATTGATTGTTCGACCCATAAGCCAGCACATTCACCCCGGGAAGCGCTGCGGCGCTGCGGATAGAATTGGCGAAAACCAGTATTTTTTCCTTTCCTTCCTTGGCGATGAGGCCTATGTCGGAGAGGGAGATGAAACGATTGTCCTTTACCCAATAGTCTTTTGTGGAGCGGATCATCACATGATAGATGCCTTTGAACTCCGGCAGCTTGTCGGTGATATTGAGATTAAAAAGGCGGCTGCTGCTGCCGCTCTTCGGCAGAGAACGGGTGTCTATTTCCTGTTCATAGATGACATCCCCAAAAGTGAGGTCGCTGCCATTATCATACGGGTTGTAACCTCCGCCGCCCTCTCCTTCTTCCCCTTCTCCGCTATTATTACTGGTTCCGGAGGAAGCCGTCTCTTTGGGGTAATACCCGTACCGCTGGGCCATGAGCAAATTGCTTTCATAGATCTTGGAGACCACCACTTTCACTTTTGGAACGTTGATGATCTTTACCTCGATGTTCTTCGTTCCCTTACCGCTGAGATAAACACCTTTGCCATTGGCGAAGCTGATGGATGGCGCCAGCTCCCCAAAGGTGATATTCGTATTGTACTCTTCATGTAATACCCCTCCGATCCTTCCCCGAAGCCCCTTGGTGAGGGTAAGGGCATAACTTTTAGACTGGTCGAAATTATCGCTGCGGATGACGAACCCGTTATCAGAAGGTTCTACGGTGAATTTAACCGCAGGGATAAAGCTGATATAGGAGGCGAGATTTGCCGGGACCACCTGCTGGCTGGTCATCACTTTCAGGGTGCCTGTCTCCCCGTCATGTTCTGCTGTGACATCATTGATCTGCAGGACAAAGGGAGAAGGGATCGTGGAATGGGTCTCTATTATTTCCTTCAGCCCATTGGCGCCTCCTTCCGGTACGAGTCCTTTGTCAATAGAGATCTTCGCCTCCACATTTTTATCTTCCATTTTCAGGTTGAGCAGACGCAGGGTGATCTTATCGGAAGCGGAAAGCGTCTGAAAGTTGTAATTGATGGTCTGACCTCCGATTTCTATCTTCAATTTATCCTTAAGGGAGCCCGGGTTGACCGGATAGTTAAACTGCAGGTCGACCTGGGGAATACCCGCGCTGCTGTTCTCGTCCGGCAGCACCCAGCCGATATTGGTATTATCCAGCCGCAGTTCCGGGGTATGAAAGACCAGGTCCTCCCCTTTTTTAATACGGCCATATGAGCTGTATTGCAGGATATCGTTATGGAGGGTCGCTTTGAACGTGGTGGCCGGGGGCAGGGGCTGGGAAGGGGAAAATACAAGCTCATCCGGATGTTCCCAGCGAAACCGGCCGGGGATCTTCGGCTCGAATGAAACATATTTCGAAGAGTCCCACTGGTCCAGTAAGGAGTCTTTGATCAGGTTCTTGTCGAACCGGAAAATAAGGTTGCCCAGGGAAGGGACTTCATCCCGCGCATTGGTGTATTCCAGGCTCACGGTACTACGGTTGCAGGCCGGTAAAAAAATAAACGCGAAAAATACAGTTGTGACAAGGGTGATCGTTGTTATGGCTGATGAGCCGGATCGTATACGCATAAGAGGTCGGTTGATAGGAGATGTTTTGTCTAAAACGCTGTTAATATATAAAAAGTCTGTGTTTCCACCCTGTAAAAGGGGGAAAAAAGAAGATTTTCAGGTATTATTTTGTGAAAACGAGCTAGGGAGGGTGACTGGTGGAGTTCATATATTTGGAAAATAATTCCGTATTGAAAGTACATCACGGGGAAGGGTATTTGCAACAGGCGGCATGATAAGAATTTGTTAATTCAAAATGAAAAAGTTGCTCCAATATAGCAGGTTATTGTTCACCAGTTCTTCGTTGAGGAGCGAGGAGAGAGATCTGCCGGCGAAAAGTGGGAGCAGCAACAGCTCGTCAAAAAAAGAGGGTGGCGGCTCATCGTCGAAAAGCAGGAAGGCGGTTTCCCTATTGAAAAAAGCGGGGATCGCAGCGGCAGGGGCCGGCTTGTTATTCTTCCTCCTGAACTGGATCTTTCCCGTTCCCGACCGGATCGAATATTCCACGATCGTTACCGATAGCAAGGGAGAGGTGATCCATGCCTTTCTTACCCGGGACCAGCAATGGCGCATGAAAACGGAACTATCCGAGATCTCTCCCCTGCTCCGCAAGACCATCGTTGAAAAAGAAGACAAGTATTTCTATTATCATCCCGGCATCAATCTCCTGGCAATGGGCCGGGCTTTTTTTAAGAACCTGGTCCGGATGCGGCGAACCTCCGGCGCCTCCACGATCACCATGCAGGTAGCCCGTTCGCTGGAACCGAAAAAGCGCACCTACTGGAATAAGCTGCGGGAAATATTCCGGGCCTTCCAGCTGGAATGGAAGTACAGTAAGGACGAGATCCTGCAATTGTACCTGAACAAGGTTCCTTATGGAGGCAATATCGAAGGAGTAAAATCGGCTTCTATCCTTTACTTTAAAAAGAATCCCGATCATTTGTCGCTGGCGGAGATCACGGCCCTGTCCATTATTCCCAACCGCCCTTCTTCCCTGGTAATGGGGAAACACAATGACCGGATCATAGAAGAAAGGAATAAATGGCTCCGGCAGTTCGCCAGGGAAAAAGTGTTCCCGGAGAAAGAGATAGCCGATGCCCTGCTGGAGCCGCTGACGGCTACCCGGGGGGCTGTCCCGGGTTACATCCCCCACCTGGCCTGGAAACTTAAAAAAAGTGGCGGGGATATCATCCATACGGCTATCGAGCTGAACACACAGCGCAAGGTCGAAAAGCTGGTGAAAGATTATTCCCGGACGCTCACCCTGAAAAATATCCGCAATGCGGCCGTCATCGTATTGGATAATACCACCCACCGGGTCGTTGCCTATGTCGGCAGCGCAGATTTCCGGGATACGACGGATGGGGGCCAGGTAAATGGGGCCGCGGCGATCCGGCAGCCAGGCAGCACGCTCAAGCCTTTATTGTACGGCCTTTGCATAGACGCAGGCCTGCTAACTCCTAAAATGGTGATCACGGATGTGGCGGTGAATTACCAGGGGTATGCTCCGGAAAATTATGACCGGAAGTTCAATGGATACGTTACCATGGAGTATGCCCTGGAGCATTCCTTAAATATTCCGGCGGTGAAGAGCCTGAGGGCGTTGGGAAAGGATAAGCTGATCCAGAACCTGGCTGCCTGTGATTTCCGGCAGATCAAAAAAGATCAGGGTAAGCTGGGGCTGTCGATGATCCTGGGAGGATGCGGCGCCACGCTGGAGGAGCTGACGGGGATGTATTCCATTTTTGCGAATGAGGGGAAATATGTGCCGCCCGTATATACCCTTGCTGCTTCCGCGCCGTTATCCGCCGTCTCACAGCCCCCTGTCCCTTCAAATCCCGCCATTTCATCCCCCGGCGTCCCCCCACTGTCTTCTTACCACTCATCGTCCGCCGCCAAAAAGATCCTAAGTCCCGCAGCGGTATTCATGATCAATGAGACCCTGTCGAAAGTGAACCGGCCGGATTTCCCGTTGAACTGGGAGAGTACGGTACACCTGCCGAAGATCGCCTGGAAGACAGGGACATCTTACGGCCGGCGGGATGCCTGGAGTATTGGCTATAACAAGCGTTATACGGTGGGTATCTGGGTCGGCAACTTCTCCGGGCTGGGTATCCCGGAATTAAGCGGCGCCAATGTAGCCACTCCCCTGCTCTTTACCGTCTTCAATACGATCGATTATGATGATGACCAGAGCTGGTTTGCCCAGCCTGCCGACTGCGATATCCGGATGGTCTGTTCCGAAACAGGGTTGCCGCCCGCTGATCATTGTACGAACCTGGTGACCGATTATTTTATTCCCCTGGTATCTCCGTCAAAGAAATGCGATAACATGCAGGAGGTATTCGTCTCCGCCGATGAAAAAATAGCTTATTGCCGGCTATGCCTGCCGGAGAGCGGCTACAAGAAAAAGCTCTATAAATTCATTTCCCCGGAGATGAAAGAATATTTTGAAGAGAACAGGATCGCCTATCAGCCGATCCCTCCCCATAATCCCCTTTGTGAGAAAGTATTCCGTGAAGGAGCTCCCGTTGTCACTTCTCCCACGAATGGCAGTGAGTACCTGATCAACAGGAAAGATCCCGAGCCTTTACAGCTGAGATGCCGGGTGAGCAATGATGTGGGGAAGGTCTACTGGTATATCAATAATAAATTCTTTAAAGCTGGTGAGGCAGGAGGCAAGCAATTTTTCATACCGGACGAAGGACCGGTGAAGATCTCCTGTACGGATGATAAAGGAAGGAACAGGGATGTGTGGATACGGGTGCGGTATGTCGACCTATAAGATGTTGATAATAAAAATATTATATATAATTATGTATATTTAGTGAATACACTCACTTTAAAACCGTATATTTGGTGAATAGATTCATCATAAGTTCGTATATTTAGTGAATAGACTTATTAAAATACCTATTTTAAGATCTCTGTCCAGCAAACTAGCCTCAAAGGCCGACTACAAAAAAGCGATCATTTTACTCGGACCCAGGCAGGTAGGTAAAACCACCCTGATTAAAGAACTTGCTTCCAACCTGGATCGTGACTTTCTTTATATTAATGGTGACGAACCTGCCGTACAAACACAGCTGACAAATGTTTCACTTGCCTTTTTGAATGCGTATCTCGGTAATGCAAAAGTTATAGTCATTGATGAAGCACAGCGCATACAAAACATCGGTTTAACGCTAAAGCTTATTATAGATAATCTTTCTGGCCGCCAGTTATTAGTCACCGGCTCTTCTGCTTTGGAATTAGCAAGTACTATAAATGAGCCATTAACCGGCCGGAAGTGGGAATACCAGTTATATCCTATTAGTTGGAAGGAGTTATGCGACTACGAAACAATGTCTAAAAGCCTGTTACGCCTTCAAAATTTAATGGTATACGGCATGTATCCCGAAGTACTCACGGATCCGGGCAATGAGGTAGAAATCATTAATAATTTAGCAGCCAGTTATTTATTTAAAGATCTTCTGAATTTCCAGGGCATCCGAAAACCTGCATTGCTGAACAAAATATTACAGGCACTGGCCTGGCAGGTGGGCGCAGAAGTAAATCTAAATGAGATAAGCCGCACTGTGCAGGCAGATAAAAATACAGTGGATCATTATATCGACCTTTTGGAAAAAGCCTTCATCGTCTATAAACTGCCGCCATTCAACCGTAATCTGCGCACCGAAATAAGTAGTAGCCGGAAAGTTTATTTTTATGATAACGGCATCCGTAACGCCATTATCGGCAATTATACTCCATTAGTATCCCGAAATGATACGGGTGCATTATGGGAAAATTTTCTGATAAGCGAACGAATGAAATTACTTCGTTATAATGGCTTTTATGGCCATACTTATTTTTGGCGAACCACTCGCCAACAGGAAATAGATTACATTGAAGACATTGACGGTAAGCTATTTGCTTACGAATTCAAATGGAACCCGGGAGCTAAAAGTAGATTCTCCAGAATTTTTACAGAAAATTACAAGCCTGCAGAAACAAAGGTCATTCACAGAGATAATTTCTGGGAATGGTTGCAGAGCTACCCCTATTAATATCTTACTAAACCTAATTACCGTGAATAACCCGGTTATCAGGAGGACCAGTTGGTATATTGCCCGATCAGCCGCCAGCCGGCGGAAGTATGCCGGAACAAACAGGTAGTTCCCGATCCGCAAAGAGCGCCGCAGATGACATTCAGGTCGATGACTGCATATTGTCCATCCTCCGTGAATTGAGGCAGGGAGAAACTAAAGATCGTTTTTTCCTGGGCCGGCAGCCGTTGCCATTGACGCATCACCTGCCGGGAGGCCTTTGCAGCATGACGCTTATGCTGCGCTTCCAGGGCAGGATTGGCCAGAGAGAAAATAGAATCGGCCTTTTGATGCGTAATGCAAATAGCTTTCTGCAAATGGTCCTGCTTCCAGAAATAAGGATACCGGGAGAGATACGCTTTTTCCGCCAGTTCGTTCAGCGTATTGAAAGGTACGGACTCCTTTAAATAATATTTTGTCCATTCATCGTAGTCGTATTTTACAAACCGGCAGGTATCAGCGCCTGTGATAAGATAGTAATGAGAGAAAGACGTATCGACCACCGTGTGAAAAACGGCGTTGACAAATTCTTCCGGGGAAGGAAAAGGAACGGCAGCGACCTGTGCCCTTGCCGGGGCGCCGATCAGCTGCCCGGCCAGGATCACCAGGAAAAGAGGAACGAGCGGCTTTCGTTTAAGAAGCATTCGCATCCGGCAATGATCGGGAAAAGAACGTTAACAGGATGATAAAAAAGTGTGGTTAATCGAATTTCTTTACGCTGCCGGCGCCACTGACATGCTGGCTGACATTCGAGGCATTACCTTTATATCTGACATCCCCGGCGCCGCTGACTTCTGCATCCAGCTTTACGCTGGCATAAACTTCAGCAGAGCCAGCACCGGAGATATCCACTTTCGTATTTTCCGCCAGCAGGTCGTAACAATGCGCATGACCGGCGCCGGTGAGCTCCAGGTCGACATCCCTGGTCTGGCCTTTCAGATCGATAGAACCGCTGCCGGAAACCTTGGCGGTCAGCCTCGGCGCATCCAGCTCCATACGGATATCACCCGCCCCGCTGACCTGGAGTGACAGGTCTTCTGAATTAGAGACCCTGGTCTTTCCAATGATGTCGCAGGCTCCGGAAGCATCGATATGGCTGAAAATGGGGGCTGTAACATAAACATGCAGATCCCCGGTAGGGATCAGGTTATAGCCGGGCCTTTCCCTTATGCGAACCTTATCCCCTTCCTGGATGACTTCCATATACTGAAGCAGATTATCGTCTCCTTCTATTTTTACGGAAGCGGGATCACCCTGCGAGACATATACTTTGGCGGCTCCGCTGACGTCTACATTCTTAAAATTACTTACGCTGCGGTCTTCTGTCCGGATCTCTCCATTTCCTCTCACTCTTTTGCCAAGGAAATGCCGGCAAGAGCCCAATATCACCGGCAAAGCCAGGATGATCCATAGATATTTTCTCATATAGTTTTTTTTATAGGTTGATTTAGACAAAAATTAAACTTTTCTTCGGTATTTTAAAACCATATTCCCCTTATTACTACCATTTTTCCCTTACCGGTTAATCTTTTTCGGCGGCAAACCGCTGTCCCGGGAGAAGGACAGTCCGCACCAGGTAACGGAGCCTGGCAAGTTAGTCCTCCGGCAGAAGCGTCCCCGCTTTGACGAGGAGCAGGCCGGAAAGGTTACAGAGGATGGGGGAACCGGGGATTTTTTTTACCTTCGCGTCACCATGACGGAAAAGATTCTTATTCTCGACTTCGGCTCGCAATATACTCAATTGATTGCCAGGGCTGTACGTGAAGCAAATGTGTATTGTGAGATCATCCCTTACCAGAAACCCATCGAGTTCGATCCTTCCCTGAAGGGCATCATTCTTTCCGGCTCCCCTTTCTCTGTGAATGATGCGAACGCTCCCCTCGTAGATATATCCGCCTTGCACAGTAAGTTACCTGTTCTGGGCGTTTGTTATGGCGCCCAGCTGACGGCCAAACAATTTGGAGGACGGGTAGCCAACAGCAGCAAGCGGGAATATGGACGGGCTTTATTGCACAAGCAAAAAGACGATATCCTGCTGAAGGATGTGCTGGAATTGTCACAGGTATGGATGAGCCATGCCGATACGATACTCGATCTGCCACAAGGATTTGAAGTGCTCGCCAATACGGAGAATATCCCCTATGCGGCGTTTAAGAAAGCTGCAAGCGACAAGCTGCAAGCGACAAGCGGAGAAGAGGAACAACCTCTATATTGCCTTCAGTTCCACCCGGAAGTCTACCATTCCATCGAAGGGAAGAAGATGTTAAAGAATTTCCTGGTGGGGGTATGCGGCTGTTCACAGGATTGGACACCAGCCCATTTTGTCAGCGACACGATTGCCCGCCTGAGCAAGCAGATCGGCGACAGGAAAGTGATCATGGCGCTGAGCGGAGGGGTAGACTCCACCGTTGCGGCCACCCTGATCCACAAGGCCATCGGGGACCGTCTCTACGGGATCTTTGTCGACAACGGGGTGTTACGGAAGAACGAATTCCAGCAGGTGCTGGATAGCTATAATACGATCGGCCTGAATGTGAAGGGGATCGATGCGAAAAAGATGTTCTACGACGAGCTGAAGGGCCAGACGGATCCGGAAGCCAAGCGGAAGACCATTGGCAGGCTCTTCATCGATGTGTTCCAGGAGGAGGCGGGAAAGGTCGAAGGGGTTGGTTTATTGGGACAGGGAACTATTTATCCGGACGTGATCGAAAGCGTCTCCGTACATGGCCCCTCCGTTACCATTAAATCCCATCATAATGTTGGAGGGCTGCCTGAAAAAATGCACCTGGAGCTGGTAGAGCCCCTGCGTTACCTGTTCAAGGACGAGGTGCGCCGGGTAGGAGCTGAGCTGGGTATTCCTGAAGAGCTGCTGCAAAGGCATCCTTTTCCCGGTCCCGGCCTGGCGATCCGCATTTTAGGAGAAGTCACGGAGGAGAAGGTGCAATTATTGCAGGAAGCAGATTATGTCTATACAAAGGGGCTGAAAGACCATAATCTTTACAATACCATCTGGCAGGCAGGGGCGATCCTGTTACCGGTGAAGAGTGTTGGCGTTATGGGGGATGAGAGGACTTATGAGTTCACGGTAGCATTGAGGGCGGTAACTTCCGTTGACGGGATGACCGCTGACTGGGCGCATTTACCCTATACCTTTCTGGCCGATATTTCCAACGAGATCATCAATAACGTTAAAGGGATCAACCGGGTAGTTTATGATATCAGCAGCAAGCCGCCGGCTACGATCGAATGGGAATAATCCCGGCAAAGAGCAGAATGAAGAGGTAAAAGGGGCCATTGAACGATAACAGATGATAACAGATGATATGAAGACCAATCTCCGATATTTGTTATGCTGTATTTTTTTACTGATAACGGCAGTGAGCCAGGCGCAGGTGGATTCCCTGGCCCGGCATGCTGATTCAGCCGGAACGCGCCCGGATTCCGTTATCCGTCACCAGGTGGCTATTTTTGTCCCGCTCTACCTGGACTCAGCCTTCGACGCCTCGAATAATTACCGGTATGACAAGAGTTTCCCCAAGTTCATCAATCCCGGCCTTGAATTTTATGAAGGCGCCCAATTAGCGCTGGATTCCCTGGAAAAGGAACATGTATTGCTGGACGTTCAGATCTATGATACCCGCTCCCCGACGCAAAGCGTGGCGCAAGTCTTACAAAACCCCGCCTTTCAGAATACGGAGCTCATTATCGGGCATGTAGTTCCCGGGGAGCTGCAGCAGCTGGCCGCCGCAGCGGCCCATCTCAATATTCCTTTTATTAATGTCAATTTCCCCAATGACGGAGGAATTACCAATAATCCTGACTTTGTCATCCTGAACTCCACGCTGCGAACACATTGTGAAGGGATCTATAAGTTCATGCAACGGAATTATGCGACCAAGCCGATCCTCCTGTTCCGCAAAAAAGGGGTACAAGAGGACCACCTGCAACAGTATTTCATGGATATCCAGAAAACTACTGCTTCCGTTCCCCTCAAGGTGAAGTTCATTACCCTGGAAGAGAATTTCAGTGCCGCCACGCTGGTTCCTTACCTGGACAGCAATACACAAACGATCTGTGTCGCAGGCAGCCTGGACGAAAATTTTGCCAGAAACCTCTGCCAGGATCTTGCTTCCCTGAATAAAACCTACACTACCAGCGTCGTCGGCATGCCGACCTGGGATAATATCGATTTTACGGGTTCCCTGTATAGCGGGGAAGAGATCATCTATAGCACTCCTTTTTATACCAATCCCGGTGATAATCTGGTGAAGGAGATACAGCAAGTCTTCAAAACAAAGTTTTATTCCAGGCCGAGCGATATGGTATTCCGGGGATATGAGACCACCTACCGCTTTGCCAAATTACTCCTGCAATATGGGAAGGGCCTTAGCGGCAGCATCGGGGAGAAAAAATATAAAGTGTTCAATGACTTCGATATCGAGCCTGTCCTCAACAGGCAAACCATGACACTGGATTACTTCGAGAATAAGAAGCTCTACTTCGTTAAAAAGATGGACGGCCAGATAACAGGAGTTTATTAAAGCAACAAGCTTCGGGCTACAAGCCACTATTTATAAGCAACTTGTAGAATATACCTAAGTCTGGTTTGGAGCAAACAGTCCGGAGCTCAAAGCTATCCTCCTCCTGCAACTATTCCCTGGCCCGGCTTGTTATTTGCATAGTAACAACCATATGCCTGGAAATCAATATTCACCGGGCGAAACCATATGCCTTTAATAGAATTTACAGATCGGGGGTTGTACTGTCCGCAGGGCGATTTTTATATCGATCCCTGGCGTCCGGTAGACAAAGCTGTCATTACGCATGCCCATAGTGATCATGCCCGGGCAGGCAGCAGGTCTTATCTATGCCATCACCTTACCAGGCCTTTGCTGGAGCTAAGGCTGGGCGATTTCCCCTATCAAAGTGTAGAATGGGGGGAGTCGGTCTTCCTGAATGGAGTGAGGGTCAGCTTACACCCTGCCGGGCATATCATCGGATCCTCCCAGATACGGGTGGAATATAAGGGAGAGGTCTGGGTGGTCAGCGGAGATTACAAAACAGAGAATGATGGGCTGAGCGGCGCTTTTGAGCCGGTCCCCTGTAATGTATTTATTACGGAATCCACTTTCGGCCTGCCCATTTATAATTGGAAACCGCAAGCGGAGATCTTTCGTTCTATCCAGGATTGGGTAGTAAAAAATAATGCAGCCGGCAAGACGGCTGTATTGGTCGCTTATAGTCTGGGTAAGGCGCAGCGTCTGCTGTCCTGCCTGGCAGCGGTGTCTCCTGCCATTTTTGTACATGGGGCCGTATGGAATGTTCACCAGGCATTGGTAAAGGCAGGGGTCGTATTGCCTCCGGTGCAGCGGGTGGAGCTGGACGCGCCGAAAGAATCTTTCAGGAGCAGTGTGGTGATCGCTCCTTCCGGGGCAGATGAGTCCCCCTGGATCAGGCGATTTCATCCCTTTGAAGTGGGAGTCTGCAGCGGCTGGATGCAGGTGCGGGGGAATGTTCGCCGGAGAAATGCAGATGCGGGTTATGCGCTGAGTGACCACGCAGACTGGAAGGGACTGCTGTCGGCTGTTAAAGCAACGGGCGCGGAGAAAGTCTATGTAACACATGGCTTCCAGGCCGCCCTTTCGCGATACCTGAATGAGCAGGGGATCGAGGCAGCAGAAGTTAAAACGGAATATGGGGAAGATGAAGAAGGGGCGGCTTCCCAGACAGAAGGGGGAGGATTGACTGAAAAAGCAGATTTGACTGAAAGGGGAGGATCGGCTGAAGAAGGAGATTTGGCTGAAAGGGAAGGATTGGCTGAAAGGGAAGGATTAGCTGAAGGAGGAGGATTAGCTGAGAGGGAAATGATCCCGGGACCTGAAAGAGGGATTCCAGTACAGGAAGAGATGCCGGATATCTCTAAAGATGGGGTTGATGATCTAATGATCGATTAAAAGAAATGAGCGAAACCAACGATATGACGGTAACGCAGTCCTCTGCGCTCTACCTTCCCGAAGGGGAAGGCGCCGGCGCACATAGAGGTATGAAGCGGTTTGCGGAACTATTCGTACTGCTCGGCACCAGCACAAAGACCAATGATAAGCTAAATGCGCTGACAGCCTATTTTGCCGGCGCCGGCGACAAAGACAAAGTATGGGTAATCGCCTTGTTCAGCGGCAGGAAACCTAAAAGAACGGTGAATGCTACGCAGCTGCAGGTATGGAGCAGGGAGCTGACCGGTCTTCCACAATGGCTGTTCGAAGAAAGTTACCATACAGTGGGTGATCTGGCGGAAACGATTGCCCTTTTGCTGCCGGAACGCGGCGGTGTCCGGGAGACTGTGGATGGGAGGCCGGACCTGACGCTGAATACGGGCGGGAGCGGAAAGGAATTTTTGAATGAAATGGACGTTCCGGATACAGGGGAGAGCACAGGCAGTCTTTCCTATTACCTGGAAAAATTAATGACGATCGGGAAAGAGACCGAAGAGGTGAAGAAAAGTTTTGTGCTGCACTGCTGGGAGCAAATGGACCGGGATGAACGCCTGGTCTTTAATAAGCTGATCACCGGAGGTTTTCGTATTGGCATATCTCAGAAAATGATCGTGAATGCGCTGGCGAAAACAGTGGGAGTCAGCCCTTCCATTATTGCTCATCGGATCAGCGGCAGCTGGGACCCGTCCACCGAGTCTTTCTCCACCTTGTTGAGCGAAGAAGGAGCCGGCCGGGATATTTCCCAACCCTATCCATTTTACCTGGCCTACGCATTGGAAGGTGAGGCTGCTGAGCTGGGCAGTCCTCAGGAGTGGCAGGCCGAATGGAAATGGGATGGGATCCGCGGGGAATTGATCCGGCGCGAAGACCAGCTATTTGTCTGGAGCCGGGGCGAGGAGCTGATGACGGAAAAATTCCCGGAATACCAGGCGCTGAAAGATCGATTGCCGGAAGGGACGGTACTGGATGGGGAGATCATCGGACTGGGAAGCAGACCGCATGCGCCGTCGGCCGATGTCCGGGATGGCGGGAAGGATCCGGAGGCAGGAGATGGGCCGGAGAACGAGAACACTGGTAACAGCGGTAAAGAAAATACGGAGAAGATCCCGGGAGATAGCGGACACCTGCCGGAAAATCCCGGCGGTTTTGTCCCCTTGCCGTTCGCGGCCTTGCAGACGAGGATCGGCCGGAAGAACGTGACAAAAAAACAATTGAATGAGGTGCCGGTAGGTTTTATCGCCTATGACCTGCTGGAATATGAAGGAACAGACTGGCGGGACAGGCCGCTGCAGGAACGAAGGGAACAGCTGGAAAAGATCGTCCGGGGGGCAAACCATCCTTTACTCCAAATATCGCCGGTGATCGATTTCCGGGATTGGGGAGAATTAGCCGATGCCCGGGAACAGTCCAGAGACAGAGGCAGCGAGGGGATCATGCTGAAGAAAAAAGCATCTTTCTACCAGGTAGGGCGCAAGCGGGGCGACTGGTGGAAATGGAAGATCGATCCCCTGGTGATCGATGCCGTCATGATATACGCACAAAAAGGACATGGGCGCAGAAGTAACCTGTATACTGATTATACCTTTGCCGTAAAAGACGGGGAGAAGCTGGTGACCTTCACCAAGGCTTATTCGGGATTGACCGATAAGGAGCTGGGAGAAGTAGACGCCTTCGTCAAAAGGAACTCCCTGGAGAAATTCGGTCCCGTCCGTACGGTGAAACCGGAATTGGTATTCGAGATCGCTTTTGAGGGGATTGCCGCCTCCGGCCGGCACAAATCGGGAGTGGCATTGCGGTTCCCCCGGATCAACCGCTGGAGGAAAGATAAAAAAGCGGATGAGATCAATACCCTGGACGATCTGAAGAAATTGTTGCAGCTGCATGGGAAATAGAGAATAAAGGTTGGCGGTCGAATCGAGGATCGATCACACAGATGGCTATTTATAAGTAAATTTATACCGTATGAAAAAAATCATAATACTCGCTTCCTTTGGGATCATTTGCCTGGCTTTTACGGGCATCTTCCATCCTTTTCCGGAGGAAGAGCCGGTGCACATTCCAGCCAGTCCTCAGCGGGTCGGAGATCCTGCGAGAGGTTATGATTATCTGACCACCGGAGATTATGTCAAAAGCGGGATCCCCTATAATTATTTCTTGCTTGGATTTGGCAAAAGCCAGACAAACTACCTGAAAAGAGAAGGGCAGAATGCCCTTATCAGTCATGAATATACTGCGGTAAAGGCGGCAAACGGGGAGACGGTAGTGGCGCCCAATTGCATGCAGTGCCATTCCCAGGTCTTCGACAACAAATTGTATGTAGGTCTTGGCAATACCCTGATCGATTTCACCGATCGAAAGAAGCTAAGTCCGCAGACAGCTGCCCTGGCAGAAGGGATCCTGAAAAAGGGGGACCCTAAAAAGTTCGAAGCGGCGGAACCATTCCTGAAAGCCATAAAAGCCATTGGCGGAGGATTATATACCGAGGTAAGGGGCGTTAATTCCGCTGACCGGCTGGCCGATCTGCTGGTAGCCCATCGTGATCCCAATACCCTGCGCTGGAGCGACTCCTTGCTGATAGATACGCCGCCGGACCAGGTGATCCCTACAGATACCCCACCCTGGTGGCTGCTGAAAAAGAAACATGCCATGTTTTACAACGGGTTTGGACGGGGTGATTTCGGCAGGTTTCTCATGGCCTCCAACCTGCTAACGGTGAACGACACCTCGGAAGCCAGGGATGTGGACAATCGTATCAACGATGTGCTGGCTTATATTTATTCCCTGGAGCCCCCTAAATACCCCCATCCTGTCAATGCCTCACTGGCACGGCAGGGAGGAGTGGTCTTCGTGCAGCATTGTTCGAAATGCCATGGCAATTACGGAGAGGGCGGCGATTATCCGAACCTGCTCATTCCGGAGAAGACTATCGGAACAGATTCTTTCTTATACAAATCCAATTACCAGAGCCCGCAGTTCGTGGAATGGTTTAATAAGAGCTGGTTCTCCCAGGGGGATCATCCTGCCAGGCTGGAACCTTTTAACGGATATATTGCCCCGCCGCTGGATGGGATCTGGATCACAGCCCCCTATCTGCATAATGGGTCCGTACCAACCCTGTAAGCAGTATTGGACAGTAAGCAAAGACCAACATACTGGTCGAGGAATTTCAATGACCTGCAATATGATTATGAACAGGTAGGCTGGAAATTCGCCCGTGAAGCGGCGCCAGCGGGACCGACAACGACGGTATACAATACCACCCTGCCCGGTTATGGCAATTACGGGCATACTTTCGGAGACAAGCTGAGCGATAAAGAAAGAAGAGCGGTGATCGAATATTTGAAGACGCTATAAGCTTATAAGCTATAAGAGACGGCAAGGGGTATCTGCATCGGAAAACGAAAGCTTTTTCGTGCCGGCCGCGGGAATCACGCTGACTTTATTCAGGATACGACCAATTTTATTACCATTTTAGAAACAGGAGTTCCGTGAATGTCGACTTTGAGGGAAACTTTAGGATATACCACCATTAATCAATGGCTGCAGGATAAAGGGCTGAGCCCTTTTCTGTTCCAGGAACAAACCTGGCAACATATCATCGACCACCGTTCAGGGCTGGTGAACGCGCCGACGGGCTGCGGGAAAACTTTTTCCGTCTTCCTGGGCGCGCTGATCGATTTTATCAATCAACATCCTAATGACTTCCGGACCCGTTCCGGGAGCGGCTTGCAATTATTGTGGATCTCTCCTTTGCGGGCGCTCGCCAAAGATATCGGCCGGGCGATGGAAGATGTGATCTATGAATTGGGGATGCAATGGAAGGTCGGCATCCGCAATGGAGATACGGAAATGAGCGAGCGGCAGAAGCAGAAGCGCAAGATGCCGGAAGTCCTGATCACTACGCCCGAAAGCCTGCATTTGTTATTGGCGCAGAAAGGGTATGCCGAAGTGTTCCGTCCTTTGAAGATCCTTGCTGTCGACGAATGGCATGAGCTGCTGGGCAGCAAGCGGGGGGTGCAGGTGGAGCTGGCTATCTCCAGGATCATGGGCGTGAAGAAAAGGGAATGTTCTGTTATCGGGATCAGCGCTACCATCGGCAACCTGGAACAGGCAAAGGATGTGTTGCTGGCCTCGCTGAAAGAAAATCCAAATTTTATCGTCCGGGCGGATATTCACAAGCCCATTGAAGTGGAATCCATTCTGCCGGATGAGATCGAGAAGTATCCCTGGGCGGGCCATCTGGGCCTGAAGCTGATCCATAAAGTGCTCCCCATCCTGGAAAAAAGCAGGACGACATTGATCTTCATCAATACCCGCGGCATGAGCGAACGATGGTACCAGTCCCTGCTGGATGCCAGTCCCGATCTGGCGGGATCGATCGCACTGCATCATGGCTCCATCAATATGGACCTGCGCAATTGGGTGGAAGAAGCCCTGCATGAAGGCAAGCTCAAAGCGGTGGTCTGCACGGCCAGCCTGGACTTGGGCGTTGATTTCCGCCCCGTAGAGACCGTGATACAGGTAGGCAGCCCGAAAGGGGTGGCCAGGTTCCTGCAAAGGGCCGGGCGTAGCGGTCACCAGCCGGGGCAGGTGAGCAAAATTTATTTCCTTCCTACACATTCCCTGGAGCTGGTGGAAGCGGCAGCCCTGAAATCGGCGATGAAGGCCAACCTGATAGAAAGCCGGGATCCCCGGATGCTGTGCTTTGATGTATTGATACAATACCTGTGCACCCTCGCTATTTCGGAAGGTTTCTACCCCGGAGAAATTTTTAAAGAGCTGAAACATACTTTTTGTTATAATGATATGACGGAAGACGAATGGGGGGAGATCCTTCATTTCATTACGGAAGGAGGGGTCGCCCTGCATCAATATGATGAGTTCAAAAAGGTGGAGATCATGGAGGGCGGGTTGTATAAGATCAACAGCCGCCGCGTTGCCATGCGGCACCGGATGAATATCGGTACGATCGTCAGTGATGCCATGCTGAATGTTAAGTTTATCTCCGGCGGGTATGTCGGCGTGATCGAGGAATATTTCATCTCCCGGTTATCACCCGGAGATGTCTTTACCCTGGCCGGAAGGAACCTGGAGTTCGTTATGATCAAGGATATGACGGCGCTGGTACGCAAATCGAATGCGAAAAAAGCCATCGTTCCCAGCTGGAATGGGGGACGAATGCCTTTGTCCGCCAACCTGGGCCTGATGCTGCGGAAAAAGCTGGATGAGGCGGCGGAAATGACGGCAGCGCCAGAGGAGACGGATACCGTTTATTTGACAGGAGGAAAAGAGAATGGAAGGAAGATGGATGTGCTGAAGGATGACGAAACGATCGTGATGGGGGATTTCACACAGGAGGATGAAATGAAGGCGAACGCCATAAAGAAAAATGCAGGAAGGAAGAAAGTTGCGGTGAAGGACATTGGGATAAAACAAGCGGCTGGTAAAAGTGAACCTGATATTGAACTTAGCATACTCAAACCTTTGTTCGACCTGCAGGCAGCCCTGTCCTATATGCCCCGGGAGCAGGAATTATTGATCGAGCAGATCGAGACAAAGGACGGCTTTCACTTATTTGCCTATCCTTTCGAAGGGAGACTGGTACATGAGGCGATGGCGGCCTTGCTGGCCTTCCGTATCAGCCGGATCCGGCCCATTAGTTTCTCCTTTGCCATGAACGATTATGGATTCGAGCTGCTCAGTGATCAACCCATTCCTGTCGACGACACGAACGTCTATGAACTGTTCAGCCCGGAGGACCTGAGCCTTGACATTCAACGGAGCGTCAACAGTGCTGAGATGGCCCGGCGGAAGTTCCGCGACATCGGGGTTATTGGGGGGCTGATCTTCCAGGGTTATCCCGGAGAGCAGAAGAAAGCAAGGCACCTGCAATCATCCGCCTCGCTGTTATTCAATGTCTTCACCGAATATGACCCCTACAATCTGCTGATCCGGCAGGCTTATAACGAAGTGATGGAACAACAGATGGAAGAAGAACGGTTGCGCAATATGTTAGAACGCATTCAAAAGGGACAGATCGTGCTCCGATGGCCTCAAAGGCTGACCCCATTCTGTTTTCCCCTGAAAGTGGACAGCATGCGGGAAGATCTCTCCTCCGAAAAATTGGAAGATAGGGTAAGGAAGATGCAGGCGCAGCTGAATAAGTAGCCGCAAGCTATTAGCTACCCGCTGCAAGCAGGAGTACACAGCACGATAGAAGCTGTTGGCTGTCAGTTTCCCGGAGAAAAGCCAATCAGTCATGTAACTTCATTCTTTTCAGATATTTCAGGAGCAGCAGCGGCCTGTCGGTCTGTAATATAGTAGCACCATGAGCTATTAGCCAATCCCAGCTGTCCTTTATATTCTCTTTATCGACCGCCAGATCGTCATCATGGCCCGCATTGAGACTTGCCCACAATGAATTTATCCAGATCTTTGAGCCATTCCTGTTTATAAACCCGCTGTTCTTCAAAACAGAGGAGGTATCCTGCTGAAAGATCAGCTCAAAGGCTACCGGCTTTATCTGCCGCTGGTATTCATCGATTATTTCCCTTGCCCCGGGCCGGTCTAAATAGACTACCGGCATGAAAACGATACTGTCCAGGATAGCCGGATACCTGCTGCGCACGGCCGGATAGGGAGCATCCGTTTTAAAAATAGCCTGCCGGAGAGTGCCGGTAGCTTTCAGCACCTGGTATGCCTCGTTGTAATAGTTATAGCTTTTATCCAGGTTCACCATTATTTTGCCTTTAGCCAGCAACATTACTTCCTCCAGGGTGGGTATGGTATTGACGGTGACCCTGCCCAGTCCGTTCTTCAAATGGAATTTCCGGATCTCCTCCAGGGTATAGTCCGATGGCCTGCCCTTCCCATCGGTGGTCCTGTCGATTGTTTCATCGTGCATGATCACGATAACGCCATCCTTTGTCCTGTTCAGGTCCAATTCAACAATATCGACACCCATTTCTATGGCAAACCGGAAAGCCAGCAGGGAATTTTCCGGGGCATTGCGCCAATCTCCACGATGGGCGGTTACCAGCACTTTTTTATCATTCGGATCATGTAACCGGCTTATAATTTTGTCAACCTGCCCGTATGTTTTGCCGGCTTGTCCTGTTTTGCCGGCTTGTCCTGTTTCGCCGGCTTGTCCTGTTTTGCCGGCTTGTCCTGTTTTGCCGGCTTGTCCTGTTTCGCCGGACTGTCCTGTTTCGCCGGACTGTCCTGTTTTGCTGACCTGTCCTGTTTCGTCGGCCTGCCCTGTTTCGCTGATCAGTCCTGTTTCGCTGATCAGTCCTATTTTGCCGGCCTCTTCTGTTTTATTAACCTGAGCCCCGGAGGGAAAGCCGGAAAGCAAAAACAGGTATAAGGCGGCAGTTTGCATGGATCGTCTCATCATGGCGCTAAATTTATCGATGTAATAAAGTTTATGTATATACGGAGAAGAGCTTACAGCAGCTCTTCTCCGTAAGGTATCATTTTAATATCCCACATTTTGGGTAAAGCCGGTCTTGTTCGTCGAGATATCAAGCTCAGACTGCGGGATCGGATAAAGATACTGATAAGCCTGAATAGAGATAGGCGTCAATCCCGAATTCTGCAAGGCGGCAATAGCGGTGTTGGTGCGTATCAGATCAAACCAGCGATGCAGTTCCAATGGCAATTCCAGCCGCCGTTCCTGTATTACGGCAGTCCTGAAGCTACCCTGATCAGGCAGTCCTGATGGAGAAAAAGTGCTGGCGCCGGCTCTCGAACGTACGGCATTTAACCAGGTAAAGGCATCTGTGGAATAACCCACTTCATTCAAAGCCTCCGCATACATTAACAATACATCCGCATACCTCAATACGATAAAGTCATTGCCAAGGGTCTTTGTATTAGGGTCAAAAGTGTCGTAGTATTTTTTGACCGGTTTATCATTCGCGTCTAAGGTCACCGTATTTAAAAGATCTCTCCGCGCGTCGGCAGGCTCATAAGCGCCGATCAGCTTCGGATCCAGGCCGGGCTGGTTAAAATAGGTCGAAAGGCCATGTCCCTGGTTGGCAATCGTTTTATTAAATCGTACGGCAAAGATGATCTCTGCATTCATTTTATTATTGACGTCAAAAACAGCGGCAATATTGGGCAGTAAGGAATAATTGTATGCATTGCCGGCCTGAACGAGGTCTTTTAATGTGCTGACCGCCTGCGGATATTTCGCTTCTGTTAAATACACCTTCCCTAACAGCGTTTTAGCCGCGCCCTGGGTGGCCCTGCCCAGATCTGCTACATTAGGATACGTGACCGGCAAAAGAGAGATGGCCTGGGTGAGGTCACTTTCAATAGCGGTGTATAGTTCCTGGACCGAATTCCTGGATAGTTTTTTTGCATCATCAGCCGAAATAGGAGCTAACACCAATGGTGCAGCGCCCCATAAACGGACGATATTAAAATAGTGAAGGGCCCGCAGGAATTTCAATTCCCCTTCAAACTGGGATTTCAATGCCGGATCGGTTACAACATCCAAATGTATAAGAGTGTTGTTACACCGGGAGATCCCGTTATAAACACCAAAAGGACCGTTAACACTGGCGCCCCCCCAGGCATTCGTTATATCCACATTGTCGGATTTTGCCAGGAACCGGTCGATATTAAATTCCGTACCTGCATTGGCGCCCGGGTTCAAATCTTCTATATTGTCGCCGCGGGCCTCCATCATGGTGACAAAATTGCCGTTATACATGGATTGCAAAGGTGCGTAAGCAGCGATCACCGCATTGCTGATATCCGCCGTTGTTTTATAGAAAGCAACAGATGTCGCCTGAGATTGCGGCTGTATTGTCAAAAAGCTTTTTTTGCAGGACAAAAACGTAACACAGCCTATTATTATAACCGATATCGATTTTTTCATGGTGAAACTTTTTTGAGCGATTAAAATTTGAGGTTGAGGCCGAGCAGGAAAGTCTTGGAAACAGGATAGCTTCCATAATCCACACCAGGCTGCAGCGGATTGGAATCAACGCTCACTTCAGGATTATAGCCATTGTACTTCGTGATGGTGAACGGATTCTGCGCGGTGAAATAGAGCCTTACACCGGTTAACCGGGCCGATTTAGCCATTCTGTCGGGCAGGGAAACGCCCAATGTCAGATCCCTGATCCTGAAATAGGATCCCGGTGACAAGTGATACGTGGAGATCTGTGCATTCAATCCCGTTTCGCTCCGGTTGGCCCGGGCAACGATGCCGTTGCCGGGATCCGATGGAGAAACCCACCTGTTCAATGCGTCGGTGGTATTGTTCGCATAACTTTCGGTAGAGTTATAATGCCGTTGCGCAATATTGGCGATGGTGTTGCCATAGAGGCCCTGGGCGGCAACGATAAGGTCAAAGATGCCATATTGCAGCTGCCCGGAATAACCATACATGAATTTAGGCTGATAGTTGCCGGTGATCGCTTTATCATTGCCATCTATTATATTATCGCCGTTGATATCTTTAAATTTAAAATCCCCTGGTTTGGCGCCCGGCACTTTAGCCTTTGTATTGTCAATATCCGCCTGGTCTTTGAATACCCCGGTCTTGACTAAGGTATAGTAGTTACCAATGGGTTTACCCACCTGTGTGATAAAATAGATCACACTTTGGGATTGTGTAATGATAGAGTTGACGCCGCCCAGGTTGAGCACTTTATTGCGGTTGGCAGAGTAGTTAATGCTGTTGGTCAGCCTGAACTTACCGATCTGGCTGCTATTGGAGAGGGTGACCTCAATCCCTTTATTGTTGACCTTTCCGATATTCACCAGGTTGGTAGTATATCCTGTAGATTGCGGAACGGGAACGTTCAGCAGCAGATGGCTGGTGTTATTCGTATAAACATCGACCGTAGCGTTCAAGGCCCCTTTAAACAGGCTAATGTCCGTACCCAGATCGATGGCAGCTGTCTTTTCCCATCCCAGATCAGGATTGGCCGGCGTAGACTGATATAATCCGGGGTTCAGGGTCGAGCCCCCTGATGAGCCCAAAATATAATTGGCCGATGACAGGGTAGACAGGTAAGCATAGTTGCCGATCTGGAAATTTCCCGTTACCCCGTAACTTGCCCTCACCTTCAAAGAGCTGATAGGACGGATATTTTTCATGAAGTCTTCATCACTCACGATCCAGCCTGCGGAAGCCGAAGGAAAATATCCGTATTTAGTATTCGGGCCGAACCTGGATGACCCGTCTGCACGGACAGCGGCTGAAAGCAGGTACCTGTCTTTAAAACTATATTGCAGCCTGCCCAATCCTGATAAAAGCGACCATTCGTTGATACCGACGCCATTATTCGTAAAATTGGTGATGGTGGTGGCTCCATTCAAGGTTTGTACCAGGTCGTTGGGAAAACCGGTAGCGGCAATACTGGATGCGCTGCTCCGCTCTTTCTGTAAGGTGAAGCCGGCCAGCGCCTGCAGAGAATGGCTGCCCCATTTCTTTCGGTAAGTCAATGTGTTCTCCACGACCCAGTTCGTGATCTGGTTGGCGATGTAAGTGGCTGTGGGAACAGAAGGCGTGGTCAGGGTAAGAGGGTTGGGTAAAGTGGACGGGCTGAAGGTGCTCCTGTTGAAATCACTGATATCGGTACCGAAGGAGACCCGGAATTTCAGATCTTTAATAAATTCGTATTCTGCATAAATATTGCTCAATAGCTTTTTTTCATAGGTCACATCCTTTTTCAGCATGGCCAGGGCAACCGGGTTGACACCGTTTGATTGAGAGTACTGCCATTTAAACTGATCGAAATTATAGGTTCCGTCGGGGTTGTGGACCGGGAAGAACGGGGAAGCCACCAGGGCGCCCTCTATGATATTCTGGTTGCCATTATTAAAGGCCCCTTCCGTAGGCAGGTAATTATAAATGCTGTAGTTATAATTAATGCTTGCCCCCAGCCGGAGATGATCGTAATGTGCATCCAGGTTGAAACGGCCGGCATATCTTTTATAACCTGAGTTGACAACGATCCCATCCTGGTCCAGGTAATTACCCGAGAAATAATATTGAACATTGTCCGAGCCTCCGGCAGCAGAAAGGGTGTGGCTTTGTACCGGCGCTGACCTGAAAATAGCGTCCTGCCAGTTGGTGTTGGTCAGACCCGTCTGATTGTTGAGATAAGGGAAGATCTCGGGAGGTAACAGGTAAGCCAGGCTGGTGTTGGTCGCGGCAGCGCCTAACTTATTCAGCCGGGTGGCATTGTCATCTGCAGCGCTGCCGGTCAATCCCTTGCTTTCCAGCTGATCGAAGTAGGTATTATTATGGGCGTCGAAAATGAGCTGGGCATATTGTTTGGCGTTCAGCATCGGGATCTCTTTCGTCACGGACTGCTTGCCGTAATAGCTGTTCAGATTGATCGCTAATTTGTCTTTCTTACCTCTTTTAGTCGTAATGATCACAACGCCGTTAGAGCCTCTCGATCCATAAATGGCCGCTGCGGAAGCATCTTTTAACACATCGATGCTTTCTATATCGTTTACGTTGATGGCATTCAGCGCATTTACTTTAAACCCGGGCCCGTTGACATCATTATCTGATAAGGGAACTCCATCGACCACGTATAAGGGGTCGCTTCCTGCGGTAATCGTACCTGTTCCCCGGACATGGATGGATATGCCGGCCCCGGGAGCGCCATTCGGCTGCAAAACCTGCACGCCCGCCAGTTTGCCGGTCATGGCTTTGTCTACCCCGGTGGAGGCAAAGTTGTTGATCTGGTCTGATTTCAAAGAGCTGACCGAAGTCGTTACATCCTTTCTGTTCTGGGAACCGTATCCTACCACGACTACATCCTGCAATTGAGCCCGCAGGATCTTCATTTTTACGATCAATGTCAGGGTGCGGCCTTCCACTACTTTATAACCCGTCAGCGTGTGTTCCTGGTAACCTATATTGGAGAATATGAAACTGTAACCGGAGCCGGCAGGAAGTTTTACAAAGTTAAAAGCCCCTTTTTCATTGGTGATCGTCGTCGATTCAAATTTTGCCGCCGAATTTTTTACGGTGACGGTAACGGATGGAATGGGCTGTCCATCTTCCGTCAGGACGATGCCTGTTGCCGCATGGGCGTTTTGGGGATCGTCGGTTCCGGTGTTTTGGGAAAAGGTCGGGTTGGAAAGAAGGATCAGCATAACCAGCTTACCTGCGACCCAATATTTCATGCGTCGGGCCTTACCATTTTTTTGCATATTGATTGTTTTGGATTGAATAAAAGATCCCCTGTTACCCTATCCGGGTATTTCTCAGTTCTGAGCAACTATTCTATGATGATGGATTTACCTGATAATGTATGTATTACCTTGCTGCGAAACAGAAAGACCGTTCAGAGTGGCAATAGTATTCAGAATACCTGATAATGTCTCCGTGCGTTTGAATTCAGCTGTAATATTTATCTTTTTGACAGCGGCGCTCTTGTATCGTATATCTGCTTTGTATTCTTTTTCCAGGCTGGCGATCACTTCTTCGAAAGGCCGGTCTTTAAAGATCACCAGGTCCTGATCGGAGCTTGTTTGTTTTTTACCAGGAAGGGTTCTGTCTTTATTCCCATCTCCGTTGTACTCTTCGATCTTCGCCAGGTTCATTCTTTGGGTCCGGGTGTCAAATACCAATTGCTGACCCGGCAAAAGATAATTGGTCTCACTGCCTTTCACTTGCCGGACAACCACCTTACCTTCGTAGAGCTGTACCGTTACAGGATCTTCTCCGCCGACGGCCTTTACCTTAAACTGTGTTCCCAGAGCGGTGGTGGCTATTCCTCCTGCATATACGGTGAAGGATCTTTTCATATCCTTTGCTACGGTGAATATGGCAATACCTTTTAAGGAAATATCCCTTCTGTCGTTGATGAATGGTTCGTAATAAGAGAGGCCGCTATGTTGCTCCAGCTCAACCAATGAGCCGTCCTTTAACACAATATGCATGATGGTATCGGACTTGTTCATCACCTGGATGAGCCCGGGCTGAAGGGGTTGTAATTTTCCGGCAACGGGAAGTTCTTCCTTATGCCCTTTGTATCCTGCGATGAACCACCATGCCGCGCCGGCCAGGAGCATCAGGGAAGCAGCTACGGCCATTGACCGGTATAATTTTTTTATTCTGGCAGGGCGCCGGTCTTCCAGGCTGCGATCAATCTTTTTAAATATCGATCGGGACGTATCCGGATGTAAGCGGCTGCCGGTATTAAATCGCTCCATTTCCGAAGCGTATTTTTCCATTTGCTCCGGGTATTGGTCAAAATAGTCTTTTACCGCCTCTACTTCCAGGGGGCTGGCTTCGTTCTTAAAAAATCGCTCAATTATTTCGTCGGTTACATCCATGTCGGTGTCATTCAGAAAATGCTGCACTAAAGATTACAATCGGGAAGGGCTTTACCCTTAGTGGGGGTAAAAATAAATTATTGGCGGGTTAGGGCTGCAAGGATCAGGGGAAATAAAATAGTGACCGGCGGGAATAGTGTGGTCAGGCGGCGAAGCTGTTGCAAGGCTTTGGAGATATGGGATTCCACTGTTCGGATGGAAATAGACAACTCACTGGCTATCTGGCTGTAAGACATTCCGTGATAGCGGCTTAGCTCGAATACCTTTCTGCGAACGGGGGGCATGGCGTGTATGGCTCGTTGTATATGCTGTTCCGTCTCATTGCCGGATACCCGCAGCAATGTATCATTAACGGCTGAATTACTTACCTGGCTCCCGTATTCGGACAGAGCCTTGCGTTCGTTGCCGGCTTTATATAAAAGGTTGATAAAGGTAGTGTTGGCTATGCGGAATACTTGTGCTGCCACCGGCAGATCCTCTGTCAGGGTCTCTCTGTATTGCCATAATTTGAAGAAAGTGGACTGCAATACTTCTTCTGCAATATATGCGGAGCCCGATTTGCCGAGAATATAGAAGTAGATACGCTCATGATACTCGTCATAAACCTGTTTAAAGGCAATATGCGATCCTTCTTTTAGATTTGCTACTACATCCATATGCTAGTAATTGGCAACGCAAGTTCACAACAAATATATATTATTAAGCATTAAATAAATGTTACCTCGATGAGCGGCCGCGGAAGAAGCTTATTTCTAACCGCTTGAAGCCTGAAGGTTTTTAGATACATTTGTATGCTTACAAACATCTATTGTATACTTACAAACATCTATGCAACCTGCTTTCCCATATCGTATTAAAGACCAGCAATTATGGCTCTCTCCTGACCGCTGTATTTTCTGGGAAGAAGAAAAATCCCTGATCGTATCGGATCTTCATTTTGGCAAGACGGGACATTTTCGTAAATCAGGCATCGGAGTGCCGCAATCTGTCTACCGGGAGGACCTGTTGAGATTGTTATCACAGGTACAGTACTTTCAACCGCGGCAGCTGCTGGTGGTAGGAGATCTTTTTCACAGCAGGGAGAATAAGGAATTAGCGCTTTTTCAGCGATGGCGGGAGGATTTCCCTCATCTCGCCATACGTCTTATTAAAGGCAATCACGATATTCTGCATGATGACTGGTATCAGGCGGCAGGAATTACCGTGAACGAAGGCTGCCTGTCCATCGGAGCTTTCGCATTTGTACATGACATAACGGATGTCGATGATATAGCTGCCTGTGAAGGGGTGGCTCCTGCTTATTATTTCTCGGGACATATTCATCCTGGTATACGGATCAATGGGCTGGGAAAGCAGAGTCTGCGATTCCCCTGTTTTTATTTCGGGACGGACTTTGCGGTGCTGCCTGCTTTCAGCCGTTTTACCGGGATGGCGTCGATCGATCCGGAACCTCAGTCGAATGTTTTTGCCATATTACCTTCTTCGTCTCCCCGGAGAATGCACGAGACGGGCCGGGGCCAGACAGGGATTTTCGGCGCCGGGCGGAGCGGGATGGTAAATGGCCCGGGAGGCGGTGGGGCCATGAGCGGCGGCGGGGCAGGTCCGGGGAGCATTTTTCAGATCCAGTAGAGCAGGAGTGGTTCGGATAATCAATTCATCTTTTTCTTCAGGGAGCTGACCTGTTCCTGCAGGTTACTGACCAGGCTGGCCAGTTGATTGACATCCCATCTCTGCTGGGTATTGGCTTTGCTAATGACCATCTGCGCCTTCCACACTTCTATTACATCATCCGCATTTACATTATAAGGCTGATAGGCCGTGTTGTCGCTGACCAGGGTGAGCTTAGTCCTGGATTTATTATTTTTCATGACCCTTTTATATACGATCCCTTCATTGCGGGAGACTACGATATAGGTCTGATTGCTCTTTACTTCTTCCAGGTCATCGACCTTCTCGCCGACGATCACCGATCCGCTGGGAGTAGGCAGCATGGAGTCCCCGACAATTTCAAAAGCACGATAAGTGCCCGGGGCCAGCATCGGCAGGGTGAAGGTATTTAATTCATCCAGAAACTCCGGATCTGCATAACCGGCCAGGTAACCGGCAGCGGCTTTTACCGGCACTATCTGTATTTCATTGGAAGCTGTCACCAGCTTCTGCGCCCTTCTTTTAGAAAGATAGCTGCCTTTTACATCGCTCAGCTCTTTGCGGAGGAGCTCATCGAGGGTCAGCTTGAACATATCTCCCACTACTTCCAGCACTTCGATCCGGGGCTCGGCCCTTTCTTCTTCATACGCTCCCAGCAAGGATCTCTTAATGCCCAGTTTGACAGCAAATTCTTCCTGGGTCCAACCCCTTAACTTACGGAGATATTTCAGATTTTGTCCGGCTGTTGACATAGACTAATAAATTTAGAAAATAATCTAAAGAATTACTAAACAATCCTAAAATTAATAGTTTTCTTTATCAACCCCAAAAAAAATAATTTTGGGGGGCGATCCGTAAGGGGAATCATTTATAAAACTACTGTCTTTCAAGCGTTTATTAAGGGTTGTTTCTTTCGCTTCTTCTCCCGGCTTTCCGTACCTTTGCTACCCTGTCAATTTGACTTATCCGGGAGGATAGCACTAAATTTGAAGGAGTATTTTACCTTTCGGACGGAATGATCATTCGTTCTGCGGAAGGGAAAGCCCAAAATTTTAGAGGGGTAATTATCCCGTAATTTTAAATCATTCAATACTAAGCAAATATGTTAGGTTTATTATCAAAGATATTCGGGGGCAATAAATCAGAGAAAGATATTAAGATCATCCAGCCGATCGTTGGACAGGTCAATCAATACTTTACGGCTTATCAGTCCCTCAGCAATGATCAATTACGTGCCAAAACGGTAGAGTTCAAGACACGTATTAAAGAGCATTTAAGCAAAATTGACACAGAGATCAGCGATCTGAACAAAAGGGCAGAAGAACTTCCCTTCAGTGATATCAGCGGCAAGGATGTGATCTACCAGGAGGTAGACCAGCTGAAGAAAGACAGGGACGAGCAGATCGAAGAGGTACTGGAGACGTTGCTGCCGGAAGCTTTTGCCGTCGTGAAAGAGACGAGCCGCCGCTTTAAGGAAGGGCCGCTCGTTTCCACCGCCACCGAGCTGGACCGGAATCTCAGCATCAGAAAAGAGCATATCCGCATCGAAGGCGACCAGTCGGTCTATAATAATACCTGGATGGCTGCCGGAAGCCCTGTCACCTGGAATATGGTGCATTATGACGTGCAGCTGATCGGAGGCGCCGTCTTACACCAGGGGAAGATCGCGGAAATGGCCACCGGTGAAGGTAAGACCCTGGTGTCGACTCTTCCCGCCTATCTGAACGCATTGTCCGGCGAGGGGGTGCATATCGTGACCGTGAATGACTATCTTGCCCGGCGTGACTCCGAATGGAATGGTCCTATTTTCGAATGGCTGGGGCTGACCGTTGATTGTATCGACAAACATGAGCCGAACAGCGAAGCCCGCCGCAAAGCTTATCTGGCAGATATCGCCTATGGCACGAATAATGAGTTCGGCTTCGACTATCTCCGTGACAACATGGTGCATTCTCCGGAGGAGATGGTACAGCGCAAACACCACTACGCCATGGTGGATGAAGTGGATAGCGTACTGATCGATGATGCCCGTACGCCGTTGATCATCTCAGGTCCCGTACCAAAAGGCGACGACCAGCAATACCATATATTAAAAGGCCGGGTAGAAAAATTATTCGAGGCTCAGCGAAAGGTGACCAACCAGTTCCTGATCGAAGCCAGGAAAAAAATTGCCGAAGGCAATGATGATCCGAAAGATGGCGGATTGGCCCTGTTCCGGGCTCACCGCGGGTTGCCCAAATCCGGCGCCCTGATCAAATTCCTTAGCGAAGCCGGCATCAAGGTAAAGCTGCAGAAGGCAGAAAATTATTATCTCGCCGATCAGCAAAAGGAAATGCCGAAGGTGGATGCTGAATTATTTTTCCATATCGACGAGAAAAATAATTCCGTGGACCTGACCGATAAGGGTATCCAGATGATCACCCGCGAAGGAGAAGATCCCGAATTCTTCGTGCTGCCTGACATTGGCATCAAGCTGGCCGATATCGAGAAGAGCGATGCCGATCCGGAGGAAAAATTACAAAGTAAGGAAGCGCTCCTGAATGAATATGCCATAAAAGCGGACCGTATCCATACCGTACAGCAGCTGCTGAAAGCCTACACCTTATTTGATAAGGACGTGGAATATGTCGTACTGGACGGTCAGGTAAAAATTGTAGATGAGCAGACGGGCCGTATCCTGGACGGAAGACGGTACAGCGACGGTCTGCACCAGGCTATCGAGGCTAAGGAAAACGTGAAGATCGAGGCGGCCACACAGACCTATGCTACCGTGACCTTACAAAACTATTTCCGTATGTACCACAAGCTGGCCGGTATGACCGGTACGGCGGAGACGGAAGCCGCGGAATTATGGGATATCTATAAGCTGGATGTGGTGACCATTCCCACGAATGTGCCGGCGATCCGTAAGGATCACCAGGATCTTGTCTATAAGACCAAACGGGAAAAATACAAGGCGGTCATAGACGAAATTGAAAAACTGCGGGCAGAAGGAAGGCCATCCCTCGTAGGCACCACCAACGTGGAGGTGAGCGAATTGCTCGGCAAGATGCTGCAGGTAAAGAAGATCCCGCACAATGTACTGAATGCCAAACAGCATGCCCGGGAAGCGCAGATAGTGGCGGAAGCCGGCCTGGCAGGGGCGGTGACCATCGCTACGAATATGGCCGGCCGTGGTACGGATATCAAGCTGGGACCTGGCGTGAAAGAAGCGGGCGGTCTGGCGATCATCGGTACGGAAAGACATGAGAGCCGCCGGGTGGACAGGCAGCTGCGCGGTCGTTCGGCCCGTCAGGGTGATCCCGGCACCACACAATTCTACGTGTGCCTGGAAGATGACCTGATGCGCATGTTCGGCAGTGACCGTATTGCCTCGCTGATGGATAAAATGGGCTATAAGGAAGGGGAAGTGATCCAGCACAGCATGGTGACGAAGAGCATCGAGCGGGCGCAGAAGAAGGTGGAAGAAAACAACTTTGGCATCCGTAAGCGCCTGCTGGAATATGATGACGTCATGAACAAGCAGCGTAATGTGGTGTATAAAAAACGTAGCCACGCCCTGTTCGGCGAAAGGCTGGCCCTGGATCTGGACAATGCCTTTTACATCGTCGCGGAAGGCCTGGTCAATTCCTTCCGGGAACAGGACGACTACGAAGGGTTCAAATTAGCGACCATCGTCAATTTCGGTATCGATACGAAGATCAGCCAGGAAGAATTCCGGAAAGACGATGTCAATCAGCTCTCGGAGAGATTGTACCAGGAGGCGACCCAAAATTATGAGCATAAGCTGGATGAATTACGCAGGCAGGCGGTGCCTGTATTCAATAATATACGTGCGACGCAAGGCTCTCATGTGGAGAATGTGGTAGTGCCTTTTTCAGACGGGAAGAAAAGGATCAACGTGCATGTAGGCCTGCAAAAGACATTGAACAGCGATGGCAGGGAGCTGATGAATGCCGTAGAAAGGCAGATCACCCTCTCCATTATCGATGAGGCCTGGAAGGAGCACCTGCGTTCCATGGATGACCTGAAACAAAGTGTACAGACGGCATACCTGGAACAGAAAGATCCGCTGGTGATCTATAAAATGGAGGCTTTTGAATTGTTCCGGCGTATGGACAGCGAGGTGAATAAGGATATCGTCAGCTTCCTCTCCCATAGCGGCATTCATCATTCCAACAGCAATCAGTCGGGAATCCATGAAGGCCGTGAACAGCGGACGGACATGAGCAAGCTGAAAGTCCGTAAGGATGAGATGGCGGCGGCAGGCCCTGCCAATGGCGCTGGTCCTCTTCCGCAGGGGATCCCCCAGGAAGGCGGCAACGAATATCATGATCCCTCTCCGGTCATCCGGCAGGAGCCGGTGAAGGTAGGCCCGAAGATCGGACGTAATGATGCCTGTCCCTGCGGCAGCGGGAAGAAGTATAAGAATTGTCATGGGAGAGATGTGGCGTAAGAGTATAATACGCTTGATTTAATATATTAGTAAAAAGCATCTACCTTGGGTAGGTGCTTTTTACATTACATTCGTGTGTATTTTGTTCGCAGGCATTGTCTGAAAATGCCGCCGCCTAATTCAATACTCCTTAGAATTTCTCTTCCTGGTCGTCCCCTGACATTTTTTTAACCCTTAATCTTTTTGAATGAAAAGAATTCTATTCACGTATGTATTGTTGTGTCTGGCGGGTGTTTTTGGGGTGGTGATGGGGCAGGCGCCGATAGTATTTAGGGGGGCCAGTGTCGTACGTGCCTGTGTAGGGACAACCGCTTTTATGTATGCCAGTATTCCTACTCTCGGATATGACTGGCAGGCTTCTACGGATAAGGGCGTTACCTGGACCACGTTGGAGGATGGTGATATATATAGAATAGACGACAATGGGTATAATTATTACCCTATTTATTCGTATTCTTCGCAATTGGAATTTACCGCTAACCAATCAATGGATAATTATCTTTTTCGTGTCATCAATACTTCCAATCCCAATATTTTTTCTGCTCCGGTTCCCTTCAGGGTTGATACTGGTCTTCCTTCTGCCCCTCTGGTCTTTATAAATCCGGATACAACTGTCTATGAGGGAAGTACGGCGTCCTATACTGTCAGCGCTACCGGTGGTATAGCCATGGATTCAATTATGTGGTATTATCCCGGAGGAGGGAACCATAATTACTATTATTATGATATTGGAGATTCTGTTGCTGCTTTTCCTATATCTCCTGTTAGCAGTAATCCCATCCGCTTAACTGTTACTATCCAAAATGGCTGCGGCTCAAAGGATAGCTATCTTAATATAACTGTACTTCCTTTAAAAACCTCTCCAGCCGGTACGCCAGGAGACGATCCAGATTGTTCCGTCAATGGAATATTACCCGGCATTCTCTCTATTAATCCGGATAGCACCGGCAGCCCAATAGCTGCCTTATTGCCGTCTGGCGCCAATCCTGTGAGCGGCACGATCCAAAGTTGTGTCACTGTGGATGCCGCAGTATCTTCCTATAATGGCATTCCCTATGTGCAACGACACTATAACCTGGAACCGTCTATTAATCCCGGTACCTCCACCGCAACAGTGACTCTCTATTTTACACAAGCTGATTTCAATGCCTATAACCTGGCGAGAGCCGGCAATCCCGCCCTTCCTACGGGTTCCACGGATGCCACAGGAATCAGCAATCTCCGCGTCACGCAGTTCCATGGCGCTGGCACCGATCCCGGCACCTATGTGGGCGGCAGCGGCGAGATCGATCCCGATGATAACAATATCGTATGGAATGCCAGCGCCAGCCGATGGGAGGTGACGTTCGACATCACTGGATTCAGCGGATTCTTTATATCCACCGGCTCGCTGACGCCATTGCCACTGACCTTGGTCAGCTTCACCGGGCAGCCCGTTACAGGTGGTAACCTGCTCCAATGGACTACGACCGCTGAGCAGAATACGCGCAGCTTTGAAATACAACGCAATGAAGGAAACGGTTTTCAAGACCTGGCTACTGTACCGGCAGCCGGCAATAGCCATCAGAACCTGAACTATAGTTATACCGATCCCCTGGACGGCAGCGCCTCCTATTCCTATCGTTTGAAAATGATAGACATCGATGGCAAATTCACGTATAGCAAGACGGTAACGATGCAACCAAATCTGACGGCTCTTTCCATCCGGGTATCGCCCAATCCTTTTCATCAATCCCTCTCTTTAACCGTAAGTTCCCCGAAGCCAGCTAACGCCGTGGTGACAGTGACTGATATCAGCGGGAAGCTGTTATTGCAGCAGAATATCTCTCTGGTAAAAGGAGAGAACAGCCTGGAGACAAGCAGGATCGCCGCCCTTCCGCAAGGGGTGTACCTATTGAGTGTCACTACGGATCAGCAGAAGCAGACGGTGAAATTTATCAAGGAGTAAGGGATAACCTAACATCAGGCGATCCGGTCTGCATGAAAGAGATTAAAATAACGTATCATCTATAATTTTATACCCCGGCCCGCAAGCCGGGGCATTTTTTTGCCGGTCCGCTGCACCGAAGACGGGGTGCAGGATGCCGCGTACGATCCTCCCTCCCCCATTCATCAAATTTAAGCCCCCCGGCAGCCGCTCTTTACATCGAATGAACTATTTTCATCTACTTAAATATTTCGACCCACATATTAAAAAGCCAATTATGACCGCTAGAAAAAGAATGTTGATTGTCCTCATGCTGGGTGTCAGCCTTTCGGCTGCCGCCCAACAACGCCCCGCCGCCCCTACCCCCGGCACGACTCCAGCCGCAACGCCCGGGGCCCGAAACGGGGCAGCTGCTCCCAAACAGGAGCCCAAACCCTATAAAGAAGTCATTACGGAGAAAGCCGTTACCCATGCCGGTCTGTTCACCGTACACCGCATCGAAGACAAATGGTATTTTGAGATCCCGGATTCCATCCTGGGCCGGGATATCCTGGTAAGCACCCGCTACGGGAAAACACCTGCCAGCGGTAATTACGGCGGCGAGCAGGTCAACCTGCAAACGATCCGCTGGGAGAAAGGGCCTTCGAATACCCTGTTCATGAAAGTGCTGACGATCGTCAACGTGGCGGCAGACTCCTCCCAACCGATCGCACAGGCCGTGAGTAATTCCAATATGAACCCCATCGCTGCCGCTTTTGATGTAAGAGCCTATGGAAAAGGATCCGATTCCTCCCGTACGACCGTGATCGAGGTAACCGATTTCTTTAAAGGAGACAACCAGGCCGTGAGCCTGACCCCAGCTATAAAGAGGAGATACAGCCTGTCGGCCATTGCAGCGGACAGGTCCTATATCGAAAGCATCCATACCTATCCGATCAATACGGAGATCAGGACCGTGAAGACCTTTTCTTCAGCAGCCGGAGCAGCTCCTCCGACGGGACCGGCCTCTTCCTCAACCCTTCCCGCCGCTGAAGTAACGGGCGCTGTCACGCTGGAGCTGAACAACTCTTTTATCCTGCTGCCTAAGACACCCATGCGCAAGCGGCTGTTCGATGCCCGGGTCGGTTATTTCGCCAGTGAGTACACCGTGTATGGCGACGATCAGCAAAGAGTGGAAACTTCCCGCTTCATCCATCACTGGAAGCTGGAACCAAAGGACGAGGATGTAGAAAAATGGAAACGCGGGGAGCTGGTGGAACCTAAAAAACAGATCGTCTATTACATTGACCCGGCTACTCCGAAGAAGTGGAGACCTTACCTGATCGCAGGGATCAATGACTGGCAGGCGGCTTTTGAAAAGGCAGGGTTTAAGAATGCCATTGTCGGCAGGGAATGGCCGGAGAATGATCCAACGATGAGCCTGGAGGATGCCCGGTTCTCCGTGATCCGTTACTTTGCCTCCGACATAGAGAACGCATACGGCCCGAATATAGCGGATCCACGCAGCGGAGAGATCCTGGAAAGCCATGTCGGCTGGTATCACAACGTGATGAAGCTGGTGCATGACTGGTACATGCTGCAGACGGCAGCGGTAGACCCCCGTGCCCGAAGGATGAAGTTCGACGATGCCTTGATGGGCGACCTGATCCGGTTCGTCTCTTCGCATGAAGTAGGCCACACCCTGGGGCTGCGCCATAATATGGGCAGCAGCAGCAGGACACCTGTAGAAAAACTCAGGGATAAGGCCTGGGTAGAGGCCAACGGCCATACGGCTTCCATTATGGATTATGCCCGGTTCAACTATGTCGCTCAGCCGGAAGACAATATCGGTATCAGGGGACTTTATCCCCGGATCGGCGACTACGATAAATGGGCTATCCAATGGGGCTATAAGGGTTTACCCGATACCAAAAATGAAGAAGAAGATAAAAAGATATTGAATCAACTGGTGATCGACAGCCTGAAAGCCAATCCCCGCCTTTGGTTCGGAGGAGAAGGACAGAACTTTGACCCTCGTGCGCAAACGGAGGATCTCGGGGACAATAGCGTAAAAGCCAGTGAATACGGCATTAAAAACCTTAAACGTATCCTGCCTGCCTTACCGGAATGGACAAAGGAAGAGGCAGACCAGTATGATAACCTGCAGGAAATGTATGAGCAGCTCGTGGGACAGTTCGGCCGTTATATGGGACATGTCGCCAAAAACGTCGGCGGTATCTATGAGACATTCAAGAGCATTGAACAGGCCGGCGATGTCTATGAGCCCACTCCCAAAACTATTCAAAAGGCGGCAGTGGATTTCCTGAATAAGCAGCTCTTCATCACGCCCGTCTGGCTGCTGAACAAAGACATCCTGAATAAATTCAGTAATCCTGCAGCAATGGAGCTGGTAGGTTCTGTGCAAGCTAATACGCTGAACAGTCTTCTCTCCAGCGCAAGGTTGTTCCGGATGGCTGTATGTTCCGGCCGTTTTGGCGCAGAAGTCTATGGTGCGGATGAGCTGCTGGCAGATCTGAAAAAAGGTGTCTGGGGCGAACTGGCTACAGGCAGCTCCATCGAGATCTTCCGGCGTAACCTGCAGAAAACCTATATTGACGCGCTGGTCAGCCTGATCAATCCGTCCACGGCTGCGCCTGCATTGCCGGCCGGTCTTCCGAGAGGGTTTGCCGCGATGTTCGGAGGCAATATCCGCAATACGGATATTCCTTCAATCGCCCGGGCCCAGCTGATAGATCTGAGAACGGAGATCACGGCAGCTATTCCCCGCACCACGGATAAGCTGAGCAGGTATCATCTGCAGGACCTCCTGGAAAGGATCAAACAGGCGTTGAATCCGAAACAATAGAGCGCTTTGCATTCGACAATACGCTTTGCATTCGACAATACAAGGACCGTAACAGGAATAATTCAGACTGATAAGGGGCTGTATCGATCGATACAGCCCCTGTCTTTAAAGCCCCGCAAAGGCCTTTTACAGGCCCCTAAATCCAAGCAGGCCGTAATAAAAGGGGTTTATTGGCGGAAAAAGCGTACCTTACATCCTAATTTTCCAATCGGACCCGTATTTTCATCGAGTCAATAAATTCTGTTTTTATGGATATTCAGGCTTCTAATCTCAGTATTAACATGAATGACTCTGATATAAGAAAATTGTTTTCCGTGTTTGGGATCATCAATTCGGCGGAAGTGATAAGAGACAAGCTGAATGGGCGTTCAAGAGGTAAGGCATTGATTAATATGCCTGTTGCAGCCGAAGCCCGGCAGGCTATCGCCTCCCTGGATCAGACAATGATGAATGGGAAAAGAATTTCAGTGAACGAGTTTGTCGAAGTGCCGTAGTCCTGAAACATCCTCCTGAGGATCACCGTTGTGGACCAACATTAGAAAGTAGTAAAGCAGCATTGTTTATCATAAATAAATCTATGACAACAGAACAAATCGAAAATTTTCTCCGGGAAAAATACCTTGACAAATCCCCTGTTAAGATCAGTTTTAAGACCAGGCAGTCTCTGGCAGGTATATTCATTAAGACTTCCGATTACAGTGAATTAAAGTCCAAGAACTTTTGGCGGATCGTCTGGGAATCGAATATCGATAATTACAAGAAGACAAAGGATATTAGCCTGGCCCGTATTTTTAATGGTACGGAAATAACCAAGCTGTCAGCAGCGGTCTGATCCGCCGGTTTTGTCCGAAGATCTGCCGTCTGAGGTAGTATTCCACGTGTGCGCTGATGCAGCTATACGGCTGATAATTTTTTCTGCAAAAACGAAAAGTCCCCGTCTACTGATCTTCAGCGGCGGGGACTTTTCGTAGCTCCGAACGGGATAGGGTCAGCGCTCTGGCGGATAACTGCAGGCCTATGGAGCGGGGGTGACGGGAATCCCGTATTTACTCATATACCGCTTGTATAATTGGGTCTGTTTATTCTCCAGGCTCACTTCCCTTCCCTGGATGAATGCGTGCTCTACAAGGCTGGTCCGCATATCCAGGATATCTCCCCCGCTGATAACGATATTGGCATCTTTCCCGGCTTCCAGGGAACCGGTACGATCTTCTATCCCTAATATTTTTGCGCTGTTGAGGGTGATCGCCTGCAGGGCTTGTTCCTTGGTCAGCCCGTAAGCAGCGGCCGTACCGGCATTGTACAGTAGATTGCGATAACGGGTCTCTCCATTGTCATCATTCAGGGCAAATAAGACGCCTGCTTTCTGAAGTTGCGCCGGCGTCTTGTACGGTTGGTCTACATCGTCGTCTTCCGTGGTAGGCAGGCTATGTTGCTGCCCAAGGATAACAGCTATATTATTTTGTTTCAGCAGGTCAGCGATCAGCCAGCTCTCACTTCCCCCTACGATCACTACGTCAAATCCGAATTCTTTGGCAAAATCAATGGCAACCAGCATTTGTTTGACCTGGTCCACATGCACGAATAGTTTTTGCTGTTTGGAAAAGAGTCCTTTTACCGCCTCGAATTTAAGATTGGTCTCTTTATGGGCGGGTTCCTGCAGCCAGGCCCGGGCCTCCCGGAAAAAGGTCCTGATCCCCTCTATTTTTTCCAGGGCCTCTTTGATCGGGTCAACAACCGGTGCACCGGCCCCGCGTCTTCCTCCTCCTTGCCGCCGGGGAGGGACTATAAAAGACGGCAGGTTGACATGAATAGCGCCATCCAGCTTATAGGCAGCATCTTCCCAGTTCCAGGCATCCAGCTGTACGACGGTGGAAGACCCGCTGATAGTACCGCCCTGCGGAGTAACGCCAGCCAGCAGGATCCCGCTTGCCTTCAGCGTGTTGATGACCTTAGAATCCGTATTATAGGCTACAATAGAGCGGATGCTGGGGTTCAGGTCTCCCAATTCTTCATAGTCATTCGATCCTCTCACCCCGTTGCCTATTTCTTTCAGTCCCAGGTCTGTTACCGGAAGAATAATCCCCGGATAGATCTGTTTGCCTTTGGCATCGATCACTTTTACCTCTCCCTCTGGTACCGTGATATTGGCTCCAACCTGTACAATTTTGCCGTTGTCCACGGAGAGGGAGCCTCCTTCTATTACCTGCCCGTTCCCAACGTGGATGGTGCCTCCGGTAATGAATAATTTGCCTTTATAGTCTTTGGCAGGATATACGTCATCCTGGGCTGACACGGATACCGCTGTCAGCAATATGGACGCGCTCAGCGCCAGCGTAACCTTTATATTGAAAAATGATTTTTTCATGTTCGTATTCTTTTACTTGTTAGCCTTTTACTTGTTAGCCTTTTACTTGTTGCAGCCTTTTATTTTTGATTGATAACCCCTTCTTCTTCTTCTGTATCACCGGCTGATCCGGCAGTGCGATCGCTGCCGTCGATCGTCAGCAGGCCGTTGTGATGAACATGATCCCCGCAGCTGAGCTCGACGTGGAAGCTGGGTGTTGCCGGCGACATGGGTGTCCCGCTCTTTTTTTCCGCCAGCATTTTCTGCATCAGCCGGTTCCTCTCTTCCTTTATACTTTTACGGAGGGCCGCATCCCGCTCCAGGTCATAGTAGATGATACCATCCACGATCGTCTTTTCCGACCTGGCGTAAATGCTTAACGGATGATCGCTCCACAGCACCAGGTCTGCGTCCTTACCAACTTTAATGCTGCCCACCCTATCGGCTACATGTAAGGCTTTTGCCGGATTGAGCGTCACCATTTTCAGCGCGTCCTCTTCCGCCATCCCCCCGTATTTCACGCTTTTGGCGGCTTCCTGGTTCAGGCGGCGCGCCTGTTCGGGGTCATCGGAGTTGATACATACGTTAAGACCTACTTTTTGCATGATGGCCGCATTGTAGGCAATGGCATCCGTTACTTCCACTTTATAAGCCCACCAGTCGGAGAAGGTAGATACGTTCGCGCCATGTTGCTTCATTTTATCCGCTACCTTGTAGCCTTCCAGGATATGGGTGAAGGTATTGACACGGAACCCGAATTTATCAGCTACCCGCATGAGGGCCGTGATCTCGCTTTGCACATAGGAATGGCAGGTAATGAACCGCTTGTGCTCCAGGATCTCTACCAGGGCATCCAGCTCCAGGTCCCTTCGAAAAGGAGAATGAGCAGCTGCTGCAGCCTTCATGGCCTTTTCATAATCACGGGCGCGGGTGAAGGCATCTGTCAGGACTTCTTCAACGCCCATACGGGTATCCGGGAACCGGTTGTTGTTTGGAGCCGTAGTCCTTTTCACATTTTCCCCAAGAGCGAATTTGATAAAAGGGTCGGCGTTCCTGAATTTAAGGCCTTCGTCGTCCACCCCCCAGCGTAATTTGATCAGCTGTGTCTGTCCGCCGATGGTATTGGCTGAGCCGTGGAGGATATGCGAGCTGGTGACGCCCCCGCTCAGCTGCCGGTAGATATCGATGTCTTCGGGATCCAGGTTGTCCGCGATACGCACTTCCGAAGTAACGGACTGGGCCCCTTCGTTGATCGAAAAGGCTGCGATATGGGAATGTTCGTCAATGATACCAGGGGTAAGGTGCCTGCCTGTTCCATCGATGGTCCTTGCTCCGGCAGCAGAAAGATTCTTTCCGATCCCGGCGATCTTGCCGGCCTTAACGAGCACATCCGTATTTTCCAGTCTGCCTTCTTTTTCGTTGGTCCAGACCGTTGCATTTTTGATCAGCAGGTCCTGTTGCGTGGGAAGAGTATCCCATCCGTACCCGTCGAAAGGATATACTACCTTACCGATGTGGGGAATTATCCTGCGGGCCGTATCCGGCAGGGCAGGAGTAGCTTTCGCAAAGGCGGCGGTCCAGATGACGGGGTTGCCGGCCGTGTCCGTGCCGTTACCATTCCATATGTCTCCGTTGACTGCGCCGCTGAGCCTATTTCCTTTTTTTCCAAAACTGAGAGAAACAAGTTTTCCATCATAGCTGAATTTACCGGTGAGCGTATCCTTGCCGATCACACTGGCAGATTTAGCCGACCTCACGTCCAGTGTATACGTAACAGATCCTCCGGCGGCAGCAGTGACAACGAGGTTGTATTGCCCCTTAATGTCTTTCCAGGCCTCTTCCTTCACGCCATATCTTTTTCCTTGTATCCAGTTCTCCACGATGCTGGTCTTTTCCTGGAATAGGGGGCCGGTGGTAATGAGGAAATCAGCCAGCTTTCCTGCGTCCAGGCTGCCGACTTTATCATAAATGCCCAGCAGAGAGGCGGGGGTCCTGGTCAAGGCTGCCAGCGCCGCGTTCTCACTCAGGCCATAGTCGAAGGCTTTGCGAAGGTTGGTCAGAAACTGCGCTGGCTCACTTAAATCGGAGGCCGTGAGGCAGAAGGGGATGCCTGCTTTTTCAAAGGCCCCGGGATTAGTGGGGGCCATCTCCCAGCTCTTCATAACCGCCAGGGAGACCAGGCGGGCATTGTCCACGTCTTCCACGTCCATCGGCTGGGGAAAATTGAGGGGAAGGATAAAGGCGGCTTTGGTGGCTGCCACTTCCCGGATACGCTGGTATTCGTTGCCGCCTCCCTTGATAATGTATTGTACGCCGAATTCGTCTCCGATCCGGTCGCCATGGAGATCACCCCATTTATCTCCCCCGTCGAATATCTGGGGAAGGGACTGTTCGTCATTCCAGGCCTGGAGGCTCAGGTTGGCCCCTTCATGGACAGGCTGGCTCTTATCCCCCCCTGCTTTATACCACGCTGCATCCAGGTAGGTCTGCCTGAGCAGGGCGATGCTGCCCATAAGGGAGCCGGGATAACTCTGGGTAGAGCTGCCTTTGCTCAGGGAATAGAGCGCTGCCGCTTTCTGTTTGACCATGACCAGGTTCTCTTTATCATTTGCCAGGGTGACCACAACGCCGGTGCCCCGGGCAATGCCATCTTTCAGGTGAGACAGGACGACGCCAAAGCCGATCTCCCGGAGAGGCTGCGCCTTTGCCTCATCGACGTTGAAAAGACGGGCCCCTTCTGTTTCCGGATGAATAGCCTGGTTCCAGCTGAATGCTCCCTTCGTATTGGAGCTCAGCTGGGCAGGGGCTCTGAAATCAAATCCACGGGCTGCCTTTTCAGGAGCAGTGATCCCGTAATCGCTATAGATATCGATAAAGGAAGGGTAGATATATTTGCCGCTGCAATTGATGACAACGGCATCTTTCGGAAGGGCCAGGCCGGCGCCCGCACCGATGATCAGACCATCCCGGATGACCAGGGTGGCATTGGGGATCGTGGTCTGTCCGTCTTTTACAATAGTAGCATTGGTGAAAGCGTAACATCCATCCCGGGGATCGGCGACCCCATTGACGGGGAAAGTCACCTGGGCTGTGGAAAAGGCAGCGTGAAATAAGATTGTCGCTAACAGGATAAGTTTGTGTGTTCTACCCCCCGGGCGCGACGGGAAAGGAGGGTGAACCCTGAATCTTCTCATGCGTGATAGTTTTAATCATTAAATATGATCCCTAATTTAGGTAAATGGAGTAATTTTAGTCTTCTATTATTTATCAACGGCAAATACGAGGGAGAAACATCGGTGATCAACATTGCTTCTTATATCGACCATACTATTTTAAAACCTGTCACCACTTATATTGAGATAAAAAAAATATGTGGAGAAGCAAGGGAGTATGGATTTGCGGCCGTCTGTGTTCCGCCTCCGCTGGTGCGGCTGGCCGTGGAATCCCTGGGAACGGCGCCGGACATGCCGGTAAGAGATGCGAACCCGAACGGGTCGGACGGTCAGCTGCGTTCAGGCGCTGAAAAAGAAAGCGGACCGGCCATAAAAGTGGCGACAGTGATCGGATTTCCTTTCGGTTATTCCGTGGTGAAGGCTAAGCTGGCTGAAGTGGAGCAGGCGCTGACAGACGGAGCGGATGAGCTGGATGTGGTGATCAATTTAGTAGCGCTGAGGAATGGCGATTGGGAATATCTTACCGGGGAGATGACAGCCGTGACAGAGCTGGTGCATAACCGGAAGAAAATAGTAAAAGTGATCATCGAGAGCGGGATCCTGCAGGACCAGGAGATCATCCGGTGTTGTGAGATATACAGTAAGGCGGGGGTGGATTTCCTGAAGACGTCCACGGGATATGCAGAAAAAGGGGCGACGGTCCACGCGGTACAGCTGATGCGGGCGCATTTGCCTGCCGGGATACGGATAAAAGCATCCGGCGGCATCCGTGATTATGCTTTTGCCAGGCAGCTGATAGAGGCGGGAGCCAACAGGCTGGGTTGCAGCGCCAGTGTAGAGATTGTGAAGGGAGGAGCGCTCCTGCCCGCTGAAAGGCAAGCAGCCCCGACGTCTGAAAAAGGGGCGGAAAAGGCAGATTACTAAAAAACTTATATGTATAAAAATCTAATATTCCTGTTACTGTTCTTTTCGGCAAAAGCTTTTGCCCAGGAGGACACCAGCAGTGTGCCAGTTACTAAAAGCAATGTGGTGGTCAATAAAGACCCCCGCATCGAATTATTGATCCGTAAACAGGCGGAGATCAATGAGGAGACTACACGGGACAGCCGTCGCAACATTCCCGGTTACCGGATCCAGGTGATCAATTCTTCCGACCGGGGTGTAGTATTTGCGGCAAAGACAAAGATCTACCAGCAATTCCCGGAATTAAAGCCTTACCTGATGTATCAGGCCCCCAATTATAAATTGAAAGTAGGTAATTTCAGAACCCAGGAAGAGGCGGAACAATACAGCAAGCAATTGTCGGCTTTATTCCCGGCGGGAGTATATGTTATCCGGGATACCATCGAGGTGAAGCCGGACCCGATGACACCGGCCGCCCCCAATCCCTAATGACAGCGCCAGCCTGAAAGGAAGACCAGGGACGATGACAGCCAAAAGAGAAGACCAGAAGACTCTGACAAAAATATCCATCCATTCCATGTTGAAAGATAAGATCAAGCAGTTAGCCCATTTATATGCTCCGGATTTCATCGCCATCAGGCATCATTTACATGCGTTCCCTGAGCTGAGCTACCAGGAGTTTGAAACTTCCCGGTTTGTTCAGCAGCAGTTGACGGAAAACGGCATTCCTTTCCGGGTAATGGCGGAAACCGGCGTAGTAGGCCTTATCGAAGGAAAGAACCCAACGAAAAGACTGGTCGCGCTCAGGGCGGATATGGATGCTCTGCCTATCAGGGAAGAGAATGAGATCCCTTATAAATCCCGGCGGGAAGGAGTAATGCATGCCTGCGGGCACGATGTGCATACCTCCATTTTATTGGGGGCATCGAGGATCCTCCAGGAACTAAGAGGCGAATGGGAAGGAACAGTAAAACTCATTTTCCAGCCGGGGGAGGAGAAAAATCCCGGAGGCGCCAGTCTCCTGATCAAAGAAGGAGTGCTGAAAGATCCGACACCGCAGGCGATCTTCGGACTGCACGTTCATCCCGGCCTGGAAGTCGGTAAGCTGAGCTTTCGCGGCGGCATGGTGATGGCCAGCGCTGATGAGATCTATATTACCATCAAAGGGAAAGGGGGCCATGCAGCGGCGCCCCATCTTACGGTAGATACTATCCTGGTCGCTTCTCATCTCATTGTATCCCTGCAGCAGATCATCAGCCGCAACCGGAACCCTTTATCTCCTTCCGTATTATCCATTACTTCCGTACAGGGAGGGCATACCACGAATGTGATCCCCAGCGAGGTAAAGCTGATGGGCACCTTTCGCGCTATGGATGAAGAATGGCGTTTCAGGGCGCATGAGCTGATCCGTAAGCTGGCAACCGAGCTGGTGCATAGCATGGGGGCGGAGATCGACCTGCATATCGATATCGGTTATCCCATGGTGCATAATGACGAGGCGCTGAATGTGGTCGCCCGGCAGGAGGCAGCGCAATTCATGGGGAATGAAAATGTGCTGGAGACAGAAGTTCGCCTGGGAGCGGAGGATTTCGGCTATTATACCCGGCAGATCCCCGGATGCTTCTACCGGCTTGGGGTGATGAATGTTGAAAAAGGCATTACTTCGGGCGTACATACTCCTACGTTCAATATCGATGAGTCTGCTATTGAGATCGGGGCGGGCATGATGGCCTGGTTAGGAGCCCATATTGAGTTTAAAGGATAGGGAATCAATGAATTCTCCGTAATATTCCCGGTATATTTCTATGCCTGACTCCCCTGTTTTAACTACCCGCCGGTGATCTTCATTTTATTAAAACAAAGACCGGCTGTGCCTCTATGTTTGCCATTTCAAAATATTCCACACCCGGTCAGGCAATATTTTTACCGCTGGAACGATTAATTAAAATGAGCGACGAAACCAGGATATTAAAACTATACTTCGATTCACCAAAGGCTTTTGAAATCGAAAATATTAAGCCATTAAGCGGCGTAGTAGGGCTCTACTTCATCTTCACGAAACAAATACTGATCCAATACCCGTTCGGGAAATCACATTTGCTTTATATTGGAATGAGCGAGAAAAAAACAACCAGTATCAGCAGCAGATTAACCGGACACTTTGATGGGAAATCAAAAAATGCAGGTTTGACGAATTACCGGAAAGCAGAGCCGCTTTTTTTCACCTTCATCAACTTTGAAATGGTGCGGAAATTCTGGGATTTCACCATCGAAAACCTCGAAGCCTATTTTATACTTGACTTTGTCGAAAAGTATGGCGTTTATCCTATCTGCAATAATAAAAGCGGATTTGATATCTTAACTAAAACTGTAAACGAGAACTTCATTATTGACTGGTCCTATTTTAACTAAAAACAGCTTACCTATGGATGACAAAATAAAAAGCGGAAAAGAAGTTATCGATGAATTTGTTTCCGAGATCTACAATGTGGAAAATGCGGATAAAGCAACCGTTGACGCTATAGTCCTGCTGTATAGCAAGAATAAATTGTCCGACACCAATTTGCAAAACGCACTGGACGACCTGGTACAAAAAGAGCTCGATAAAATCGAAAAAGATGAAAACTAAGATAAGATCTTTAAAAATAAAAGGCATCAGAGGCATTCGGGAAAGCATCTCCCTGAATTTGAATAACAGGTCTGTTCTGATCTACGGGGACAATGGAACAGGGAAAAGCTCGTTGGCCGATGCGTTTGAATGGCTCTACTATGACCAGGTGCAACATCTCTCCAACGAAGAGATCGGAAGGAAAAAAGGGAAGGATGCCTTAAGAAATACTTTTCTTGACGACACGGAAGAATCTTCTATTGAGATCGGATATTCCGACAAAAAAACTGATTACACTAAAACCATTGACCATGATCTATCCGTACATTCTTCCGGCGAATCCAACATCTATGATGAATATTTCAAAAAGTCTCAATCCGAGAATTTAGTGCTGAGATACAGAGACCTGGTTTCATTTATCATCGCAGGAAAGAAAGACAAGCTCGATACACTGCAAGACATCATTGGGTTCAGCGAGGTTGGTAATTTAAGAGACCTTTTGAAAAAAAATGCCAATAGGATCAAACGCACCATCAATAACGAAAATTTCAACAACAAAAAAGGGGCGCAACAATCGATCATACTTCAGAATCTCCGGTCAAATGCCTACACACCAGCGCAATTTTTCAAAGCCGCCAATGAATTAATTGCTCCTTTAACTCTTAAAATAAAGATCAATTCATTTGAAGACATCAAAGATGTACTGCAGCTGATTAAAACCAATGACGACCAAAAGATTATCGAAGAAATTTCGCTCCAGACAAAAATTATCGAGGCCCTGTCCGAAACGGAAGGCAATATTGCAAAACTGCTCAATGATTATACAACCTATTTTAACGCTTATATTGAAATTAGAAAAGATCCCGAAAAATTCAGCAAGCTAAAGCTGCTTCATTTACTCAATGAAGGTCTAACAGTTTTAGAAGATGATGTGATGAAAGAGGATTTCTGCCCTCTCTGCCTTCAGAAAAAGAACAAGCTGAAACTAATCGAAGAATTGAATGAACGCATTGGGGAGCTGGAAGATCTCCGAAATGAAAAAGCAGCGCTGGAAGAGCAAAATGAAGGACTGAAAGAGTTTCTAAGATCAAACGAGGTAACGATAGACAATTTACTGAAAGACAACTATTTTAAGGCAAACGAGCATATAGAGTCCGTTAAAAAAATTCAGGAAATAAAATCCATTTTCAATGTCGTTCTGACCGAATTGAAAAAAGAGCTGTTAACCAAAGAGCAGATCCTTGATCCCGGCAAAATTTCATTTGATAAAAAAGGAGCTGCGGCTATCATTAGCGCCGCTAAAAAAAGAGCAAAGGAGCTTACCGAAGGCCAAAAGAAAGATATCAAATTTCCTATTTATTCTAACCTCCTGCAGGCCGATCTTGCCTACAAAGAATATAGAAAGATCGAACGGCATGAGGATATTTTAACTAAGCAGCAAATTACTTTTGAGAACCTGTTTACAGACTTTATAAGAAGACAAGAGGACGCCTTAAATATTTTTCTTAACATCTTTTCGAAAGACATCAACGATTATTATACTTCCATGAATCCTGATGAAAAGGTGGGAGAAATTAAATTGGTCCCTCTCAAAGACAAGAATGACGATCTGGTGGGTATCACCATCGAATATGTCTTTTTTGAAGAAGTCAGAACGCAGCCTATAGCTTTGTTAAGCGAAAGCCATATTAATTGTCTCGGCCTTTCCTTTTTCCTGGCATCGGTAAAAGCCTTTAACAGAGAAAATCATTTTTTTGTTTTAGATGATGTTATTTCCAGTTTTGACAGAAGTCATAGAGGCAGGTTTGCCAAACTTCTAGCCGATGCTTTTTCCGATTATCAAATAATTCTATTGACCCATGAAAAAGATTTCTTTGAAGGGATATCCGGTGAATTAAAAAGCAAAGGCTGGGAAACCCGGCAAATTTCCTGGACGGCGGAAAAGGGAACAAATTTGGAAGAAGCAGCCCTTACAGCATAGAATTAAGTATTCCGCGGTATAATTGCCTGTATAAAATAGGAATAGGGCTAAAAAAGGGAAAAGGCTAAAAAAGGGCCGGAACCGGGTAAAACGGGTAAAACGGGTAAAAGGCTGTTTGCCAGCATTTTCGTATTTTGCAGCGGTTTTGTCTGGTACGTGCATCCGGCCGGATAATACCCGGCGCAACTGACCGCGCCCGACGTTAATAAAATTCCTGTATGCAAAAAAAACAGCTCCGCAAAGAGCAGGCCTTAGAATATCATTCCAAAGGACGACCAGGTAAGATCGAAGTAGTACCTACCAAAGAGGCTAAGACTCAAAGAGATCTTTCCCTTGCCTATTCTCCCGGAGTAGCAGAGCCCTGTAAAGAGATCTTTAAGAATGTAGACGATGTTTATAAGTATACCGCCAAAGGCAACCTGGTAGCCGTCATCAGCAATGGTACGGCCGTACTGGGATTAGGGGATATCGGCCCGGAAGCCTCGAAGCCCGTGATGGAGGGAAAAGGAGTCTTATTCAAGATCTTCGCCGATATCGATGTCTTTGATATCGAGATCAATGAAAAGGATCCCGAGAAATTCGTGCAGATCGTCAAGGCGCTGGAGCCCACTTTCGGGGGCATCAACCTGGAAGATATCAAGGCTCCGGAATGTTTCTATATTGAAACCAAGCTGCGGGAATTGCTGAAGATCCCCGTCATGCACGACGACCAGCATGGTACGGCCATTATCAGCAGTGCGGCTCTATTGAATGCGCTGGAGGTGCAAAAGAAAAAGATCGACAAGGTGCGCTTTGTCATCAACGGGGCCGGCGCCGCAGCGATGGCTTGCACAAAGTTGTATGTCGCCCTGGGCGCAAAGTATGAGAATTTTACCTTATTCGATAAAGACGGGGTCATACATGATGAACGGACCGACCTGGATGATCAAAAAAGACTTTTTGCCGTAAAAAAGGGCGACTGGACCCTAGAAAAGGCCATGAAGGACGCAGATGTATTTGTGGGCCTGAGCGTCGGGAATGTGCTGACGGCAGAAATGATAAAGAGCATGGCTAAAAAACCGATCGTATTCGCCATGGCCAACCCGGACCCGGAGATCAGCTATGAGACGGCCACGGAAGTGCGGGACGATATCATCATGGCCACAGGCCGGAGCGATTATCCCAACCAGGTGAATAATGTACTGGGATTCCCTTTCATTTTCCGGGGAGCCCTGGATGTCCGCGCCACGCAGATCAACGAGGCCATGAAACTGGCCGCAGTTAAAAGCCTGGCGGAGCTCGCCAAAACTCCCGTGCCGGATATTGTCAACATGGCCTATAATCAAAAGACCATTGTCTTTGGCCCGGAGTATATCATCCCCAAGCCGCTGGATCCCCGCCTGCTGTCTACGGTAGCGCCGGCCGTAGCCCGCGCTGCGATCGAGAGCGGGGTGGCCCAGATCAAAATTGACAATTGGGATGCGTATGCGATCGAATTAAACAAACGCCTGGGCCTGGATAACCAGCTGATCCGGCTGCTGGGCAGCAAGGCCCGCAATAATCCGAAGCGCCTGGTATTCGCTGAAGCAGACAACCTGAAGATCCTGAAAGTAGCGCAGATCTTATACGATGAAGGGGTAGCTTTTCCCATGCTGCTGGGAGATGAGAAAAAGATCCGCCATATTGCCGGAGCCAATAATATCGACCTGGACGGCATGCCCGTTATCAATCCATATAATGATGAATATGAAGAGCAGCGCAAACGTTTCGGCGAGCTGTTCTTCCAAAAACGCCAACGGAGGGGCTTCAACAAGTATGAAGCCTATAAGATCATGCGCGACCGGAACTATTTCGGCTGTATGATGGTAGAAACGGGCGAAGCAGATGCCATGATCTCCGGACTCACCAAAAATTATCCCGATACCATCCGGCCGGCCCTGCAGGCGATCGGAACGGAAGAAGGCGTGAAAAAGATCGCCGGGATGTACCTCATGCTCACCAAGAAAGGACCATTATTCCTGGCCGATACCACGGTGAACTTCAATCCTACCGCGGAAGAGCTGGCTGACATTACCTTACTGGTGGCAAGGGAAGTGCAGAATTTTAATCTCACTCCCCGGATCGCTATGATAAGCTATTCCAATTTCGGTACGAGCGACAGCGCGGAAGCCAGACTGGTAGCAGAAGCCAGGAGTATCGTAAAGCAAAAGAACCCTTCCCTGATCGTGGATGGGGAAATGCAGGCCAGCGTTGCATTGAATAATGATTTGCTGAAAGAGAACTACCCATTCAGCGAATTGGTGGACCAGGAAGTCAATACCCTGGTATTTCCTAATCTGGCGGCAGGGAATATTGCCTATAACCTGCTAAAAGAGCTGGGAGCTGCAGATGCCATCGGACCGATCCTGCTCGGGCTGAAAAAGCCGGTACACGTATTGCAGCTGGGAAGCTCGGTACGCAATATTTATAATATGGCCCTGGTAGCCGTCGTGGATGCCCAGATCAAATGTGAAAATTCCGCCTCCGATGAAGAGCTGAAAAAATCACCGTGGTGGAAGCGTTCGAAAAAAGTATAACACTAATATTTAATCCATGACATTTTTTACAGAATTCGGTCGCTACCTCCTGATGCTAAAAGGAATGTTCTCCAAGCCGGAGAATGCAAAAATGTACTGGAAGGAATTTATGCACCAATGTTCCGAGATCGGGATCGGCTCGCTCGGTATTGTGGTGATCATTTCTGTCTTTATGGGTGCTGTGTCTACGCTGCAAACCGCTTATCAGCTGGTAAGCCCCTTTATTCCCCTCTCGACGATCGCACAGATCGTCCGGGATACGGTGATCCTGGAATTTTCCCCTACCCTGGTGTGTATCGTGCTGGCCGGTGTAGTAGGCAGCAAGATCGCCAGCGAGCTTGGTAATATGCGGGTAAGCGAGCAGATCGATGCCCTGGAGATCATGGGCATCAATACAAAGACTTACCTGGTCCTTCCGAAATTACTGGCGGCTATCGTGGTGATCCCGATGCTGGTGGTGATTTCAGGGATACTGGGAATCTGGGGTGGCCGGCTGGCCGGCACGCTGACAGGGATATTGTCCCCGGCAGCGTTCGATAAGGGATTGCACCAGTTCTTCAAGCCTTATAATGTATTTTTCGCCCTTGCGAAAGCCTATACTTTTGCCTTTATTATTTCGAGCATTCCGGCTTATTATGGGTACTATGTACAGGGCGGGGCCCTGGAGATAGGGCGGGCCAGCACCAAATCTGTGGTAGTGAGCTGTGTGCTGGTATTGTTCGCGGATTATATTTTAGCAGCCCTACTGCTATGACCCCCAACCCCGCCCCCCAGCCCCTAAAAGGGGATGAGACCGGGGAGTATTGAGCCCGCGAATATGCCGATAAATAAATTATTAGATAATCTTAAAAACCAAATTCCCCCTTTAGGGGGTAAGGGGGTATGATAGAAGTAAAAAATATCAAGAAAAGCTTCGGCGAAAAGACCGTCATCAACGACGTCAGCGCCGTCTTTCAAACAGGGAAATGTAATCTCATCATCGGCACCAGCGGCAGCGGCAAGACCGTCCTGATGAAATGCCTGGTCGGTCTCTTCGAGCCTGACAGCGGGGATATCAACTATGACGGACTGGACTTTTCGACGATGAACGAAGACCAGCGTAAAGAGCTGCGGCAGCAGATCGGCATGTTATTCCAGGGATCAGCCCTGTTCGACAGCATGACGGTAGAACAGAATGTGATGTTCCCATTGGATATGTTCACCAAAAAAAGCTATGAAGAGAAGCTGAAAAGGGTCGACGAGGTGCTGGACCGGGTCAATCTGAAGGATGCCCACAAAAAATTCCCCGCCGAGATCTCCGGAGGCATGAAAAAAAGGGTGGGAATTGCCCGGGCCATCGTGCTCAATCCGAAGTACCTGTTCTGCGACGAGCCCAATTCGGGACTCGACCCCCAGACCTCTTTGCTGATCGACAAGCTCATCCAGGAAATCACGATCGAATACAATATCACCACAGTGGTCAATACGCATGATATGAATAGTGTTATGGAGACAGGGGATAACATTATTTATATGTACCAGGGACTTAAAGAATGGGAAGGCAGCAATAAAGAGATCATTTTTAGCAAGAATCAGCGGCTGAACGATTTTATCTTTGCCTCCGACTTCCTTAAAGACGCCAAAGACATGCGAATGCTGGAAATGAAAGGCAAGATCGATAACAACCGGAATATGGATGAGCTGCTAAAAGGAAAGGATCCCCTGAAATAAAGGCTGCGGAACATCCCTCCGGAACATTCACCCCCGAATGATCAATTTGTTAAGAATATATTTTTTACGATATATGCGAAATGCCAATACGATCGCCAGAGCCTCCATCGTAATGTATGCCCAACAATAGGGGTATGCGGTTTGCATTTTTTCCCCTATTTTTGCCCACCGAATGGTAGAAAAACCGACTCAAATCTATTCTCATGGCAATCTTAGTTAATAAAAATTCCAGGATCATCGTACAGGGCTTTACAGGAACAGAAGGGACTTTCCACGCTAACCAAATGATAGAATACGGCACCCAGGTGGTCGGTGGTGTTACCCCCGGCAAGGGAGGCAGCATCCACATTGACCGCCCGGTATTCAATACGGTGTCCGATGCTGTAAAAGCGACCTCCGCTAATGTATCCATTATTTTTGTTCCGCCGGCTTTTGCAGCCGATGCGATCATGGAAGCTACCGAAGCAGGTATTGAGCTGGTGGTTTGCATAACAGAAGGCATCCCCGTCCAGGATATGGTGAAGGCTAAAAATTATATGCTGGGTAAAAATACCCGGTTAATTGGGCCTAACTGCCCCGGAGTGATCACTGCCGGAGAATGTAAAGTGGGTATTATGCCGGGTTTTGTCTTTAAACCGGGCAAAATTGGTATCGTATCCAAATCAGGTACCCTGACCTATGAAGCCGCCGACCAGGTAGCGAAAGCCGGCCTTGGTATTTCGACAGCGGTAGGGATCGGAGGCGACCCCATCATCGGAACCCCTACCCGCGAAGCGGTAGAATTGCTGATGAATGATCCCGGTACGGAAGGGATCGTCATGATCGGGGAGATCGGCGGCAGTATGGAAGCGGAAGCTGCCAGGTGGATCAAAGACAACAGCCGTAAGCCGGTAGTAGGGTTCATAGCCGGCCAGACAGCTCCTCCCGGACGCAGAATGGGACATGCCGGAGCTATTATCGGCGGAGCAGATGATACAGCCGCCGCTAAAATGAAAATTATGGCAGAATGCGGGATCCATGTTGTGCAGAGCCCTGCCGATATCGGCGCCACTATGGCCAAAGTATTGAAGAAATAAATTGTTTGTTAAAATAGTAAAGCCGCCCCGTTTCACGGAGGCGGCTTTTTTTATTATATTATGTAATCACTTTAACGACCGCATCTTAAAAAGGCAGTAAAACGATTAAAAAAGTAACTTTAAAAAAGTTTACCTATGAATGTCAGAAATACGGCCGTTATAGCCTTCTTATGTCTGCTTTCCTCCCTGTTGACCGCACAGATGAAACAGGGTGATTACGAAACAAAATGGAAGGCCATAGATTCACTGGTTTCCAAAAAAGGGTTGGTGCAGTCTGCCCTGTCCGAGGTAGATAAGCTCTATACCCTGGCCAAACAGGAAAAGAATGAGGCACAGCTGATACGGGCATTGATCTATCGCATCAACCTGCAGGGAACTACGCGCGAGGAAAATATACAGGCGACAGCCGGGGATCTGGAAAAGGAGATCATTGCTGCTTCGCAGCCTGCCCGATCGATCCTGCAAAGCATCCTGGCAGAGACCTACCTGAATTATTTTCAGCGGCATCGCTGGCAGATCTACAACCGGACAAAGACCGCTGATCCTGTTAAAGGAGATATCGCCTCCTGGAGCATTGCTGATTTCCATAAGAAGATGGGACAATTGTATTTATCCTCTCTGGGGGAAGAGAAATTACTGCAGCAAACAAAGCTGGACCGGTATGACCCCATCCTTATCAAAGGGAATACACGTTACCTGCGTCCTACTCTTTTCGATCTGCTGGCCCATCGGGCATTGGATTATTTTAAGACAGACGAGCAGGATATCAATAAGCCGGCTTATGCATTCGAGATCGACGATCCGCTGGTCTACTCCAATGCAGAGGCCTTTATGGCGCATTCCTTCAAGACAACAGATTCGCTTTCCCTACACTTTAAAGCCCTGTTATTATTCCAGAAGCTGATTCGTTTGCATCTGTCCGATCAGCAGCCCGATGCCCTCATTGATGTGGATATCGAACGGCTGAATTTCGTCCATATCTATTCCGTCACCGACGATAAGGAAGATCAGTATATCCATGCGCTCTCCCGCATTACGGATCATTATCCCAATGAGCCGGCAGCGGCAGAAGCGTGGTACCTGCAGGCACAACAATATTTTGTCCGGGCATCCGGTTACAATGCCTCTCCCGGGGCGCCTGTGGCAGGAATCATTCCCCGGAGCGGGGAGCCGGCGCCGGCGGATGGGAACACTTCCGGGAGCCGAGATACGGCAAATCGTTATGGGTATGTAAAGGCGAAGGAGATCTGCGAGAAGGTGCTGGCGCAAGTGACAGGACGGGACAGCAGCGAAGGAAAGACTCGCTGTGAAATGCTCCTCGAGAACATCCAACGCAAAGAGCTGAGCCTGCAGACAGAAAAAATAAACTTACCGGGGGAGCCATTCCGCAGTCTCGTGAGCTGGCGCAACGTCACGCAGTTATATGTCCGTGTCATCCGGTCAGATCGTTCGCCGGGTGACGAACTAAACCCTAACTGGTGGCAGGATGAATACTGGAAAAAACTATTGCAATTGCCCGTTCTCCAAACTTTTGAGCAGGCCCTGCCGGAAACAGGGGACTATCAGACCCATCGGGCAGAGATAAAGATCGATGCCTTGCCGGCAGGAGAATATATGTTAGTGAGCAGCGCCGACAAAGACTTTTCTCTCTCCAAAAATCCGCTGACGGTACAATATATTTATATTTCTTCCATCTCTTATGTCAATAATGGCCGGGATTATTTTGTATTGAACCGGGAGAGCGGTCAGCCTTTGGCGGGCGCATCTGTACAAGTATGGAACCAGCGGTATGACTATAAGACCAATAAGACCGTACTCGATCGGGACACAGCTTACCAGGCGGACCAATACGGTCATTTCCTGCTGGCCCAAAAGGCCGGAGAGACCGGCAATCACCAGCAATTACTGGAGATCAGCACGGCCGGGGATCATCTTTTCCCCCGGGACCAGCCTGTCAGTGTATATTATCGCAATGAAGAAAGCGACAATTCCACAGATAAGTTAAGGTATGAAAAAGATAATTTAAAGACTTTTTTCTTTACGGACCGTTCGATCTACCGCCCGGGCCAGCCTCTTTATTTCAAGGGCATCGTCGTGACCAGGGATTTCGATACCCGGCAGGCGAAAATACGGGCCTCTCTGACAACAAAAGTCACCCTCTACAATGCCAATGGGGAAAAGGTCGATTCCCTTGAGCTTACCACCAATGAGTTCGGATCCTATCACGGCAAATTTATCCTGCCGGAGAATTTGCTGAACGGAGAGTTCCATATCGAAGATGATTCTACCGGTAATACGAGCTCTTTTAATGTCGAAGAATACAAGCGGCCCAAATTCTATGTGGAATATGAGAAATTGAAAGGCGGCTACCGCCTGGGAGATACCATCCGGGTAAATGGGGATGCCAAAGCCTATGCCGGAAATAATATCGACGGAGCCCTCGTAAAATACCGGGTGTTGCGAAAGGCCCGATATCCCTGGCTTTACGGTATCAGGAGATATGGTACCAGGAGCCCGTTGCCGGCCAGCGATGGACAGGAGATCGCCCACGGGGAGCTCAGCACCGATGCGTCGGGAAAGTTCACCATAAGCTTTGCCGCCCTTGCTGACCGGCATATTAACAAAGAGATGGACCCTGTCTTCGAATACAAGGTTTCCGCCGATATAACGGATCTCAATGGGGAAACGAGAAGCGGGGAAACGGAGGTCTCCGTGGGATACAAGTCTTTGCAGCTTTCCATCACCCGTCCGGCAGAAGATCATCTGCCGGCAGATAGCCTGAAAGAGCTGTCTATCATCCCCACGAACCTTTCCGGGACGCCGGAACAGGCCGATGTACAGGTAACGCTCTATAAACTACGATCACCGGACCGGCTGATCCGGGCACGTCTCTGGCAGGAGCCCGACCAGTTCCTGATCCCTGAGCAGGATTACCGGCTTGCCTTTCCGCATGATGAATATCGTGATGAATCGAAGAAGGAAAGCTGGGCAAGGGACGTGGTGACGGCTGCAAGCCTCCAGCTGCAAGGTGAACCGCTATCACCCGGCATGCATTATACGCTGCAGGGAGCGAACCTGCCACCCGGATGGTATCTGATCGAAGCCCGGGCAAAGGATCAATACGGGCAGGAAGTGAAGAGCCTGCGGTATATAGAATTATATGATGGGAAGACCGGAAGACCGGCCTCCCCTCAATACAACTGGGCGGTACAGCAGCGGGAAACGGCAGAGCCGGGGGCCAGGGCCAGTGTAAGCATCGGATCTTCCGCCGGCAATCTGTTCGTCATCCGGAAAGAGGAACGGGGAACAGGACTGGAAATGAAGCCGGCGGTGAAGGACGGAAAAATAAGTTACCTCACCCTTGACAAGGAGAAAAAGAACAGGGAATTCGCTGTAACCGAAGCCGACAGGGGAGGATTCGGTGTGTCCGATATTTTCGTGAAAGACAATCGGGTGTACACAAATGTGCATTGGGTGTATGTGCCCTGGACCAATAAAGAATTGACGATCCACTATACCAGTTTCCGGGATAAGACCCTGCCGGGCAGCGAAGAAAAATGGCAGGTGAAGATATCGGGGTATAAGACGGATAAGGCCGCCGCCGAGGTGTTGGCAAGCATGTATGATGCCAGCCTGGATCAGTTCAAGCCGCATGCCTGGCAGATGCCGGACTTGTACCCGTTATATATTCCGCAGACAGTCTGGAACAGCAATGACAATTTTACCTTGGCCCAATCCCGGATGAAATATATCAATGAAGCTGTTCAACGATCTTTCGTAAAAGTCTATGACAGGATCATTCCCTTTACCGGTCAGCAAATACTCAGGATCCGGGGAATGTCTTCCCTTGACCGTACGGCAGCACCGCAGAATATGGAAATGGCATTGTCCGGAGGTGCGCCCGGAGTAGCGGTCACGTCTGATAGCGCCCCGGCGCAATATAATATCGTAACTGGCAAAGGACTTTCAAAAAGGATGGTTGTTTCCGATGTCCAGCTGGAAGAGGTAGAAGAGGTCCGTGAAGAAGGGAGCTCCTCATCGGATCACGAAGTCCGGACCAGTCAACAGCCCGTTCAGGTGCGAAAGGATTTCAAGGAAACGGCCTTCTTCTTTCCCGATCTCCGAACCGACAGCGCAGGCAATATCAGCTTCTCCTTTACAATGCCCGAAGCCGTGACCCGTTGGAAATGGTTGACCTTCGCTCACAGCCGGGACCTTTCCCTCGGTTATTCTGAAACAACGATCGCCACACAAAAACAATTGATGGTGCAGCCCAACGCCCCCCGCTTCCTCCGGGAGGGTGACCGTATGGAGCTCAGCACCAAGATCGTGAACCTCACCGATTCAGAATTAACGGGACAGGCAGCATTACAATTGACCGATCCGACGAACGGACAGACAGCCGATGGCTGGTTCACCAACCGGCAGCCCAACCAGTATTTTACGGTCGGGGCCGGGCAGAGCGCCGTCGTCAGCTTCCCGTTAGATATCCCGTATCAATACAACCGGCCCTTGTCCTACCGGATCGTCGCCAGGGCATCTGCGCCAAGGCCGGGGGGAGGAAAGGAGGAAGTCAGCGATGGCGAGGAAGCAACCCTGCCTGTCGTCAGCAACCGGATGCTGGTAACAGAGACGCTCCCCCTGAATATGCCGGGAGATGGCAGCCGTTCCTTTAAGCTGGACAAGCTCCTGCAGAGCGGCAGCAGTGAAACCTTAAGTCAGTATGCCCTAACGGTGGAATTCACTCCTAACCCGGTCTGGTATGCCGTGCAGGCCCTGCCCTACCTGATGGAATATCCCTACGAATGTGCGGAACAGACCTTCAACCGGTTCTACGCGAATGCCCTGGCAAGCAAGATCGCCGGCAGCTCACCCCGGATACAACAAATATTTGCAACCTGGAAGACCACCGATACAGCAGCTCTGTTGAGCAACCTGGAAAAGAACCAGGAGCTGAAGTCGGCTCTCCTGGAAGAAACGCCCTGGGTATTGCAGGGAAAAAGTGAATCCCAACAGAAGAAAAATATCGCCTTGCTCTTCGATATGGCCCGGATGAGCCGGGAGCTGGCTTCCTCCATCGACAAGCTGCAGAGCATGCAATCTTCCAATGGAGGGTTCGTATGGTTTAAAGGCGGCCCGGACGATCGTTATATCACGCAATATATCCTCACCTGGATTGGCCGCTTGCGCAAACTGAATGCCCTGCCCGCAGCTGCCGGTGAAAAAATAAAAACGATCGTTGCGGCAGCCCTTCCTTATCTGGACCAACAGATAAAAAGAGATTATGAAGCCGTGAAAAAACAAAATAAGCTAACACCGCTTTCCGGGAACAAAGGAGGCGGATGGATCGGAGAGCTGGCGGTTCAATATCTGTATATGCGGAGCTCTTTTAGCGACAATGGTATCCCGGGAGATGTATTTCCGGCAGTCAATTACTACCGGAAACAGGCGCAGCAGGTATGGCTTCAGACCAGCAAATATATGCAGGGCATGATCGCACTGGCCTTGTACAGAACAGGAGATATACGGACTGCTAAGGATATAATGGCTTCTCTGCAGCAAAATGCCATCCGGGATGCCGAAAAAGGCATGTACTGGAAGGGAATGGAGGGCGGGTATTACTGGTATCAGGCGCCTGTTGAAATGCAATCCCTGTTGATCGAGGCCTTCCATGAGATCAGCGGGAATGCTGCCATCGACAGAGATCTTCGCACCTGGCTGCTGAAGCAAAAACAGACCCATAGCTGGACGACGACAAAGGCGACTGCTGATGCCTGTTATGCATTGCTGCTGGAAGGCGGGGACTGGCTGCATACCGAAAAAGACGTAACAATCCGGCTGGGTGAAAAGACCGTCACTTCGGCAGGAGAAGCAGGCACCGGTTATTTCAAAAAAGTATTTGACGGACCTTTTGTAAATGCATCCATGGGCAATATTACGGTTACGATGTCTTCCCGGCCGGAGAAAACGCCTGCATCCGGAAGTGAAAGGGACCAAACGCCCGGAAGCAAAGGGGATGCAGGGACAGGGATTAGAGCCGCCGGCACTCCCGCCTGGGGAGCTGTGTACTGGCAGTATTTTGAGAACCTGGACAGGATCACACCGCCGGGAGGCCCCACAGCCGCGCTCAGGCTGATGAAAAAAATATTCGTGGAAAGAAATACAGACCGGGGGCCCGTGCTGGAGCCGGTGGCAGAGAATGGGACCCTGCACGTTGGAGACAAGGTAAAGATCAGGATCGAATTACAGGCAGACCGGGACCTGGAATATGTACATATGAAGGATACGCGCGCCGCCTGCATGGAACCTGTGAACGTGTTAAGCGGGTACAAATGGCAGGGCGGGTTAGGTTATTATGAAAGCACGAAAGATGTGAGCACGGATTTCTTTTTTTCGCGCCTGCCCCGGGGAACTTATATCTTTGAATATCCTTTGTTTGTTAGCCAGATAGGGAATTTCAGCAATGGGATCACAGGTATTGAATGTATGTATGCGCCCGAGTTCGCCTTCCACAGCGAAGGGGTCCGGGTGAGTGTGGAAGCGCGTAATAATGAATAATATGGGAAGCTCCCTGATACAATAGGAATAGCTGATATAATAGGAATATGAGAACAGATGTATTGATGGTGGGTCAGGGCATTTGCGGGACATTCTTAAGCTGGTGGCTGGAGCAGGCGGGGCTGTCTTTCGTGGTGATCGACGAGGCGAGGCCTTATACGGCTTCGAAGGCTGCGGCAGGCCTTATCAATCCCGTCACCGGGAGACGGATCGTTACCACCTGGATGATCGATGAGCTCCTGCCTTTTGCGGAAGAGGCTTACCGGCAGATGGGGCAGGCCCTGCGCATCACCTGCATGCAACCAGCGACGCTGGTGGATTTTTTTCCTACCGCACAAATGCGCCTGGCTTTTTTAAAACGGTTTGAAGAGGACCCTTCTTATTTACAATTGCCCCCGGATGAGCACGCCTATGATGAATTTTTCCGTTACGGGCTTGGCTATGGATCGATCAGCCCCTGTTACCTGGTGGACCTTCCGGGACTGCTGGCCGGCAGCCGCAAAAGGATATCGGAGAAAGGAGTATTGCTGGAAGAAAGATTTGACCCGGAAGATCTGATCGTGGAGGGCTTTCCGGACCGGCCTGGATCAAAAATCCATTACCGGGATATCCATGCCGGGCAAGTGATCTTTTGCGATGGCATTGAAAGTTTTACCAACCCCTATTTTTCCAGGCTGCCATTTGCCCCCAACAAGGGAGAAGCCCTGATCGTGGAGATGCCTGGGCTGTCCCATGCGGAAGGGGCCGGCAGCAGGGAGTTCCCACAGATACAGACTGTTTTTAAGAAGGGGATCAGTATCGCGCCCTGGAAGGAGGATCTGTATTGGGTAGGAGCCTCCCATGAATGGGCGTTCGATCACGGGCAGCCTACGGCGGCCTTCCGGGAAAAAACGGAGGCTATTCTGCACGAGTGGCTGAAGGTCCCGTTTAAGACAGTGGAGCATATCGCCTCGGTGCGGCCTGCAACCCTGGAGCGCCGGCCATTTGTCGGCTTTCATCCTTTGTATCCTGCTGTTGGCATACTGAACGGAATGGGGACGAAGGGCTGTTCTCTCGCACCTTATTTTGCCTATCAGCTGGTGCAGTTTATTACGAAAGGAATTCCCATACGGCCTGATGCCGATGTAAATAGGTTCAGCGGAATTTTGAGCCGGAAATAAAAAGGAATATTCCTACATTTATTACGCAAACCGTAACACTATGGAATTACCTATTATTCAAAATAAGATATACGACATAAGAGGGCAGAAAGTGATGTTGGATTTTGACCTGGCTGAGCTGTATGGGGTAGAAACAAAGGTTTTTAATCAGGCAGTCAAACGAAATATCAATCGTTTCCCGGAAGACTTCATGTTCAGACTTACCCCGGAGGAATGGGAGGAAGGTATCCGGTCACAATTTGTGACCGCCGCTGAGAAAGTCAGTCCAGGAGAAATACAAGACATTGATAATCAGGTCGAAAACAACTGGTCACAAAATGTGACCAGTTCAAAAAAGCACAGGGGCAAGAGTTATTTGCCCTATGCCTTTACCGAACACGGAGTCACCATGCTGGCCAGTGTATTGAAAAGTGAAAGAGCGGTCAATATGAGCATTGCCGTAGTCCGGGCCTTTATTGCATTAAAGCAATATGCGGTCAACCGAAAGGGCATAACAGAGCAATTGCAGGAGATCCGGGATCGCCTGGGAGAGCATGATACCCAGTTGAATAGTATCTATGACGCCATCGAAAGCCTTTTGGATGAAAAGACAGAGCAAAAGACCTGGCAGGAAAGAGAAAGGATTGGATTCAGGAAATAGTCAGCTGGTAAGAAATAGTCAGCAGTTGCGCTGAGCCGATTTACCCCGCAGCAGATGTTTTGGTAGCCGATGGCGACGAGTCCATCCGGCGGATGATGGTGGTGCTGCCCGTGGTAAAGTTCAGCGGGTCCTGGTTGAGCACCCGGGCCATCGCTTCATATAATTCGGGCAATTCATGTCTGAACTGAACCGGGTTCTCGAAGAATAATTCTACCGACACCGCCCAGAATTCATGATAATTGGTGGCGGCATAGTCACCCAGTAAATTCTTAGCTCCGGTCTGCATGGAAGTAAAAATAGGGCGGGCTACTTTGGAGAAATTGGTGAACTCGCTTTTAAAGTGCCGGTCTTCCTCCGTATGGGTGATGAAATTTACGTAAGTCAGGGCATGTCCCATCTCATGCAGGCCGACGTTACAATTGGGCGTCTGACCGGAAATGCCCTTGATGAAATTATCCCAGGATAAATAGATCCCCGTCTGGTCCACATGTCCCATGAAGGGGCGGGAATAGAATCCATAATGGTAATCATCCCTTAAGATAAAAATATCGTCAAAATAGCTAAGCTTGAACTTCTCCAGGCCGAAAGTGAGCTGCACTGCCACGGCGCTCACCAGGATGGGCATTTCTGCCGCCGCCTCCACTTCTATGTAATGAAAGTTCCTGGAATGCTGGAATAGCCAGGTGCGGAAAAGGAATTTCCGTTGTTCTTCCAGGTTCAGCCGGTTATAGTATTTCAGATAACGGGAAACGACAGAGTGATAGAATGTTTCTCTCGCGATGAATTTTTTAAACTGATGTCTTGTATAAAGACGCTGAAAAAGCAATGTCACCGGGCGGTTGAGTAAGAGGATGCCCAGGACCAATGAAGAGATGACGACTAGTTCCATAGAGTTCATTTTTCTTTTTGAATCAAGAACAACGATTTGCTACAATCATCGGGTCTTACATTGAACTTGGATACGGAACTATGGTTTTCAGGTTAGAGAGAAAAACCGATAGAGGCGGGTTTAATCAAGAGGAATGAATCATTACGGATTGGGAACAAGATAGAAATAATATTTAAAAATCAAAAGCCTTGGGGAAATGTTTTCCCTTATCATTTATAATCGATTGACAGTTAACCAACTGTGTTTTTAAAAAATATTGTGCTGATTCTGAAATTTAACATAAATATGATATCCGGAACATTACCCTTCGGGAATAGGGCCGGCTTTACCCGGGGTGAGGGGATCCTGGTTCAGGAGGGTACAGAGAGAAAGATAGAGTTCAGGCAGCTGTCGTTTGAATGGAGTAGGGCGTTCGAAAAAAGTATCCACGCAGACGGCCCAGAATTCCTGGTAGTTGGTAGCGGCGTAGGTGTCGAGTACGGTGGTCTCTCCTGCCTGCATTCGCTCGAATACAGGGCGGGCGACGGCAGAGAAGTCGGTGAATTTATCATGGAAGCTGGTATCTCTTCCATCCTGGACCGTGAAGTTCACATAAGTAAGCGCATGAGCCATTTCATGAAGGCCCAGATTCTGCCCATCCGAATAATCCGCGAATTCCCGGATAAAATTACTCCAGGAGAGATAAATGCCGTCATCGCCCACATGGCCTTCAAACGGCACATTATATAACCCATACCTGTAATTATCCTTTAAAATATAAATGGTCTTGAAATAGTCCAGCAGGAAGCTCTCCAGGCCAAATGTAAGCTGTATGGCGGCAGAGCTGATCAGCAGGGGCATTTTTTCCTCGGCCTCGATATCAATGTATTTAAAATCCTTAAACTCCATGAATATGAGCACCCGCTTGAGGAAACGATCTCTTCCTGCACCGTCCAGGCTCTTATAATAAGGGTTGTACCGGGCTAGAATACCGTCGAAATCCTGGTGCTTATCCTGGTAGACACGGGTCAGCTTCTTCTTTTTACCCGACATGTAAATAAAATGAACCAGCCGGCCCCCTATCAGGGCGGCGATGGCAAGACCCATTATAAAGGCAGCATCACTCGACATAAACCCCCAAAATACAAAATTCCCGGGCCTGTACAACTCATCTTAATATGATCGGTAAATCGTTTTAAATTACCTTTGCCCGCAAAACTGTAAAGGAATGTATCGATCTCATACTTGTGGAGAATTAAGGGCAGCACATATTGGCAAAACTGTCACCCTGGCAGGATGGGTGCAGACCGTTCGCAAATTCGGCAGCAGTATGACTTTTGTCGACCTGCGTGACCGTTACGGCATTACACAATTACTGTTCGGAGAGGAATTGGCGAAAGAGCTGGCTGAAAATCCCCCTGGAAGGGAATTTGTATTGCAGGTGAAAGGAATAGTGGCTGAACGGAGCAATAAGAACGTCCATATCCCTACCGGGGACATTGAGATAAAAGTGGAGTCCTTTACTATCCTGAATAAATCCATTACGCCTCCTTTTACCATCCAGGATGATACCGATGGGGGGGATGATCTGCGGATGAGATACCGGTACCTGGATCTTCGCCGGAGCGCCATAAAGAAGAACCTGGAATTACGTTATGCCGTGAACCGGGCGGCCCGTAATTTCCTGCACGAAAATAATTTCATGGACCTGGAAACACCTTTCCTGATCAAGTCCACCCCGGAAGGGGCCCGGGACTTCGTGGTGCCGTCGCGCATGAATCCGGGGCAGTTCTATGCATTGCCGCAGTCGCCGCAGACTTTCAAGCAATTGCTGATGGTGAGCGGGTATGACCGCTACTACCAGGTGGTGAAATGTTTTCGTGATGAAGACCTTCGGGCAGACCGTCAGCCTGAGTTCACCCAGATCGATTGTGAAATGAGCTTTGTAGAGCAGGAAGACATCCTGGAGATGTTCGAAGGGATGATCAAGTATATTTTTAAGACTGTAAAAGGCATTCATTATACGGAGAAGGTGGAACGAATGAGCTGGGAGCAGGCGATGTGGGATTATGGGAATGATAAGCCTGACATCCGGTTTGGCATGAAGATCGCCAACCTGAAGACGCCTTCTTCCGTGTATCCCGAACTAAGAAGCCAGTCCCTTAAGAAGCCGGTCGTATCAAAGTTCCTGGAAGTGTCCCCCTTTCCCGTCTTTGACCAGGCGGAAACGGTGCTGGCGATCGCCGTGCCGGGATGCGGTGAATACACGCGCAAGCAATTGGATGAGCTGACGGAATGGGTCAAGCGTCCTCAGATCGGCATGAAAGGTCTTGCATATATTAAATGCAATGCCGACGGTACCTGCAAGAGCTCTTTCGATAAGTTCTACGACAATGAAGGACTAAAGGAAATAGCCGACCACGCCGGCGCTGTATCCGGAGACCTGGTATTTATCCTGGCCGGATATGAAGAGAGGACCCGCAAGGCAATGAGCGAGCTCCGCCTGGAAATGGGAAAACGCCTGGGGCTGCGCAAGGAGACCGAATTCAGGTTATTGTGGGTGCTGGACTTCCCTCTTTTCGAATATGCGGAAGAGGACAACCGATGGGTAGCCCGTCACCATCCTTTTACTTCACCCAAGCCTTCCGACATCGAAGTAATGATCGGCAACGATCCGGCCATTGAAGATCCGGCCAGATACCTGGAACATCCTTATGCCCGTATCAAGGCGAACGCCTATGACATGGTATTGAACGGGAATGAGATCGGGGGCGGTTCTATCCGGATCTACCAGCGGGAGCTGCAGGAAAAGATGTTTGCGGCCCTGGGTATGAGCCCGGAGGAAGCGCAGCATAAGTTCGGCTTTTTGCTGGGAGCTTTTGAATATGGAGCTCCGCCGCATGGAGGTATTGCCTTTGGGTTTGACCGGCTTTGCGCTATTCTTGGCGGCAGTGAGAGCATCCGTGATTTTATCGCATTCCCGAAGAACAACAGCGGCCGGGATGTAATGCTGGATGCGCCCGGTACGATCGATGATAAGCAATTGCAGGAGCTGGAGCTCCGGCTGGGTTTACAATAAAAACAAAAAAACAGTAATGCAAAAGGTGTTGAAGGTGTCCACGATCTTATCGTGGTTTAATATGATCGTATGGGGACTGGTGGCTGTAATGGGAATACTGGGGGCGCTGCTTGCCGGCAATCTTTCTTTCCTGGTGATCACGTTCCTGACGGGAGTTACCGTATTACACAGCTACGCGGCCCTTCAACTGCATAAAAGCATTAAGGATCCGGCGGTGCCGCTGGGCAATCAAACACCGGTCGGTATCCGCTTTATGGGATTTATCGCCCTGTTCTTCGGCGTTCTGTATATCGGAGATGGGGTCGGCCTCCTGCAAAGCACCCAGGATATCGCCAAATTGATGCAGCCCCAAATGCCTCCTCAGGCCAAAGACCTGGATCTTAACAAGCTGCTGCGTGCGACGGGCATTTTCTCTTTAGTGACCGGTATCTGCATTGCCGTGAATGTATTCCTTAATTTCCGGCTGCTGAGCTGGTATCTATTTTCCCGGGAGAACGAGATAAAGTAGCGTGATGCCGCCTGCCAGGAACAGAAGGAGGCAGCCAATCAGCAGGACATGTTCCACCGGGCCGGAGCCTTTGCCCTTTCCTTTTTTGATATTATCCCTGCAATCGCTGATATAGGTATACAGACCCGGATAGGAATTATTTAACTGCCGGAGCGCCTCGAATTCTTTCAGGGCTGCCCGGTAGTGCTGCCCGTCATAAAAGGCAGTGGCCCGGGCGAACATTTCCGTAGCCCGGCCCCGCCGGGGGGTGATCCCTGCTGTATCCAGGTATTCGCTCAGGATGGCAACGGGTACGGCAAAGTTCAATCCTGCTGCCAGGCCTCCGGTATTCTCAATGCTGCCGAAGGTAGTGAGACCGATCACATCCCCTTTTTCATTGCATACAGGCCCGCCGCTGCTGCCATGATTGATGTTGGCATCCATCTGGATCAGGGGCCAGCCGCCTACGGATTTTTTCAGGGCGCTGACAATGCCGGTGGTCAGCGTCGGCTCGATGGCCGATTCAACGGATAGAAAATCATTGTTGGTGACGGGGCCCGGGTATCCGTACACGAATAGCGGCTCCCCTACCTTTGGCAGCCGGGCATCGGCAATGGATAAGACAGGCATTTCCCGGTTAGTCTCGATCTTCAGGATAGCAATATCCTTACCGGGCATTGGTTGTCCTTTGACAATGACCCTGGCTGGTTTTTTCTCACTTCCGGGCCCATTGTCTTCCGTATCGCTGCGGTAGACGACATATATATTCTTCTTCAAATCGTACAGGATCATGGAAAACAGGCGGGAATAGACGGAAGCATAGGTATTGTACAGCAAGCTGCGCTGCTGTTCGGTGAAGCGGGTAGCCCAGGAGGTCTCCAGGGCGGAAATGCTGGCGTCCGTTATTTGCTGAAATGCCGAAAGGATGAATTGGCGGCGGATAAATGCGTCGTCCCTTTCGATGAGATGGCAGTTGGTGGCTACATAACCATTGTCTGTAATAAAGAAGCCGCTGCCGGTAGCTGTGATCTGTTCCGCCTGTTTGATATAGTCAAAAGTCGTTTGGAAAAAACGTCCCGGGCGGAGGTTCATTTCCCGTAATACGATGTCCAGCTTCTGCTCGGCAGATACTCCCCCGCCATGGTCCAGTTTTTGTATAGAGTCCAGCAAGGCATTAAAGGCCTTGTTATCCATTTTCATACTGTTGACGTATACATTCGCGGAATATTCTGTCCGGACCATGACTACGCCCGGCCTGTTAAGGGTATAATTCTCCACTCCGGATGCAGGCGTACGCTGGCCATAACCCGTCGACCTATGAGCGACCATAAGAAGAGTGAGGGCGAGGGCGAAAAAAAAGCGAAAATCCGGGCGGAAAGGCACCATACTAGCCGTTTTGGGATTAAAACAGGAAAAAGGGTAACTTGTTGTACTATTGTCGTTTAAATTTTGTTATGTTGTCTCCACAAGCTCCGCTGGCAGAGCGGCTTCGTCCCTCGACACTCGATCAGCTGGTCGGTCAAAAACATCTGACGGGCAAAGGTAGTGTTTTACGTTCTGCTATCGAGAACGGGAAACCCCCTTCCATGATCCTATGGGGTCCCCCGGGAACGGGAAAGACCACGATCGCCGGGATCATTGCTAATTCGCTGCAAGTGCCTTTTTATACGTTAAGCGCTATTTCATCCGGAGTAAAAGAGGTGCGGGAAGTGATCGCAGACGCCCGGGAAAAATCCGGGGCCATTTTGTTCATCGATGAGATTCATCGCTTCAATAAAGGACAGCAGGATGCCCTGTTAGGCGCCGTGGAGAAGGGGATCGTTACCCTGATCGGGGCTACCACGGAAAACCCTTCCTTCGAAGTGAACAGCGCCTTGCTCAGCCGCTGCCAGGTATATGTATTAAAGCCGCTGGATGAGCAGGATCTTATTCAATTGCTGCATCATGCGCTGCGGGATGACAAGATCCTACGCGGGGAAAATATCCAGCTGAAGGAGACGGAAGCGCTCGTCACGATGTCCGGAGGCGATGCCCGTAAACTGCTCAACCTGCTGGAAGTCGTTTGTAATGCTGCCGGCAAGGGGGCCGTGATCACGGACGAGCTGGTCATGGAAATAGCACAGCAGCGCATAGCGCTCTATGACAAGAAGGGAGAGCAGCATTACGATGTTATTTCCGCCTTTATCAAATGCATCCGGGGAAGCGACCCCAATGCGGCCGTATACTGGCTTGCCAGGATGATAGAAGGGGGGGAAGATGTAAAGTTCATTGCCAGAAGGCTGTTGATCCTGGCCAGTGAGGATATCGGCAATGCCAATCCAAATGCGCTGCTCCTGGCCAATGCCTGTTTTGATGCCGTGAACAAGATCGGTTATCCCGAGTCGAACCTTATTTTATCGCAATGCGCTACTTACCTGGCTTCTTCGCCCAAAAGTAATTCGGCTACCACCGCTATCGGCGCCGCACAGGCTGCTGTCCGTTCATTAGGCGATCTTCCTGTCCCCCTGCATATCCGCAATGCACCTACCCGGCTGATGAAAAACCTGGATTATGGAAAAGGCTATCAGTACAGCCATAGTTATGAAAACAATTTTTCGCAACAGGAATATCTTCCGGACGCCCTTGCGGGAACGAAATTCTATGATCCGGGAAAAAACGCCCGGGAAGAGGAACTGCGCAAATTCCTGAAAAATTTATGGAAAGATAAATACGGTTACTAATTTCAAAACCCGGACCAGGTAACCGGCACCCGGAAATCATAAAACAGAAAACCCGAATTCCAGCATAATGACCAATTGGATCTGTAAAAAATTCATGGAGCTGAAACCAGAAGAATTGTATGCTATTTTGAGATTGCGGAGTGAAGTCTTTGTAGTCGAGCAAAACTGTGTTTTCCAGGATATAGACAATAAGGATCAATCCTGCCACCACTTAATGGGATGGAGACAAGATAAGCTAATGGGATATTCACGTATTGTACCTGCGGGTTTTTCCTATGTGGAATCTTCGATAGGAAGGATCGTAACTTCCCCTCATGCCAGAGGGCTCGGAATAGGTAAAGACCTGTTGCGGCAAAGCATTCAGATGACATACGCCCTTCATGGCAAGCGGATCATACGCATTGGCGCACAATATTATCTGAAAAATTTCTACGAATCTTTTGGCTTTGAGCAAGCAGGTCCCCTCTATCTCGAAGATGGAATTGAACATATTGAGATGTTATTACCTGCGGACTAGATGCTTCTCACATACTTTACTAAGTAATACCCCTAATTTACTAAGTAAACACCTACTCGATCAAGTAGTTTTCCTATTTGACTAAGCAATACTCCTGCTTAATCAGGCAGCTTTCCTCATTTGGGAACGCTGTGGATAAAATAGTTGTGATTTCATACACAATTAAACCCTCTTTTTTCGTTTCTTGTATAGATACCCTGTTCCAATTTATTTGAAACGGGAATCCAAACCATCGGAAAACTAAATCTAATATTCATGAAACAGAGTCTACACTCCTTGCTGCGGAAGTGTTCGTTCTTGCTGGTAGTTACGCTGTCCCTGCATTTTTCCTCTTTTAGCCAGGACGAGCTGAAAAACACTACAGAAGCGGGGATTACAGTAGGACCCATGGTCTTCTTAGGCGATCTGGGAGGTCACGCCGGGAAAGGCACCACTTTTATCAAAGATTACAATATGACTACCACAAAAATAGCTGTGGGAGCTTATTTTACCGCATATCCGGCTCCATGGCTGGGCTTCCGGTTCTCTCTCAATTATGGCAGCATCGAAGGCGCCGATAATGAGATCAAACAGAAAGGCGGCAGCGGCGATGAGCAAACGCGCCTGGCCCGTAACCTTGATTTCCGATCTAAAATACTGGAAGGAACGGTGATGGCGGAAGTATACCCTACCGTCTTCCTGGAAGATGATGCAGAGGATGTAACCGGTCGGCTCCGGCCTTATGGCGTGATCGGGCTGGGTCTCTTCCACTTCAATCCGCAGGGAAGCTACAGATCTCCTAACGGGGACACCTACTGGGTAGATCTGAAACCGCTGCATACGGAAGGAGAAGGATTTCCCGAATACCCCGACAGAAAGAACTACTCGCTTACGCAGCTGAATATTCCGATGGGCGTAGGTATCAAGTATTTCTTTAGTGAAAACGTGAACGTTTCTTTCGAGATCATTCACCGCAAGACTTTCACGGATTATATCGATGATGTAAGTACAAAATATGTAGATCCCAGCTTGTTCGCCGCTCATCTTAGTGCGTCACAGGCCGCGATCGCCCAGGCAGTGTCCAATAAGAGCGCCCTGGGATATAATACACCAGGTTATAGGAAAGGCAACAAAAGAGGAGATCCTTCTCAGAAAGATGCTTATTTCACGGCCGGGTTCAAGATCGGATTTCGCATCGGAGGAGGTAGTGAGCAGCGCTGGAGGAATTCGACCCATTGTCCGTTGTTAAGATTCTAAGTTTGAATAAAGTTCTTATTTATCTGTTTGTCAGTTTGTTTTAGTTATTGATTTGTTTTAGTTATTGATCGTTTTTAGTTGTTGTTGATCCGTACCCTAATTTCTTTTATTGATTTAAATAATCAATAGGTAACTTATGATGAAAACTATACCCCTGAAAACACGCCGTTTTCGAAGTGTGTTTACCGGTCTTATGACCCTAAGTCTTGCATTGGCTGTTCAATATCCGGCTTATTCGTCCGGCCCCCCTACCGGGATGCAACCAGCATCCATCAGCACCTGTCACGATACTATCCATAGTATCCAGGTGAGCAAGTCGCAAAGCAGCAAAAAAAACAAGATTAGATTATATCCTGATGCCCGTCAGCAGGTACTCTTTTTTTCTGCCGGCGGAGAGGAGCGTAAGGTCTATCAATTATACCTGTTTGATATGGATGGCAGGCTGGTAAACCAGGCGAGCATCCGCAGCCGGGAAACTACCGTACTGGCCAATATTACTGAAGGGAATTATCTGTTCGAGGTATTCACCGACGATGAGCGGATCGAGAATGGACATCTGGCAGTCCGGTAATACAAAATAATTGCAACGCACAACCAATAGGCAAGCAGGGAAATTGGTAAAATCCGAATATCCGCAGGTTGAACAAACCTGATCCGTTCCCTATTTTTAGTTACCCTTTATAAACAAAGATTTTATTGATCACTCCCTGCTGCCGCCTGTTGGGATCCAAGGCCTGAGATAAATAGTCAGGCCCTTTTTATTTCAGAAAGATCCCTGCCGCCTCTTTCCAGTTATTAATACGGTCATAACCGGTCACTTCCAGGTTGTGTGCGGCAGTGAACAGGTATTGCTTGCCCTTGAATCCCTTCAGGTTCTTGAGGTGATCGTCGATCATATAATCTCCGAATACCAGGTCCTTACTACCGCAAAGCGCCAGCTGCCTCCAGGTGAAAAAGGGAAAATGCTCTATCAGCCATTCGTACTTATCTTTCAGTGAATTGGGGAATTCCATAGCCGCCGAGACGATGAATATTTCATACCGGTCATTCATTTCCCGCAATACTTCTATGCTGTCTTCCATGACAGGCAGATTGCGGAAGAATCCGGGGGAATGGATCCTATCCATGACCAGGGACTGGTGCTCTTCCGGAAATCCTTTAACCCAGGAACCTACCAGCATTTTATCCCAGTCCACATCCCCTCCATATTCCTTTCGATACCATTCGATCATCTCCCCCATCGGATCGGCGATCACTTCGTCCATGTCTATAATTATTCTCTCCATTATCGTTATACTTTATGTTTTAAAGCGTCAGTTCCGGCTCCGGGCGAAAATACGTACCTGAGTACTCCGGATGAAAAGGCATACCGGGTCAGGCCTTCAGCTCGTCTTTCAAAAATCCGGCGGTAAAGCTTTCCTTATTTTTCGCCAGCTCTTCCGGAACGCCCTCGAACAGGATCCTTCCACCTCCATCTCCCCCTTCGGGTCCCAGGTCTATAACATGATCCGCCACTTTGATCACATCCATATTGTGTTCGATGACCAGTACGCTGTTTCCCCTGTCTACCAGCTTATTCAGGACATCCAGCAAGTGCCGGATATCTTCGAAATGCAGCCCTGTAGTGGGTTCGTCCAATATATAAAAGGTCTTCCCCGTATCTCTTTTTCCTAATTCCGTTCCCAGCTTCACCCTTTGGGCTTCCCCGCCGCTCAGGGTAACAGCCGATTGCCCCAGGGTAATATAACCCAGCCCCACCTCCTCCAACACTTTGATCTTACGATAGAGGTACGGAATATTCTGAAAAAATTCCACGGCCTCTTCGACGGTCATATCCAGGACATCGCTGATCGACTTTCCTTTATACCGGATCTCAAGGGTCTCTCTGTTGTACCGTTTGCCATTACATTTTTCGCAATGGACATATACGTCCGGAAGAAAGTTCATTTCGATCACCCGCATGCCGCCGCCCTCACAGACCTCGCAGCGGCCGCTCTTCACGTTGAAGGAGAACCGGCCTGCGTTATAGCCCCGGATCTTCGCTTCCGGCACCGAAGCGAACAGCGTGCGTATATCGGTGAAGAAGCCGCAATACGTAGCCGGGTTGCTCCGGGGTGTCCGTCCGATCGGCGATTGATCTATTTCAATGACCTTATCGATATTTTCCAACCCCTTAATGCTTTTATACTCCAGGATCGGCATTCTCGATCCGTAAGCATGCTTACTGAGGATGGGGTATAATGTTTCATTGATGAGCGTGGATTTACCGCTGCCGCTTACTCCTGTCACTACGATAAATTTCCCCAGGGGAAATTTCACATCCACATTCTTCAAATTATTGCCTTTGGCTCCTTTCAGCTCTAAAAATTTTCCGTTTCCCTGCCTTCTTTCGGCAGGGACGGCAATTCTTTGATGCCCGTTGAGATAAGAGGAGGTGAGGGTATCGAGCTTCAGCAAGGCCGGCGGACGTCCCTGGGCAACGATACGCCCCCCGTGAAAGCCTGCCTTCGGACCGATATCCACCAGGTAATCGGCTGCCATCATGATGTCCTTATCATGTTCCACCACCAGTACGCTGTTGCCGATGTCCCGAAGGTTCTTCAGGGCTTCTATCAGGCGTTGATTGTCCCTTTGATGCAGCCCGATGCTCGGCTCGTCCAGCACATAGGTAATTCCCTGTAATTGCGAGCCTATTTGCGTGGCCAGCCGGATACGCTGGGATTCTCCCCCGCTAAGGGTCCGGGAGGCGCGATTGAGGGTAAGATAAGTGAGCCCTACGTCCAGCATAAATTGCAGCCGTTCACGGATCTCCTTCAGAATATCTTTCGCGATCGTATTCTGTTTGTTATTCAGCTTCTTCTCAATTCCACCAAACCACTGGATCAATTTATTGAGGTTCATGTCGCTCAACTCGGAGATATTCTTCTCCGCGACTTTAAAGTGCAGGCTTTCTTTTTTAAGACGGGCCCCGTGGCAGGTATCGCAGGTCTTGAGCTCCATGAATTTTTCCACCCATTCGCGAAGAGCGTCGGAAGTGCCGCCGGCAAACCAGCGTTTGAGCTGATTGACCAATCCTTCGTACTCAGTAGCATAGATCTGTCCATTGGATGCAGCCTCTTCAAAATCCAGGTCGACCTCTCCCGTGCCGTTTTCATTTCCGTAGAGCACCAGGTTCAACGCCTTCTCAGGCATGTCTTTTATGGGTATGTCCAGGCTGAATTTATTTTTTTTAGCCAGCTGCTGCACCTGTTTGAAGACATAAGAATCCCGCTCCTCTCCCAGGGGGGCGATAGCTCCTTCGTTGATGCTTTTGGACGGATCGGGAATGATCCCATCCATGCTGACCTGGTAAACGGCGCCAAGGCCCTTACAGGTAGGACAGGCCCCATAAGGGGAGTTAAAAGAGAAACTGTTCGGAGAAGGCTCTTCATAACTGATGCCGGTATCCTCGCACATGAGCTGTTTGCTGTACTGAACGATCTTATTATCGTCATTGATGAGCAGGAATAGAAGGTCTTTCCCCATCTGAAGCGCTTTTTGCACACTCTGGCCAAGCCGCGACTTCATATCCTCCGTTGCTGCCAGGCGGTCGATGACCACCTCGATATCGTGGATCTTGTAACGATCGACCTGCATTTTCGCGACCAGGTCTTTCACCTCTCCGTCGACCCTTACCTTCAGGTAGCCTTTTTTGCGAACATCTTCGAACAATTCCCGGTAATGACCTTTACGGCCCCGGACCAGGGGGGCCAGGACGGAGATCTTTTTGTTTTTATACTTTTTATAGACATTATCGACGATCTCCTCCTCGCTGAATTTCACCATTTTCTTACCGGTATTGTAGGAATGCGCTTCCCCTATGCGGGCATAAAGGAGGCGGAGAAAATCATAGATCTCGGTAACGGTGCCTACGGTGCTGCGGGGATTCTTGTTGGTAGTTTTCTGCTCGATGGAGATCACCGGGCTCAGGCCTGTGATCTTGTCCACATCAGGTCTTTCCATGTCTCCGATGAACTGCCGGGCATAGGCTCCGAAACTTTCCATGTAACGCCGTTGTCCTTCCGCGTAAATGGTGTCGAAGGCCAGGGAGGATTTGCCGCTGCCGCTGATGCCGGTTATCACTACCAGCTTGTTCTTGGGGATCCTGATATCGATATTCTTCAGGTTATGCACCCGCGCTCCAAATACTTCAATAACTTCTTCCCCGGGTGCGATACCCGTATCTGTGTCTTTTTCTAAAATCGGCATAGTTCAATTATTCCTTTTCCTTCGTATTTCCGGTGTGGTTAATAATGGACTTTCGGTCTAAGCGCTCGTGGCGCTTTGGGATAGCTAAGATAAGAACAACAATCGGAATGCTGCGATGGTTGACCGGTCCGGGACGATTTTGGACCTTTATAAGGTCTTATAATCAATTGATTTACAAGCTATTTTTAAAAAACACAACTATTAATGAATGATAAATTACCATTTGTCCATTGAAAGAATCTGTCCACGGACCATGGACATGCCAAATAAATGAACATTTTTATAGCAAAATCAACAATTGTATACTAAATTTACCTGTCCACGGACCATGGACATGCCAAATAAATGGACAACATTGAAAATGATATCGCATTCAGAGCCTTGTTACAACTTGAACAATTAATCGGAATTAAAGGAGTGTTTACTCAATATGCTTTCCCAAGCGAAATTGATGGGGAAGTACTATTTGATTTCGGGGATAGAAGTTTGCGGTTATATGTAGAAATAAAGAAGGAAATAAGAACTCGTAATTTACACCAGGCGATAAACTATGCCGATACGCATCCGCCTTTTATGGTGATTGCGGATAAAATCTTCCCGGACGCAAAAATGGAATTGAAGAAAAGAAATGTAGGATTCCTGGATGGCGCAGGCAATATCTTTCTTAAACAAGCCGGCTACATTTTCTTAATTGAGGGTCAAAAGTTTGTTCAGGAAGAAAAGCCGGTCACCAATCGGGCATTTACCAAAACAGGGCTTAAAGCAGTATTTAACCTTTTACTTGACGAGCGTAATTTAAATTCTACTCATCGGGAGTTGGCCCGGCTAAGTGGAGTAGCGCATGGCAATGTCAATTATATACTGGAAGGCTTGAACGAAGCAGGATATATTTTACAGGTTAACAATAGAAAAAAGATTTTAAAGAATAAAAAAGACCTTCTGGATCGATGGATTACGGGTTATCAGGAACTATTGAAACCTTCTCTTTACGTTGGCAGCTATGTGTTTGGGGATAAAAGCAAATTTGAAAGATACCGAACATTACTGGAAGATCGTGAAGAAACCGTTTGGGGAGGAGAACCAGGTGCAGATTTGCTTACCGATTATCTTAGTCCTGAATACTTAACCTTGTATACCGAAAATGGAAGTAAGGTCGTTAAAGACTGGACCTTGTTTCCAAAGAATAACGGTCCTTTAAAAATTTACAATAAATTTTGGAAAGCCTCAGAATGGGATCAAAGAAAATTGGCACCTCCGTTACTCATATATGCGGATCTTTTACTAACTAACGATCCAAGATGTTTAGAAGTAGCAGACCGCATTTACGAAAAATATCTGGAAGATGAATTTGAAAAACGTTAGAGGCTCAAAAAAAGGGGCCGGCCTTGTTGGTCAGCCCCTACTCACAGGATGGTTAAATGATTATGGATGAATTATTTATGCAGGGTGATCGTCGGAACCTGGACCAATTTCATGGAATCTACCACGATATTAGTGATCGTAGTGTCCTGGTATCCGCCCCACCCTTTGAATTTGATGGAATAAGCGCCTGCAGGTACACCCCGGAAGAGATATTTCCCGTCCCAGTTGGGAATAGCATAAAGGGTGTCCGTTGCATTGTAGGCCGTTATCAGGGGAGAAGCCAACCCGGGCAGTACCCGTCCCTGTACTTTAGCCGACACCACATCGTTGAACACGGTGACATAGGGCTTGAGCAGGAATTGGCCGTTCCAGAAGAAAATGGACCTTGACAGGTTGAAATCCAGCCATATTTTGAAATCATTGCTGCCGGCGACTGCCACATTTGTCCTGCTTACATTAACCGTAAAATAAGGAGTCGGACCAAATACTTCCAGGGGATAATGGGTCGTACTATCGGTATAGATCGTGTTATCGGATCCCAGGGTGATCTTTAGTTTCAATATTTTGCCACTGGGGAACTGACCGGATGCCAGCAGGGTATCCGCGCCATTCCTAAGCTGCAGCAGGTCATACACTCCCGGAGTGATGTCAAGGGTATCCCAGATAATGGATTTGTTCTGCGCCGAGCGGTGCCAGCCGCAGTAATTAGCATCCCACTGATCGTCCCTGTCCGGATCGGTCTGCTTATCGGCAGTATCTACCTCGACGACGACCTGTCGAATTTCAATCAATACTTTAGTGAACTGGATAGGGTCATCCATCATAAAGACGGAAACCTGGGATTTACCCGCAGGAATGTTCGGATTGGAACCGGAAGAATTGTTTTTGTTACAGGCGAGAAAAATAAGAAGGACAGTAAAGCCACTGCCGGCAGCGAGCCATTTAGTTACCGTTTTCATGTTTGAGATGTTTTAGGTAGAGATGGTCCATCGTATTGCTTAGTCCATTGTATTGTTTAAAAGCCAAAATCGTTCCAATACCCGTTATTCGTCCGTTAATCAGGTTCGGGCGCCTTACTTAAAATTTCACATTTCATTGTAAACCAATATTTAAGTAGATCAGACTGTGGAAAAGACATGGCAAGAACCGTAACGGAGGGATCTCACCCGGGGAACCCATCCGGATAAGTCTACTTTTTTGATAGGGTAAAAAAAACTACCCGGGAATTTGGAAATATGGAACAAGCGTCTATATCTTTGCACCAGTTCTTAGAACATCTCTTATCAAGAAAGGCTGAGGGAAATGGCCCAAAGAAGCCTTGACAACCTGCTGATGTTTGTGAATAACAAGCTGAAAGTAAGGTGCCAACTCCATCCCGATGGAATATCGGGACAGATAAGTCAGATCCGGCTTGATAATATTGCATTACAACTATATTCAAAGCTCTTCTGACTATCAGAAGAGTTTTTTTTTGTCCACTCCCCATCCCCCTGAAGGGGGAGCCGGAAAGGCAAAAGACTCTCCTGATAAGATCTCAACTTGGTAAGTGGTGTCGCTGAACAATCTTTATTCAACATTAAAAATTGTTTGATCATGCAAGCGACAACACAGCTCATTCACAGCATTCCTGTAGATCCTTTAACCGGCGCTATTTCAGTGCCTATTTACCAGACTTCCACTTTTGTGCAGGACGCCCCCGGCGTGAACAAGGGGTATGATTATGCCCGGTCAGGCAATCCTACCCGGGCCACTTTGGAAAGCCTTGTCGCGCAGCTGGAAGGCGGCAGTACGGGAGTGGCCTTTGCCAGCGGGCTGGCAGCCATCGACGCCGTTATCAAGCTCCTGCAATCCGGCGACGAGATCATAGCAGTAGATGATATCTACGGAGGAGCCTTCCGTCTTTTCGAACAGGTCTACCGTAAGTTCGGCATCACCGTGAATTATGTCGACACGACAAATCTGGAAACGGTATTCAATGCCCTCACTCCGAAGACAAAGCTGATCTGGATCGAGACGCCCACGAATCCTACTTTAAAGATCACGGATATACAAGGCATTGCCAAAATCGCAAAAGCCCATGGGTGTTTACTTTGCGTGGATAATACTTTTGCTTCACCCGCCTTGCAAAAACCTCTTTCGCTGGGAGCTGATCTTGTGATCCATTCGGGTACCAAGTACCTGGGCGGCCATAGCGACCTGATCGCCGGGGTGGTAGTAGCTGCCGACCCTGAATTAGGCCAAAAGATCAAATTCCTGCAGAATGCCAGCGGAGCTATCCTGGGGCCTTTCGATAGCTGGCTGCTGATCAGGGGCATCGAGACCCTGCATCTGCGGATCCGCCAGCATTGCGCCAGCGCACAGGCCATTGCGGCATTCCTGGAACATCACCCTGCCGTTGATAAAGTATTTTATCCCGGACTGGCGACGCATCCGGGCCATTCGATCGCTGCCAAACAGGCCAAAGGATTCGGAGGGATCGTCTCCTTCACCCTAAAAAACGATACACAGGCGGCAGCCACTGCCTTTGTAACTTCTACCGGCCTCTTCAAGCTGGCCGAAAGCCTGGGAGGCATCAAAAGCCTGGTATCCCACCCTGCTACCATGACCCATAAATCCATTCCGGAAGAGAAAAGAAAGTCGGCCGGCGTATCCGATAGCCTGATCCGCCTGTCTGCGGGACTGGAAGACACGGAAGACCTGCTGGATGATCTCCGCCAGGCATTGGATGGACTTGTTAAATTTAATAATTCAGCGGTACCGGCCATTGCAGAGACTGAAAAAGCCTATTAAATTTGTAGGAAATCTATCGATCTCTCCTCTATTTATCACCGACTTAAAAACATTTCATATGAGCTCCCATCGTTTTGAAACGCTTCAATTACACGCAGGCCAGCAAATCGATCCCACTACCAAAGCAAGGGCCGTTCCTATCTATCAGACCACTTCCTACGGTTTCGACAATTCCGAGCATGCCGCCAACCTGTTCGGGTTAAAGGCCTTCGGCAATATTTACACCCGCATCATGAACCCCACTACGGATGTATTCGAACAGCGTGTGGCGGCGCTGGAAGGCGGAGTGGCGGCGCTTGCGACAGGCTCCGGGCAGGCGGCTCAATTCCTGGCCCTGAATAATATCCTGCAGGCCGGAGATAATTTTGTCACCACCACCTATCTCTACGGGGGCACCTATAATCAGTTCAAGGTGGCTTTCAAACGCCTGGGTATTGAAGCCAGGTTTGCCGACGGTGATAATGTAGAAAGTTTTGTAAAACATATCGACAAGAATACAAAGGCCATTTACCTGGAGACCATCGGTAATCCCCGTCTGAATATTCCTGATTTTCAAAAATTTGCAGATCTCGCAAAAGAATATGATCTGCCGCTGGTAGTGGACAACACGTTCGGAACGGCAGGTTATTTGTTCCGGCCTATCGAATGGGGAGCGAATGTAGTGGTGCAGTCCGCGACCAAATGGATCGGCGGGCATGGCACTACCATCGGGGGAGTGATCGTAGATGCAGGCAATTATAACTGGGGCAATGGAAAGTTCCCCGTATTCACAGAGCCATCCGAAGGCTATCATGGCTTGAAGTTCTGGGAGGTATTCGGAGAAGGCAATCCGCTGGGGCTGCCCAATGTCGCTTTTGCCATCCGGGCAAGGGTAGAAGGTCTTCGTGATTTTGGGGCTTCGCAAAGTCCCTTCAATTCATTCCTCCTGCTGCAGGGATTGGAGACGTTATCGCTGCGGGTACAGCGGCACTGCGACAATGCGCTGGCCCTGGCTGAGTGGTTGGAGCAGCATTCCCGGGTGGATTTTGTACAATATCCCGGGCTGAAAAGCAGTCCTTATCATGGGCTGGCGGAAAAATATCTGAAAAATGGATTCGGAGGCATTCTCAATTTCGGGGTGAAAGGGGGAGGAGCCGAAGGCGGAAAGGAAAATGCCAGTAAGTTCATTGACGCGCTGAAACTGGCCAGTCATCTTGCCAATGTAGGAGATGCCAAGACGCTGGTGATCCATCCTGCCTCCACTACGCATGAACAATTGAGTGAAAAAGAGCAGATCGCTTCCGGCGTGCAGCCAAACCAGGTGCGGATCAGTGTGGGCATCGAGCATATTGAAGATATTAAAGCCGATTTCGAACAGGCATTTGAAAAGGTGTTTGCCAGTGAGCTGGTTCCGGGTAATTAAGGCAGTGAAGCGCCTTCCGTTAAAGCGGTATTAAGACCATGAGATTTAATTATTTACAACCATTCGCGCTGGAATCCGGAACCGTGCTGCCAGGTTACCACCTGGAGTATACCACGTATGGAAAGCTGAACAGGACGGGGGATAACGTCATATGGATCTTCCATGCCCTGACGGCCAACAGCGATCCCGCTGAATGGTGGCCCGGGCTGGTGGGAGAGGGCAGGTTGTTCGACCCTTCCGTTCATTTTATCGTCTGTGTAAATATGCCGGGCAGCTGTTATGGCAGTATAGGTCCCCTCGATGTGGATCCGGGCAGGAACGAACCCTATTACCATGACTTTCCTTTTTTTACGCCCCGCGATATGATACGGACTTACCAGCCTCTCCGGGAATTCCTGGGTATCCGCAGGATCCATATCGGTATCGGAGGCAGCATGGGGGGACAGCAATTGCTGGAGTGGGCGATCGAAGAGCCGGAATTGTTCTATTGTATCGTCCCTATCGCCACCAATGCACGGCATTCGCCCTGGGGGATCGCCTTCAATACCGCGCAAAGGATGGCCATCGAGGCAGATGGCACCTGGCGAGAACGCCGCGCAGATGCAGGACTGGCCGGCATGGCCGCGGCCAGGGCTGCCGCGCTGTTGAGCTACCGGCATTATGAAGCGTATGAGATATTGCAGCCCCGGCAGGACGACTATCTGTCGGAAAGAAGGCCGGGACTTTCCGGGGAAGAACGATCCGGCAAGCAAGCAGATGATGCAGGCACAGCAGATGATGCGGGAACAGCGGATGATGCGGGCACAGCGGCGGAGAAGGGAAAAGCGGCGGAGAAGGAGGCGGAGACAGCGGCGGAAACGGAAACAGGCGTTCGCAATGGGGCAGCCTCTTACCAGCGTTACCAGGGAGAAAAGCTGGTCCGCCGTTTCAATGCCTTTAGCTATTATACGCTCAGCCTCAGCATGGACGCCCATGATGTGGGAAGGGGAAGAGGCGGACTTGTGGAGGCGCTGGAAAAGGTGCGGGCCAGAGCGCTTGTGATCGGCATCGAAACAGACATTCTTTTTCCAAAACCTGAACAGCAATTACTGGCATCATCCATTCCGGGAGCCGGATTCCGGCTTATCGACTCCCTGTATGGCCATGACGGATTTCTCCTGGAGTTTGCGCAGATAGAGGCGCTGATAAGGGAGTTTATGCAGGAGGAAACCGGGGCCCATGGCGGCGGCTCTCATAGAAAAGATCCATCCTGTCTGACAACATTAATCAATCACCCCTGAATATTATGGAAGCGACTACAGCAGTACGAACATTCAAAGACATCGACCGGACCATTTTGCAAGCCATTCCGTACCCATCTGACCAGGCTTACGAGATCAAGACCAAGATCCCGGAATTTACGGCAGATCAATATCATTTACGATGATCTGCAGGAGGTATATGAACCCGAAAGGCAACGCATTGAGGATGAATGGGATGTGACAATGTGGACCGCCAAAAAAACAGGCCTCCCGTTTGCGGTAAATTTCGGAAATTTGCACACCTGCTCAGAGAGCCGGAAACCAGGCGGGCAAGAAACCGGCAACCCGATCAATCAGCGGGAAGGGCATACAAGCAACAGAAACAGAGAAAAGAAACAATAAAAAAAATCAATGGAAACACATAAGCAGCTCACCATCGGGCTATTTGGATTTGGCGTAGTAGGTGAAGGTCTATATAAGGTATTACAGCAGACTCCTTCTTTGAAAGCTTCTATTAAAAAGGTCTGTATCAAAAATCCCGGGAAAAAAAGGGAGGCGCCGGCCGAATTATTCACTACGGACCGGGATTCCATCCTGAATGATCCGTCCATCAATGTGATCGTGGAAGTGATCAATGAATCGGGGCCGGCTTTTGAGATCGTGTCTACCGCCCTGAAAAGCGGCAAAGCAGTAGTGAGCGCCAGTAAGAAGATGATTGCCGAGCATCTCCCTGAATTATTGCAGCTGCAGCAGGATACAGGATCGCCTTTCCTGTATGAAGCCGCTGCCTGTGCCTCGATCCCCGTCATCCGCAACCTGGAAGAGTATTACGATAATGATCTGTTGCATTCCATCAAAGCCATAGTAAACGGCAGCACAAACTTTATTCTCACGAAGATGTTCGAGGATAAGCTGGATTTCCAGGAAGCCCTGCTGCTGGCGCAGCAGCTGGGTTTTGCAGAGAGTGACCCATCCCTGGACGTAGAAGGTTTTGATGCCGCCAATAAATGGACCTTTTTGCTTACGCATGCCTACGGCATTGTAGAAGAAACCCGCAACCTGGTATTCAATGGTATTCAGAACATTCAGGCCGGCGATGCGTCGGTAGCCAAGGAAAAACATTACGATATCAAGCTGGTAGCCCAGGCCAAAAAGCTGCAGACCGGGAAAGTAGCGGCTTTTGTACTGCCCCAGTTCGTCAAAAATGACGATCCCCTCTCTTTTGTAAAGAATGAGTACAATGGGGTAGTGATCGAGAGCGGATTTGCAGACAAGCAATTCTTTTATGGCAAAGGCGCCGGCTCCTTCCCTACCGCCTCAGCCGTGCTGAGTGATCTCTCTGCCCTTCGCTATCAATATAAATATGAATACAAGAAACTTTATCACCATACTCCGCATGAGCTGACGGACGATTTCTTTGTGCGGGCTTATATCAGCTTTGATGACTGGAAATACATTCCCAGGGACAAGTTCGAATGGATCGAAGAGTGGCACGCAGAGACTGACCGTAAATACCTGATAGGAGTGCTGCATTTCCGGGAGATCAGGTTTAATGACTGGTGGAAACAAAATAACACGTCGCTGGTACTAACGCCGGAGCCCATCATCGAGGATGTCGAGATCCGGAAACTAAAGAAAAAAAGCCTGGAGCTGGCAGGGATCGTGTGATCATTATTCTGAATGATGAGTTTTGAATGAAGGGATGCCAGATGAGAGTAGCCGAAGTAAGTGCTTACATGTAATAAGATATAGGGAATTAGTATAGATTAACAAGCTTTCGCGGAATAATGCAGCCACACTGCATTATTTTCACCAATATTGCCCTGATTTTTCAACCCGGCCGGACCGGCCGGGTTATTGTTCTTTTCGTTAACAAGCTCTGGTTGGAACATGTATAGCAATGGAATGATCCTTAAATCATCAAATTGTCAAGTTCATGTCTACCAATTCTGCTGTATTATTCTCAGCCCCTGAAATCCGGAATATCCGGGGAACATTGACCTCTAAAACTGAGAATGGAGCAATCTTCAAGGATCTGCCCGATCGTAATCTTTCTATTTCTGTAAGGGGATTATCCCCTGCTGCCGATGTGCCTATCGTTTATAAGTGGATGTGCGCCCAGTATGCGGGTGCTTTTCTGAGCAGGGATGCCCCGCCAGGGGAATTGGAGGATTCCTATGCCAGCATGATCGAGTCAGATTTTTCTCATCCCTTTATGGGCCTTATCAACGAAGCTCCTGTCTGCCAGGTAAATATCTACAAGACCTTACAGGATGCGATCAGTCTTTACTATGATGCCCGCCCGGGTGATTATGGTCTGCAGCTGGTGGCGACCCCTCTGGCGATACAGGATAATATGGCTGTTGTGCTGAGAGCGTTCCTGGACTATTTTTTTACTTTCCCTGAAGTAAGCAGGATCGTTGCGGATATCGAAACGAAAAATGAGTGGACCAATACGCTGTTCAAAATGGCCGGATTCCGCTTCCACAAGAAAATCAATATTCCTTATAAGACTGCGAATCTATATAGCTGCACCCGGGACAGTCTGAGACGGCGATTATGAAATGTCCGGCCACGGCAACCATGCATGGGATATCCGGTCATGACAACTATGGGATATCCCGTCACGGCAACTATGGAATATCCGGCCGGGAGCTGTCTTTCTGATGACGCCATAGTTCCTGGAAGACAGGGCTATTGTCCCGCAGCTGTACGAATGTTCCTTCATCGACGATCCTTCCCTGGTGAAGGATGTAGATATAGTCAAAACGACCCAGTAAATGCAGGCGGTGCATCGATGAAATAAGGGCCTTGTCGGCAAAGGCGCTGAACAGCCCTTCATAGATCAGAGATTCCGTACGGGGATCAACGCTGCTGGTAGGTTCGTCCAGAAGGAGCAGGTCGCTGTCCCGGGCAGCCAGTATTCCCCGGGCCAGGGCCAGCCGCTGCCGCTGGCCGCCTGATAAATTAACTCCTTTCTCCCGGATATCCGAGTTCAACCCGAGAGGCAATTGCCGGATCACTTCGACAAAATGGGCCCTTTCACATACCTGCAGAATTTCTTCCTCCGTAAAAGGCAGGCCTAGTGTTATGTTATACGCCAGTGTATTTTCAAAGATCTCCGGCTCCTGTGGAAAAAGGGTGACGGCTTCATTGAGCTTGTCAAGATCACACCGATGCCCATCCACTTTTATTTCAATACCCGGCTCAGGCAGGTACAGGCCCCGTAATAAAGAGAGGAGAGTGCTCTTCCCGCTGCCGCTCTCTCCTATCAGGGCTATCTTTTTCCCTCTTTGTATATCCAGGTGCAGGTTGTGCAGGCTTTGCGCGTGTTGTCCCATATCATAAGATTCCCGGTGGGAAAAGTTCAGCCGGCTGACCTGCAGGAAACGCCAGCTCTCCGGGAGCCCGCCCGGCTGGTCGGCACGATGCTGCTCCGCATATGCTGTGCTGATACCGGCGGCCGTCTGTACATAGGTATTGAACTGCACCACTTCCGTGTACTGCCAGGCTATGTCCTGGAAAACGCTGGTAAACTGATTCACATAGGCCAGCAAGGTGACCAGCCCTCCCACATAGAAGGTCTTGCCGGGCGCCCAATGCTGGAAAATATACCCGAAGGCGATGACCCCATAAATGAGCACGATCATCATTTCTGCGCAGAACCATTTCCATTCATTGGTGAGGGAGCTCTTACGGAAAGGCCGTAAAATCTGCTGCACTTTGAGCAGAAGTCCTTTTTCCATGCTGCTTTCCAGCCGCAGCGTGATGACGGTCATGATATTGGACAGGCTGTCAAAAAGCGTAGAAGATACGATGTGCTCTTTTTCATTCACTTCTTCCAGCGCCAGGACAAAGGGCCGGTCAAAGGTGCGGATAATAAAAATGGTGAGCACTCCCAACCCAATAGCGATGCTGCCGAAAAGCGGAGAAAAATAGAACATGGCAATGACGGAGAAAAAAAATTTCGCGATCGCATAGATATAGATAAAGCCCTTGTCGAAAAATTCCCGAAGGGCCTCGTAGGCTTTTCGGACACGATTGATGGTAGCGCCGCTATGATGGTCCTGGTGCCATTTCACCGGCAGGTGCAACACCTGGTGATATTTCTCCTGCAGGAAATTCCGGCTGAGGTGAAAGGCAAGGGTGCGTTCCATAATACGGCCGGGACCATGGAAGCACCATTGTGCGAATTTCAGGCCGATATAACAACCGACATATATAAGCGTATAGTGGAGTACCTGTCCGCTGTCCCGCTGGACTTTCCCGATAAACCACCCGAAGAGAATAGGGTTCAGGGAGTATATAAGAGTGGCTGCCAGGAACATCGCATATACCAGCACATATTTTTTCCTTTCCCGGCGAGCGTAACGCCAGGCCGTCTGAAGCAGCGAGATATAGGGATTTGCCATTCACAGGAAGATTTAATGAGAAAGGGCCTTTTCATAATATCAGATAAGTAATTTCTCTCCTGCCGAAGGGAGCGCTGTGTCATTTGCCAATTGAAAAATGGTATAAATATGATGGGCCTCGTGCAAGACAAAGAACTCCGTCCACTGCACGATCGTTAACTTTCCATATTTTTTATGAGTGCCGGCCCTGCTTTGCGCAGCCTCCGTCAGATTAGTGATCAAAACATAAATATATTTCCGGTCGCTTTCAATTTGACTCATTAAAGCTTCGATGGACAAATTCCTCCAACTTTCAAATTCCGGGTCCTCTTCCGCTACATATCGTTCGAATAGCGGCTCTTCTACGCTATGCAGGATTTGCGTAACCCTGTCAATAAAGACGAGCTGGTATCTTCCCAAATGCGCGACATTCTCCAGGATATTCCATTTGCCCGGTTGAGGGTGAACCAGCAAACGTGTTCTGTCTAGAGGGGAAAGGATACTTTCGATAGCCTGATGTTGGGTTCTCAACCGGTCGCGAAGAGACTCATAAATTTTCATAGCTCAAAGATAAATTAAACTAAAGATAATTTACTTTGCTCCCGGATATGGGAAATTGTCAGTATCTTTTATATAATACATTGACCCTACGGAATGATTAACGTATATTTTATCAGCGGCATCGGGGGCGACAGAAGGTTATTTAAACATGTCCGGCTGCCGGCGGACTTCCAGATCCGGTACGTGGATTGGATCAATCCTAAAAAAAATGAGACCCTTCCGGAGTATGCGCTGCGATTGACGGAACAAATTGATACAGCACAGCCTTTTATCCTGGCAGGCGTATCCATGGGCGGTATCATAGCCGTAGAGATCGCCAAACATTTCCCTCCGGTCGCCACCATCCTTATCAGCTCGGTTCCTGTATCGGCTCAAATACCCCGGTATTACGCGGTTGCCCGCTTTTTGAGGATCTCCACCATGCTGCCGGCCTCTTTTTTCAAAGGCGCTTCCGTCCTTAAAAGATATTTCACCCGCGAGAAAGAGGAGGATAAAAAATTGCTCCGGCAGATCATCCGGGATGGAGACCCCTGGTTTATCAAATGGGCCCTCGACGCTGTCCTGGATTGGCGGAATGAGGATATTCCCCATCCTCTCTGGCACATACATGGCTCCCGGGATGAAATATTCCCGATGCGGCTTACCCGGCCCAGCCACATTATTCCAAAAGCCAGCCATATGCTGATCATCAGCCACGCAGCCGAGATCAACCGGATCTTCCGGGAGATCCTTCCGCATTATTAGCAAAAAAAAATCACATATAACTTTGCAATACATTGGAATACTATGTATATTTGACCAATGCATTAATTTTACCATTATGAATTATTCTTCCGAATTAGTAAAGGGGACCCTTAAGACCATTGTATTAAAGTTATTAGCCGATAATAAGAAAATGTATGGTTATGAGATTACTCAGAAAGTAAAGGAATTAACGCTTGACAAAATCCAGATCACAGAAGGGTCCCTATATCCTACCCTCCATGCGCTGGAACATGATGGATTGGTCACCACGGAAATCGAATATATAGGGAAACGGATACGGAAGTATTATAGTTTAAGTCCGGCCGGGAAGGCAAAGACGAAAGAAAAGGTGAAGGAGCTGGCCGATTTTATGGATACGATGGTCTTTTTGTTAGGTATAAAACCAAAAACGGTGTGAATGTACATTATCAATGAGCAAGAGATGGATTTTATCCTTAATGACATCCGCAGTCGCGGCATTAAGCTGGAGAGCCTGCAGCAAAATCTCCTGGATCACATATGCATCCTTATCGAGCACAACCTGGAAGAAGACGGGGATTTCGAAAATTTCTATTCCTCTGTTATCAAAGATTTTTATAAAAACGAGTTACGTGAAATAGAAGAGGAAACCTTATATCTTTTAACGCTTACAAACAATCATCCCATGAAAAAAGCAATGATCATCAGCGGAACATTCTCCATCGCAGCCTTTGCGGGCGGCTCTTTCTGTAAAGTCATGGAATCTCATCTTACTGATTTTCTGTTATTTCTGGCTTTTGTGTCTTTTGTCTTCTTGTTTATTCCTCTGATCGTATTTGTAAAGATCAAAGAAAAAATTGCCAGCCGGGACAGGCTGATCCTGGTAAGCGGCGTCATCGCCGGGTTATTGTATTTCTTTTGCATGCTCCTGAAGTGGCTGAGCCCCGGCTGGCCAAAATTTCTGGGTTCCCCCTGGCCTCATATGGATATTATCTGGCTCGGCCTCTGGCTTACGGGTCTCGCCATTGCGCTTTTTATTTTCATTCCCGCCTATTTTTTCTCGGGAATCCGCAAGCCGGAAACAAAAACGAATACGATCGTTATTTCCATTTTTCTGGTTGCTTTTATCGGTATCCAATTTACGTTCACCAACCTGAGGCCGCTGCGATCGGAGAAACATCCTGTCACGCTTGAACGCCCGTCTGCCGTTCCGGCAGACAGGGCTACTCCGGGAGACAGGTTCCTGGCAAAACGAATAAATTAATCGCTTATCGACCCTGTACTACACTAAACTTCAACATATGCGCCTGCAAAAAATCATCAACACCGCGTATTCATTCGGGGCTGCGATCGTAGTATTCGGAGCCTGGGGCAAACTGGAACATAAAGATTTTGGGGATACAGCCCTGACGGCCGGATTGTTAACGGAGACGGGGATCTTTTGTATCTACGGACTGTTGGAATGGCGCAGGGATCCTGCACTCCGGCAGGAGAATGCACTCCGGCAGGAAGAAAAAACGCCGAAACCTGCCAGAGAGCCTGCCGGCCCGGAAGATTTCGGCGAATTGACGGCCACCATGAAGCAGACCAATCAAATCCTGAACAAGGTATTTAAATAATTCCGCCTTATCCAAGTGAAAGGCCATTGAATATCCTGGCGGCTTCGGCTTCGCTGTCGGGGCTGACGGCCAGGCTGATATTGTTGCCGGGTGTCAGGGATTGCCCCATTGATTCGAGGTTTTTTTTTTATTTTTATTGGTTGAGATTGAAACTGTGTTAGCGCTGTACCTGCCTTTCCTGCTACTAAGATACCGGCCATACCTATACAACTGAGCGGCAATTAACGTCAATCCTGAGGGGTATTCAGGACAAAATTTATACCTTTAGATCAGTTTAACCTTATATACTGAAAAACACTGCGAATGATACAATTAGGTATTTTGCTGACCCGGAAATACCGCTTATTAAGCGTAGCGGCCATTCTGGATGTTTTCGAAACGGTGAACAGATTTTATACGGAGCAGGAACAGGAAGCCCCCTTCTCTATCAAGATCTTGTGTACCAGCGGAATGAAACAGGAAGAGTCGAATGGATTTCCCGGATATAAACCACAGCTTATCCGGGATCAGCCCAGGCAGGACCTGATCTTCATTCCCGCCTTCACGACCAATGACATGCAAAAGACCCTGGCCGAAAACCGGGAATATATTCCCTGGCTGCAACAGCAGTTCCGGGCCGGGTCCGAAATCGCCAGTTATTGCACCGGGGCCTTTTTATTGGGCGCTACCGGTCTGCTGGATGGCAAAACAGCCACTACCCATATCGATGCCTGTCCTGCCTTTGCTTCCGCCTTCCCTGCTGTTAAGCTACAGCCTGACCGGATCGTTACGGGCGAGAGCGGGCTTTATACGAGTGGAGGAGCTACTTCCGGATTTCACTTGATGCTGCACCTGATAGAACAGCGGTGTGGCAAGGAGATTGCGGTAAGGACCGCCAAAATATTTGCCATCGACATGGACAGGGAGCAGCAATCCTATTTCGCCACTTTTGTTCCAACACAAAACCACCGGGATGAGCTGGTAGCCATGGCGCAGCAGAAAATAGCGGCAGCCTATCACGAAGCGGAAACGATCGAAGAGATGATCAAAGACGTTCCTGCCAGCCGCAGAAATATCGTGAGAAGGTTCAAACAGGTGATCGGTATTACGCCGATAGAATACCTGCAAAAAACAAGGGTAGAGGCAGCGAAAAAACTGCTGGAGCAGACCAATCAGCAAATGACGGAAGTCATGCTGAATTCCGGGTATAACGATCCGAAGGCTTTCCGGAAAGTCTTCCGGAAGACGGTAGGCATGACGCCTACCAGCTACCGGGAAAAATTTCATGGGGCTTACCGGGCCGGGAAAGCGTAATCGATGCCGACGTTAAGCGCGACGCCGGCGAAGTCAGCGTGAAAAAGTAATAAAATCGTAAAGTCCGCAGACAAAAATGCCTGCGGACTTTACGTTAAATTTAGACCATGCGAAACCAACGTCTGTTCCTCGCCCCCATGATCATCCTGCTAATCTTTGGCTCCTGCGCCAGAAAGGTGATTGCGCCAGGCAAACCATCGACAGGAAAAGTTCCTGCCGCACCGGGGACAGCCAGGACCGACAGCACGTTGTTCGCTGACAATTCCAATCTTCTCCTGGGCAATCCCAGCGGGGCTACCGCCGATACCTCCAATGCCGACAACTATCTTTACAATCAGGGATATTATATTGAATCTTATAACCGGGACAGGAACGAACCAAACTGGGTGAGCTGGTATGTAGGCGATACTTCGCTCGGTTCCATAGACCGCTCCAATGACTTCAGGCCCGATAGCAATCTTCCCGCAGGATGGTATGAAGTTCCTGCCAATGGCTATTCAGGTTCGGGATTCGATCGGGGGCATAACTGTCCCTCCGGAGACAGGACCAGCAGTACGGCTGCTAACCAGGCTACTTTCCTCATGGACAATATGATCCCTCAGGCCCCGCATAACAATCAGCAGACATGGGGTAACCTGGAAGCATATGGCCGTTCTCTCGTGAAGGCCGGAGACGAGATCTACGTCATTATGGGCAGTTACGGTGCCGGAGGAACAGGCTCCAACGGGACTGCCAGCTCCGTAGATGCCGGCAAGGTCATCGTGCCCTCCAATATCTGGAAGGTCATTGTAGTCCTCCCCAATGGCAATAATGATCTCAGCAGGATCGATACCAGCACGAGGGTCATCGCCGTTAATACGCCCAATATCAATACGATCAGTTCGGACTGGACCTTGTATATCTGCGCTGTGAAGGACATCGAGAATGCCACGGGCTATACTTTGCTGTCGAATATTCCGAACACGGTCCGGAGTGTGCTGGAGAACAAAAAGGATGCGGGAAAATAGCCTGATTTTACCAGGTATTGGCAAAATCAGGCTAATGGGTTAAGATAAGGGTACAGATTATTATTATTTTCTTTTACGTCTGATCAGAAAGATGGCCCCGCCTATCAGTATCAGGCCGGGCAGGATCCATAAGAACAGCGCTTTTAGAATATTTACGCCCAGGGCATTCAGGATCAAATGATTGTCCTTCGACCTTGGCCGGGTCGTTTCTATCGGGAACTCCCCATTGGCAAACCATCCGAATAAGGCCGTATTAAAATGGAAGTTGTCGTTTCTCACATTGTTCCTTCCCAGCTCCGAATTGCTCAAGATGTCGGCATCCCCCATCACGACGATGCGCTGCTCTCTGCCGCCCACTTTCCGCGTCAAAGCCAGTGCGGTAGGAATGGCCCTTTTCTCGTCACCTTCTGCGGGAGAATAGGCCACTTCAGCAGAATCCAGCGCAAACGCGCCTTTTTTATTCCAGCTCACCTTTTCATCAGTCACCAGCAGGGGCCTGATCGAATAGGGTGCACTGCTGTCATAGGTCAATCCTGCAACGGATGGCATGGACATCCGGACGCTGTCCTGGAAATCAAAGTCCATTCTTTTAGACAGACCCGCACCCGTGCTGGTGAGGTAGGGTAATACCAGGTTGGGAGAATAATCCCTGCTGCGCTGTACGATGGCGCCATCCATCAATTGTACGCCAAGGCCCTTTAACAACGGGTTGAGGACCGACTGTTTGCCCGGCTCGCCGGCAATCAGCAGGTTACCGCCCCCGTCTATGTATTGCTGGATCCTGGCCAGGGCCTGGGGGCTGAAATTTGTTTTGGGATCACCGATCACCAGCGCTGCGATATCGGTAGGGATATCCCTGTTCTCTGCATTCACCGTATCCACATCAAAACCCTGGTTGATCAGGGCATACCGGAAAGACTTCTGGTTGGTAAGGGTCTTATAATCCCTGTCGCCTGCCTTATAGATGCTGCGTTCGAACCCTCCGTCGAGGAAGGCGATCTTCGGCAGCTTAACGGTCATGCGTTTGAAGGCCGCATCCACTTCCGTTTCTCCGGGCCAGAATTCCATGTCATTAAAGACGCGCAGGAAAGTGGACCTGTCCTTGTATTTTAATTTCATCACCAGCCTGTTATCCTCCGGCCGCAGATCGATGAGCGGCCTGATCTCCTCCGGTGTCATCAGGGTATGTATATCCATTTTATAGGCCTTCGTCCGCATTTCGACGATCTCTTTATTGGTCTTGCCCTTGGTCCATTTATAGAAATTGGATTCGGACAGGACGCTGTCATAATAATAGACATACTTGAATTTGATATTGGATTTGAACCGTACATAAGCCTCCCACCGGTCCATATCCGCATTTCGCTGACTCGGCTGATCGTATCCGTAAGTCCTGTCCAGGAAATTGATATAAGTGGTCACTTCTATAGGATCATAACCCATCCCTTTTATTATTTGCTGGGTATTTTCGCTCAGGGTATTTGATTTCGTGGCAGTAGCGTCACAGTAACCGATGAAACCCGGCCGGGAGGTGAGATAACCGATCATTATAGCGGAAACGACGACAAAAGTATATTGTCCTATGCGGATAAGGATAGGGCGGGACTCTCTCGTCGATCTTAATTTAAGAATGGAAAGTCCCAGGAAAATATAGATGATCACTCCGAAATAGGCCAGATCCTTTGTCGTAATAAGTCCGCCGATCATTTTTTCGGCACGGCCTGTCATAGCAAGGGAATAGGTAAGGTCCCTTACGAAATCGATCTCCTGCCACATCGTCCCGATATAGCTCAGGAACGCGAAAATAACGAATGTGCTGATGGCAGCCACTACCTGGTAAGCCGTCAGGCAGGACATAAACAGTCCGATGGCTGAATAGGCGCATAACAGCAGGTAGATCCCCAGGAGGCCGGATAAGGTCAGGCCATAATCCAGGTGCGGCACCGTGATGATGCCTGCGATTACGAACAATAACAATACTCCTATCAGCAATAAGTTGTACACCATCATGGCGACGAATTTGCCATAAATGATCTCACGCACTTTTATCGGGGAGGAATACAAGAGCTTGATCGTTCCGCTGCTGATCTCCCGGCTCATCAGGCCCATAGTGATCAATGGAATATACAGGTATAACTTGCTGAGGATCCCTGAAAATACGCCTGATCCGAAAGAACCTGCGAAGATCGTGGCGGTCAGGGCTCCGAAGCTGCCATTCAGCTGTTTGGATTCTTCCATCCATTCCATCATGGTGGTATAGCTCAGGGCCACCTGGACCATCAGCACGATCAATAAAAACCAGGCAATAGGGGAAAAGAACAGGGTACTGAGCTCGATCCGCGCGATCCGTAAAGTCTTTTTCATCAAAAATTATTTTTTACTTCCTTTTTTATTGGATAATTCCGCAAATATTTCGTCGAGCGAGCTTTTTTCCAGGTTGATCTCCTGCAGGCGCCAGCCACCTTGTATGCTGGCCGCTATGATCTTTTCCGCGACGGTCCTTTCGCCGCTGAAATAAAGACGCACCTGGCGTTCTGTGAGGAAATCCGCGTTGACCACTCCCTCTATCTTCAACAGTTCCTCCACAGCCGGAGGTTCTTCCATGAAAGCCAGGACGGTGTGCGGCGCCACGTAGTTATTAAAGGCGTCCATCGTATCGGAGAATACGATCCTTCCTCCTTCTATCATCTGGATGTCTCTGCACAACACCTGTACTTCGGACAGGATATGCGTGGAGAAGATCACGGCATGGGCCGTCGCTATTTCCTTTATCAGGCTCCTCACCTCGATGATCTGGTTGGGGTCGAGGCCGTTGGTGGGCTCGTCCAGCACCACCAGTTTCGGATGATGGATGATGGCCTGCGCGATGCCTACGCGCTGGCGGTAGCCGCCGGATAGATTCCGGATCAGCCGTTTGCTGAAATGCGTTATGCCGCAGCGTTCCTTTGCCTCTTCCAGGGCGGCAGGCACGTCCGGCTTTTCCATCGATCGGAGGTAGGCGCAGTTCGTCAGATATTCGTCCACCGTAAAGTCCATATACAGGGGCGGCGTCTGCGGCAGAAATCCGATCTGCTGTTTGGCCCGCTCCGGCTCTTTCCGCAGGTCGATGCCGTCGATGTAGACGGATCCTTCTGTCTGGTTCAGCACCCCGCAGAGGATATTCATCGTCGTCGATTTACCGGCTCCGTTGGAGCCCAGCAATCCGACGATGCCTGTCTGATTAATCACCATGTTGATGTCGCGTATGGCCCAGTTGTTACTGTATCTATGGGACAAGTGCTCAATTCTTACGATTGGTTCCTGAACGGTCTGTTCTTGCATGTATTATTGTTTGAAAATAGCGTAACTCAGTAGTTAGGGTTCTGGGTTAGAAAAGGATTGTTCTGCCGTTCTGGCTGGGGGATGGGATACAAGGCCGCATATGGCTGCCAGATACCGGGTTTTTCTGCCCCCAGCACGGCATCGACGGCGCCGGTCCTTTTAAGGTCATACCAGCGGTTGCCCCATTCGCAAAAGAGTTCTGTCTGCCGTTCGTGCATGACCGCTGTCAACACATCTGCCTGTGAAGCGGCGCTGCTACCGGCGAGGGTAGCCCGGCTACGCACCAGGTTCAGGCTGGTCACAGCGTCCCCCAACTGGTTTTTATGAGCCAAAGCCTCAGCAAGGATCAGATATTGCTCGCTCAGCCGCAGGATCATGTAGTCTTCGGTGGTGGTGGTGGTTGCCTTTTGATTCTTGTATTTATAGGGATAAAGATAGATCGTGCCATTGACATTGCTGGAATTTATCCAGTCTGTCCGGCGCAGGTCTCCTGCTTCGAAGGCGTTCAGCAGATATTTCGATATCGTGTAACTGGGAGTTGGCGTGTAGGAAATATTAAAAGTAGCTCCTTCTGCGGTCTGCTGGCTGGGGCCATTGGCGGGTAGCTGCCAGATAGCCTCATTGCTGCCGTCTAAAAAAACATTATTCGGATCTGTTTCGAGGCTGTAAAGGCCTGAATTGATCACCTGGCCGGCCATAGCGGCGGCGTTGTCCCAGTCCTGCCGATAGAGATATACCCTGGCAGACAAGGCTTCTGCCGTATAGAGATTGGGGCGCGCGCGGCCATCGGAAGGATAGCTGGCGGTCAGGGATGATCTGGCATCCGCCAGGTCTGCCTGGATCAACGAATAAACGCTGTCCGCCGACGCCCGAGGAAGAATGGCATTTGCCGCATAGTCACTGCTCGTCACCACGGGCACGCCTCCCCATAAATTCACCATATTGAAATAATAGAGGGCCCTGACCACTTTAATCTGTCCTGTCAGCAAACGTTTCAGGGAGTCGCTGATCACCGTGGTGCTCCTGATGCCTTCCAGGCAGACATTCATCTGATAAAGGTCTGAATAAGCCTGCTTCCACATGCTGGCTGTGGTCGAGCTATCGACATGGACGGCATCCTGGTAGAATTGAGCTCCGGCGGCGTCATACGAGGAAGTCCCTTGCAGCTCATCGGCAGACATGCCCGCGCTGGCGGTAATGGCGCCATTGATCCAGGAGACGGATCCTGCCGAAATCTTAAAGTTAGCATAGATGCCTGCTACAGCAGCCTGGATATCTCCGCTGTCGGAAAATACCCGCGCCTGGGGTATCTGATCGGGGGGATTCGCAGGTATGGAGATCAGTTTCCGGCAGGAGGCTGACAGCAGGGAAAAGAATAACAGGAAGGTCAGGATTCTTTTATGTTTATAAAGTTGCTTTTTCATTATAATGAGTTTTTACCAATTAATTTTTTTACCCCCGCATCAAAAGTCAAGGGATAGGCCCCCTGTGACAATGCGTTGCATGGGAACTCCGTAGAAGGATCCTGGTGTTTCCGGATCACCGAATTTGTAATTCGTGAACGTGAGCAGGTTCTGTGCATTCACGTAAATGCTGCAATTCTTAACGCCTACTTTTTTAAGAGCGGAAGCCGGCAGGTTATAAGCCAGGGATACGGTCTTCAACCTGACGTAGAAATCATTCCCGAAAGCAGCGGAAGAACCGGAGAAATACGAAGCCGACTGCTGGGCTCTTATTCCATCGGCATTCGCGTTGTAAGAGTTAGTAGTCAGCCTTTCCAGGACAGTCTTATCCCCCGGCTTCTGCCAGAAGCCGCCCAATTTAGCAGGCAGGTTGCTCATGCTGCCCGGTATCGAGCCGCTATATACACCGGAAAGCCAGTTCTTTGCAAAAGCATCGGAAAAATGAAAGAAAAGGGTCAGGCTCCACCCTTTATAGCTGAAGGTATTGCCCAGACCGCCGAAATACTTCGGTTCAGTGTTACCGAGAGCAACCTGGTCCCCTCCTTGTTTTACATTGGAATATGTCGGAGTATAAGTAGTTACCCCTTTCCCTGTATAAAACTCGAAGGCGCCGGTGGTGTCATTGACATCCTTGAATTTAAAGCCGTATTGTACGTTGGTCGATTTACCTATTTCATAGATATAGGTATAAGGACTCCTATCCAGGTTCGGGAATTTCAGCAGCTTATTGCGGTTGGCGGATATGTTGAAGGTGGTGGACCATCTGAAATCCTTCGTTTTGATATTAGAGGAAGTGATGGTCACTTCCCATCCCTTATCCTGCAGCACGGCATTGAAATTTTGCACAACGGAGCCAAAGCCGGCCTGGGAAGCTAAGGGATAGCTGGTCAGCTGGTTGCCTGTGCGGTCAACATACCAGCCGCCATTCACCAGGAGCCGGTCATGGAAGAAGCCAAGGTCAAGAGACAGGTTAAGCGCAGTCTTACTGGCCCAGCCGTAGTCGGGATTGGACAGGTTGGCCGGCTGATAAGCGCGTATGCCCTGAAACAGCGGATAGCTATATGAGTTAGCTAATTTCCAGAATGGCTGGAATTGGTAAGGGGCGACGCCATCCGAGCCGGTAGAACCATAGTTGCCGGCAATCTTGGCATAACTGATGAAAGGCAGCGCCTTCTGGAAAGCCTGCTCCTCCGAAAAGATCCAGCCCAGACCTACCGATCCGAAATTACCGAACAGGTGGTCCGGACCAAAATTGCTGGAGCCATCCCTTCTGCCGGTCAGGCTGAGGATATATTCCTTGTCATACACATATCCTATTCTTCCGAAAGCGCCGGCATATTTATAGATCGAAGAAGCATCCTGATCAGTGACGGTGGCTGCGGCGCCGATCGTTCCCAATAAGGCATCATCCGTATATCCGGTGCCAGTTTGCTGATTGCTGCTGCTTTTATTCTGCTTATACGTGGCTCCTGCCAGGACGGTCAATACACCCTTTCCGATGTTCCTTTTATAATCCATCTGCGGTTCGATATTGATTGTCTGATAGTCGGCTGTGCCAAAATCGGCCGAGGTATAGGGGTATTGCGACGGCGCCTGGCTTCCAAGGGGGTTAGCGGAGTACTGTTTGGCATATACCAGGCTATAGCCCAGGGATGTGCTGAAGGTCAGCCCACGGGCCAGCTGATAACCGATACGCATGGAATTATTCAATGTATACGATTGGATCAGGTATGGGGTCTTCAGAGCACCCAATAGCTGGTCCTGAGAGAGGTCGACACCCTTATAAGCCCACACCAGCTTGCCTCCGGGATCGATAAGATCAGGCACGTTGGGGGCTAATAACCGGGCCTGGCCCAGGGAAGAACTACCGGAAGAATTGTTCCTGTCATAGGAAAGATCGCTGCCGAAATCGATCGTCAGGCGATGGTCCTGTGAATTATGATGTAATCCGGTATGCAAGGACCACCGGTTGTCCGCAAAATTTCCGGGGAAATTATAGGTATTCCGGGTATAACCACCGGAAACCATAAAAGTATTATTCTGGGCTCCTCCCGACAGGCTGCCATAGACATCCGTACTATTGGTAGCGCCTCCGAAGAATTTTTTTGTCCAATCAGTGTATTTAGTGCTGTCGAACACCAGCAGATCCGGGAAGTCTCTGATGTCCTGGTCGTTGGAAGGATCCAAGGTCAGTCCGTCATTTTGCACAGCCTGGCGGCGTAACCGGAGATATTGCTCCGTGTTCATCATCCCCAGATTACGGGTGATCCTGTTGGGGCCTGTCCCTACTTTCAGATGAAGAGCGGTGGGGCCTGCTTTTCCTTTCTTGGTTGTGATCACGATCACACCGTTGGCTCCCTGGGAGCCATAAATGGAGGTGGCGTCTGCATCTTTCAGCACACTGATGCTTTCAATGTCGGAGGGATTCAGGTTATTGAGCGGACTGATCCCGCTGTTCGGGACATAATCGTTAGACCCGCCGAAAGTATTCAGGAAAGTGCTGATATTCCCATTCTGAGGGGCAAACGGCACTCCATCCACGATAAACAAGGGCTGATCATAGGTGCTGCCGTTATTAATGATACTGGTGAGGGTATTTTGCCCCCTGATCTGTGTCGACACGGAAGCCCCAGGTGCGCCGCTGCTGGGAGTAATGAGCAGTCCCGGCACGCGCCCTTCCAATGCCAGCAGGACGTTGGAAACCGGCTGTTTCTCTATATCCTCCGAGGTGACGGTAGAGACGGAGCCCACACTGTATCGCCTTGTGTTGGTGCCATAAGCCACCACCTGCACTTCATCCAGGGGGCTGTTCGACCTGGCCATAACAAGAAAAATCTTATTAGTATTGTCATTCACTTTATATTCCTTATTAAGATAGCCGGTATAGGAAAGGACCAGGGTCACTCCTCCTTCGACGCCTTTTAGCTCAAAATCACCTCTGGCGTCGGTCGTTGTCCCTCCTTTTCTTCCCTTGATGGTGACGGAGGCGCCCGATAAGGGGGTACCGAGACTGTCTGTGACCCGACCCCGGATGCCCTGGACCGGGGGCGCGGATTCAGTTGAGGAAGGCGCCTGGGCCGGGGGCGGCGGGGGTTTTAGAGTAATGAAGACCGTATTACCCTGAATAGCGAAATTCAACGGCTGTCCCTCCAGCGTTTGTTCCAAAGCCGCCTGCAGCGAGACATTCCGGAGCTGTAGGGTCACCTTGCCGGCGCCGGCAAGATCTTCCTTCCGGTAAAAGAACAAATAACCGGTCTGTTCTTTAATAGCTGAAAATACGGTGGTAAGCGGAACGGCTTTCCCGGTGTAGGTGACCGTCTGTGCATGGGTGCGGGCGCTGACCTGTAATAGAACGCCCAGTAAGAGGAAAACAGTCAGTTTCATGACTAACAGTGTTTTGGTAAGGCAATCCTTTCCTCGCATGGAAACATACGAAGGGGGATTGCAAAGAGCCTTAATTTGCATACTTTTGCATTGTTTGGGTTAAATAATAAGCAGTCGTAACGAACTTGTTTACTTGATTGACCTCAACGAAAGCCGGGGAAGGACGTCCAATCTATCTCCCGGTTTTTCATTTTAAGTCATCTCTTTCGGACTCCTTCTGTAAAGAAGGAGCGGTCTTTTCTATTTTTCTTTTCTGTATTTCTCTTTAGTCAATTTTTTTCTCTTCCCTTTTTTCTCTCTTCCCTCGATTTTACAGGAAGGCTCTTCTTCTTTGATCTTTTTGGGGCTGGCTTTATTTTTGGGGCCTTTTTCGCCTTTTGCCCTTTTTGCTTTGCGGCCCTTTTTACTTTGCGGCCTTTTTTACGGTCGGATGATAATTTTATGGTTATTAATGATGGTATAGTTAATACGTGTATTGGCAAGGCCTTGTAAGACTTGTTTGAGTGTCAGGCTGCGGCCGATCTCTCCGTCAAAAGAGCCGGTTGGAACCGGGCCGTCATATTCCACCTCGATATCATACCAGCGGGCCAATTGGCGCATGACCGCAGGCAGATCCGCATCACGGAAGGCAAATGCCCCATTTTTCCAGGCAAGGGCCTGTTCGACATCGGCATGTGGGATCAGTCCGATGTCTCCCCCATGGCTTTGCGCCTGCTGGCCCGGAGAGAGTAAACGGACGACAGCGCCTTTGCTGACCTTTACCTTGCCCGCTACCAGGGTCGTTCGCACTCCCGGCTCATCGGAATAGGCATTGACATTGAAAGCCGTGCCGATGTCTTCGATCAGCTGGTCGCCGGCTTGTACCCGGAAAGGCTGGTGGTCATTATGGACCACCTCAAAATAGGCCTCTCCCGTAATTTTTACGGTGCGCTCTTTGCCGGTGAAAGCAGTCGGATAGGTAACAGAGGAAGCTGCATTCAGCCAGACCCGGCTCCCATCGGGGAGTGTCAATTGATACTGGCCTCCTCTTGGAGTGGATAAGGTGTTGAAGAGGACCTCTGTTGATTTTTCATGTATGCGTTGATAGGCCAGCTGGCCATTGGCCAATTTTTGGACCCGGGCATTCCCTTGTTCCGTCAATAGTCCATCGGCGGCACTGTCGAGAATGATCTGTTTGCCTCCTGCCAGCGTCAATATGGCCCGGTCCCCCCCCGGCAGCAAGTCTTTCTGCGAAGTCTCCTGCCTGCTGAGCTCCTGCGAAGACGGTGAGTTAACTCTCGTCCACAACCAGAACCCGCCGATCAGAAACAAGAGAGCGGCGGCGGCCCACCAGCGGGAACGTTTGAGAAAGTGCACCCGGTGAACAGCAATACCCCGTGAAGGGCCTTCCCCGGCATTTTTCCTTTTCAATTCTTCGACAAACGGCAACCAGGCTGCCGGATCATACCCCGAAAGGGCCGATTCCGTAGTCATCAGCTCCTCCATCAGCTCCATCCAGACCTCTTCTTCAGGGGCGGCGGTCAAATATTCCGACAGACGCTCCAGCTCATCGGGAGTAGCCTTTCCGTCCAGGTACTGGATCAATAAAAACTGAATGCGTTCTTTGGTTTCCCTGGTCATTATCAGCAGTTTTTCGTTTGTTCTCCTGTCGCCGGCTTGTTGTTAATTAAACATTATTTTTTACTCTTTAACGAGGATAAGATGATCGAAAAGACGAATAGTACCATCCGGTTCCAAAATATTTTTTCAGCGCAGGAATAAGGCGGACAGGATGGCCAGGGAAAGACCGGTTGCATTATGCAGGTATTCCTGGATAAACTTTATCGAGAACCCCAGCTGGTTTTTTACGGTAGAAAGGGAAAGGTCCAGCTGATCGGCAATTTGCTGGTGGCTGAGGCCCTGTTCGCGGCTGAGCCGATAGATCTCCTGCCGCCGGGCCGGCAGGGCGGCTACCGCCTTTTGAATAAGCCGGTCCATTTCCTTGCTTTCCAACACTTCCACGGCCGAACTATATTTATTGGCGGCCTGCTTTTCCTCTACCTTGTTTTGCAGGCGGTGATGAGTAGCCTGTGTGCGGAGGTAGGTAAGGCAGATATTGGCAGCGATCCGGAAGAGCCAGGACCCGGGCCGTTCCACTTTAAGCAGGTCCTCCCTTTTGATCCAGAGTCGCAGGAAGGTCTCCTGGAGCATCTCCCTGGCGAGGTGCTCATCCCTGGTAATTTTATAAATGAAGGGTAGTAAACGGGGCGTGTACAGGTGAAATACCTGGGTGTAGGATGCTTCATCTCCGCCCGCAATCTGCAAAAAGAGGGCATTGTCTTCACTATATGCGTATTCCGTCAACAAATGGGCTTTCTATTACTACTTTCTATTACCAAACGACAAATTTACCATAGTTTGTTTAATGGAGGTAAAATAGTTAGGACTAGGTATTGTCAGGGATGGAGGTATGCGGGAAATTTGCGGATAACGTGATGATCTTTTTCACTCCTGTAGACATGTAGTATGATCACCAAAGCGACATTGACTGACTTTTTTAGCAAGGGTAAGGTTATCTTTGCAAGCGTTGCTGCTGTAATAACCTTTTCCATTACTCTCTACAATCAGTTTAAAAGCAACAAGGCAACGGAAATATCAGGGGTAGTCTCTGTCGATAGGGATTTTACGAAACCGGTAGATGCTGTTGTAAGGATCAGCAGTCCCATCCAGGCTCAAACTGAAACCGATTCCCGGGGACGATTTAAATTTAAGCTGGAGAATCTTCAAAGCGATACTTTTCTGCTGATCGTACAAAATAAGAGAACGAATACCATCGCCAAACAGAACGAATTTGTCAATGCCTCTCATGGAAGAACGGATATTGTCGTTCTTTTCGATCCGGGCATGAAGGATGGCCAGACTTACACTTCGTATGATACTCTTCATCAACATAGAAGACAGCCAAGCCTGAAAAAAATATTCCAGGGATTATTTCGCTGATCATTCGCTGCTTCATTCCTTCGGATCTTACTACTCATACTCCCGGTATAGTGAATAGAGGATCTTTTCCTCCGGCTTTCCCCAGCTACGGATGGTATCCTGTTCAAAATGACGTTTGAAAGCCTGGGCTGCAGCGCTGCTGTCCCTTATATCATATCCGATCAGCCGAAGGGCCGTCAGGCTGCTAAAGCCGTCAGGAACGGATATACCGGTAGTATCTGTATACCACAAGCCGAACCCTTTATCCGCCAGCTCTTTCCAGGGGAACCTTGAATTGGGATCGTTCCTGCGGGTAGGCGCTATATCGCCATGCGCAATGAAGTTGGCTGCAGGTATATTATAGGCAGCCTTTAGCCGGGCCAGCAAATGCAGGAGACTATTGATCTGGAGATCGGGAAATGGTTCAAATCCATTATTGTCCAGCTCAATCCCGACCGAGATGGAATTGACGTCCGTTATATTTCCCCATTTGCTGACACCGGCCTGCCAGGCCCTTAAGTAGTCATTCAGCATATGATGCACGGTGCCATCTTTACAGATCACGTAATGGGCGCTGACCTGGGTAGGGGTTACGGTAAAGGTTTGCAATGTCTGGGGACAGCTGTTCTGAGCGGTATGGTGGATGATGACAAAATTCGGTTTGCGCAGGTTGAAATTAACGGTACCCACCCAGTAAGGCGCTGCCGGAACCGAGTCAGCCCCGGTGGTCAGAGGGGCCTGGCTGATAACATGGGCGTACGCTCTGGCCTGCTTCCTATATACTTTATTAGTGGTCTTATAGGGGTTGACCGAGCATCCTGACAGGAGGAAGAGGATGAAAGTAAAAGAGAGAGGGCGCATCATAATTTGCTTTTAAAAATCAAAAATAGCCCTTTATAATGAATGCGCTGCCCCTATCAATTGAATGCGCTGCTCCTATCGATTGAATGCGCTGTTCCTATCGATTGATTGCGCTGCTCCTTCAATGTCTTAATCCTCCGGCGTGAAAGTCATTGGTACTTTTTATATTGAAGTGTGATGATCCATGGACCAGACTGGATTTGTACGGGAAGCCCTTCGTCGTTATACTGATAATTGTATGACGCCGTTGAAGGCGGACCGAAATCCGGACCGCCGTTGGTATTGGTGGAATAGCGGGAAGTCCCGGCGTTGTTCGGGGAAACAGAGGCTCCCGATCCAAAATTAACATCCGCACCGGAACTTATACCATACCCGTTGAGCGCCCGGAGGGGATTGACCTTACTATCGTAGTCCGAATATTCGGTCATATATATCAGCGGGGGATTCGTGTACAAGGTCGAATCCACTTCCTTTACCAGGTTGCCGTTATTATCATAAACATAGGTATAATGGAAATTAATGGCGGTCGTATTCATTTCCTTCCTGTCCGTCACCTGGCCTTTGTCATTATAGCTGTATAAGTAAATATAATCCCCCGGCTGGCTGATCACTTTAACAAGCCTGCCCGCGCTGTCGTATTCATAGGCAGCATAACCTCTGGCGCCACCATCAACGGAATACAGTCCCGATACCCGGCCATTGCTGTACTCAACGTGGAAATAAGAAGTATCGGCGAATCCGGGTAAAGGAAAATTCCCGCTGTCGGTAATATTATAACCTCCCTGTCCCCATTGAATGCGTTTGTAGCTGGTAAGTAAATGAGTGCTGTCATAGGCGAACAGGTAAGATTGACCATTCGTAACCGGCCCGGACCAGACCTCCGAGATCAGCTCATAGGAAGTAGGATTCTGCGCAACGCCCGCCGGAGCCGGGGGCATTGCCTTTCTGCAGCTCATTGAAAAAAAGAAAAGGCTAACCAGGAGAAAGGTATACTTAGTATTCATGTTAATTAATTATTAATGCTTTAAGCCCCTCTGTGCAGGGATACTAAATATAGATATACACAGCATTGAAAATGTTGCCTGACAAGCATTAATAAAAAAATAGCATAGCCAAACACCCCTATTTCCCGGTAGCACCCGCCTGTCCCAGCGTAGCTCCCAATGTTCTATCCAGGTCCTCCCCTCTTAATCCGCGGGCGACGATCTTGCCGCTGGGGTCGATCAGAAAATTTTGTGGTACCCCCCGGACGCCATAGACCTTTACCAGGGCGTTGTCCCAGTATTTGAGGTCGGATACATGAGTCCACGTGAGGTGATCCTGGTAGATAGCGTCTTTCCAGGGCTTTTCTTTTTGATCCAGCGATACGCCCAGGATCTCAAACCCCTTATCATGGTACTTATGATAGGCTGCTACTACAGCGGGATTCTCCTGCCGGCAAGGTCCGCACCAGCTGGCCCAGAAATCGAGCAGCACATATTTACCGCGGAAGGAGGAGAGGGAGACGGGATTCCCTGCCGTATCGTTCTGTGTGAAGTCCGGCGCTTGTTTGCCGACCGCTACTCCCTGCTCAAAGGTAACCATATTGTCCAATTGCTGCGCAAAGGCTTTCGCATTGGCTTTGTTGCGGATGGAGTCGGGCAGCAGGGCGAAAAAAGATCTTGCGGCCGGCACATCTTCGGGCTTCAGGGACCGCAGGTCGCCGATGTATTTATTAAATACAAAGACCAGCAAGGGGGAGTTAGGATTGTCGTGCATATATTTCCCGAAGACCCCGTCCTTTTCGTCGCGGCCGATCTTCCCGAGCGCTGCCTGCAGGCTGCGGCTCTTTGCGGTGTCATTCGCTTTTACGGCATCGCTGATGGCGGCCAGCAGGACTTTTTTCTTTTGACCGTACGGCCTGTCCATCTGTATCAGCTTCTCATATTCCTTGTTGGCGGCGGAGCCTTTGACTTCGGCATGGGAGAATGATCCGGTATGGATGATCGTCAGCGCATCCATCGGGCTGATATAAATGGACAGGGTATTTGTCCTGGCGGGGATCGATCCCTTTACGGCAGAAGTGAGCATAGCCACCGCACCAATTTCCAGGTGACCGTTAAGGGTATAGTGATCGTTGACGACACCGACACTGTCGGTGATCATTTTACCACTATTGTAGTACGTGAGGTATACCTGTTGTACGCCGGGAACTTTTACGGAGCCGGTGATGGAAAAATTATTGGCAGACTGGCCGAAGGACAGGAAAGGTATGGCTGCCGATAACCATCCGAGAAATATTTTTTTCATAATTTTTAATTGCTGGTTTAACTGTCTTATTCAAAAATGGCTGAAAGGGTCTGATCCAGGGTCATGGCGTTGAGTCCTTTGGCAATGATGATCCCGTTGGGGTCGATCAGGAAATTCTTTGGAAGGTCACTGACACTGTAGAGCAGGGCGGCGGCATTTTCCTTTCCTTTCAGGTCCGATACCTGGGTCGTCATGATACTGTTGGTCCCGCGGATCATGTCCAGCCAGGCAGTCTTGCTGGAGTCCAGCGACACACCCAGGATCACCAGCCCCTTGCTGCCGTAGGCCTCATGGAATTTGTTCAGGACGGGAAGGGCGCGGTCGCAATTTTTGTCGTAGCTGGCCCAGAAATCCAGCAGTACATATTTTCCCCGCAAAGAAGAAAGGCTGACCGGGTGGCCCTGTGTGTCATATTGTGTAAAGTCCATCGCCTTATGGCCAATGGCTGTCTTCAGTTCAATCGTCAGCCGGTCTCCGAGGGCCTTCCCCTCCGGACTGTTCATCGTCGTTGCTGGCAGCAACCGGTAGAGGGCATCCAAACTGTCCATCCAGCCGGCGACGGGTTTACAATTCATCAGGTCGCTGATCAGGCGCAGGTTGGCTCCGGAAGCGGGATTACTACGGACATAGGCCGGATAATCGGCTTTTATGACCGGCTCTATATTCTGGAATGCCATGCCCATGGCGGTCTGTGTCATGACATCATTCATGCTCTCCTGCCCCATGGCTATCAGGTCTTTTAAGGAATCCATCATCAGGTCCTGCCGCCGGGCAGCCATATGAAAATCCTTTTCTTCGGGTGAGCCGGGCGCAAAATCCTTTTTGCCCTGTTGTGCGTAGAGACCTGCAGACAGCAGGCAGACCAGCAGGAGAAAGAAAAAATAAAGACCGTGTCGTTGTTCAGCTTTCATTTGATGTTATTTAAGTATTTTTTCCAATTCCTGTCCCAGGGCATCTCCGCGCAGTTCGACGGCGATGATCTTCCCTTCCGGGTCCAGTAAAAAATTTTGCGGGACATGGGGCACCATATAGGCTTTTACGATATCGCTGTGCCAGTCTTTGAGGTCGCTGACATGATACCAGTCCAGATGATCGGCTTCGATGGCGTCCTGCCAGGCTTTGGCATTACCGTCAAGGGAAAAGCTGACCACGGTGAAGTTCTTCTCTTTATAACGGCGGTAATTCTCCACGATGTTGGGATTTTCCAGGCGGCAGGGACCGCACCAGCTGGCCCAGAAATCCAGCAGGACATACTTCCCTCTGAGTGATGAGAGTCGGAACTCCTTCCCGTCGGGTGTCCGTGCGGTGAAGTCGGGCGCCATTTTGCCGGCTGATACCTGCTGCTCGTCCCGATGGATAGCCTCCTGTGCGGCCTGTCCCAGGGCGGAGCGCTGCAGCGCCCCGGAGAATTCTTCGAAACGTCGTTGCGGCCTGGTGATCTCCCCTGTCTCCACCAGCTGTTTGAAGAGCAGGAGGCTCAGGTAGTAGTCCGGGTGGATGAGGATAAAGGATTTCTTCTGCGCGGACAATATGGGCGTGATGGCGGATGCAGTACTGGTGCTGCCAGATGAGGAGGCGGCATTCCCATCGGGATGAACATATTGTATATAGTCGCGGCATTCCTGTTGTAAGGCGGCGTCGGGGACTGAGGATCCGACGGCGGATCGCAGCGTATCGTAGAGTCCGGAGGCAGGACCCGAAGGAATGGAAGTTGCGGAAGCAGGGGAAACCTGCGCTGACAGACGCAGGCTTCCTATGAGATTTCCCGTGATGAGAAGGAGGAAGGAAAATAATTTATTCATGATCTAATTATAACCGGGTGTTTGGGTCAATGCAGGGTCGTTTTGAATATCCGTGACGGGTATCGGCCACCAGGCCATGGTGGGAACCCATGCAACCCCTCCTTTTAACGGAACCAGCTTCGTCATGAGCGCATCCAGGTTACCCGTCCGGCGCAGATCAAAGAAACGATGGCCCTGCTCGCAGAAGAGCTCGACACGACGCTCCTGCCGGACAGCATTGAGCACATCTGCCTGGGAAGCGGCGGTAGTGGGCGCGAGACCTGCTCTTGCCCGGATGGTGTTCAGGTCGCCGACGGCGCCATCGCTGCCGGATAATTTATTCAACTGAGCGCGGGCTTCGGCGCGGATCAGGTATTGTTCCGCCAGCCGGAACAGTACGAGGGATTCCTGGGCCGTAGTGATAGTGCCTTTCACCTTGTATTTATAAGGATAATAGTAGATGGCCTGCGGAGTCGATCCGTTGGCGGGTACAGTATCTTTTCCCACCCAAATGGCATAACGGAGATCGCCTGCCTCAAAGGCATTTTTCAGCGAATCGCTGATAGTCGTAGTGTAAACGCCAGGTCCCGGAACAGTGCCATCAGGCATTGTGTAAATGACAGCATCCTTAACCTCGTAAGGGTAGAGCGAGCTGCCTGTCGGCTGGAGGCCCCATATGATCTCGGGGCTGTTCAGCAGGAAGGTCATATCAGGCGAAGGCAGATGGTAGACGGCGCTATTGGCGATGATACTATCGGACTGGATCTCAGCATTGGCCCAGTCCTTTGTATAGAGATAGGTTCTTGCCAGCAGGGCTGTGGCAGCCATCCGGTTGGGACGGCCTCTGTCGGTGGTCACGGCTCCGTTAGCGTCATGGTATTGGACATCGAGCAGGCTTTGTGCCTGTTTCAGGTCAGCGATGATCTGCTTGTATACATCAGCCTGAGCATTGCGCGCCAGTCCATTATTGTGAAGATAATCCGGTGTCAGCACCAACGGTGCATCGCCATATAAATTAGTCAGGTAGAAATAGAGCAGCCCTCTCATAAAATAGGCTTCTCCGAGCCATTGGCTCTGATAGGTCATTGCGTTATTCGCCTGGATCCCCTGAATGGCCTGGTTGATGGAATAGAGGTGTCCGTAGCAATAGGGCCAGAAACCGGTGACCGTCCCGATGGAAGAGCCAACCGCGTCTTTGTATAAGGCGATGGAACTGGCGATGACGCCGTAGTTGACCAGTTCGTCCCCATAGAGTCCAAGTGTATAGGTCGTGCTGCTGTTACCATCCAGGTAACCCAGGTTCACCAGGGATGCATATATGCTGTTAAGCGCCCCTGCCGAGGTCTGGTCATTGCTAAAAACGCTTTCGGAAGCAATGGAGCCGGCCGGCAGCGGAACATCCAGGTATTTTTTGCAGCCTCCCAACGTGATGACTAATAAAAGCAGGCATATTGAAAATATCCGGGCCTGACGTAAGATCGTATGAATAGATTGGAATATTAAGCTCATGTTGAGTCAGTTTAAAAGTTTACATTGATACCGCCTGTAAAGACACGCAGGGGTGGCATACGGCCGGCGCTCATATTCTCCGGATCAAGATCTCCGTATTTAGAGACCGTCAGCAGGTTCTGTCCGGCAACGTAGATGGACAGACCGGAAAGGCGCCATTTTTGAATAAGGCTATGTGCGAACCGATAGCTCAGGCTAAGATTCTGCAGCCTTGCATAGGTGGCATTGGTGTAAGCGCCGGTGCTGCTCTCGAAATTACCCTGGTCGAAATAAGCTAAGATATTGGTGGTTGCCTTCGGCACGGTAGTAATATCTCCTTTTTTTCTCCATCTTTTATTGGCATAATCCAAAGGAGCGTTCTGCAATTCAATACCCATGGGATAGGTTTGCTGTGCCTCAAAATTGGCCCCCATTTTATTGGTGATGCTCACGAGGAAGTCCATGCTGAAATTACCGTAAGTGAAAGAGTTAAGGATGCCGCCGTAATATTTTGGCGCCAGGTCCACGAACTGGGTCCTGTCCTTGACAGGATCCAGCTGTGTAGGGCTGAAGATCTGGGTGAACTCTCCTTTCACGCCGGCTGCATTGATAAAATTATATACGCCTGTTTCCGGATCGACGCCCGCATATTTATACAGTTTGATGCCTGAGATCGGTTTCCCGATGGCGTAATTGACATTGCTTACCAGGTTGTTGACACCAGGGTAGGCTGTCAATTTGCTCCGGGGAGTAGTTAAATTGATCTTGGTGTCCCAGGTAAAGTTCTTCTTACGGATATTATGGGTGACGATGTTGAGCTCCAGGCCATGTGTATAGATCTTTGCCGGCGTATTGTAAGTGAAGCTGGAAAAACCTGTAATGCTGGCAAGGCTCTGGTTGGTCAGCTGATCGCCCATGTGGTTGAAATAATAGATGGCTTCGATATTGATCGCCTCTTTCAGGAACCCGATATTCATCCCAATTTCCGCGTTCTTATCCGTTTCCCAATGCAGGTAAGGGTTAGCCAGGTTGGCCGGGGTTAGCCCAATGCCTCCCTGGTAGGAAGAGGAATTGATCGAATAGGTGCTGATATACTGGTAAGGCGAAAGGGAATTGGCGCCTGTCAAACCATAACTACCCTTGATCTTCAGAAAGTCGACGACACCGGTGACCGGCTTGAACCAGGGCTCTTCACTGACGATCCAGCCGCCGGCGATGGAACCAAAATTGCCGAACTGGCTGCCAGGGCCAAAACGGGAGTCACCATCACGACGGCCATTGAGCTCCAGGATATATTTATCCGCCCAGCGGAAGTTGATCGCAGCAAAGGGGCCTGTATAACGTTGAGGCAAGGTGATATATTTATCGGTCCTGTTCGCCTGTATGGCATTGGCGGGATCACGCAGCAGCTCATCATTGGCAATGCCATTACCCTGAATAGCAGGATTCTCGGTGAGCTTATCCCTCAGGGTCGTTCCTACGATGACCTCCAGCCGTCCTTTCCCAAAGAGGGGCCTTTGATATTGAATACGCGGATCGACACTAAAGGTCCGGATGGTATACCATTCGAGGAGGCTTTGGGTCTTGCTGGTACTGAAGGTGGCGGGATTGAAAGAAGCGGAAGGAGTGGCATCAAATTCCTTGGATGAGATCAGGCTATAACCGCCGCTGACAATAAAGCTCAATCCACTGACCGGCATCCAGGTAAGGGTTGTATTGGCAAAGAGCGTATTGGTCGTATTGTTGTGTAGCTGATAGAGCGCGCTCAGTGGATTGGTGCCGCCAGGGAGATCCCAGTTGAGCTTGCCATTGGGCAGGACAAAGTCCGGCGCATTAGGCGCCTGCAATACACCACTGCTGCCTGAATAATCGGTAGGCACCATATTATCTACATTGGTCGAATAGCTGCCGGAGAGGCCCATCGTGAATTTCCTGTCCGTGGTGCTCGTATTCATGCTGAAGTTCATGCCGCCTGCTTTTACCGCGCCTTTACTGAACTCGACATTACCGATGGAACTGTAATTGGCGCCGATGAGATAACTGCTGTTGGCTGTGCCGCCGGAATAGCTGGCATTGGCCCGGGTAGTAGGCGCATGTCCTCCCAGAAAATAATGTTCCCAATTGGTGTATTTGGTCGTATCCCAGGTCCCGTTGAGATCGTAATCGGTGGAAGTGGGGGTAGCATTGGCGTTGGCAAAGGCTTCGCGGCGCATGGCCAGGTACTGCCGGGTATTCATCAGCTTAGGATGAGAGGACAGATCGGAGAAGCCATGCAGGACATTGAGGTTAAAGGAAGGCTTACCCGATCTGGCTTTTTTGGTGGTGATCAGGATAACTCCAAAAGCGCCGCGGGAACCGTAGAGGGAGGTTGCGTCGGGGCCTTTCAAAATACTGATGGACTCGATCTGGGAAGGGTCCAGGAAGTTGAGGGCATTGCCGTAAAGCTGGAATTGGGGTCCGTTAAATCCCGGGGCCAGGGGAAGGGAACCATCTGCAGGGTATTCCACCCCATCGACGATATACATAGGCTGGCCGCCGACAGGAAGAGAGATGGGGCTGGATGGAGGCTGTGCAGAGAGCGTATTTACGCTCCTTACCTGCACGTGGAAGGAGCCGTTGGGCTGCCCTGTCTGTGTCTGTATCTGCATACCCGGTACCCTGCCTTCCAGGGCCTGCAGCACATTGGGCACGGGGTTGCGGGCTATCTCTTCGGCGTCGATGGTCGTGATATCACCGACATTGTATCGTTTGGAGGTCCTGGAATAGGCCGTCATCTGGACTTCGTCGAGGGTATTGACCTGTTCGCGCAAGGTGAGAGTAAGCCTTTGTTCTGCACCTTTGAGGATCACTTCTTTTGTTGCGTAGCCAATGCTGGAAAAAACAAGCACCGGGGTTTTGCCCTGGCCGGCTGCGTCTTGCATCACTGCGCTCGTAAAAGCTCCGTCCGGCGCGGTCCTCCAGGCATATGGCGTGCCTTTGAGCGAGATGCTGACATTGGGAATACCCTGGCCGTCCCTGTCCACTGCCCTGCCCGTTACCAGGAACGTACCGTTCTTTTGATCCCGGGGAAGAACGATCGTCGTCTCGGCTTTGGGTTTTATAACGACGGTTTTCTTTACGACTGCCCAGGTGAGCGAAGGCTGGTCTTTCAGCACGGTCTCCAATGCGCTTATCAGGGAGGCGTGCCTGATGTCTACCGATACTTTAGGAAGGCTCCTGATCAGCTCGATCTTGTAAAAGAAGGTGTAGCCACTTTGCTTTTCCATCTGGCTGAACACCTTTTCAAGGCTGAGATTCTTTGCGGAGATATTGATCTCCTGGCCGGAAACCGCTGCGCTTACGCAGAGGCACATGAAAAGCAGGAACGCTGAAATTCTCATACGTCAGTTAAATTTGGTTGAATAAAAAATGGGGATAACGGGATACGGATACCTACAGCAGATTGGGCTAATTCAGGATAATCTTATGGCCGTCTATTTTGAATTGGATGCCGCTCAGGGTCAGGATCTGAAGGGCTTCTGAAGCATTGACGTTACGGGGGATCTTTCCCCTGAAATGGTCGTCCGGCAGCTTGCCATTGAAGACCACTTCCACATTATACCAGCGCGCGATCTGCCGCATCACCGTACCGATATCTGCTTCGTCGAACTGGAACATCCCGTTCTTCCAGGCCATGACGGCTGCGGTATCGATGTCTTTTTTAACCCTCAGCGCTCCGGCGCTGGTCGACAAGGATTGTTCCCCAGGCCGGAGGAGCAGCTCCCTGTCGCCCTGTACGACTTTTACGCTGCCTTGCAGCAAAGTGGTCCTGATAGCGGGCTCATTGTCATAGGCATTGATATTAAAATGGGTGCCCAGTACACGGATGGTCTGTCCGCCGCCAACGACGCTGAAAGGTCTGGCGGCATCGGAAGCCACTTCAAAATAGGCTTCTCCTTTCAGTTCGACTGTCCGGGACGCACCCGTAAATGCCGTGGGGTATCTTAAAGAAGTGCCTGTATTCAGCCAAACCCGGGTCCCGTCGGACAGGGTCACCGCATAGGTGCCTCCCTGGGGCGTAAAAATGGTATTATATGTTATGTCTCCATGGGCAGGGATCGTAGTCCTGGCGGATGTGACGCCCCCCGGTCCGGAGGCAGCCGCGACCTGGTAGGTCAGCTGCCCCTGGGCCGTCTTTTTTACCCGGGTGTTCCCCTGTTCGGCCAGTAATCCATCCCCGGCGCTGTCGAGCGCAATCGTGCTGCCGTCGGACAGCATCAACCTGGCCTTATTGCCGCCGGGCAGCAGGTCATTCACAGGGGCCTTCACTGCGGTAGCAGGAACGGCAGTATGCCCAACAGATCTGGCGGACCAAAGATAAACGGCTCCGGATAACAGGAGCAAGCCAATCGTCGCAGCAGCCATCCAGACCCGGTTCCGGCGCAAAGGGACGATGTGTTTGTCCGGATCCATCATACGGATATCCTTATGAAGCCGGTCCAGCAGACGGGTTTCCAGCCTTGCCCTTTCCCCGGGACGATCAGCGGGCCATACGATATCCTGTTCAGGAGTATTGCGGTACCACTCCTGCAACACCTGTTCTTCGGAAGGATTGATCGTCCCATCCAGGTATTTTTCCACCAGTATCGTAAGCTGATCGAAATCCATATATAATAAGAACCCTTGAACGAATGACAACCCTTAGTCAGAGAGAAAAAAAATTTCAGAGAGATGAATTCATGAATACCGAAGCGATCACTTCATGGGAGCGGTAACATCAGGGATGCCCGGGTTACAGCATTATGAACGATTGCAGCTTGTGCAATCCATGCCGCAGGGTCTTTAATGCCTTTGTCATATGTGACTCGACTGTCTTCTGGGAGATATTCATGCGTGCAGCAATTTCGGCAAGGGAAAGGCTCTCTTCGCGGCTGTACTGAAAGACGAGCCTGCATTTTTCCGGCAAGTTTTCGACGATGCCCTGAAGGTAATCCCGGAGGAACCTTGCCTCGATCTTTTCGTTGTCGCTGGAGATAATTTCTGATTGCGGTAAACGGGCGCGGATCTGTGAGCGGCGCTTCTCCTTCAACATCGCCTTGAAAACGGAGAACTTGACAGCCGTGCCCAGGTAGGCGGGAAGGGAGCCTATTTCCACTTCGCCCCTTTGCATCCACAAGCGAAGGAATACATCGTGGACTACCTCTTCCGCGAATTCTTTATTCTGTGTATAGTGGTAACCTATCGCCAGCAGCTTTTCCCAATACCGGCGGTAAATTTCAGTAAATGCCTCTTCCCGGCCCTCCTTCAGGAACGCCAGCAGGTGTTGATCTGTAAAGTTAGAAGCAGCAGTCATAATTATATTCCCACACTCATTATGAGTCTAATCTCTATTGAATTATCACAGGAACAAGCAGTTAGATAAAGATTGGGGCGCCTTTTCAACAACAGTATAAGGGATTATTCCGTTGGTAATCGCCGGAAACAGCCATTACCGGAGGTCATATCAAATATACGGCTCTTTCCTGTCAAGTACCCATAAATCAGTCTGTACCCTTAGCCGGGAATAAAATTATTTTATAAAAATTTAATCCTGCAATGGTTCGCAATGATGCCCGTAGCTCGCAATGAACAGCTGGATCCGGGTCTCTGCGATCGATTCCTGCTGATTTTCTATACGCAGGATCCTGTCGCAGTCGTCCAGATCGAAATTGATCCTGCAATGGGAAAGGGTTTGTTGCAGGAAAAGAATGATACGCCTGGCAACCAGCTGATCCTGTACATCGGTCTTGAAGACTTGCACAATTTTCATATCGATAGATTTTATTCGGTTATTTCTTCGGATGAGTCACCGCTCAACGGTGGTCGTATTATTTCTTCCGGTCAGCGAAGAAGGGAAAGGCTTATGTTCAAATAGGGACCGGGATTCCTTTTGATCCCGACGGTATAATCATTAATGCTCTTGCCCGGATCAAGCGCTCTGTATTGCAACGTGGAGAGGAGGCCGCCGCTGCATCCGATCAGCACTTTCCTGAAGACTGGATATTCCAGCGTGAATCCGCTCTTCAGGTCCAGGTCACTGAATGCGATTCCTCCCCGGAACGGGGGCTCCTCTACTTTCCGTAACAGCATATTTTCAACCAGTTCCGTACCGAAGGATAAGAGCCCTTTCTTAAAGGCCGGCCTCCTCAGGAGGATACGGGTGGGCAGATCGAGGCTGATCTCCCAGGGGGAGCCGGCGAATTTATGCCAGTAGGAGAAGGTCGGTATTACGGGGGAAAGGCTGGTAGGATCGATAGATATGAGCAGTCCGGCATAGATACGGGTCGTTCGGGTCGTTTTCAAAGGAATAACACCATATATCAGACCGGTCGCCCGGGTAAAGGACGACTGGAGCGAAAATCTCGTCAGCAGGGTGCCGCCCCATAAGACGGGTTTATGAAAGAGTGTATCCGTCCTTTTATAATTCAGCGCCAGCGAAAGGTTCTGCAGGGTATATGATCCGTTGCCGATTATGGACTGCGGAGCCTGGTTGATGGTATTTGTCAGGGCTGTCTGCTGTGAATGATAGGCGGCGAAGACCGATATTTCCTGGCTTCCGGAGGTATAAACAGGAAGATTAAAAGCAGCCAGCACGGCGCTCTTTGGCTGGGCGGTTCCTTTCAGAAAGTCTTTTCCATAAGCCCTGGAAGTATAATGCATGCTGCCTGCCGACTCCACCTGTACCATGGCCATTCTCAGCGCCGGGTAACGCAGCGCCGCCTGCTGGGTCATATAATCACGCATCAGCCGGAGCGAATCATCTTTTGACTGCTGCGCCGCCGCAGGCCGGCAAAAAAGGAGCAGGGCAAAAAGGGATAACATAAGGGACGATCTTTGGAACATAAGAACAATTTTAAAAAAGTAAGGACAATAGAATATCAGTCTCCATTCAGCATGGAAAAAAATTTGATGGCAGCCCTTTTGTTAGTTAGACGATCCAGTTCCGGAAGAACTGGCTGAAAACCTCTCTGTAGCTCTCTCCTACAGGAATGACGATATCATTGATCTGTACGGCCGTTTTGGTGACGGCTGTAATTTTAGACAGAGAGACGATGCAGGACCGGTTTAACCGCATGAATTGCCTGGCCGGTAATTTCTCCTCCATATTCTTCAGGGAGTTGAGCGACAAAATGCTGTGCTGTGTTGATAGATGGACTTTAATATAATCTTTCACGCCCTCTATATACAGGATTTCGTCCAGCAGCACTTTCACCCATTTGTATTCGACCTTTATAAATACAGCCTCATTTTCGATATCGGCAGCATTGCTGATCGAACGTTCCGCGTAATCTTTAGCCTTATTGGCCGCCTGTAAGAATTCTTCATAGTTGAAAGGCTTTAAGAGATAGTCCAGCGCGTCTACCCTATAGCTTTCCAGCGCAAAGTGATTGTAGGCCGTGGTAAAGATGATCTTGGGAGCCGATTCCGATTTATGCTGGATCAGGACCCTGGCCAGCTCTATGCCGTTGAGATCCGGCATCTGTATGTCCATAAAGATCAGGTGGATCTCCATGGAATGAATGCTTTTTAATGCCTGGATAGCGCTGGAATAGCGGCCTGCCAGCTCCAGGAAAGGGGTCTGGGCAATAAAATTGCACACCAGCGCAAGGGCGAGCGGCTCATCATCAACTGCTATACATTGTAATTTCGTCATAGTTCCAGCTCTAAACGTACGGAATATTTGTCCTCGTCCGGCCCGCAAACCAGCCGGTATTGTTCTGCATAGATCAGGTCGAGCCTGCGCCTGGTATTGGAAAGTCCTATGCCTCCATCGTCGATATCCTGCTCCCGGCGGGCAAAGAGAGTATTCTCCACCTCTAAGATCAGCAGATCTTTATCCTGGCGGATCTTTATCAGGATGCTGCTTTCATTCACCGAGTGTATGCCATGCTTGAACGCATTTTCCACAAAAGGCAAAAGGATCATCGGCGCAATAGATTTTTCAGCTATAATCCCGGGCTCTTCGAATTTTATGAGGGTATGTCTGTTCACCCGCAGCTGCATCAGCTCGATATAATCTTTTACAAAATCAATTTCCTTTTGAAGGGAGGTCCGGTTGCTCTGCGTCTCATATAACAGGTAGCGCATCATACGGGATAGTTTGTGCAACGATGCCCGGGAGCTTTCTATGTCGATGAAGGTAAGGGCATAAATATTGTTAAGGGTATTGAAAAAGAAATGGGGGTGTATCTGTGCTTTGAGAAAGGATAATTCAGAGTCAAGCTGCTTCTGCACCAGCTGCTGGCTCTTCAGCAGGTCTCTCTGCCATAGACGGGTGATGGATATGCTGGTGCTAAGGCCGACCAGCAGGCAGGAGGTGAGCAGCAGGGTGGTGTCGATCTTCAGGCCACGCAGCTTAATAAGCAGTTTCCCTTCAAACTTGTCATTGATCGATTGTGCAATACCCTCCGATAAATGCGTCCAGTTATCGTAAATGAGGCCCCCTAAAAGCAGCAGCGTGATGATGATTATATGCAGCACGATGAATTTTACGGGTTTTTGCCTGTACAGCAGGCCCGGCACCAGGATCCCGCTATTCAGATAATACAATCCTATGAGCAGGAGGAACATGACGGATTGCTTTATCCAATATTCTTTGGGAAAGATGATCCCGAGCATTAGCGGCGTATTGGCTATGAAAATAAAACCCAGGGACGCCCAGAGAAGAATGTGCGCAAGTATTGTGATATATTTTTTTCTTAGAAACATAGGTCATTGTACTTCGGGACCAAAGTTAGGCCTTCCTTCGTATGCAAAAAATATAACCAGCCAAAGGTCCCCGACAATCGATGAAAACGGCATTTCAGCCTTTTAATACCTTCCTGGTTTGGTAATGCTGAAGCCGGGCGTTCCTTTTATAATGATTTTTGTTTATTCAACGTTACCAGGGGCTGTATCAATAATGTAGAATATCTTTAAAAGAAAATAAGATGGAAATTAAACGCAGCGGTTCGCAGCCTTCGGGTAAGGGTCCCGCAGAATACTTTACCGGATCAGTGAGGATCGATCCGCTTATTAACCCGCCGGAACCGGCACGCGTCTCGATGGCTTTGGTCACCTTTGAGCCAGGCGCCCGGACGGCATGGCATACCCATCCATTTGGTCAGACCTTGATCATTACCGCAGGTTCTGGCTGGGTGCGGCGCGAAGGTGGACCAAGAGAAGACATCCATCAGGGAGATGTCGTGTACTTCACGCCGGGCGAAAAGCATTGGCATGGGGCAACGGCTACCACAGCAATGAGCCACATAGCGATCCAGGAAAAGTTGAACGGGTCCCCTGTCGATTGGATGGAACAGGTAACAGAGAAGCAGTATACAGCCAACGCCTCACCGACAACCCGCTGATCAGCGTCAATTTGGTCTGATCAACTTCAACAGATCTTGATCAGCATCACTTCGCGCTGATCAGCGTCATGCAGCTCTAATCAGCATCAATTTGCTTTCCCGGAAAATTTTCCCGAAAAAATTTGCGTAGCTAAATAACTACATTTATATTTGTAGCCTAATAGCTACACAATGAATTTAAGACGAGATGTATTTCAAGCCATAGCAGATCCGACAAGAAGGGCGATACTTCTGTTGGTAGCCTCTCAATCCATGACAGCAGGCGCCATAGCCTCAAACTTCGACACAGCAAGACCGACTGTTTCCAAACACTTGCAAATTCTCACCGAGTGCGATTTACTTGAACAAACACAAAACGGCAGGGAAATCTACTATCACATCAATGCAAAAAAAATGAAAGATGTAGCCGACTTTATTGAACCATTCCGCAAAATGTGGGATGACAGGTTTGATAAATTGGAAAACGTAATGAAAAAATACAAAACAAATAAATAGAATAACATGGAACAAAAAACAAAGATCCATGCCGAAGACGGCAAACAGGAAATAGTGATTACAAGGGAGTTTGATTTGCCGCTGGAATTACTTTTTAGAGCGTATGCAGAGCCCGAAATTGTTGAGCAATGGATGGGAACGAAAGTGTTGAAGCTTGAAAGTAAAAAACACGGCAGTTACCAATTTGAAACCACCGATCCTAAAGGGAACGTGGTATTCCGGGCCAATGGGGTAACCCATGAGTTCGTTCCGAACCGGAAGATTACACGGACATTTGAAATGGAGAATACGCCTTTTTCCGTCCAGCTTGAGTTCCTGGAATTTGAAAAGCTTACCGACGACACCAGCAGGCTCATTATGCAGACAGTTTATAAATCGGCCGCGCTCAGAGACCAGATACTGCAGCTCCCCTTTGCTCAGGGCATCAACATGGCGCATAACCGTTTGCAAGGCATTCTAAATAAATTAAAATAACATACCATGACAAAGAGAAATAAAATTATATATTGGATTTCTACTATCTGGCTTGCATTAGGAATGTTATCAACCGGAATAGTACAGTTATACAAAGAGAAAACAGGAGCGGGAGGAGTAGATAGTGTTACACATTTAGGCTACCCGGTTTATTTTCTAACCATATTGGCTATTTGGAAAATTTTGGGAACTATAACAGTACTAATTCCTAATTTCCCATTATTAAAGGAATGGGCTTATGCAGGTTTTTTCTTTGCCATGTCGGGAGCCATATTTTCACATATCGCATCGGGGAGTTCAGTGAATGAAATATTTCCCTCGTTGTTACTTCTGATCCTGACTGTCGTATCGTGGTATTTTAGACCTGCGGGCAGAAAAATCATTTCAGAATATGTTACCTTTCAAAATGCGGCACCAGGAATTTGAACCTCCCGAAGAGCTACGGGATACCATAAAGTGCTTTTGGCACAACAGAAGGGACTCCGGAGAGCTGCAAACGAGCTTTGAGGTAGTACCTGATGGCTACGCTGAAATTATTTTTCATTTCGGCAGCGCCTGCAGCATTTCTACCAATGGAAACTTGCAGCCGTTGCCATCACCGTTCATGATGGGGCTGCTCAATCAGCCTGTTCTTTTTTACTCGCAAAACCGTTTAGAGATCATTGGTATCAGGTGTTTTCCCTGGACCGTGTTCGATTTGCTCGGATTGCCGTCCGGTAAAGACGGAGTTCGCATATTTGAGCATCCTATAGCCCGGCTCCAACCCACGTTGAATAAGTGGATTGAAGCTGGCAGGATTGATGAAGCGGTGGCTGCGGTAAAACAGTATTTCCTGGATGCCCGGTCACGAATTGCTACCAGCAGCATGTTATTCAAAGCGGGAGTTGCTATGAGTAAAGCAAAAGGCACCATGCCGGTAAGCCAGGTAGCGGCGGCGGCTCATGCGACGGTTCGTACATTGGAAAGGAGCTTCAAGCAATCTTCCGGTTATACGGTTAAAGACGTGTCCGGTCTGATGCGCTTTGAGCAGGTACGAAACCAATTATGGCTTTATCCAAATTCCAACATTGCCGGCTTAGCTCATGAGCTGGGTTATACGGATCAATCCCACCTCAGCAGGGAATTCAAGCGCTACAGCGGCACTACGCCGGCCGCATTCGCGCGAAAAGCAAAGAAGCAGGCTATAAGCACCGATTTTGTCGCGTTTGTACAAGCCTGACGCAGGAGCATTCCGGAACTTTGTGTTTCAATCATTCTACATGAAAGAGACACTTGAAAGCAGGAAATCAGCACAAAATCATTCTATTCACGATGTAATCATTTCCGGCGCAGGGCCTGTAGGTTTATTCCTTGCCTGTGAACTGGCCTTAGCCAAATGTTCAGTCCTGATACTGGAAAAAGCGGAGAATCCGCACTCGCCATTGAAGCAGCTTCCTTTCGGGATACGGGGACTCTCGGCGCCGACTATTGAAGCGCTGTACCGCCGTGGGCTGCTAAAAGAACTGGAGATACATAAACGCCTTAAAAACCCTCACCAAAATGCCCAACAAGGGGCCCAACGTCAGGGAGGGCACTTTGCCGGCATTCCATTCCATGACGGCAATATTGACACTTCTCAGTGGAAGTATCGCCTGCCACGCTCTACCGACACCAGCTTAATTTCTGAAATGGAGGAGCTAGAAACGGTGCTGGCCCGCCGCGCAGAAGCCCTGGGCGTAGAAATCAAGCGAGGACTTGCCATTACTGACTTTCATCAAACCGGGGACGGAGTAACTGTTCAGTCCGGCGACCGATCTTTTAAAGGTAAATGGCTCGTAGGCTGCGATGGAAGCCGTAGTGTAGTACGCAAGGCGGGCGGTTTTGAATTCGCCGGTACGGAGCCGGAATTTACCGGCTACTCTACCCAGGTTGACATAACGGACCCGGAGAAGCTCAGCCCTGGCCGAAACGTGACACCAACAGGTATGTATTTGCAATCCCAGCCAGGTTACGTGATAATACAGGATTTTGACGGAGGAGCATTTCATCATTCAGAAAAGCCAGTCACGCTTGAACACGTGCAGGAGGTGCTGCGCCGCGTCTCGAACACCGATGTTACTATCAGCGCCCTGCATATCGCAACCACGTGGACTGACCGAGCGCGGCAGGCCACAACCTATCGCAACGGACGAGTATTTCTAGCCGGCGACGCGGCGCACATTCACGCACCGCTGGGAGGCCAGGGGCTCAACCTTGGGCTGGGCGACGCCATGAACCTGGGCTGGAAGCTTGCCGCAACCATCCAGGAGAAAGCTCCGGAAGACTTGCTGGACACCTATCATACAGAGCGGCATCCACTGGGGGCACAGGTTTTGGATTGGTCACGCTCCCAGGCTGCAATCATGGGACCAGGCCCCAATGCCCGCGCGCTGAACGCGATTATCCGCGACCTTATGGATACGCGCGATGGCGCCACCTACATTGCAGGACGGGTGTGGGGCGTGCACTCACACTACAATCTCGGCGGCGACCACCCCTTGGTAGGTCACAGCATTCCCAACTTTGAGCTGGAAGACGGCGCAGGGATTGGCGAGCTGATGCACGATGGCAAAGGAATGCTGCTTGACTTCGATATGCACGCATCACTGAAAACCTTGGCCGGTGAATACGGCGATCGAATTAAATATATATCTGGCCGGGCGAAGGAACAATTAGGCTTGAGCTCCGCACTCATACGCCCTGATGGATTTATCGCCTGGGCGTCTGACCGCGAACCTAATGAACAATCAATCAGGCAAGCTGCTGCTCTTTGGTTTGCTCGATAGCCAGGAGAGACCGCGACTCGGGCGCCGCCGACCGCTGCGCACCGCGCCAGACCTCGGTCGCCGCCGCGCTGCACCTCCTAGCGCCAGATGCCGCGGTCAAACCGGAGCTTGAGGAAATTCGCAGATGGTTGCGGGTGTCTCGGGGCAGCCGAGGGCGAGGAAGCGGTAGGTTCCACCTCGGCCCAAGGGAGCCTCAGGCGAGGTGGTCACCTTCCGTGGGCGATGCCGGCTAGAGCGTTGCCTGGCCTAACAGCACTTGAAGCGAGGGGTAGTTACCGATCGGGGCGTCAAGGCTGGACCTGCGGCTGGCGCTGCAGCCGCCCCGCGTGCCGGTGAAAGCCGCGCCTCCGCCTGCCGATGAAGACCTTATGAAGACCTCGGATCTCGCCTCCCGCCGCGGCCGGCATCGCCTGCACCGTGAGGCGGAGATCCGCCGCGCGCGGGCGCTGGTGCGGCGGGCGGACGAGATCCGGGTGAAGGTAAGCGTTCGCCGAACTGCACCTTCCGTGGCGACCTCCGATTTGGCAATCTGATCCGCCAGGAGGTGTGCCATGGCGGATCGGCGAATGAGGGTTCAGCGGCGGAGCAGGAGCGAGTGGCAAGATGTTCTGGCGAGGCTGGAGGCGAGCGGCGAGGATGTAGGCCGGTTTTGTAAGCGCGAAGGGATCCATCCGCCGACGCTTCAATGGTGGAGGTGGCACCTGGCGGGCTCGGGTGGAGGCGACGATCGGCGGACTCGGCGATC
>JAATFV010000097.1 GCA_015655015.1 Chitinophagales bacterium | reverse complement strand
GGTGACCGGCTTGCTGACCTGTATGTGCACTACGGCTTCCGCTACCTGGCCCACTACCCCGGTGATCGTTTGGGAGTAGGCGTCCAGCAGCTCTCCGTCTGTGCGGGGATTTTGATTGATTAAGGAATAATGTTTTTCCATATGAGGAACTGTTCAAAATATCGACCAATCCTTTTTTAATGACAGAGTGGCATTCTTTTGTTTTCAGAACCATCCTTTCCGCCGGAAGAAGACCAGCATCACCAGCAGGAGGCAAACCATCGTTCCCAGGCAGACAAAGTATCCGTAGCGGGTTTCCAATTCCGGCATATGCCGGAAGTTCATGCCATAGATGCCTGCTATCAGGGTCGGAGGAGCCACTAAAGTGGTGACGATAGTCAGCACTTTCATGACCTCATTCATCCGGAGATCCATATTGTTCAGGTAGAGGTCCTGCATATTGATCATCATCTCCTGGTAGTTTTCGGCCAGCTCATTGGCCTGGATAACATGGTCATAGACGTTCTTGAAATATTTATCCATATGTTCCCCGATCAACTCGCTGTCGCTTTTGAGCAACCCGTTGACTACTTCACGTACAGGGCCGATAGTCCGGCGCAAAAAGAGCATTTCTCTGCGGAGCTGATTAATATGGTACAGGGTCTGAGAGTTGGGCCTGTCGGGTACCAGGTCCTGCATTTCTTCGATTTTCTCCCCGAGCTTTTCCATGACAAGGAAATAATTGTCAACCAGGGTGTCCAGCAGTATATAACAAAGGTAATCGGGGGACAGGTTCTGCAGCCGGGTACCGGGTTTACGGAGCCGGCTGTAAATATTGTTGAAGGCTTCCAGGGCTGGATCATCCTGGAAGGACAGCACCAGATTTTTCCCTACGATGATGTTGACCTGGGCCTGCTGAAAGGTGTCTTGCGACTTGTTGAAATCCAGCATGGGTACGAGGCAGTAAATGAAATCACCGATCTCGTCCATTTTAGCCCGCTGGCCTGTGCTCAGGATGTCTTCTGTCAGTAAAGGGTCGATGCCGTAATGGTCGCAGATCTGCTGGGCTGCCGTATAGCGGGTGCCGCTCATGTTGATCCATGCCGTCATATCCTTCTGCACGAGGGTGAAGAGCTCCTCTACTGTCGGCACGGAGATCTCCTTGCATCCTTCGGGCGTGTAATGGAAAACGGTCAGGGTAAATTGACCGGACTCCTGCCGGGGGCGGGGCAATACCGGGTTAAAATGCTTGAATTTCGAATGTTTACGGATGGCTGATGGGCTCATATTGTTTACTTTGATGGTTGAAGGGCGATAGGATGTTATTTCAATTCCCGGTCACTATATGACTTTATATCGCGGGCAAGACAAGGGATATGAAACTAGGCTTTTTTTCGATTTCCTATTTGGTGAGCAGGAGGCTAAACAACCAGGAACCGGAGGACCGGGGATCGCTATACCGAAACTTTCTTTAATTTCGCCGGAAGTAAACGATTGTCATATGCCTAAGCTTGGAAATTACGTATCCGGAAACTGGATCACCGGAGATGGAGAAGGACAGCCTTTATACAATGCGATCAACGGAGATCCCATTGCCCATGCCAGCACGAAAGGGATCGATTTCGCCTCTCTGCTGGACTATGGAAGAAAAGTGGGAAATCCGGCCTTGCGTAAAATGACCTTTCCGGAGCGGGGACGTATGCTGCGGGCCCTGGCTCTTTATCTCAAGGAACCCGCACGCCTGGAAAAATTCTACCAGGTCAGCACTTTTACCGGGGCTACCCGGGTCGATAGCTGGATAGACCTGGAAGGGGGCATCGGCAATTTATTCTCTTACGCCTCCCTTCGGAGAAAACTTCCCAATGAGACCTTTTGCCTGGATGGGGAAGGACTCCCTCTTGGAAAAGCGGGTACTTTTATGGGACAGCACATCCTCGTGCCGAAAGAGGGGGTAGCCATTCACATTAATGCTTTTAACTTCCCCGTCTGGGGCATGCTGGAGAAAATAGCGGTCAATCTGCTGGCGGGAGTTCCTGCTGTGGTGAAGCCGGCTACCGTGACGTCTTACCTGACGGAAGCCGTGGTGAGAGAGATCATCGCTTCCGGCATTCTGCCTGACGGCGCCCTGCAGCTGGTCTGCGGCAGCGCCGGAGACCTGCTGGATCATGTAACCGCACAGGATACGGTCACTTTTACCGGTTCGGCCACGACCGGTCTTCTCTTGAAATCTCATCCCAGGATCCTGGGAGAGAATACCTCTTTTACGATGGAGGCGGATTCCCTTAACTGTCTCGTGCTGGGGGAAGACGTAGATCCTTCCATGCCGGAATGGGATCTTTTCATTAAAGAGCTGCGGAAGGAAATGACGGTAAAGGCGGGCCAGAAATGTACGGCAGTCCGGAGGATCTTTGTCCCGGAAAACAAGATGGAAGATACCTGGAAGGCATTGACGAAAGCCTTGTCCCAGACCCTTATCGGCAACCCGGCGAATGAAAAAGTGCGGATGGGGCCATTAGCCGGCGGGGCACAGCGGGAAGAAGTGCGGGCTCAGGTGCGGAAATTACTGACTTCTTCTCAGATCCTTTACGGATCTCCTGACAGCGTGGAGGTGATCGACGCCGACGCAGTGAAAGGCGCTTTTTTAAGCCCCCTGCTGCTGATGAATGAGAAGCCTTTCGACCATGAAGAGCCGCATACGGTAGAAGCCTTCGGCCCTGTAAGCACGCTAATGCCTTACAAGGGGGCGGAAGAGGCCATCGCGTTGGCGAATAAGGGGAAAGGCAGCCTCTGCAGCTCTATTGTCACGGCTGATCCGGCTATTGCCCGGAAATATGTACTGGGCGCCGCTACGCATCACGGAAGGATCCTGATACTAAATAATGAATGTGCGAAAGAGAGCACGGGGCATGGCAGCCCTCTCCCTTTATTGGTGCATGGCGGTCCCGGGCGGGCGGGCGGGGGAGAGGAGATGGGCGGTCTTCGCGGCGTAAAACATTATATGCAGCGGGTGGCCATCCAGGGGTCGCCTTCCATGATCACGGCGCTTACGAATAGTTATCAGCCACATGCCCGGCAGACGGTGGAGGACAAACATCCTTTCCGTAAATACTTTGAGGAATTGACTGTCGGCGATACGGTGATCACGCACAAACGTACGGTCACGGAAGCGGATATCGTCAATTTTGGCAACCTGAGCTGGGATCATTTTTATGCACATACCGATCATACTTCCCTCGAAGGGACTTTATTCGAGAAGCCGGTAGCCCACGGATATTTTATTCTGAGCGCTGCCGCCGGCCTGTTCGTCGATCCCGGTAAGGGGCCCGTATTGCTGAATTATGGCCTGGAGGAATGCCGGTTCCTTAAGCCGGTATATGCTGGCACTACCATCGGGGTAAAGCTTACCTGTAAGGAAAAGGTCGAACAGGAAAAAAAGGAGGAGAAGGATCTGCCGAGAGGCATTGTAAAATGGTATGTGGATGTCTATGATGATACGGGGGAGAGTGTAGCCGTCGCTACGATCCTCACGATGGTACAGAAAAGATCGACAATAAAAATATAAAAACGCTGCTATGACTGGGGAGATCAAAGACGGTTATGTAAAAGTAGAAAGGCACCAGGGGGTGGTCACGATCGAGTTTTTTCATCCCCAGAGCAATTCCCTGCCTGGCAGATTGCTGGAGGAGCTGACCCATGCCGTTCATGGGGCGGGCAATGAAAAGGATACGCGGGTGATCATTCTGCGGTCGGCCGGCGAAAAGGCATTTTGTGCCGGCGCCTCTTTCGATGAGCTGCTGGCTATAGAAAATGCGGAGCAGGGCTTGCATTTTTTCAGCGGTTTCGCCCACCTGATCAATGCGTTGCGCAAATGCCCGCAATTTATCATAGCCCGGATACAGGGTAAGTGTGTGGGCGGGGGCGTAGGGCTTGCCGCCGCGGCGGATTATGCTATTGCCGTTGAAAGCGCCGATGTTAAATTAAGCGAGCTGGCGGTGGGCATCGGACCTTTTGTTGTCGGCCCTGCTGTTGAAAGAAAGATCGGGTTGGCGGCTTTCAGCAGTCTCTCCATCGACGCCTCGATGTGGCGAAATGCAGAATGGGCGAGAAGACGGGGATTGTATGCCGAATTACATTCCACCCTGGAAGGTATGGATGAGTCCATTCACCGGCTGGCAGGCAGCCTGGCGCATTCCAATCCCGAGGCAATGGCCGCTATGAAGGAGGCTTTCTGGAAGGGTACGGAACATTGGGACCGGCTCTTATTGGAAAGGGCGGCTATCAGCGGTCGCCTGGTGCTGAGTGAATTCAGCAGGGATGCTATTCAAAAATTCAGGAAAAAGTAATACTTTGTAAGCATGTCCCAAAAACCCGACGAGGAAACCTTGCTCTGGTTGCAATTTAAAAATGGCGACAGGGAGGCTTTTGCTGCGTTGTACCAACAGCACAGTGTTCCGCTCATTGCTTATGGCATGAAGTTATGTCCGGACCGGGACCTTTTAAAAGATCAGATCCAGGAGCTCTTCGTAGAGTTGTGGCATTCCCGGGAAAATCTCTCTCCCACCGACTCGGTGAAATTTTACCTGTTGAAGGCCCTGCGTTATAAATTGATACGCCAGGAGAAAAACAGCCATAGCCGCCTTGCGCGGGCAAAGGCATTGAATGAGTTCCGCGGCGGGCTTTGTGAAGATCCTGTCGAGACGGCTCTCATCGAAAAAGAGATCCATGAATCTCAAATGGCCTTATTACGAAAAGCTATTAAAGAACTGACCCTGCGGCAACAGGAGATCGTCCAGCTCCGGTACTACCAGGGGCTGTCCAATGAACAGATCGCCGAACTGATGAATATGAACTACCAGTCGGTGAGCAATTTGTTATACAGGGCGCTTTGCCGACTGAAGGACCTTACCCGGATACCATCCCTTAAAGCAATTCTCCTTTTATTCTTATTTGTCTGATATTCTTATTTGTCCAAAAAAAACTTCTTTTTTTCTGAGTATAAAAGAGCGGGCGGCTACATTTCCTCAAAGACGATGTCGCCTTTATTTCATCAATATTAACGCAACTTTTTCGTGAAAAATTTAGACAACGAGGTCTGGGAGCTTTTACAGGATGACCGGTTCATGAAATGGGTTCATTCTCCCGATGAGGGCGTAATCGCCTATTGGGAATTGTGGATGGAAGAGCATCCTGATAGGGTGCCGACTCTTTTTCAAGCCCGTGAAATAGCCCGTGATCTTGCGTATATGGAAAAGCCGGCCGGCGCGGAAGAGCTTTCGAAAGCTATCTGGACGGGGGTGCTGGGTCAGCTGAGAGAGAATAATTCTCTTCAGCAGGGGAGAGATGTTCGCTTTCAGGGGGAAAAGCTAACTGTACAGCAGGGAGAGGATGCTGACATACAGCAGAGGAAGGATAGCTCCGTACAACAGGGCACGGGCATTCCTTTTCGACAGGAGAATGAAATTCCCCGCATTGGCCGTAGCAGACGCTCCTGGTATTGGGTGGCTGCCTGTCTGGCGGGCCTGTTGCTGGCGGGAGGAGGTTTGATCCGGCATCGGCCGGCCGGCGGTGGTTCCGTCACGAAACCGCAGGTCGCCAGCCTGTTCGGGAAGGAAGGCCTGCAAAGGGTTAACCGGACAACGGGCAACCAGGAAGTGTACCTGGTTGACGGAACCAGGATCATCCTGCAGCCGGGCTCAAGTATCCGGCATGCCGCTTTTTTGCAGAAAGACAAACGGGAGATCTACCTGGAAGGGAATGCCTTTTTTGAAGTGGCAAAGGAGTCGGGCCGTCCTTTCTATGTTTATACAAAGGATGTGGTTGTCCGTGTCCTGGGCACCAGCTTTAATGTCACCACGGACAAGAGCAATGGCAATGTCATCGTATCGGTGCGGACGGGAAAGGTGGCGGTGTCTAAAAAGATCAGCTCACAACAGGAAGTTGTGCTGGAGCCTGATCAGCAGGCTTTATACCAGGTGGAGACCCGCAGCCTGGTGCAATCGGCGGGAATCACGCGGGCAGAAAGACCGGTCATTCCCACTGTCACTGCGGCCCTCCTTTTCAATTTCGAGGAGACGCCGGTGGTGGAAATATTCAAGACCCTGGAAAAGGCATATGGCATCCCTTTACATTATGGGGAGAAGACCTTTTCAACCTGTGTCGTAACGACCTCCCTGACCAATGAAACATTCGAGGACAAATTAAAGATCATTTGCGAGGCGATCGGCGCCACTTACCGGATCGATCCTGCCGGCGTATTTATAGAAGGGCATCCCTGCAACAAATAGGTTATTTGCGAATCGATAATTATTATATAAACCAACTCAAACTACACATGGATACACGAAAGATCACCTCATAACAATCACCGCATAAAAAATGGTGGTGCGGGAACACCACCATTCGATAATGCTCCCCTTTTCGCAGGTCTAATATTGATCAGGGGATTATTTTGCCACGCTTATTACAAACTGACAAAACTCACCAAAGCTATGAACAAAAACGGAAAATCAAAACAAGCTGTTTTATTCATTATGAGAGTAACACTACTACACATTTTTCTGCTACTGAGCTGCATCAGCTATTCTTTCGCCGGAAAGGCGGACGGGCAGGAGATATTAGATAGGAAAGTGTCTCTTAATCTGCCTTTTCGGGAAATCAAGAGCGTACTAAAGACTATTTCCGCCACTACGGAAATTGGATTCACCTATAGCAATAATGTACTACCCGGCAAACAGAAGATCTCTGTGATAGCCGAGGAGGAAAGGCTGGGGGATGTGCTGGAAAAAATATTCAGGCCGCTGCACATCTCTTTTCAGGTGATCGGGCGACAGATCATCCTGAAGAAAGAACGGGGCGCTACCGCCCGGTTGTTATCTCCGGACAGCTACGAAACTGCGGCGAAACCTATCAGCGGAACCGTGACGGGCATCGATGGGGGCACTCCCCTGCCGGGTGTCAGTGTGACGATAGCCGGCAGCGGTCATGGCACCACTACCGATGAAAAGGGGCATTTTCAGCTACAGGCCAATGAAGGCGAGGTGTTGGTCTTTTCTTCGATTGGGTATCAGACGGTGAGGGTAGTCATTGGCGCCTCTTCCACGGTCAACGTCACCCTGTTAAAAGGCGAGAATGCGCTGAACGATGTAGTTGTTACAGCGTTGGGTATCAAACGGGAAGCCCGGTCGATCGGCTATTCGGCGCAGAAAGTGAGCGGTAATGATATCGTTCAGGCCAGTCCTCCGGATCTCGCTACCGGCCTGATGGGGAAGTCGGCCGGTCTTAATATAAGTACATCAAATGGCGTTCAGGGCAATTCCCAGAGGATCGTCATCCGGGGAAACAACAGCATACTTGGGAGCAATCAACCACTGATCGTGATCGACGGTATCCAGGTTCAGAATGACCCTGTAGGCGGTCAGCAAGGTTCGCTTAACAGTGTATCGAACGGTACGGTTAGTCCCAGTACGGACCTGGTGAGCCCGAAAGACTGGGGGTCTTTTCTTAATTTTTTAAATACGGACGATGTGCAGGATGTCACTGTTCTGAAAGGGGCTTCCGCAGCGGCATTATATGGGGCCCGTGGCTCTAATGGCGTGCTTCTTATTACTACCAAGCGGGGCGGCAAGCGACCTGGTCTTGGTCTGGATTATAATTTTTCCACTTTATTCACCAATCCTTACCGTTACCAGGACGTACAGAATTCTTATGGGTATGGGGGGGCGAATGCGATGTGGTCTGCCAATGCTCCTTTTCCCAAGACGGCGAGCGGCGACCTTCGTTATCCCGGCAATTATCCCTGGGATGGTGCTCCGGCAGGAAATGAATATGAATCAGCCGGTCCTATTCCGGGCGGCTACAATACCTATGATGTGTTCAGCTGGTATGGTCCGGGTACTTCCTGGGGGCATAAGCTGGACGGCACGGAGATCATCTGGTGGGATGGCGTTAAGCGCAAGTGGGACCCCCAGCCGGATAACCGGAAAGCGTTCTTTCGTACGGGCAATACTACTACGCACAATGTTGCATTCAGTACCGGCGGCGATTTCGGAAGTGTGCGCGTAGGCTTCACCCGGCAGGACAACACCGCCATTGTAAAGAACAGCAATTATAATCAGAACAATATCAACCTGGGTTCGAATCTTAATATTTCCAGTAAGCTGAAAGCGGAAATTTCTGCCAGTTATTCTAACTACAACCGGCTGAATGTGCCGGATATCGCCAATGACCAGGGCTGGACCAATTTTATGGTCTATTCTATGCCCAGGGATTATAAGCCCATTGAATTCAGTAACTACAAAAATCCGGATGGCAGCAAAAGGGATTATATCGCTACGTCTCCTTTTGGCTATTATCCATACCAGAACAATTATAACCAGAATTTATTCTGGCACCTGTTCGAGCAGAACCAGCAGCTTACCAGGAACCAGCTTTTGGGTTCCGTCAAGTTATCGGCGGACATCACTCCCTGGCTGAATATTTCCGGTCGCTCTTCCATCAACTATGCGGTTACGAATGTGGAGAGCAAATATTCGCCCATAGATGCTGCCGGGCTTGAAGGCCAGTATGGCATTGAATATGTGCGTAATTCGGATGTCAATCTGGAACTGTTCACCACGTTGCACAAGGAAAGTCTTTTCGGCTCTAAGCTTAATGGAAGCCTGATGATCGGCAACAGTGCATTGAAGAGCAGGATGTATGACAATAACGCCTGGAATAGCGGCGAACCGGGTGCAACGTATGGTACGGGCAGTAATTATCCCTGGGTAGTGCCCTTCCGGTATTATCTTGCCAATACGTCCGATCCTACTAATAGTATTTCCGCTCCGAAAGAAGTCTGGAATAATTACAATCTGAATTCTCTTTTTGGGATTCTGGATTTGTCCTATGACAATTACCTCTTCTTACAGGTTACCGGGCGGAATGACTGGTCGTCCACGTTGCCTGTGAATACGAACTCTTATTTCTTTCCTTCCGCGAGCCTGAGTTTTGTCTTTACGGAAGCGATCAGTGGTATGAAGGATATTCAATGGCTGAATTACGGTAAATTAAAAGTGTCGGCAGCCAAGAGTGCGAATGGCGCGCCATCTTATTTATCGACTTATACTTACAATACCAATATCATTTCGAATTATATCAATGGGAGCGCTCCTTCTTCTTTTGGGGGCCTGCCGGTGCGCAGTTATCAATCTACCTTGCCGCCTGCCAGTTTCCTGGTGCCGCAAAGGAATTCCTCTTATGAGATCGGCCTCGAGGCGGGAATGTTGAAAAGCCGGGTGAATGTGGAGTTCACGTATTATCAGACGAAGGGTACGAGCCAGATCCTGTCGAGCAGCCTTGCGACATCCTCCGGCGCCAGCGCCGTGACCTTCAATACCGGGGAATTGTCCAATAAGGGGATCGAGTTCATCATTCGGGCGACAGCGGTGCAGTCCAGGAATTTCCGATGGGACATCATGGTCAATGGCGCACATAACCAGAATAAAGTGGTGTCGCTTGCCGCAGGAATCGACAAATATCCGATACAGGATCTATGGGGTACCAATGGCGTGCAGATGTATGTAAAGGCTGGTCAGGATTACGGAACGATCTACGGGTATGACTATACGTACCTGAATGGTAAAAAAGTGGTGCAAAGGGTTTATGATCAATCCAATCCGTCCAGTGTGGTAGGTACGCAGTATGTGACGACTGCCGATCCTGTGCCTATCGGCAATTCGACGCCTAAACTGACGGGCGGTATTGGTAACACCTTCCATTTTAAGAATATCAGCCTATATTTTCTGACGGATTTCAAGATCGGTGGCCAGATCTTTTCCGGGGATTATGGCGCGGCGATGGCCGAAGGGCTTGCGCCGGAAACATTGAAGGAGAGGTCCGGCGGGGGATTGCCTTACACGTATCCCGATCAGACGACGGCGAATGATGGCGTCATCCTGGATGGCGTCTTTTCGGATGGCAAGCCCAATACGGATGTGGTGCATTATCTATGGAAATATGCCGGCCAGTATGAGGCCTGGTCGGGAGTGAAGATGCCCCGCAGCAATTCGGTTTTCACCAACTCCTGGGGTAAGCTGAGAGAGCTGACGCTCACTTACAGTTTCCCGGAGAAGTTGATAAAGAGAACAAAGGTATTGCAGGGGCTGGATATCTCCCTGGTGGGGCGTAATCTGTTCTATATTTTCACCACTTTACCGGATCACCTGAATCCCGAAGCGATCAATGGCATTGGAAACGGGCAGGGAGTCCAGTGGTCCGAATTCCCCGGAAGCCGTGATTATGGCGTGTCAGTAAAAGTCAAACTCTAACGTTTAAAAACTCCGCATTTTGAAAAACAAGATAACTATAACAGGAGGACTGATCGCAATTATCGCCATCTTAATGTTGGGCTCCTGCAAGAAAAATTTCGAATCGATCAATACGCCGCCGGAAGGGGCGACGGATGCCAGCACTCCCCAGGTATTCAATGCCATCATCAGTTCTCTGCCGGTTACGGGTGGTGAATATTCGGTGTGTAATTCCTGGATCTATCCGATTACGCAGCAAGGCATTGTCGTATCCGGGGGATACCCCTATGACAATGCCAGGGCCGCTGTCTGGTCTAATTATTATACCACGCTGGGTAATTATCGACTTCTGCAAAGCAGGATATCGGCGGCGGCTGACACGACGACCATGAACAACATGAGCGCCATGTTGAAAACGATCATGGCCTATAAAGCGTTCAAGACTACCAATTATTATGGGGATATGCCTTATTTTTCGGGGGGATATGCGCCCCTGAATGGCGCTTCCGGTTACAAGGCAACGTATGATAAGCAGGCGGATATCTATGCGGCCCTGCTAACCGACCTGCAATGGGCCGTGGAGCATTTCAGTACGGATCCCGGTCAGTATTCGGTGGGGAGTTATGAGACATTTTTTCAGAATGATGTCTCTTTGTGGACCAGGTTCGCCAACAGTTTACGATTATATATTGCTGTTACCATGTACGATAAGAACAGCGACCTGGCAGGAAAACAGATTGCGGATGCTCTCGGCAAGCCCCTGTTGGCTGATGGAGAGGATATCGGCTTATGGCCGACGAAAATATCCGGTCTGGAATTCCAATGGCGGCAATGGGCCTTTTCTGCGAATTGTTATCTTCGCATGGGCAGCACGATGTGGAGCCAGCTATCTTCGAACGACAATGCGGATGGGAGCGGCATCTTCGATTTGCGGGCGAAAGTTTTTTTCGAACCGAATAATGTCGGCGCCTGGGCGCCCTATCCCCAGAATCCTTCTACTTCCGTTCAGACGGAAGGAGGTGCGCCCTATTCAACGGATCGTTTCACGGACTGGGCGAATAAGGGGATAGCCTGCATTTATTCTCCTTTCAATCTTTATTGGGAGCAGGATACGAAGTATGTCCCTGAGTTGATGCTGACGGCCGCGCAGGTTCATTTTATAAAGGCGGAAGTGTACAACCGGGGGTTGGGCATTTCTGCGAATGCTGCGACAGCGCAGTCGGAATACAATGCAGGTATAATAGCTTCCCTGAATATGTGGAAGGGGTTTGCCTTTAATTCTCCGGTATGGACGGTCGGCAAACCGGCTGCCGCCACGGCGACTACTGCTGAGGTGAATGCGGTGTTGAACAATCCGTTGAATGTCTATGATGTGGGCAGTGCAGGCAATGCGTTGAAACAGATTTATGCGCAGCTCTGGATAGACCAGTTCAGGCAGCCCTGGGACGCCTGGACGCTATTGCGCAGGACCGGCGGCCTTACGCCTATGTCAGCCGACAATGCTCAATATTATACGAATAACTTCAGCAAGTTCAGCAGGTTTGTCTATCCGGAAGACGAGCAGAGCAATAATTATGACAACTGGAAAGCGGCCACCGGCGGGACGGACGTGAATACAACGAAAATATGGATTGCTAAATAATGTGAGGGGGGAGTTCTCTCCCCCCTTTTTAGATTTTCCTTACAAATCGTCATATATGTACAAGGGATCCATCTTCGTATTGGCATCCATCTCAAAGACGGGCTTGATCAGGCCATCTTTTAACCCGTAGACCCATCCGTGCAGCTTGGGTCTTTGTTCTTGCTGCCAGGCACGCTGGATAATGGAGGTCTTGGCAAGATGCATCACCTGTTCCTGCACGTTCAGCTCCGTCAAACGATCGGCACGTAGCTCCATATCTCCGATAGCGTCCAGTTCCGCACGATGATGCCGGTATACGTCCTTGATATTGCGCAGCCACATATTCAGCACTTGTTTGTAGTCATGGTTGGTCATAGCCGCTTTGATGCCGCCGCAGCCATAATGGCCGCAGATGATGACATGTTTTACTTTAAGATGGGCGACGGCGTATTCCAGGACGCTTAACAGGTTGACGTCCGTATGGATGACCATGTTGGCGATATTGCGATGAACGAAGATCTCGCCGGGCTGTGTGCCGGTGATCTCATTGGCGGGCACCCGGCTGTCGCTGCACCCGATCCATAAGAACTCCGGGGTCTGTAAATGGGAGAGCCGCTCAAAATACTCCGGGTCATCGGCTTTTTTCTCCGAAGCCCACGCTTTATTTTCTAATAGTAATTTATCGATTGAATGCATGTAGCGGTTTTTAGTTTTGTAAAAATAGGGCATTAGTACTATGCTGCCCGTTCATTTAATGGCGATTGATCGTCTACCAGCTGATGCAACGATTTAAAATGGCTTTTCTTAACCTCCACCTTTATGCCCTTCAGATGTGCGTGATGGAGGAACTCGTTGATTACGTCTATAATGTCTTTGTCAATGAAATCGGCCCTGGTCAAATCGATAAGGACGGAGGAATCAGCGGGTACCGCCTCCAGCTTCTCCTTTACGATGGGCTTGTTCAGGAAAGAGACGTCCTTACGGAACCGGAGCAGGTATCTGTTGTCATCGTGTACGATCATCACCGCCGAGCGGAAATTGCTCCTTATCAGGAAGAACAGCGATATGCCCATTCCAACGAGGATCCCGATCAGCAGGTCGGTGAGCAGGATGGCCAGGATCGTTACCACGAAGGGAACGAGCTGATCCCATCCTTTCCGGTGAAATTCCCGGAATAAAGTGGGTTTTGCCAGCTTGTACCAGGTAGCGACCAGGATCGCCGCCAGTGCGCTCAGAGGGATCATATTCAGCAGTCCCGGGATAAAAAGAACGCTTAACAGCAGGAAAAGTCCGTGAAATATAGTGGACAGCCGCGTCTTGCCGCCGGCATTCACATTAGCCGAGCTGCGAACGATCACCGAGGTGATGGGAAGACCGCCCAGCAGTCCTGATACCAGGTTGCCGACCCCCTGTGCCTTCAGCTCCCGGTTGGTGGGAGTCCGCCGGTTGTAAGGATCGAGCTTGTCGACGGCTTCGATGCTCAGCAGGGTCTCCAGGCTGGCTACCAGGGCGATGGTGAGCCCGGTCACCCAGACGTCCGTACGACCCAGGTATTGCCATTGGGGAAAGCGTAAGAGACCGGCGGCGGAAGTTAGTCCGTCTGTCACGGGCAGGTTGACCAGGTGATTGGGCTCCAGGGCAAAGATGCCTCCCGTCCCCGTCAGCCATTTGTTTAGCAGGATGCCTGTGACCACGACTACCAGGGGGGCCGGAATATAGGTGAATATTTTTTTGGTCTTAAAGAATTTCAGGTTCCATAATGCCAGCAGGATGAGGGATAATACCCCGATGAGGATGGCTCCCGGCGAAAGATAATTCAGCGAATAGATCAGCTCCGAGAAAGTATTTTTCCGGTCGATCTGGATAAATGCCTCATCTCCCTGGAAGTCCTTATCAAATCCGACAAGGTGCGGTAATTGTTTGAGAATAAGGATAATGCCTATAGCGGCCAGCATACCCCGGATAACGGCATTCGGGACATAGTCTCCCAGGATACCTGCCCGGAGGAAGCCGAAGATGACCTGTAAAATGCCGGCGATCACCACGGATAACAGAAAGGCCTCAAATGCCGGCATCTTGCCGATGGCAATAGCCACTACGGCTGTCAGACCGGCTGCGGGCCCGCTTACGCTCAGGGAAGATCCGCTGAGGGCGCCGATGACCAGACCGCCGATAATACCGGCAATAATGCCTGAGAACAAGGGGGCGCTGGAACCCAGGGCCACCCCCAGACATAAGGGTAAGGCTACCAGGAATACGACAACGGCTGCAGGAATATCGGTCGCTGCATTTTGAAATAGATTTTTTTGCTCGCGCATAATTTTTCTTTTAGGAGTTAGTCAATTTTTGGGTATAGGCGGGCTGGGTTCGCCCGGGAAGATCCGGGTGTGACTATCCAATTCTTTTGAAGGAAGACATGAAAGGGATTATCATGAAATCTTCATCATCCGATTGGCAATGCGCTTATACCGAAAGTGAAGGGCAAGCAATAAAGGCTGACCTGCGTAATAGAAGGGCAGCGGAAGAAGCTAAAAGGCTCAGCAAAGGGGGGGAGGCGTGGGAATGTCGTCTGCGTGTCTGCCTGTCAGGCCTTCTGCCTGATCGTGAAGGGCGATAAGGGAACCCTGTGATATGGATTGGACGAGGGTAGGATAATAAACGGGCAAAAAGTGCTTGTGCAGGTCATCTCCGGAACGGCTGGATTTGCCCGTATCGTCGGCATGGACCAATTCTTCCGTCGCCTGGCCGCCAAGCAGCCAGGAAATAGTCTGTTTCAACGGTAAAAGCTGTATGCATAATACCAGGAGAAGGAAAACAGATATGATCTTACGAATTTTCAAGCTGTCGCAAAAATAAGCCTATACGGGCAGACAGGGAGACCTGTCTACCCGTTTTAACAATATTTAAATATTCAGCCCTCCGCAGACGCTAAGTACCTGACCTGTAATATAAGAGCTCAGGTCACTGGCGAGGAACAAGGTAGTATTAGCGATCTCTTCGGCGCTGCCAAAACGGCCCAGCGGGATCTTTTCCAGGAAAGCCCTGGAACCTTCCCCGTCTTTGAGGTAATGGGTCATATCCGTCTCGACGAAGCCGGGGGCGATGGCATTACACCGGATATTACGGCTTCCCAGCTCATGCGCTATGGATTTGGTAAAGCCGATAATGCCGGCCTTTGAAGCGGCATAGCTGCTTTGCCCTGCATTTCCCCTTATGCCGACAATCGAGCTCATATTTATGATCGAGCCTTTTTTGGCCTTCATCATGGGGCGGATGACCTGTTTGGTCATATTATAAACACTCTTAAGATTAATATCTATTACCTCATCCCATTGTTCAGGGGTCAGGCGCAATAATAAATTATCTTTGGATATCCCGGCATTGTTCACACAGATATCTACGGTCCCAAATTCTTTCAGCACGTCATTTACCAGTGTTTCGCATTCGGCGAAGATCCCGGCATTACTTTTATAGGCCTTTGCCTTTACGCCTAATCCTTTCAGCTTATCTTCGAGAACCCTGGCTTTTTCATCGCTGCTCAGGTAGGTAAAAGCGATATGTGCTCCCTGTTCGGCCAGTTTAACGGCGATCGCTTCGCCGATCCCGCGGCTTGCGCCTGTCACAAGGACGATTTTGTTTTCCAGTAATTTGTTCACGTTCATAGTAGAATTTTAATGTTCATAGGTGTTATTTTGGTTCAAATGCCGTCAAATATATAAACTCGTTCGGTTGCTTGTAAAAAAATATATTTATTTGTGTTCTTTTGCAATCCATGATCCGTCAAAAATATTTAAAAACATCGATCCTGATCGCTTTTGCGGTAGAAACATTTAGCGTAACGTGGTGTCTGAAGATCCCTGGCTGGGCGCCTTTTTTTTCTATTCTTTATTTTGCATCGGGGATCGGTTTCGCCCTGCTGCTGCTGTCCTTCCCTCCCTTGCAGCTCCCTGCCTTTGAAAAGAAGGCCTGGAAGGCGCCGGTTAACCATTACCGACTGGTCATTACCGGGATGATCGCCCTGATGCTGTATTCCTGGAGCCTGTATTGGTTTGACGAAATGCCTATCGATATTACCAATGCCGACATGCTGCCGATCATAAAAGTGATGGGTGAGCGGTTCATAGCCGGGCAGCACAGCCATATATACGATACGATTCCCTGGATCTGGAAGGGCATACAGCCCATTTACCTGCCCACTATGTGGCTTCCTTATGTTCCGGCGATTGCGATGGGTATCGACATGCGCTGGATCACCATCGCAGGTCTGCTCTTTGCTTTTGGCGCCTTTGTCTTTCTTTACCAGCCCGGCTCTGCAGGAAACTACCGTTCCTTCTTCCTGGGTGTTATTGCTTTCCTGCTCTTCTGGTGGGTAGTGGCGGATAATACGCCCGGGATCGTCAGCGTAGCGGAAGAAGGCACGGTCATCGGCTATTATGTGCTGCTCGTCCTGGCCCTGGCATCCGGCAAACCCTGGCTGACAGCTATCGCGGTATCCTTTTGTTTGCTGAGCAGGTATGCGCTGGTAGGCTGGGTCCCGGCGTATCTTTTATATCTTTTCCTTGAAAAGAAGGAGAGGGCGCTGCTGATCCTTACCCTGACAGGTCTAGGGTGTTTTGTGCTCCTGTTCCTGATCCCTGTTGGCTGGACAACGTTTGTCAGGCTGGCGCTGTTGTCGGGAGATTATATAAAATTCGCAGGGAGAGTATGGAAGGATAGTCCCGATGTATTTTCGACGGCGCCCGGATTTGCCTGGTTTTTCGGCCCGAAACGGATCGCTCTGCTGCATGGATTGCTGATTACGCTCAGCTTCGGGGCGCCGTTGCTGTTTGTACTATTTTGTAAGTGGAGGTCCGGGGGGAAGAAAATAGCCAATATCCCACTCGCGGCGCTTAAGATCACCCTGGTCATCTTTTATTGTTTTATCGATGTCCCTTACCTGTATCTGTTCTATACTTCTTCTTTTGTCAGCCTGATCATTATGGCGCTGGTGCTGAGGCAGGGGGAGGTCTCGCCGTCCGGCGCCGTTCGGGAGCGGGCAGCGGGAACAGGAGGGGAGCCTGTATTGAATGACGGGGAGGAGCCTGCAATGACAACCGGCGGAAGCCTGCGGTGAAAACCGGCGAGGCATCCGTCAGGCCTGGTGCATCGTATGTGTAACCTGGATCAATGCACAAATCTCTTCGACATATTTCCGGTCATTGGAGAGACGGGGTACTTTGTGCTGTCCGCCCAGCTTGCCCTTGCTTTTCAGCCAGGTGGTGAAGACGCCTTTCTCCAGGACATGCAGGATCGGCATGCCCAGGGCAATATCCTTATGCCGTTTGGCCTCGTAGTCGCTGTTGACGCTTTGTAATGCCTTATCCAGCTCTTCCACGAACAGAGCAGCGCTCACCGGCTCTTTTTCAAATTCTACCAGCCATTCATGAGCGCCATTTCCGGTATCGCTGAAATAGATGGGGGCAGCTGTGTAATCATTTACGATGGCGCCTGTTTTCTGGCAGGCTATATCAATGGCCTTATCGGTATTGTCGACGATCACCTCTTCCCCGAAGGCGTTGATAAAATGTTTGAGACGCCCGCTTACTTTAATGCGAAAGGGCGCTTTCGAGGTGAAACGGATCGTATCTCCCAGCAGGTATCGCCATAATCCCCCATTTGTATTGATGACAAGGGCATATTGCCGGCCTATTTCTACGTCCTGCAGACCGATCGTTTCCGGGTTGGGCTTTCCATATTCTTCTATCGGCATAAACTCCATGAAAATGCCATGGTCCAGGAACAATAACATCCCGTCATCATTAGGATTGGCCTGCGCGGCAAAGAATCCTTCGCTGGCATTATACATATCCAGGTAATGGATATCTTTTCCAATGAGCTTTTTGAATTGAGCCTCGTAGGGCGTGAAGGAAACGCCGCCGTGGATATAGAGTTCGAGTGAGGGCCAGACCTCGGCCATATTGCTCTTGCCGGTGATCTCGAGGATACGGCGCATCAGCACCAATGTCCAGGTGGGTACTCCGGAGATGGACGTGACGTTTTCCGAAATGGTGCTGCGGGCCAGCTTTTCTATTTTATCTTCCCATTCATCCAGCAGGGCGATGCTCAGCTCGGGTGTTCTTATCCAATGTCCCCAGAAAGGAGTGTTCTGGAGGAGAACGGCGCTGAGATCTCCGTAATGAACATCTTCATGCATCTGGTGGATGGTATGGCTTCCCCCTATGACCAGTCCTTTGCCGGTCAGCAGATCAGAGTCGGGGTTGAAGTTATAGTACAGGGACAGGACATCTTTGGCTCCCTGATAATGACCGTCCTGCAGGCTTTCTTCGCTGACGGGGATAAACTTGCTCTTATCGCTGGTCGTGCCGCTGCTCTTGGCGAACCAGGTGATGGGCGTATTCCATAGGATATTCTGCTCTCCGTTCATGATGCGCTGGATATAAGGCTTCAGGTCATCATATTCATGAATAGGAACAGCCTGTTTGAATTCCCGCAGGGAGAAAATTTTGGAAAAATTATATTTCCGGCCGAATTCAGTGTATTGCGCGGAGGTGACGAGATGTTGTAATACTTCCCGTTGGACGGCGATAGGGTTGTGCATCCATTGCTCTATGCGCCACAGGCGGAATCTGGCAAGTCGTGATATGGCCGGGCTGAGAAGCTTCATTGTGGCAAAATAAAGAATGATCGGGACATGGCGAAATTGCGGTTTGCCAGGAGAAGGACGCCTGAAAGCGAAAGACCGGAAGACGAGCTTCCGGACTTTCGGGTCTAATTATGGCGCTTCGCGCGAAACGCCCGTGGCGTTTCTTTTAGCTTCCTCGTAGAGATAGTCCTTTCTTTTCAGCTCGAAATTACGGCCCAGGTAGAGTCGCCGGACCTGTTCGTCTTCGGCCAGCTCTTCGGCCGTTCCATGCTTGAATATTTTTCCATCTATAAGAAGGTAGGCCCGGTCGCATATGGAGAGGGTCTCGTTGACATTATGGTCGGTGATCAGGATGCCGATATTCCTGTATTTCAAACGGGCCACGACGGTCTGGATATCCTCTACCGCAATCGGATCGACACCGGCGAAGGGTTCGTCCAGCAGGATAAATTTCGGGTCCACGGCGAGGGCCCTGGCTATCTCTGTCCGCCTTCTTTCTCCCCCGCTAAGGGAATCCCCGTTGTTCTTGCGCACATGGTGCAGGTGAAATTCATCCAGGAGGGCCTCCAGCTTTTCCCGCTGGTCTTTGCGGCTCAGTTTTGTCATTTCCAGCACGGCCTTTATATTATCTTCCACGCTTAGCTTACGGAATACGGAAGCCTCCTGGGGCAGATAACCAATTCCCATCTGGGCCCTTTTGTACATGGGCAGGCGGGTGATATTGACATCATCCAGGAATACATCCCCTTCATCGGGCCTGATCAGCCCTACTACCATGTAGAAAGTAGTGGTCTTGCCGGCTCCGTTGGGGCCCAGCAAGCCAACGATCTCTCCCTGCTCCAGCTTTACCGAAACATGGTTGACCACCGTCCGGCTCCGATAACTTTTAACAAGATCCTGAGAATGAATAGTGAGGCTCATAAGGCAAAAATAAGCCCCAAGCCGCATGCTTCAAGCTTCGGAAGGGAAATTTATAGGTGTTTTAAGACTTATCTGTTATGTTTGCGAAATTATTGAACCTATTAAGCCCTTATGAAGGTCATAGAACATATACAGCAGGCTAAAAGCACCCTGGTTTCTTTCGAGATCTTACCGCCTCTGAAAGGAAAGACGATCAGTTCCATTTATGAAAATCTGGATCCTTTGATGGAATTCAAGCCGGCGTTCATCAATGTCACCTATCACCGCAGCGAGACCATGTTCAAAAAGAAGGCCGACGGCACTTTTGAAAAAGTGGAGGTCCGGAAAAGACCCGGCACCGTAGGTATCTGCGCGGCGATCATGAACCACTACCAGGTAGATGCGGTCCCGCACCTGATCTGCGGAGGATTTGCCAAACGGGAGACTGAAGACGCACTGATAGATCTCCATTTCCTGGGAGTGGACAACGTGCTGGTCCTTCGGGGAGATGCCGCCAAAAATGAATCCTCTTTCGAGCCTGAACCCGATGGTCACCGCTATGCCATTGACCTGCTGAAACAGGTGGTTTCGCTCAATCATGGCGTATATATTGAAGAAGATATCAAGAATGGGGGAAAAACCAATTTCTGTATCGGGGTGGCAGGTTATCCTGAAAAACATTTTGAGGCGCCCAACCTGGATACGGACCTCATGTTCCTCAAGGCAAAAGTAGATGCCGGGGCAGAGTATATCACTACCCAGATGTTCTTCGACAACCAGAAATATTTCGACTTTGTTAAATCCTGCCGGGATGCGGGGATCCATGTGCCGGTCATACCGGGATTAAAGCCGATCACCAACAGAAAGCAGCTCAGCATGCTGCCGAAGATCTTCCATGTAGATCTACCCACAGATCTTTCCAGCGCCATCATGAAATGTAAAACGGATGATGAGGTAGAGCAGGTCGGTACAGAATGGCTGATCCACCAGAGCAGGGAGCTGAAAAAGGCCGGCGTACCGGTTTTACACTATTATACCCTTGGCAAGCCGAAGGTGATCTGGAAGGTGGTCAAAGAAACATTCTGATAGTGAAACATGCTGATAGTCGCGGTTGCGGGCCCTTCGGCTGCTGCTACCTGGGCAGGCTTGCCACTATCTTTTCATCGATGCTGATCGGGTATTTCTTTTTAAGCTCAGTGATCCATTGATCTTCCAGGAAGGTCTGGTAGTCATTGATCACGAATCCCCTGGCATCCTTATAGTTTCGGGGCGACCTTTCATTGTATACTTCCAGGATATAAGCAAAACCAGCTGTATTATCGGTCTTATTGACGACCACCGGAGTGAAGGACTGCGGACGGAATGGGGGCCTGCCTGCCGTTGGGATCTGTGCCAGCTCATAGCGGCCTGAATCAGCCTGTATGGCGGCTCCGGCGCTATCGGTCACTTTCCGCCAGCCGTTCACATTCATGACCAGGGAGGACTGCAGTGTCTGCGCTGTCTTTTCATTATTGCAGATAAATAAAAGGGCCTCTGCGCTGGAATCCCACCAGTATTTGTCTTTATGGGCCTCATAATAGTTCCGCAGGCCGGTGCTGTCCGTAGAGGCTTTATCCCAGATCTTTCGCTGCATGATCTCGAAGAGAAGGTTGCCCTCTTTAAATTCGTCCAGCTGAAAGGCGAAATCCTTATTGTATTCCTCCAGATGATTGCGATAGTATTCCAGCGCGGATCTTTCAAAGTATTGTTCGAAGAGCTCTTCATCCGTCTTATTCCCGGGCTTCCCGGTTTTGGCTGCTTTAGCATAATCCAGCCATCCTTTTGCGGTATATTGTTGTTTGGCGAAAGAGAAAAGGACCGTATTGTTGCTAAGGCCTCTGAAAGAAGAAAGCCCCATATTCAGCATAACGCTGTCTGTAAAAGCCCAGAGATCCTCCCGGGAAAAGTCCGGCTGTTTGCCGTCGATCTGCTGAAGGATCTTTTTCAGAAAGGCCGATCTGGCGACTCCCACCCGCGGATCGCTTATCACCTGTTGTTTGAGGCTGGCAGCTACTTCGCTGTTGAATTGTCCGGGGAAAGGCTGTCTCGCTATTCGTCGGATAATATGATAGCCAAAAAGACTGGGTACAGGGCGGCTGATGGCGCCATCTTTGTTCAGCGCAAATGCCGCTGCTTCAAAAGAGGAGTCGTATTTGCCCACGCCAAATTCCGGCATTTCCCCGCCATTCTGAAAAGTTAAGTTATCACCACTATAGGTTTGAGCCGCCCTGACAAAGTCGGCGCCTTTCAGGAGGCTATTATAAAGTGAATCAGCCCGGAGCCGGGTAGCATCCATGGCGGCCTGCGTTGCTCCGGGGGGATAGGATAAGAGGATCTGGGCGACTTTTATCTTTCCCAGGGCCGGTCTTTCTCCCTTGTTCAGGAAAATATGATAACCGGCCCGGCTCCGGTAAGGCCGGGAAAATTTGCCGGCGGGGGTCGAGTAAGCCAGGGTCTCCAGCTCATAGGGCAGGGCAAAAACGGTAATCCATCCCAGATCTCCCTCATTGTCCCGGGCGGCAGGGTCGGCAGAGTAGATACGGGCGGCCTCACCGAAATTTTTCCCTTTTTTCAGGGCGTTGTAGGTTTCCATCGCTTTTTCATAGGCTTTGGCGGTATCGGGAGAGGCATTTTTAGGCAGGGGTATGAAGATATGGGCCAGGTGAAGATCCTTCTGACCGCGGGTGAAGACCTCCCTGACCAACTTATCCAGGCTGGCGTCGTCCTTCAGGTAATTTTCCGCCACCTGGGACCGGAAGTTTTGCAATTCCGTCCGCTGACCGGGCAGGGTATCCAGCTGCATTTCGTAGGCGGCCTTTACTTTTAATTTGTAGCGGATATATAGTTCCAGGTAGTCCCGGTAAGACTTTTCCGTGGCTTTTTCGCCGGTATTGTTTTTATTATACGCTTTCAGGAAATCTTCCCTGCTCACGGTCGTACTGCCGCAAGTGAACAATGTCTGAGCGGTAAGGGTAGCCAGCAGGGATAAGGATAAGACGGGAATAAGGATCAGCTTTCGGGTAAGGTGATTCATATCGATTGGATTTTGCATACTACATCTCAGGTTGATTATTTTTTCTTCCCTTTCAGGTCCATCACTTGATCAAGCTGTTGGTAAGAGAGCTTTTTTGCTATAATGTGTTTGTCCTTGTCCAGTAAGTACAGGATCGGCGTCTGGTATACATCGTACAATTGTTTGTAACCGGGTTTGCCTGCGGCCTCTGTTGAATCCTGTTGGGCCTTGGTCTCATAAACGTGGATCCAATCCTTTAAATTGTGATCCTTAATGAATTGCAACCAGGCTTCCTGTCCTCCGTCCACCATCACGCCATAAAGTTTCACCCCTTGCTGCTTCCATTTGGCCTGAAAAATGGAGTCCACTTCCGGCACGATCACTTTGCAGTGCCCGCAGGTGGCATCCCAGAAACAGATGACGATAAAGGGGGCCTGCACCTCATATAAGGGCCGGGGCTTACCGCTGGTATCTACCATTTGAAGGTCGGCTGCCGGCTGACCTATTAGATTGGCCATCAGGCTATAGGCTCTGTTGTTAAGGAATTGCCTGTATTTCTCCGTAAAAAATTCCGCCTCGCCCGTATTGATGTATTTTTCAAAAAGGTGCACAAAAACGGCATCCTGCCCCATATATTCCGGGTTGACATATTTCTGTACGAAATAGACGAGTAAAAACTGGTACAGCGGTTTGCTGACCCGGGATTCGATCAGCATTCTGTCCGCTTCCCGTTCGATGGAATCCGGTTCAGGAGGCACCAGGTCCCTGAAATATTTGTCCAGCCGGGGTTCGAAGACAGGGGTACGGGTGAGGCGCTCGTCCGTGAAGGGAATGCTGTCCCAGTAATGGGATTTGAAGTAACGATAGGCGAAAACGCTGTCGTATTTCCCACCAGGCTGCTGAGCGGCGGGGGGGACCACCGGCTCTTTTAAGGTATGGAACAGGGTCGCGAGCAGAGAGTTTGGGTATTTGCGGGTTATATTTTCCCGGTACAGCTGGATATCCGTATTGTCTTTTTTGATCTTATCCCTGAGCCGGATGGAGTCTGCCTTGCTATGTGTATTTGCCAGCTCTTTCTGGGAGGCGACGATCTCGCTTCCTTTCGTATTTGTAAAAATCGTATACGATTGGAAGGTGGTATTGTCCGGAGACCCTGTGAAACGGATGCTGCCGGGCAGGCTGGTCGTATCTGCCGCGATGGAAAAATGCTGTTGGGAATCTATGAGTAATTCGAAAAGGATGGCTTTATTGGGCGAGACGATAAAATAAACGCCGCCCGGCAATTTTTCTTTTCCCTGGAAGACGCCGGCGCTATTGCCATCCAGCATAGCCGAGTCGGCGAGGGCCCTGATCTTTCCGTAATAATAACCCAGATAGACCTTGCTGTCTTTATAGGGCCGCAGCGTGAGCTGGATCTGATATCCGGTTTGGGGATAGGCATGCAGGAGGAACAGACAGGTCACCAGGGACAAAAGGATTTTATTCATAGCGGCACTAAATTAAATAAACTATTTGCTTCTTCTTATTTTTGCCGCCGTGCGAAGAAAAAATAAAAAAACCATAGAGCTCCGGCAGGTCCTGGTGCAGGATTATGCCGCGGAGGGTAAATCCATCGCCCGGGTGGATGGCAAGGTGATCTTTATAGAAAATGCCATACCAGGGGATATTGTTGATATTAGGCTTTCCAAGAATAAAAAGGACTGGGCCGAGGGGTTTATAACGGCTTTTCATACCTATTCTCCCGACCGGGTGGAGCCTTTTTGCTCTCATTTCGGAGTATGCGGAGGCTGTCGCTGGCAGATGCTGCCTTATGAGAAACAGCTGGAGTACAAAGAAAAGCAGGTGACGGATGTGCTGGAACGGATAGGGAAAGTGGCGTTACCTCCTATTTTACCGATCCTGGGGGCGCCGGAGTCCATCTATTACCGGAATAAGATGGAATATACGTTCTCCAATAAGCGGTTTTTACTGCCGGGGGAGCTGCATAATCCGGACATTACTTCGGAACAGAATGTGGCGGGGTTCCATGCCAGGGGCCTCTTTGATAAAGTAGTCGATATCGATATCTGTTACCTGCAGGAGGAGCCTACCAATCTTTTACGAAAGCTGGTAAGGGATTTCGCGCTGGAACGGCAGCTTTCTTTTTATGATATCAAGGCGCACCAGGGCTGGCTGCGCACCATGCAGCTGCGGATCTGCACAACGGGAGAGGTGATGGCCAATATTGTCCTGGGTTACGAAGATGCGGATTCCTGGGCGGCGTTGCAGGAGCGGATCCTGGAAAGGTGTCCTACCCTTACCACGCTGCTCTATACGATCAATACCAAGTGGAATGACAGCATCTCCGATCTTGACCCCCGGGTGGTCCATGGGAAAGGTTATGTGATAGAAAGATTGGAAGACTTTCAATTTAAGGTAGGTCCCAAGTCTTTTTTCCAGACCAATACCCGTCAGGGAGAGCGATTATACCAGGTGACAAGGGAATTTGCGGAGCTCAGCGGGAAGGAGACGGTGTATGACCTTTATTGCGGGACCGGCAGCATCGGTATCTTTTTGAGTCGTCAGGTGGCCCGGATCGTCGGAGTGGAAGTTATTGCCGAAGCGATCGATGATGCCCGGGAAAATGCGGCGCTGAATGGGATAGGACATGCCCGGTTCTTTGCCGGAGATGTGACCGATATCTGCAACGATGAGTTTTTCGTCCGGGAAGGGCGGCCGGATGTGATCATTACGGATCCTCCGCGGGCGGGGATGCATGAAAAGCTGGTGAAAAAGATCCTGGAGACGGCGGCGCCTACCGTGGTGTATGTGAGCTGCAATCCTGCTACGCAGGCAAGGGATCTTCACCTGCTGGACGAAAAATATGCCGTTACCGGGGTACGGCCGGTGGATATGTTCCCGCATACCCATCATATTGAGAATGTGGTACAGTTAAAATTAAGAGAATCTTTCTGACGGGAAGATCCTGTAAACGGTCAGATGTGTTATAGGAGCGGGAGGATTCATAACCGGGCGAAGTCTGGTTGTGAACGGGAACACGTAAAATATAGTAATTTGCAAGACTTAATGGATAGAGTATGACAGAATTTCGCCCGGGCAGCTTTCAGATGATACCGCCAGTTATTAAGAACCTGATCATTATCAATGTATTGGTGTTTCTCGCGCAGCAGACCTTAGGACCGGTCATTGAGCTTAAGATGCTTAACCTTTTTGCCCTGCATGATATACACTCCGTATTTTTCCGCCCTCATCAATTAGTTACCTATCTTTTTCTACATGGAGGGTGGGATCATATTTTTTTCAATATGTTCGCGTTGTGGATGTTCGGGGCGATCCTTGAAAATTATTGGGGGGGCAAGCGCTTTCTTATCTTTTATGTAGTCAGCGGGATAGGAGCCGGAGTGTGCCACCTGGCGGTATTGTATCCTGAGATGTCTCATATTATCAGTTCGCTTAGTCAGCAATATAGTCCGGAATCCCTGCAGGAGGCGCTCTATTCTCCTGCCTACCCGGTCAATGAAGCTACGTTGGGCGCTTCGGGCGCTATATTCGGCTGTCTGGCTGCTTTTGGATATCTTTTCCCCAATAGCCTTATTTACCTGTACTTTTTTGTACCGATTAAAGCCAAATGGGCTGTCTTAGGGTATGCGGCGATAGAATTGTTCTCCGGTATCCGCAGCTCCGCGGGGGATAATGTGGCGCATTGGGCCCATCTTGGGGGGGGACTGGTAGGGCTTTTGCTGGTCATGTACTGGAACCGGACCAACCGTCGGAATTTTTACTAAACTCTTTACGGTATTTGTCTGTTAGAGGGAGGATGGGTTAGCAGGACCTCGGTTGATGAATGTGTGTTTAGGGGGATTTCGGACGGCGTTTCATAACTTCAATTAATTCTATGCGTGTAATGGAAGACAGCTACCGGAAAAAAATGACGCTGGGGGATGATGGCAATGCGCTGATCCAGTTGGTGGTGATCAATGCCGTGCTGTTCGCCATCCTGAAGTTCATCTATGTCATCTATGAGCTGGAGTCGCTTCATATAGAAGCCTTTTTCAGCAATGTATTCAACTGGTTTGCCCTGCCGGCCAGCCTGGATAAGCTGTCTACCCGTCCGTGGACTGTACTGACCTATATGTTTTCCGATCAGCTCCTGTTCCGTTTTATCGCGAATATGTGCTGGCTCTGGGGTTTCGGCTATGTATTGCAGGACCTCACCGGGAATCGCAAGCTGGTGCCTATTTATCTTTACGGGGGGGGGGCGGGAGCCATCTTTTTTATGTTGTCCTATGCCGTGATCCCCGGGCTGCAGGGGCAGACAGCCACTGCATTTCTGGCGGGGGCCAACCCGGCTGTGATAGCGGTGGCGGTAGCTACTACGACGGTAGCCCCGGATTACCGGATCTTCCCCATGATCAATGGGGGTATCCCTCTCTGGATACTGACCCTTATTTACCTGCTCATTAATTTTTCCAGTATTGCTTACGGCGATTCGAGCGCCTATATGGCCAATCTTGCCGGTGCGGGAGCAGGCTTCTTTTTTATTTACCGGTTGCGAAGGGGGCATGATGGCAGCGTCTGGATAAATCAGCTTTTCGATTGGTGTAATAATCTTTTTAACCCTAACAGGAAGAAAAAGGGCCGTTTGCCGAAAGATGAATTTTATTACAAGGTCTCCGGCACCCAGCCTTTCAAAAAGATCCCGAATGTAACACAGCAACGTATCGACGAGATCCTGGACAAGATCAATCAGCAGGGGTATCGTTTTCTCACCGATGAGGAAAAAGAGATCCTGAAACGGGCTGCTGACGAAGAAGATTTGTAACTTGGGGTTTATCCATGGCGACTTTCCGAATATTTACCCGCCGGTTGTTCATCATTTTGAACATAGTTGCGGTCATTTTTTTTCTGCTGGCTTGCGCTAATACCTTCCTGCACCCGGCAAAATGGTGGATCATTTCCCTGTTGGGGCTGATCTTTCCTTTGCTGCTGCTGATCGTGGTGGGGTTTTTTATATGCTGGCTGTTCGTTCCCACCCGTCGGAAATGGGCCCTCCTTTCGCTGGCGGCCCTTCTGGCCGGATGGCCTAATATCCACAGTTTCCTTGCTTTTCATCCGGGATCACGGTTTACCGTCGAAAAGCCGCCTCGTTCCCTTCGGATCCTCACCTGGAATGTACGCAGCTGGGACGAGTTCATGTTCAAAAGGGGAACTTCCACCCACCGCGCGGGAATGATGGATTTTATCCGGGGACAGGAGGCAGATGTATTATGTTTCCAGGAATTTTTCGAATCACATAATCCCCGGCAATTTGCCCCGAATATTCCTTATATCCAGCAGCAGCTGCATTATCCTTATTATTATTTTTCGCGGGACTATCGCCGGCGCGACGGTCTGTATGAAGCCGGGATAATCATTTTTTCCAGGTACCCTATTGTAGATAGCCTTCAGGTCCGGTATGCACATCCGTATGGGTCAGGAACCACGGAAGGGCTAATTGCAGCGGATATTGACGTGGACGGTTACCGGATAAGGGTATTTACCACACACCTGCAGTCGGTCCAGTTCCGTCATAAGGAATTCCATGACATCGAGATCATCAAAAATGTAGATGATAGTATCCTGCTGGCCAGCCGTTCCATTGTAAAAAAGCTGAAGAATGCCTATCAGCACCGGGGCGACCAGGCGGATGAAGTAAGGGCGCAGCTAAATAAAAGCCCTTATCCCGGGGTCATTTGCGGAGATTTTAACGATGTCCCGAATTCCTATACCTATTTTACGATCCGGGGCGGATGGCAGGATGCATTCATAAAGAAAGGCTTTGGTATCGGCCGCACTTACGTGAATATATCTCCTACGCTGCGGATCGACTATATCTTTGCGGACCCGGGGCTGGAAGTCCTGCAATGCCGGAAGTTTCCCCTGCCTTATTCGGATCATAATCCGGTGGTTGCCGATCTTCAATTACCAGTCCGATAGCGATAATTCTATCATAGCGTTGTATCTTAGCACCCTTATCTCAGAATGTCAGAATATGAGTTCATTAAAAGTTCATAATTCGTATACGCGCCAGAAGGAAGTTTTTGAGCCCCTTACACCCGGCCATGTGGGTATGTATGTATGCGGCCCTACGGTTAGCGGGGAAAGTCATTTAGGGCATGCCCGTCCGTTCATCACCTTCGATTTTATCTATCGTTACCTGCTGCACCTGGGTTATAAGGTAAGATATGTACGCAATATCACCGATGCCGGCCATTTTGAAGAAGAAGGCAGGGATGCGGAGGATAAAATTACCAGGAAGGCGCTGATCGAGAAGCTGGAGCCTATGGAGCTGGTGCAGAAATATACCAACCTCTTTCATTGGGCCATGCAGCAGTTCAACAATCTGGAGCCAAGCATCGAGCCGACAGCAACAGGCCATATCGTCGAGCAGATCGGCATGATCGAAAAAATAATAACCGAAGGATATGCTTATGAGGTGGAAGGCTCCGTTTATTTCGACGTAAAAAAATACGCCTCCAAATATCCTTATGGCAAGCTGAGCGGGAGGATACTGGATGACCTGCTGGAGACTACCCGTGATCTGGACGGGCAGGATGAGAAAAGGAACAGGCAGGATTTTGCGCTGTGGAAGGCTGCCCCTCCTGAACATATCATGCGCTGGACGAGCCCCTGGGGCGAGGGCTTTCCGGGATGGCATATCGAATGTTCCGCCATGAGCACCAAATATCTGGGAGAACAGTTCGATATACATGGAGGTGGTATGGACCTTCAGTTTCCCCATCACGAGAGTGAGATCGCACAGAGCACGATCTGCAACAAGCATATCCCTGCCCGTTACTGGCTGCATAACAATATGATCACGCTGAACGGGAAGAAGATGGGGAAAAGTTATGGCAACCAGATCCGGCTTACCGAGATGTTCAATGGCAGCCATCCGTTATTGACACAGGCCTATACACCCATGACGATCCGGTTCTTTATCCTGCAGACACATTATCGCAGCACCCTGGATTTCAGCAATGAAGCGTTGCAGGCGGCGGAGAAAGGGATGAAGCGGTTGTGGGACGCCTACCAGGAGCTGAACAAGCTGAATTATGACCCGGCCAAGGAAAGGAATGAAGAGGCGGAAGCGCTGTTCTATAAGTATTGCGGGGAATTCGACGAGTTCATGAATGATGATTTTAATACGGCCAAGGTCCTGGCCAATATGTTCACGCTGGTGAATAATATCAATTCGCTGAAGATGGGGGCGCTGGAAAAGTATACGCTGTCGGCCGAATGTTATTTATATGTAAAAAAGCAGTTTAAGGAATACCTTGAAGATATCCTGGGATTAAAGGGCGAATCTTTGGGGGATGACAATAAGCTGACCGGCGTCGTGGAATTGCTGATCGATATCCGCAGGGATGCCCGGACTAAAAAGGACTATGCCACTTCGGATAAGATCCGTAATCAATTGTTGCAATTGGGGATTGTATTAAAGGATGAGAAGGATGGGGGCATCAGTTATTCCTTTACTTCCTAACCCCACCCCTGCCCCTGAGGGCCATTCCCTAAAGGGGGGAAAAAGGCAGAATTTTAAAATTAATGAAGGCAAAGTCTGGTCATGATGTTCAACCTAAGTTTCCCCTTCAGGGGGACAGGGGCTATCTTGTTCATCTGGCGAAAGATAAAAAATTCGGAAAGCTGATCGGTCAGCAGGAGCCTTTCCGCCTGAGCAAGCGGAAGGATATCCATCATTATCTCTGCGCCTCTATCATGAGCCAGCAGCTTTCCACCAAAGTGGCGGACACGATCCATAAACGGTTTTTGAATATCTATGACGGGCGGGTACCGCTGGCAGAAGAGATCCTGGCGACGCCCTCCGATGTCCTCCGGGCTATTGGCCTGTCGAATGCCAAAGTCAGCTACGTACATAATGTAGCCCGGTTTGCCATTGAACAGGGGATGGACCCTCGTCGCCTGCATAAGATGGACAATGAGGCGGTGATCGCGTATCTTACCCAAATAAAAGGAGTGGGACGGTGGACAGTGGAAATGTTATTGATGTTCGCCCTGGGGAGAGAAGACGTATTTGCGGTGGACGACCTGGGCATTCAAAATGCGATGATCCGGCTCTATAAGCTGGACAGAACCGATAAGCGGTCGTTCCGGGAGGACCTTTTACGGATCTCTCAAAAATGGAGCCCGTACCGGACCTATGCCTGTCTGCATTTATGGCATTGGAAGGATAATAGCCCGGCGCCTGCGGCGCCGGCGAAGAAAAATGCCGCACGGGTAAAGAAAACGCCTCCTGAAGGGATCTCCCGGAGAAAAAAAATATAGGAAAGGCCGCTCACAAGTGAATGAGCGGCCTTTTAACGGGTGAATGACTTTAACCGATGCGTATAAGCCAGCCGGTATTTATTTAACGGGCGCTGCTGTCTTTAACAGTTTCAATTCATTGACAATATTGGGGGCTCCTCCCAGCTTATCGATGCACCAAAGCACATAACGGATGTCCACGCAGATCGTACGGTTATACTGGGCATCGAAAGCGATCTTATGGCTTAAGGCTTCGTAATTGCCGTCAAAGGCAAGGCCGATCAGCTCTCCGTTGGCATTCAGGACGGGGGAGCCGGAATTCCCGCCCGTGATATCGTTGGTCGTGATAAAACCAACGACCAGGTCATTGCGCTGCCGGTCTATATATTGTCCAAAATCTTTTTTCTTAGCCAGCTCTACCAGCCCGGGTGGCAGATCGAACTCATAATCACCGGGCACGTATTTTTCGAGCACCCCTTTCAGCGTCGTTACATAATCATAATGCACTGCGTCGCGGGGGCTATAGGATTTGACATTCCCATAGGATACGCGCATGGTAAAAGTGGCGTCAGGGTAGCGGACTTTTTTGGGGTCCATTTGCAGGATCCCTTTCAGGTATAATCTGCCCAGCTCCATGTTCGTATTGAAAAATTGCTGGTAATCCGATTGATATTTACCCTGCCAGTTTCGCTGGAAGGCGTTGGCCTGTTTGTAGGCGGGATCGTTCTGTAAGATGGTGGCGTCCGGCTGAGCGATGAACGTATTCCAGCGGGTGTCGTCGAATAACAGGGTGCTTGAAAAGACGGATGCCGCGTACTTTTTATAGGTATTTTCATCCTGCAGGTCGCCGAAATTCGCTTTCAGCGCTTCATAGAAACCAATAGGGTGCTGATTCTTGTCGATGTCGGTATAATAAAGCTGTGTAACGGCAGCCAGGATGTTCTGGTCGGATGCCCGGTTCTCGTCTTTCAGGAAGTTTTTGCGGGCTTCGCCGGCCATCCGGAGAGCTTTTTTAATATCGCCGCCACCCGGTTTTACCAGGGCGTTCTCCACCTCCTGCAGGCTGGCTGCGAAAGCCATCAGCGGACTGCCGAAGATCCCCTCGGCCAGGAATACCCGATGTTTGGAATAGGGCCGCCAGTCGTCATAGGCTTTGGCCCAGTCGCTGAATACATGCTCAAATTCAGGTTTGTCCTGGGCCCACTGCTGAAAGGAAGCTTCCTGCGTTTTCTTTTGATCGTAAATGTCGTATTTGATCAGCTGTTTGGACTCTCCGTCAAAAAATTTCCAGTAATTGGCGATACTGGCATAACTGGAACCCAGCTGCAGCTTGATGGCAGGGTCTTTTCTCATCTCTGCGAACATATATTTCAGGCGAAGATCCCGGAGTTTTACCAGGGTAGGGTTGTCGATGTCGATCTTCTGTTTTACTCCATAAGAAGTCTCATAGCGGTTGGTGCTGCCGGGATAGCCGTAGATCATGGAATAATCCCCGTCTTTCAGTCCTTTCAGCGAGACGGGCAGGAAATATTTTGGCTTCAGGGGAATGTCCTCGGGAGAATAATCGGCGGGCTGGCCATTTTTGCCCATATATACCCGGAAGATGGAGAAATCGCCTGTATGCCGGGGCCATTCCCAGTTGTCGGTGTCGCCGCCGAACTTACCGATACTTTCCGGGGGAGCGCCCACGAGGCGGATATCGTTATAACGTTGATAGACAAAGACCAGGAACTGGTTACCTTTGAACAGCGGGCTTACTCTTCCCGTAATGCTCCGCGAGCTGTCAGAATAGCGGGTATTAATGACTGCGAGCACTGTCCGTAACTTCGCGGCCCGCTGATCGCCGCTCAATCCTTTGGCGGAATCCTCTACCTCTTTTGTTACGTCGTCAATTTTCACCAGGAAGTCTACATACAGTCCGCGGGCTGGTATCTCTTCCTTTTGACTCTTGGCATAGAAACCATCATGAAGATAGTTATGCTCGATGGAGCTGGAGGAAGCGATCGCCTCATAACCGCAATGGTGATTGGTAAAGATCAGCCCTTCGCTGCTGACGATCTCCCCGGTGCAACCTCGTCCAAAGATGATAATGGCGTCTTTGAGAGAGGCTTTGTTAATGCTGTAAAGCTGTTCTTTGGTGAGTTTCAGCCCTTTCTTCACCATGTCATTATAGACCTGCTCACCCAGCAGGAGCGGCAGCCACATGCCTTCGTCGGCAAAGCCGCGGAATAGAATACTGGACAAGACAATCGTCAGGAGAAGCTTTTTTGGATGCATATGGTTAATATTTTTGCAGGGACAAACCTCTGCAAAAATATTAACATGCCCAAACGGGAGGAGCCGGGTGCCAGTAACGGGATGAGCACGTGCCGGTAACGGCGGAGCCAGGGTACCGGTCCCGTTATTTTACTTCCGTCACATCTACCTCTTCTACCATGCGGCTATTGGAGTTGACCTCAAAGCTCTGTACGGAATTGTCCTGGAAGTTCCGGATAACAAAAATTAATTTGCTATAGCTGGCTGCGTCAGTCACTTTGAATTTTTTGTTGAATTTCCTGTCGGTATAAACGCCCTGGAAGAGCTGATGGCCTTCGTTATCCAGTACTTTTATGCTGAACCGGGCGCCATTGCTGTTATTATACACAACATTGAATAAGGGATCGCCTTCATTGCTGCCGATGTATTTAACTTCTGCCGAGGTGGCGCTGCCGGTGCGTTTTTCAACAGGCTCACTGGGTTCATTATTGCCTGCCCGGCTGATCAGGCTGCCGGAGATCAATAAAATGGAAAGTGCGAGGACTTTTTTGGTGTTGGAGATTACCTGGTTCATAAAAATGGTTTTTGTGTGTTACAGAAATGAATGAATGGGCTAACTAGAGTTTTTTCACGGCTACGTCTTCGACATAACGGCTGTTGACATTGATCTGGAAAGTCTTTACAACATCCGCCTCTTTATTGTTCCGGAGGATAAACGTGATCCTGCTCCTGTCTGCCCGCGGAAGCCGGAATTGTTTGTGAAAATTCTTTTCGGAGTAAGCGTTCTTGTATAATTCTGTTCCGTCCTGGTCTTTTATAACAAGGCTGAAGGCGGCGCCTCCCGGATTGGGATAGGTCACGTTGAATAATACCAGGTCGTCCTGGGCTCCCAGGTATTTTACCCGGACGGTATCCTCTTTACTACTGCTATTCGCGGAACTGCTATTCTCGGAGGTAGACTGCGCTTGTGTGGCAGCGGCGACAAGGAGGAAAAAGATCCCCGGGATAAGCTTGCCGAAGGCGGCGATGAAACGTTGCTTCATATAAATGTGTTTTAATGACGATGAACATATTATATGACCGGACAATCGGATTTTAATCAGGTGGAAGCAACCCGGAAGGCAGCAATCGTAAGAGGAATATATAGTATGACGGAAGCAATATTAGTGTGGCAGAACATTCAGGGAAGGCAGCAATACTGTGATATGGCAACAGCAATGCAGTAATATGGCAACAGCAATGCAGATGATAGTGGCTGGTCAATCGGGGCAGCAGCAATGTGAAGGCGTGTGCAATCTGAATGGCAATCTTTTAGACGTGGCAGCAAGAAAAGAGGCGGGACAATCGTAACAGCGAAATGGCAGGCTGCTGAATGGAAGAACGTAAAAGAACGTAGTCTTATTGCAAATATAAGATGCTATTTGTTAAAATGCAATAGAGGTGCATGAAATTTGTGTTAAGGAGGATGTATGTGATTTACCTTACTGCTGATCTTCGTTCAACACTTTCCATAACAGATCTTTCAAGGTGATGATGCCCTGTTGGGTGATGGACGAGATGAACAAGTGCGGAATATTTGGGGGAAGCTCCTTTGCGATGGCTTCTTTCAGCTCATCGTCCAGCATATCGCTTTTGCTGATAGCGATGATAAACCGTTTGTGCAGGAGTTCGGGATTATATTTCTCCAGCTCACTTTTCAGGATATTGTATTCCTCTCCATGATCTTTACTATCGGCAGGGATGAGAAATAGCAGGACGGGATTCCGTTCGATATGACGAAGGAAACGGTGTCCCAGGCCCTTGCCTTCTGCGGCTCCTTCGATGATACCGGGAAGATCGGCCATGCAAAATGACCGGCCGTCGCGATACTCTACCATGCCAAGCTGGGGGGTGATAGTCGTAAAAGCATAATCGGCTATCTTGGGAGTAGCGGCGGTCATGACTGACAATAAGGTGGATTTGCCGGCATTGGGAAAACCTACTAATCCCACGTCGGCCAGGACTTTTAGTTCCAGGACTTTCCAGCCTTCCGTGCCGGGTTCACCCGGTTGTGCGTGTTCGGGAGCCTGATTGGTGGGGGTTGCAAAGCGGGCATTCCCCAGGCCGCCCCGACCGCCTTTCACCCAGACCAGCTCCTGTCCGTCTTCCAGTATTTCAGCTTCTGTGACGCCGGTCTCTGCGTCCCGGGCGATCGTTCCCAGCGGCACTTCGATGATGATATCTTTTCCCGAGCGGCCGGTACAGTTGCTGCCGCTGCCGTTCTCTCCATCTTCCGCCAGCACATTTTTATAATAACGCAGGTGCAGGAGGGTCCACAGGTGTTTGCTTCCCCGTAAAATGATGTGGGCGCCACGTCCTCCGTCTCCGCCATCGGGCCCTGCCATATCGGTATATTTGGTATGCGCAAAATGTTTGCTACCAGCGCCGCCATGCCCGCTTCTGCAAAAAACCCGTATCTGGTCTACAAAATTTGATTTTTCCACTGAACTTTCAATTAAGACGGCAAAGATAACTCTTATATAGTCAGTTTAGGAAACTGGGTCCCTTCATAGATTTCCTCCAGGGCCAACCCGGCGCCCGTGGTCTCCATCCGGAAAATATCCGTTAACCGGCTGTGCTTCCGGGATATCCAGTTGCCGTCTGCCTGCTTCACGAATTGCTCCAGCAGAATAGATTTGGAATCGACCAGGATATATTCCTGTAAGGAGGGTAGTTCCTGGTATAACCTGAACTTGTCCCCCCGGTCGTAATCTTTCGTGGAAGGCGACAGCACTTCGATCAGGACGGTTGGGTTCATCAGGTGCATCTCGTCGTCATTCCGGGTGAGGGGTTTTCCACAGACGATGGAAAGATCCGGGTAGGTGAACAGCTCATTCGCCTCGACATAGACCCGAAAATCGCCTGTGAAGGTCTGGCATCCACCGCCCCGTAATTTATGACCCAGATGGACTATCATATTGGTCACGATCCTGTCGTGATCCATTTTGGCGCCGGCCATCGCAAAGATCTCCCCGTTATAATATTCATGCTTCTCCCGGGAATCTGCTTCGAAGGCAAGGTACTCCTCCACTGTATACTTCCGCCTGCCATAGGGTTGGGAGGATTCTTCCACCCGGGAATCCTTTGTTTGTTCCCAGGTCCGATAGTTTTTTATATCTGGGTCGGACCCAGGTCCACTATCCCGGATGTCATCGGCGGGCCGGTCCGCTTCCCCAGCCGTATCATGGGGCTCCGCGGGGCCATTCCCCGCTTCGGTGATCTTCCAATCCTTCTGCATCTCCTGCGGCAGCGCCTGGTACAGGATGGTGCCCTCCGTCTTCCACCGGATCATTTCATCGCTGACGGTTTTTATTATTTTGGCGGGATTACCGACCAGCATGCTGCGGGGAGGAATCTTTTCGCCGGTTTTTACCAGGCTGAGGGCTCCGATGATACATTCATCACCGATCTCCACATTGTCCAGGATAACGCTGTTCATGCCTACCAGGCAATTACGGCCGATAACAGCCCCGTGTATGATGGCCCCATGACCTATATGCGCTCCTTCTTTCAACCATACGGTGGTGCCGGGGAACATATGGACGGTGCAGTTCTCCTGGACGTTGCAGCCATCTTCGATGAGGATCTGCCCCCAATCACCGCGGATAGCGGCTCCGGGGCCTATGTAGACGTTCCTGCCGATAATTACATTTCCTGTAACGGCTGCCTGCGGGTGGACGAAAGAGGATGGATGGATTGTTGGTCTGAATCCTTTGAATTCGTATATCATAAGGGTCTTTTTCTGTGCGTTGTCGTGTTTGTGCGTCATCGTGTCGATCTCCGGCGTTTGCCGGAATGGGTGAACCGCCGTCCTCATGTGGGACAACTTCGTTTTGCCTGGTTATTCGCAAAACACCCGGGGCGTTTTAGGATCCTTTGAAGGAAGCCGGCCTTTTCTCCAGGAAGGACTGCACGCCTTCCGAATAGTCTTTGGTCGCAGCCGCCTGCTGCTGCAATTCATCTTCCAGCAGCAATTGCTCTTCCAAAGAATGGATGGAGGAGGCATTCAGGGCTTGTTTGGTAAAAGCCAATGCCCTGGTGGGCAAGCCGGCGAGTTTTGTCGCCAGGGCCCTGGACGCTTCCGGGAACTCCCCATCCTCATAAACCTTATAGATCATGCCCATTCTTTCTGCTTCGGCGGCGCCGATCTTATCTCCCAGCATGGATAGGGCGGAGGCCTTCTGCCAGCCGATCAGGCGGGGCAGGAAATACGTCCCCCCGCTGTCCGGAATGAGGCCGATCTTTGAAAATGCCTGTATGAAAGAGGCTGATTGTGCAGCCACCACTACATCGCAGCAAAGGGCGATATTGGCGCCGGCGCCGGCGGCTACTCCTCCTACTGCTGCTATGACGGGCTTGGGGAGCTGGCGTATCCGGGTGACAATGGGATTATAGTGTTCGCTCAGGATCCTTTTCATGCCGGGGCCGGAAGGATCTACGACTTCCGCCAGGTCCTGACCTGCGCAGAAGCCTTTGCCTGCTCCGGTAAGATAGACAGCTCTTATTTCAGGGAGGCTGGCGCATTCATCCAGCTTATCCTGCAAGAGCAGGGCCATTTCCCGATTGAAGGCATTGAGCTTATCGGGGCGGTTGAGGGTGATGAAGGCGATCTGATCGCGGATCTCAAATAAGATGGAAGACATAATGATTTAGTTAGGCGTACAATAACTTAAATATACATAATGGATCAGGGAGGTTAATGATTATCACTGGTCCGGATGATGACAGACACTAAACAATGTTTAGGGAGACTAACGATGACCCGCGGCACTCACGATGATTAGTGGCACTTAAAGTAATCGAAAGGCTCTTTACAGTCCTCGCAGCGGTAGAGCGCTTTACACGCGGTACTGCCGAACTGGCTGATCAGGCTGGTATGAAAGGAATGGCAATGCGGGCAGGGGATCGCTTCTTCCTGCCGGAACAATCCCGGGTGGCAGACCTGTTGCATGGGCATCGGCGCTGCAATACCATAAGCCCGTAATTTATCCTTTCCCTTTTCACTCATCCAGTCGGTGGTCCAGGCGGGTGAAAGCACGGTCCGGATCGTGACATCTTTATACCCCTGCTGCAGCAGGGCCATCCTTATATTCATGCGTATGACATCCATGGCAGGGCAGCCGCTGTAGGTAGGAGTAACAGTCACCTCCACACGATCTTCTTCCAGACGCACCTCCCTTACGATGCCCAGATCGAGGATGGAGAGGACCGGGACTTCCGGGTCGGTTACCTCCTCCAATAAGGACCATATCTTTTCTGTTGTCGGGTCGTTCATAATAGAAATAAAGATCCGCGGGGATCCGGGTTCATTCGTGGGCCTCTGTTTACCATTCACAGCCGGGATAAGCTCTTTGCAGGAATTGCATTTCCGCGAGAATATAACCCAGCTGCTCGGTATGCCTGCCCTCTTTACCGCCCGATAACATGCCGCTTCTTTTTCCGGTATCCGGTTCCCCGGCGATGCGCTGCGTTCGTGTTCCCGGGCCGGAATCCGCTGGCCCGCCGGGCCAGGAGAGGGTGGCTTCGGCAAATATCTCCCTGACTTTTTCTTCCCATTTGGGTTGCAGCAGCGATAGCTGGGGTACGAACTCTCCATCGGCCAGCTCCTGTTCGTAAGCGGCGGGAATAAAAAGCTCCCCCGTGAATTTCCAAAGGTCTGCCAACGCATTTTCCATGCGGGAATGGCTTTCGGCCGTTCCGTCACCCAGTCGGATGACCCATTCGCTGCTCCAGCGGAGATGATAGGTGACTTCTTTAAATGCTTTTTCACTGATGGCCGCCAGCTCTGCGTCTTTGCTGTATTGCAGCCATTCGTACAGATAGAACTGATGGGCGCTGAAAAAGAATTGCCTTAAAATGCTCCTGGCCCAGTCGCCATTGGATTGTTCCACCAGTAAGGAGTTCTTAAAATCCCAGCCGTCGCGCAGATAGGCTAGATCGTCCTCGGTCACTTCCGTTCCGGTCGATGTCCTTCCTGTATCCGGGAGTATGTGCTGCCTGTCGTGGCTGTTTTCCTGACCGGACTGATTGATGAGCCGGGCGGCATACTGATAGAAATTCCTGGCCTGGCCGATCAGGTCCAGGGCAATATTGGAAATGGCAATATCCTGTTCCAGGATAGGCCCGTGGCCTGTCCATTCGCTGTTGCGGTGACCCAGGATCAGGACATCGTCTGCCAGATGTAAAGTATAGTTGATAAGGGCTTGCTGCTGGGACATTTTTACATATGCTTTAATTCGTCCGGTAGATCATAAAAAGTCGGATGGCGGTAGACCTTGTCATTGGCGGGGTCGAAGAAGGAGGAGGCCTCATCGGGGTTGGATGCATGAACGTATTTACTTTCCACGACCCAGATGCTCACGCCTTCCATGCGGCGGGTGTATACGTCCCTGGCATTTTCGATAGCCATCTGCGCGTCCGCGGCGTGGAGGCTGCCGGCATGTTTATGATCCAGCCCTTGTTTGCTGCGGATAAAGATCTCCCAGAGGGGCCATTGTTGTTCCGACATATTGTTGTGTTTTCAAATGAATCAAGTGCGTACATTATGCGATTGCTTTCTGTTCTTTCGACCTTCTTTTTTCCGCGTGCGCCAATGCCGCTTCTCTTACCCAGGCGCCGTCTTCATGCGCCTTCACCCGGGCTGCCAGCCTTTCTTTATTGCAGGGGCCGTTGCCATTGATCACTTCCCGGAACTCTTCCCAGTCGATGGGACCGAAATCATAGTGTTTTTTTTCTTCATTCCAGGCCAGCTCAGGATCGGGGATGGTCATCCCCAGTATTTTTATCTGTTCTGCGCAGACATCTACAAATTTCTGGCGCAGCTCGTCATTGGTGAAACGTTTGATCTTCCACTGCATACTTTGCGCCGTATGGGGGGATGCATCGTCATTGGGGCCGAACATCATGATGGAGGGCCACCACCAGCGGTCGATGGCATCCTGGCACATCCTCCGCTGGGCCTGGCTTCCCCGGCTCAAGACCAGCAGGATCTCGAATCCCTGGCGCTGGTGGAAGCTTTCTTCCTTGCAAATACGCACCATGGCTCGTGCATAAGGGCCGTAGGACGCGCGGCACAGGGGCACCTGGTTCATAATAGCAGCGCCATCGACCAGCCAGCCGATCGCTCCCATGTCTGCCCAGGTGAGCGTGGGATAATTGAAGATGGAAGAATATTTGGCTTTTCCGTTATGGAGCTGCCCGATCATTTCGTCGCGGCTGGTGCCCATTGTCTCTGCAGCAGAATAGAGATATAACCCATGTCCGGCCTCATCCTGCACTTTTGCGATGAGCGTGGCCTTTCTCTTGAGGGTGGGGGCGCGGGTGATCCAGTTGCTCTCCGGGAGCATCCCTACGATCTCGCTGTGGGCATGCTGGGAGATCTGCCGGACCAGGGTCTTCCGGTAGGCATCCGGCATCCAGTCCTTCGGTTCGATCCGGATGTCTTTATCTACTTTATCCTGAAATATTTTTTCGAATTCCTGCAGGGACATGCGTTGAAAATTTGAATATCAAAGATACTTTTTTTCGGTGAAAATGCTAACAAGTGTTAGTTCTGCCGGCCAAAATTATATGGCCCTGGCTATCTGATGCAGGACAACTGGTAACGAGGTTGCTGAAGAAATTTATACAGCATGGAACCAGGCGTTCCAGGCTCTTTTTATTTCGAATCAAAGTCGATAATCACCCTCTCCGTCCTGGGATGGGACTGGCAGGCCAATATAAATCCGGCGGCCAGCTCTTCTGCTTCCAGCGCATAGTTCACTTCCATCTCCACATTTCCTTCCGTCAGCCTGGCCCGGCAGGTACAGCAGACTCCCCCTTTACAGGCAAAGGGCAGGTCGGCTCCCTGTTGCAGGGCGGCGTCCAGGATCGGCTCCCCGTCAAAGGGCAGGTCAAAATCATAGCTGATCCCGTCCAGCTTAACGGTGACCTTGCTGGTTTTTCCTTTGAGGGCGGCGTCTGCCGCCAGCCGCTCCTCCCCGGTCCGGGCGCGCCGGCCTCCCGATTGAGGGACCGCCCCTGCATCTATCGTGTTGAATAATTCAAAATGGACTTTTTTGGGATCGACCCCTTTTTGCTCCAGCCAGTCTTTAACAGTGAAGATCATTTCTCCCGGTCCGCAGATAAAGATCTCGTCCATTCCCGGCAGATCGATCAGCTTTCCGCATAATTCCCCGCACTTTTCGGTGGTGATCCTTCCCTGGTTTAAGGGGATATCCATTTTCTCCCGGCTGAGGATATGGTGGAGGGCAAACCGGCTCATGTAGCGGCTCTTCAGCGACTCCAGCTCATCCCGGAAGATAATGGAAGGACGATGGCGATTGCCGTATACCAGGGTAAAATGGCTGTCGGGCTCGGTGGCCAGCGTAGTCTTGATCAGGGATAGAATGGGCGTTATGCCGCTGCCTGCGGCAAATGCCAGGTAGTTATTCTGATGGGCGGGATCCAATGCTGTATAGAACTTGCCGGTCGGGGGCAGCACCTCCAGCAGGGCCCCTTTATGGAGCTGATCGTTGGCATAGGTAGAGAACAGGCCGCCCGGCACTTTCTTAATAGCGATGCGCAATTCGTCGTCCAGGGGGCTGCTGCAGATCGAGTAGGAGCGACGGATCTCTTCTCCGTCCACCTGGTATCGGATCGTGATATTCTGCCCCTGCCGGAACCGGAAGACATCCTGTAGCTCCCGGGGAATGGAAAAGGAAACGGATACGCAGTCGGCGGTCTCCCTTCGGATATCTTCTACCTGTAATTTGCTGAAATGACTGGCCATGTTTTGGATTACACTATTTTTTAAGTCCTTCGATGAGATATTTCACCATATTTGATTCGAGATCTTCTGCGCTGGTGCTTTTACGGGAGCGCTGCCAGGAATCGATGCCGCTGATAGCGGATAAAATGATCAGGACGGCGGTATAAGAATTAATGTTTTTCATTTCTCCTTTTTCAATGCCATCTTCAATGATATTCCCCAGCCGTTTGCGGTAGCTCCTTCGCTGGTTGAGAAAATTAGAGAGGTAGGGTTCGGGAAGATGCCTCCACTCATGATCGGAGATATATACGAACTCATATTGATCCAGCATCATCCGGATATGCAGCCGGATAATATCCTCCATCTTTTTAACGGTGGATTGAGGGCTGGCTTCCACGGTTTCGAGGTTGGACATGAATTTATTGGCAACTTCGAAACAAATGGTCTGGAGGATCTCGGATTTGGATTGAATATGATTGTACAGGCTGGCGGCTTCCACCCCTACTTTTTCCGCGAGGTCGCGCATGGAGGCGGCCCCAAACCCTTTTTCACGGAATAACCTGGAAGCCTTTTCTATGATGACCTCCTTCTTGGTGCCGTTCTTTTTACTCTGAATTTTTGCCATAAGAAGGCATAAAGATAGCCGAAACTAACAATCGTTAGTTCGATTTTGTGCAAAAATTCGTGTAGGTTTGCACGGCTTTTCTCTAAAAATTATAAATATGTCACTAATTGTTGTAGGATCAATGGCTTATGATGCAATCGAGACTCCTTTTGGAAAGACCGACTGGATCGTAGGCGGAGCTGCTACTTATATTGCTTATGCGGCCAGTAATTTCATTAAGCCGATCAACCAGGTCTCCATCGTGGGATATGATTTCGCCAAAGAGGAAATGGACCAGTTGAAGAGCCGCGGGGTAAACCTGGAGGCCGTGGAGATCGTTCCTGACAAAAAATCCTTTTTCTGGAGCGGGAAATATCACATGGATATGAATACCCGGGATACCCTGGTGACGGATCTGAACGTGCTGGGGGATTTCAAGCCCGTCGTGCCTGATAGCTACCAGGGCAGTGAGTTCCTGATGCTGGGCAACCTGGCTCCTTCTGTGCAGATCAGCGTGATCAGGCAGATGAAGAAGCGTCCAAGGCTGATCGCCATGGATACGATGAATTTCTGGATGGACATTGCATTGCCTGAGCTGAAAGAATTATTGGGCATGGTGGATGTGCTGACAGTGAATGACGGGGAGGCCCGCCAGCTCAGCGGGGAATTTTCCCTGGTGCGGGCGGCAAAGGCGATCATGAAAATGGGGCCTAAATATGTAATTATTAAGAAAGGAGAACATGGCGCCCTGCTTTTCCATGGCGACCAGGTCTTTTTTGCACCGGCCCTGCCCCTGGAAGAGGTATTCGATCCTACCGGTGCCGGGGATACGTTCGCGGGTGGTTTTATCGGTTATATCGCCAGCAAGAAAGATATTTCTTTTGAGAATATGAAAACTGCGATCATCGTGGGTTCTGCGATGGCTTCTTTTTGCGTGGAAAAGTTCGGTCCTTCCCGCCTGAAAGAGATCACCCAAGCGGATATTGATGCCCGGATACGCCAGTTTGTAGAGCTGGTAAACTTTGATATAGAGATCGTGCCGTGAGGTTTGCCCTTCGCGCGCCTAGGGAGGAAGTTCAGCGAATACCGAAACGGATGAACCGTCCGGCATTCGAGTCTAATGATGGGCCTTCGGCCAGCGGACCTGTGGTCCACTTTGCTAAATAAAATTTGGCGAAAAACTATTTATAGCTATTTTTGGGCCCGTTTATGACAGTGATAATGAAACATACAAAGCAAATTAAGAAGCAGTTCCCGCAGCGGGAAGGTGTTTGATTGTTTTGTATACCAAGATAATAAGAGCCTTCCCACACAGTGGGAAGGCTTTTTTGCTTCGGGCCATTGTTTCTGTGGACCAATTTTGACTTTTAAAAACTAAATAAAAAATAAAACAAACAATGAAAGTTGCAGTCGTAGGCGCCACGGGTTTAGTTGGCACCAAAATGTTAACGGTACTGGCAGAACGGAATTTTCCTGTTACGGAACTGATCCCTGTCGCTTCGGAAAGATCTGTCGGAAAGGAAGTGGAATTCAAGGGTAAGAAATATAAGGTAGTGAGCGCGGCTGATGCCATTGCTGCTAAACCCGATGTGGCTATCTTTTCGGCAGGCGGCAGCACTTCCCTGGAATGGGCTCCCAAATTTGCGGCAGCCGGCATTACCGTGATTGATAATTCTTCCGCCTGGAGGATGGACCCTTCAAAAAAACTGATTGTACCTGAACTGAATGCGGATGCATTGACAAAAGAAGATAAGATTATCGCCAATCCCAACTGTTCGACGATCCAGATGGTCGTGGCCCTGAATCTCCTGCATAAGCAATACAAGATAAAGAGGATCGTCGTGTCTACCTATCAGAGTGTAACGGGAACAGGTGTTAAAGCCGTGACGCAGCTAATGAATGAAAGAAAAGGAACACAGGGAGAGATGGCCTATAAATACCCCATCGATCTGAACGCCATTCCCCAGATCGATGTATTTCTCGATAATGGATATACGAAGGAAGAAATGAAAATGGTGAATGAGACGAGGAAGATCATGCGGGATGATTCCATCGGTGTAACGGCAACGACCGTACGCATACCCGTAATTGGGGGGCATAGTGAAGCAGTGAATGTAGAGTTCGAAAAAGAATTCGACCTGGAGGCAGTGAAAAAATTGCTGACAGAGACCCCCGGAGTGATCCTGGTGGATGATCCCGCTAAGCAGCTATATCCCATGCCTAAGGACGCTCACGAGAAAGACGAGGTGTTCGTGGGGAGATTGAGAAGGGATGAAACACAGGCAAAGACGCTGAATATGTGGGTGGTAAGCGATAATCTCCGGAAGGGGGCGGCTACCAATGCCGTACAGATCGCGGAATACCTGCTGCAGCAGGGACTTCTTTAATCAAACAGGCCCGGCCCGAAGGGCCGGGCCTGTTTGATTATTCCATAGAACGATTGAGGAAATGAATAAAATCCTTCATCGTTTCAAAAGTCTTTAATACTTCTTTCAGAAGAGATTTGGACTGCAGGTCTGCGTCTGAAAGGGAACGACGGACGACGAAACTTTTCATTTTAAGGAATTCGATAGCCGGATTTTCCGCCTCATAACCTTTGGGGGGTCTGGCCAGCACATCGATGCCGTCTACGCCGTCGGGGAAGATCTTTTTATAATTGCGATGGCCGACAATTTTTTTCCACTCTTCAAAATTATAATCGATCTCCTGCCGGACCTTGCTCAGCTCAGGAGGCATCGGCATCCATAGACCGCCGCCTGCCATGCTCTGGCCAGGTTCGCAATGAAAATAATAACCCGCTGTAGACGCCTTTTTGCCCCCCTTGTTGAAGTAGGCGCCCATATTCGTCTTATAGGGTAATTTGTCTTTGGAGAACCTTACGTCACGGTAGATGCGAAAAGTGCAATCCTTTGGCGTAAGCGGTGCAATATCTGCATCTATTTTGCCCAATCCGTCAATTACCTGTTGTGTAAAAGCGTCTATATCTTCTTTTGCAGCCAGGTATGCACTTTTATTTTTTTCGAACCAGGGCCGATTGTTATTCTTTTTGAGGTCTTTCAAAAACCTGACTGTAGCGCCTTGCAACATAGCTATATTTTCCTTTCTGATTTTTCTTCAGGCTCGTTATTCCACCCGGGCAACCAGGTTTGTCCGGAGATAGGATGATAGGATAGGAGGGATCTATTTGATCCTGCCCCAATTTTCGCCGCTCTTGATGCGATACATAGTCATTTCGCTGACGTTGTATTTCTCTGCCAGCTTCTTGATGGTGAGCTGCCTGTTTTTGCTCGAGAGCGTTTTCTTAATAGTTTTTACCTGGGTGGCCGTCAGCTTCAATCCAACCGTGCGATTGGCCTGAACTTTTTTGTAAGCGATCTTCGCAGGGCTTTTCTGCTGATGAGCGATCATCTCTTCGAGGGTGGCCCATTTCAAATTTTTGGATGCATTGTCAAGCTTGTTGTGATTAACATGAATGACATACTTGTGTTTCGCAGAACCTTTACCCAGGAACAAACGGGCGATCTCGCGATGGATGTAGAGTGTGCCGTTGTTGCCGGGGCGATGCAGGTTGAGTGTTTTGTAGCCGGTTGTAAGACTGCCGTTGAGCAATTTGCCATCGGTCAGGACATCTTCTGAGTAACTGGCTACACGACCCAGTGATGAAAGAGCATATTTTTTTCGGAGTTGTTTCCAGCCGGGAAACTGCAAAGGTTTCCAAACTTCGCCGGTGAGTTTTCTAATCATGCCTACAATTTTCTTAAAGTTACGGAAAAGATTTTCGAATTACCAGTAACGTAAGAAAATATTCTTATATGTCTTACGCTTTTTCAAGGAGCTTTATAAATTCGTCTTCCGTGAGTATTTGGATCGAGGTGATTTTTTTGGCTTTTTCCAGCTTACTACCGGCATCCTCCCCTACCACCAGGTAGTTGAGCTTGCTGCTCACTCCGCTGAGCAGCTTCCCTCCGTTCTTTTCCACTGTTTCTTCGGCATCGGATCGCTTCAGCCGGCTTAGGGTGCCCGTGAATAAGAACGTTTGCCCATTCAGGTTGCCCCCTTTTGTCCCGGTGGATTTGGTGCTTTTCAGGGTCAGTCCCAGGGATTTCAGCTGGTGTAAGATCTCCAGGTTGGCGGGGTTGCGGAAGAACTCAAACACGCTGGTGGCCACTTTGGGGCCTACGTCTTCCAGGTTCAGCAGGTCTTCCGGGGAGCGGTCGGCAAGGTCCAGCAGATCGCTGACCGAGGCGGCAAGGACCTTGGCCGTAGTCTCTCCGACATAACGGATGCCCAGTCCGAAGATGAGCCGGTGCAGGGGCTGCTGTTTGGAGGTCTCAATGGCCGATTGCAGGTTGCTCACGCTTTTTTCTCCAAATCCCTCCATCTCCCGGATCTTATCAAAGGGAAGCGTATAGATGCCCGGTATGCTCTTCAGATATTCCAGCTTGAACAGCTTCCTGACGATGGCATCGCCGAAGCTGCGGATATCCATGGCATCCTTGCTGGCGAAATGGATAATGCGTTCCACTACCTGGGCTTCACAGTTGATATTTATGCAGCGCCATACGGCTTCCCCTTCCGGCTTCTCCAGCCTGGTATGGCAAACCGGGCAATGGGTGGGAAAGACGATCGCTGTTTCGGCGCCGGTACGGAGCTCTGTCAGCGGTTTGACTATATAAGGTATAACGTCTCCGGCCCGTTCTACTAATACCCGGTCCCCGATACGTACATCTTTTTCACGGACCACTTCCTCGTTGAACAGGGAGATGGAGCTAACGGTGACTCCACTGAGCGGCACCGGGTCGATCTTGGCTACCGGGGTGATGCTGCCGGTACGACCTACCTGGAATTTGACCTCGCGCAGGGTGCTGGTGGCCTGCCGGGCTTTGAACTTAAAGGCGATGGCCCAACGGGGATGATGGGTGGTCATGCCCATCTGGTCCTGCAGGGCGATGGAATTTACCTTGATTACCATGCCGTCGATCTCGTAGGGCAGGTCATCCCGCTGTTTTTCGAACTCGTGACAATAGGCGACCACGGCTTGTATTCCTTTGACGACTGTTTTCTCTTTCTGCGGGCTGCGAAAGCCTAAGTCCCAAAGCATTTTCAGACATCCGCTATGGGTTTTTAATGCCTGATGCACCGGTGCTTCGGCCGGCCGGCCTTCTGCATCGGACTTGCTGCCGGCGCCCTTCCGGTTACCCGCGGCCTGGCCTTCGGGGCTGATAAGATGTCCGTCTGCCATCTGCCAGCCTTCGATCGTCGTAAAATAGCTCACATGATAAAGAAAGGCTTCCAGATTGCGGCGGCTCACTTCTTTGGGATCTTTTATTCTCAGGGAACCGGCTGCGGCATTGCGGGGGTTGGCCAGCGGGGCGATATTCTGTTCGGCCAGCTGCTCATTATATTTTTTAAAATTATCCTTATTCATCAGCACTTCCCCACGGATTTCGATCTGGGAAAGGCCGTACCGGGAGAAGGCGGCGGAAAGGGGTACGGAACGGATCTGCCGGATATTGGCAGTGATCTCATCGCCTGCCACTCCATCTCCCCGGGTCACTCCGCGAAGTAAATAGTCATTTTCGTAGATCAGGGAAATGCTGGCCCCGTCAAATTTGGGTTCGACACAATATTCCAATTCTTCCAGTCCCGTGAGCTCACGGGCTTTCCGGTCCCAATCCAGCAGGTCGTCCTCATTGTAAGAATTTTCCAGGGACAGCATGGGCACCAGGTGCTGAACGGTAGGGAACTCTTTCGTCAGCCCCCTGGCTACCCGCTGGGTAGGGGAATCGGGTGTTATGAGCCCGGGGTGCTCTCCCTCGATCTTTTCCAGCTCCTTATATAACGTATCGTATTCAAAATCCGAGATCAGCGGCTCGTTCATGATGGCATAACGGTACTCATGGAAACGCAGGACATCCCTGAGCACTTCCAGCTTAGCCGCTTCCAGCGGATGTTTGCGGGCGGCTGCCAGCAGGGCCATAGTTTGTTTCTCTAGTCGTTGGGTCTGTTCGGAGGAATACATACAGAAAATTTGATGCTGTAAATTTAGGTGAATCGAATGGCTCGCCGTTAATTTTAACCGGGGGAAAAGAAGGCATATCAGAAAAGGAATTAAATTCGTAGTTATGAGCCCTGCAACACCTTCGAACGAAGCTGCCGTATCAACCGACGGAGTCCTGACCAGTCAGACGAATATCAAGACCATTTTAACGCAACTGGAAAGCGACGGTATCATTGGTATTTCTGTGGACTGTGTAATCTTCGGGTTTGACGATAATGAATTAAAAGTGTTGCTGATCAAATCCGATCTGGAGAAATTCGATAATAAATGGTCCCTGCTGGGCGACCTGGTGCACAACCATGAAGACCTGGACCAGGCGGCTTACCGTATCCTGAAAGCGCGTACGGGCATGGATGATGTTTACCTGGAGCAGGTCAAGGCATTTGGTGAGGTAGGCCGTCATCCTGCTGCCCGGGTGGTCACGATCGCCTATTGTTCTCTTATCAATATCGAGCACCATAAGCTGAAAATACATGATAATGAGCTGCATTGGCACCGGGTCACGACCCTGTCCGAAATGGCGTTTGATCATCAGCTGATCCTGAATGTATGTTATGAATGGCTGCAGAAAAGAATACAGGAGCATCCCCTGGGTTTTAGTCTTTTGCCGAAACAATTTTCGCTGCGGGAGTTGCAGAACCTGTACGAGGCTATCCTGGATGTAAAGCTTGACCGGCGCAATTTCCGGAAGAAATTCTTTTCTATGGGACTGCTGGAGGATACCGGTGAGCTGGAATCGGACGTCCCTCATCGTCCGGGCAAATTATACAGGTTCAACTACGAAAAGTACCAGAAAAAAGAGCGGAAAAAGTGGTTTGGGATTGATTTTTAGGCTGGGAGCTCCATCCGGCCCGGTTTCCTTGGCGTACTCCGGCGGCTGTATATGGAAAACTAGTAGAGCCCGGGTGCAACGGGATTTCGGACACTTTTGTCATATGCTGAAAACCCTCATATGAAATTTTTACTGCCTTCGGGCTTGTTACTGCTGATAATACTATCAGGCGGGTGCAAAAAAGACGGATCTTTAAATGGCCGGTTGTACGGCGATTGGAAATTAACACTTTACTATGGAGGGATAACCGGACGTATCTTTCGTCCGGGGCCTGATTCCGTCTGCATCTTAAGTCTGCAGGGAGATCATGACTACAAAAAGACAGTAAATGGGAATTTGTCTGAGGCTGGTACCTATAATGTTGGCAATGTAAAGAATGTATATACCAATGGGCCGGCGTCTGCTATTACGTTCAAAGTGGCTGATACGGGGGGGCCTTCATATTTACCTTATTTTGCCCAGCTCATTGAATTGCATCAGGACACATTGTACCTGTCTGTTAATGGAGTAGATGGGGGCGGGTTTGAGTATATAAGGGTGAGGGGCGGAGGATCGCCGTCTAATGCCGACTAGCTGTTATAACACCTCTTTCTGGTGATCGATGATGAATTGGATGATCTCTTCCAGGGGCTGGCCGATGCGGGAAAGGGCGTCGCTGATATCGTCCCGGCTCACCTGGGCGGCGAAGGAGGCTGTCTTTAGCTTCTTTAAAATGCCTTTTACGTCCATGCCTTCATAACGGGTAGGGCGGATCAGGGCGGAGGCGTGGATGAAGCCGGATAATTCATCGAATACATAGATCATTTTGTCCATAGTATTTTCCGGTTCTACTCCGAAATATTTCGGGCCATGCGAAGCGATACAATGAATGACTTCGGGGTCGATGCGCAGCTCTTCCAGTTTTTCAATGATGATCCGGCAATGCGCTTCGGGATATTTTTCCCAGTCGGCATCATGGAGTAGTCCGGCCAGCTCCCATTTAAGGGCTGTTGGTTCATCGGCCCCTTCTTTTTCCAGGGCCCATGCCTTCATGACAGCGCCTACCTGGCGCATGTGAAGCCGCAGGCGTTCATTGGGGACCCATTCGTTCAGCAGGGCGTGGGCTTCCTCTAGTGACAAGAGGTTGCCTTTATTGGCGGGGTTGCCGAAAGTGTTGCGGCCGAGATCGAGAATGGGGGATGACATGGGATTGTTTCCGTTATTTTCTGTGAAGTTATTTGTTCGGGAGGAGATTTTTGTTCCTGCGGGGATTTTTAGTGGAAGGCCTTTTACAGTGATCTTTAATCCGATAGCATGAAGGATCTTTAAAAGGTTTTTAAAAGAAATGCTTTTGAAGTTCTCTGCCTCATAACGCTGAAGCTGCTGCTCTTTCATGCCGACTTTTTCCGAAAATTCTTTTTGAGTCATGCCAGATTGAATCTTAAATTCTATGAGAAGGTTGGGCAGGTCATCGATGCTCCTTTCCTCCAGGAGGGGTGATGCCTTTGTTTTTAAAAGGTCATAAGCTGCAATTTCGATCTCCAATTGATCCTGCATGGTCTTCAGGGAAACAAGGATAAGCCGTTCCTTTGCCGAAAGATGCTCGTTTGTGCTTTGTATTTGCTTTATCTCGTCATAAATGCTGAGCAGCTTTTTCTTTGTGATCTTATATTGTTTTTCATTTTTGATCATAATAAGTAAGAAAATCTTTCAGGTTTAATTTTACAAGTCCCTTCGGCTTGCCATCCCGGTCTTCTGAAAGAAGATTGAAAAGTCGTTGATAATTTTCATCAAAGTGAAAAATATGGCACTGTAAAGTTCTATGGATCCTGGATATTTCTTTCACATCAAAGAACTGAGGGAATTCTCTTTCTATATTTTCTGCATCTACCCCGGTGAGGTCAAAACAAAGATCTATATCTTCCGGCTACTCTTTTTTGCTTACAAAGCTGCCATCTATATAGACGGCCTGGCAGCCGCAGGAATGAAAAATACGAAAAAAAGACAGGGCATTTTTAATTTGCTCCATTCTTCGCTGATTCGTGCCGAATTGTTGATTAAATTCTTCATACGTTAATTCGATCGTCTGGTAGAGATTCCCTTGCGTGTTGAAGCTCAGATTCATAAACGGTTGTTTTAATGTTTTGGCGCATTACGGTACGTCTCTTACCGTAGCTGCAGGAGCTTAGTCTTCTTTGCATAATGAGGAATGTTAGGTTATTAAGGAAACTCAGGATAACAAAACAAATATAGTTAAAATTGACAAACACAACATATTTGTTGTATTTGAATTTTACGCTGCGTTTGTCCTTAAAAACCGATGAAAGCGGTAAAAACCCAGCAAAATCCGGCCTTTCTCTCATGGAGGATCACAAGCAAGCAAATTTTTTATTGACAATCAGCTTATTACAAAGGTGTCCTCCAAAATACTTCCTCTTTTTCTTGGAAAATGGCCTGTATTCGACCTACCTTTGCGGTCCAATTTTAAAAGCGGGCCACGGGGTGGCGCCAAACAATTTTAGTGTCGCTGGGATAGCAGCGGCTTCAATTAAAAAAACAAGACAATGAGCAAATTACATTTCACCACCAAACATGCGAACGAGGCTACCGTTAAACGCGACTGGTATGTTGTGGACGGTACTAATCAAACCGTTGGCCGCGTGTGTTCCAAGATTG
>JAATFV010000221.1 GCA_015655015.1 Chitinophagales bacterium | reverse complement strand
TTTCTTTTCTATAATAGCCTTGAAGCCTTTTTTCAGCGTAGGTTTGAAAACAATGAACTCGTCGGGCTGAACCGCTCCCTGGACAACCATTTCACCAAGCCCGAAAGAGCCGTTGATCACCACCACCTCTTTGAAGCCGCTTTCCGTATCCAGGCTAAAAGCAACGCCGGACGCTCCCAGGTCGCTCCTTACCATTTTTTGCACACAGATGCTCAGCCCCACCAAAAAATGATCGTAACCGAATCCCTGCCGATAGCTGATAGCGCGATCCGTAAACAGCGAGGCAATGCAATTCCTTACGGCGTCCATGAGGGAAGCCGGTCCCCGTACGTTGAGGAAAGTTTCCTGCTGGCCTGCAAAGGAGGCATCCGGCAGGTCTTCCGCTGTAGCGGAAGACCTTACGGCTACGTCTGTGTACTCCTGGTTGTATCGGGAAGACAATTTTCCGTATGCCTCAATGATCAGCTCGCTCATCTCTTTAGGGAAGCGGCCATTTTTCAATAATAACCTGACCTGCTGCCCTGCCCTTCTCAGGGATTCGATATTCTCATAATCAATGGAATCAATAATGTACCGGATGGTGCTTTCCAGGTTATTATACTGAAGGAATTCCCTGTAGGCGGCAACGGTGACTACGAATCCATCTGGAATATTAATTCCCAGGGAAGAGAGGTTTTGGATCATTTCTCCCAGAGAGGCATTCTTACCTCCTACCGTTTCGAGGTCACTCATGCCTACCTCACCAAGATTGAGAATAAATTTTTTGTTCATATGGCAATTTTCTTTTTTATATATAGAGAATTTTTTCCCCCATGTTGATTATTTCCCCCATGTTGATTATTTCACCGTGTTGATTATTTCCTCTCTTCCGCAATCAAACTCAGTTCCTATTATTCCTTTAAACCCGCAATTTTTTATCACAAAGAGCGCTCCGGCCAATGGCTCCTTTTTTAAGTCATGTTCCATTTGCCCGGGTTTGGCCGTTGTCACATACAGATCTTCCAGGGTGTCGCCTCCGAAAACACAGGAAGTCACCCGGGAAACGGGTATCCGGATCTGCGAAAGCTGTTTTCCGGTAAATGGGTCGTACCTGGCTATTTTCCAGCCGCCCCACAAGGCAATCCATAACATGCCCTCTTCATCGATCGTCATTCCGTCCGGATAACCATCACTCTTGGGGATCTCAATGATCACCTTTTTGTCGCTGATGTCACCACTGATCACATCATACCGATAGGAGACTACCTGGCGGGTGGGGGTATCTATATAGTATAATGTCTTATTATCGGGACTCCACGCCAGGCCATTGGAACAGGTCACGCCTGTTATTTTCGTTTTTACGGACAGGTCTTTTTCCAGCGTATATAAAGTTCCGGCCCCCGGAGTATTAGAAATGGACATAGACCCTGCCCAGAAACGTCCGGCGGGGTCAACCTTGCCGTCATTAAACCGGTTATGAGGCAGGTGACTTTCTACCGGCGCGATGTACCTGATCGTTCTCTTATCCTGTTCTATAACCGCAAATCCCCCTTTAACCGCAGCGATAATCCCGCCTGAGACCGTCAGGGCAATCGCGCCTACCATCTGTCCGACGCCATAGGTCATGTGCTCATACCGGTCGGGGTAGTAATAATGGATCTTACCTTTAAGAATATCTATCCAGAATATCCTTTTCTCTTTGTGATCCCAGACAGGCCCTTCACCCAGCATGCAATAGTGATCGGTAACCACTTCCCAGTTATTTTCCATAACGATTTAAGTCTTACAATATAAAATTTGATTATGCTTTGAGACTAGGCGTATTTTATGTAGAAAAAGAGAACGACGGCGGTAATGATGGCCCACCAGATAAAAGGATTGCGCAGTCCGCGTTGCTGTTCCTTTTCTTCCGGCAGTAAAGAAAGACTTTGCCGGGTCCACACCAGTCCTTTCAGTTCCGCGTCCGGTTTCGGTCTTGTCAGGAGACTAACTGCTATGCACAGTCCCAGGCAGCTCCAGAAGACAATTCCGGTGCGATTCAGGAAAGGCATTTGCGGAAACAGGAGCTCGAAGACGATCGACATCGGGATCGTCAGCAATCCGGCGGCCAGGGCGCCTGCCTGCGTGGTGCGCTTCCAGAGGATACCCATCAGGAACATAGCGGCTATACCGGGTGTAAAAAGCCCGTAGGCATTGGCAAGGTATAAGAATACCGGTTTGTTCGAATAGTTGATCAGCAGCACAGTGCTGACAATTCCCAAAATAATAATGACGATGCCGGCAATCCTGCCGAAGCGTACTGCCTGTGCTTCCGTGGCATTGCTGCGGATATACGGCAAATAAATATCGATGGTCAGGATCGTTGTGCTGGAGTTGATGGCCCCGGAAAGATGGGACATGATGGCAGACATCAGCGCTGCCATTACGAGGCCCACCAGGCCGGAAGGAAGCAGATGTTCGACTAAGTTCACGAAAAGAAGGTCCGGTTTCTGAAGGTTTGGAAATAATTTAGTGGATACCAGGGCGGGAGCTATCACCAAAAAAGGGGTAAGGAATTTAAGATACTGGGCAAAGATGACTCCCATACGGGCATGCCATTCATTTTTGGCGGCCAGGGTCCTTTGAACGACGAATTGATTGGTCGCAAAATAAAAGATGCTGATGCAAACCGTTCCCCCTAAGTATTGTGTCCAGGGGAAGTCAGGATCGTTGGCGGGGAGGAAGATCTTCCAATCCTTCGAGGTAACCATCAGG
>JAATFV010000093.1 GCA_015655015.1 Chitinophagales bacterium | reverse complement strand
TCGCATCGCCGGTCTTATCCTGCCTATTCAGCAAATTGAATTCAATGTCCCGGTCACTATCGAAGACCAGCCCGATCTGTTGGATATCGAGACGAACTATCATCGGACAGGCGGTGGATTTTGGGGGGCTAAACAGGGGGGGGAGCTGGTCGGCACCATCGGGCTGATCGCCATCGGTCATCATGCCGGCACGATCCGCAAGATGTTCGTCCGGAAAGAATTCCGGGGTAAAGAGCTTGGGATTGCGCAGCGGCTGCTGCAAATACTTATTGAACATTGTAAGGCGCATGAGATCACGGATCTTTACCTGGGTACCGTCGACCGCCTACAGGCAGCCATTCGTTTTTATGAACGCAATGGCTTTATCCGCGTCTCCAGGAGTGAATTGCCGGAGAGTTTCCCCATCATGCCGGTGGACAATACTTTTTATCACTTACATATTCCTTCAACATCGGAATATGCGCAGTTATCCGCAGATCCCGCATCACCCGAACACACTCAATCTAACGAATGAATTCCATCGACCAGGCCGGTATGCTGGCTATTTCAACCAGGCTGCAACGCCTTAGCGACCAGATCCGCAAAGACGGTTCACTGATCTATAAAGCGAATAACATTGATTTTGAGCCGAAATGGTTTCCCGTCATTTATTCCCTGCATGTAAAAACAGTCTTGAGCGTAGTTGAAATTGCCGCGGAGATCGGTTATTCGCATCCTTCGACGATCAGTCTGCTGAAAGAGCTGGAAAAACAAAAGCTTATCCGATCGGGCCGGGATAAGACAGATGAGCGGAAAAGGCTGATCCGACTTACCGATAAAGGAAAGGGGCTTGTCGAACAGATGCAGCCGGTATGGAAGATCATGACAGCCGCAGTGACAGAGATTACCAACACGACTAATAACCTGATGCGGGCTATCGATGAAGTGGAAGAGCAGATGAGGCTAAAGAGCTTTTTCGAGCGGGCGCAGCGGTTGAAAAAATAGACCCGGTACAGGCCAGGTCTATTAAGGATTATAAAGGTATTATCGTATCGGCTTATTGCGGCACGCCCAGGCTCTGGCAGATCTCTGTATAACTCATCTGGCTATAATTACTAAGCACATTTCCTCTTCCGGTTATTTGTCCCGGCGTCACCGATGCCGTAGCCTTTGTGCCTCCGGGAATAATGATATACCGGAACTGGTGTGCATTACTAATACTTCCATAAGCGTTAAGACTGCTGACAAGCCGGATGCGCAGGTTGCCGGTGGTGATCAATGCAGACCAGGTATCTATATTGGGGGTGGACCCAACCATGTAAGTAAGGCTGATCGGCAAAGCGGATACCTGCGCGGCCGGCCATACGGAGGTGACGTATCCGTCCAGTTTGCCGAATACGATGACAGTACCACTGTCGACGATCTGCTGAGTAAGGGCAGTAACGGCTTTGTCAGCTGAAAAGCCGTAGGTCCCAAAGACTGTATCCTTCTTATAGGTAGCCGGGGTAAACCAATCCGAGTAAATGACATTCGCTGTGCCTGTAGCTCCTGCCGGGCCTGTATCCCCTTTTTTACAGGATAGGAAGAGAAGAGAAATTAAGAAAATTGATCCCAGTTGCAACAAGAGAGTTGTGGTAGCGGGTGTTTTACGGAGGGATTTCCCCGGAAAGATGTGCATAAGAATTGTTTTAGATTAGCAAAAAAAATCAGTTACAAATCTATGGATACCCTTATCCCGGATCAATACCCTCTTATGGTGATTTTATCACTACCTGGGATATGCGAAACACCCACTTACCCCGGATTTTATTACCACTATGTGGTATTCTCCATCTGCTACCCGGTTAAAATGCGGTTGAAAGCTGGTAAAATGTGTCTCCCTTTTTCCCGTGTTATCCCTGAAATTAGCTTTCCATATTTTCAAGGTGATTATCTAAAGGTGACTATCTAATTTTTTAACGTGACTTCTTTTACCAAAAATATTGGCCGTTGTCTGCTCCTTTTACAGGTTACTGTTGCCCATGCGCAATCGCTTACCACGGCAGGCCTCCCTGCACAGCTGTCCATCCGCCAGGCAGGAGAACATAGTATCCGGGTGACACTAAAACCATTAAGCTTTCCCGGGGATGTTCCTTTTTCCCCCGCGCTGGCCGAAAGGGAATACCCGGCTCCTGTCCTTATTCTTACAGAACTGGCCGCTCCTATAAAAAAACAGGTTGGCGATCTGTCTGTAGAGGTACGGCCCGATCCGCTGACCATTATCGTCACCAATCTCAAAGGCGAGCCGATACAACAGCTGGTCTTCCGAAATGACAATACGCTTTCCTTCGTGCTGCATGACGCGCCGGTGCTCGGCCTGGGTGAAGGAGGACATAAACCTGTGTCCGGTCTCAATTGGCGAACAGCGCCTGTTGAATTCGACAGAAGGGGACGGTTCCAGGAAATGCAGCCCCGCTGGCAAAGCGATGCTTACGGTTCGCGCAACCCGGTTCCTTTACTGATCGGCACGGAAGGATGGGGGTTGTTCATAAGCTCTCCCTGGGTGCAGGTAGACCTCGAACAAAAAGACCAGGGGGTCTTTCTGCCCTGGAAGCCAACGGCAAAAGACTCCCTGCAACAGAATGAAAAAAACCAGGGATTGGCTCAAAGCAAGGGTCTGCCACCCGCGAGTTCAGTGATCCCCGGACTATATGATCTTTTTGTTTTCGATGCGCATGATCCGGCGGCTTTCATGAAAGAGGTAGCTACGATCACAGGTCCCGCCGTCATGCCCCCCAAATGGGCGCTGGGTTATATGCAGTCGCACCGCACTATCCGGGATGAAACACAGATCATCGGCATCATCGACAGCTTCCGGGCCAAAAAGATACCGGTCGACGCCGTTATTTATTTAGGCACCGGCTTTACGCCAAGGGGATGGAATACAAAGCAGCCTTCCTTTTCTTTCAACCCGGAAGTATTTCACAGGGACCCGGAAGCCGTGCTGGCCGATATGCATGCACGCCATGTAAAAGTGGTGATGCATATGGTGCCCTGGGACAGGGATAAATTACCTACACTTCATGGATCTATACCCGCTAAGACCGGTGAAGCAATGGACGAAGGGCATATACAAAACTACTGGCAGCAACATGTGTCGCTGATGAAGACCGGCGTTGATGCCTTCTGGCCGGACGAAGGGGATTGGTTTAATCTATATGAACGGATCGAACGCCACCGGTTGTATTACGAAGGTCCGCTCTCTACTCTTCCCGATACCCGTCCCTGGAGCCTTCATCGGAATGGGTACCTGGGCATTGCCCGCTGGGGCGGCTGGGTGTGGTCAGGCGATACGGAGTCTTCCTGGAAAACATTGGAAGGGCAGGTGGCGGTCGGCATCAATTATTCTTTAAGCATCAGCCCTTACTGGGGGTCCGATATAGGCGGCTTCTATTCCAATGTTGAAAAAACAGGCGAGCTGTATGCCCGCTGGTTTCAGTTCGGCGCCTTCTGCCCTTCGTTCCGTTCTCATGGCCGTACCTCGATGACCATCCTGCCCTGGGGGTGGGGACAGGGGGACAGAGGGGACCTGGAGACTTCCACCAAACCCGGATCAGACAGTGAGATCGTCAAACGCAATGTGCTGATCTCGGAAATGAACAATCCGGCTATTGAACCGGTGGTCAAAAAATACGATGAGCTGCGTTACCAGCTATTGCCTTATACCTATACGCTGGCCTGGGAAGCAAGGCAAACGGGCATGCCCTTAATGCGCGCCCTCTGGCTCCATTATCCGGATGATGAGAAGGCAAGAGATATGGGCAATGAGTACTTATGGGGTCGGGATCTGCTGATAGCTCCCGTATTTGAGAAAGGCGCGGTTGCCCGTACGGTGTACCTTCCCAAAGGAGACTGGTATGACTGGTGGACCAATACCCGGCAGACGGGGGGGCAGTCCATCCGCCGGGAAGTCGATCTGTCTGTCATGCCTATTTATGTACGGGCCGGAGCTATCATCCCTTTTGATCCTGTCCGTCAATACACCGGAGAGCCGTTGAAAGAGCCGACTACTTTACGAATTTATCCCGGGGCCAATGGAGACTTCACCCTCTATGAAGATGACGGTATCACTCTTCATTATTTGAAAGGGAAGGCCAGCTGGGTCCACATGAGCTGGAATGACAAGGCCCGCACCCTCATCTTGCGTCCCGGCGCACCGGCAGGATCTACCAGCCAGCGGGTGCAGCAGACCTTTCGCGTTCGTGTGATGACCGGGAGAGTGGAAAAGACAGTGGAATATAAGGGCAGTGAACTGGCTGTCAAATTGTAGGTTCATTGGATGGAGCAAATTGTGTATGTTATTTTTCTCTTTCCTTCAGTCATTGTTGCTTTTATTTATTTCTTCCTTTTTCGTCCGGATACAGGTGTTGTACAATATCGCTCTGCCAGAATTCTTTTGTTTCAATGTCCAAAGCGGAAAGCCTGCCGGTAAAGGCAGCACCGGTGTCAACATTCCAGACGTTGACAGCATTCATAGGTTCATTCATATCATAGTTAGTGGTGGGGGTATGACCGATAAAGATCTCCGGATACAACAGCAATCTTTTGGGATAAAATATCGAATCCTCCTCTATCCTGCCGTCCAGCGCCAGGGCTGTCTCCCATAAGGTCCTGTCCCAAAAACAATTACTTTCAAAATGTTCGTGCGCAGGCCCGCGCATGGAGCAGAAGCCGGCATGAATGAACAGACGGTTGGTCTCATTAATATAATAAGGGCGCATCCTGTTCAGGAACTTCAGGTGCACGTTCCTTTGTCTCTTTGTAAGCGGCTTATAGCTATCCACGGTAGCCTGTCCGCCATGGAACAGCCAGGTCTCATCGGGTTTCTCCCCGCTCAGCCACTCTTCACACCAGGCATCGTGATTGCCTTTGATGAATATGCATTCCTGTGTTTTGTCAAGGTCGATCAGGTATTCGATCACCTGTTGCGATTGCGACCAGCCATCCACATAATCGCCTAAGAAGATCAATTGATCGCCTTTTTGCAGGTTAATTTTATTGATTACCTGCTCCAATGCTTTTAATGCGCCGTGTATATCTCCGATAACATATGTACGTCCCATAGTCCGTTTTAAAGATCAATTTATTATGGCCTGATAAAACCCATACCAAAAGCCGACCCTACTCCCAGCAGGGCGCCAGCCCCTACATCCGAAGGATAATGAACTCCTAAGTACATGCGGGAATACCCCATCGAAGCGGCCCACAGATAGGATGGCGCAATTACATACCATCTGGGATAGGCTCTTGACAAGGAAGTGGCCATACCGAAAACAGAGGAAGTATGACCCGATGGGAAAGAATATTCACCCGGCCGGTATACAGGGTTCAGGCCCGGATTGGTCAAAAAAGGCCGGGGTCTTTTTATCAGCTTCTTCAGTGCGTAATCCAGCAGATAGGAAACAGCCGTGCTGCTCAGCGTGTACAAGCCATTTTTCTTCATCGGCACGTCATTTCGGATCAGGCCCGCTACCAGGAGACCGGCAGGCACGCCTGCATTCACGTAATTGTTGGCTTTGGCCAGAAATATAGCTATGGAGGTCTGGGCAGGCGTCCTGGTCGATTCAAGTCCTTTCAGGATATTGACGTCAAGATGCTGAAGGCCGGATTGCGCATGGGCCGTCCCCCCTATGAAGAGCAGGCTTATTATCCCTGTCAGGAGATATTGCCGCAGGAATGAAGGAGTCTTCCCTGTAACAGAAGAGAAAGGAGTCTTCCCGGGAGCAGAACGGAGCGGCATTTCACCTTTTGATAGTATCATATGATACTATCAAAAATAAGTATATTTAAGTAAAAGACCGCCTCATGACGATGAGACGGCCTTTTACTTTTTTTAGTACGGTAAGATTGATTAATCTATTTCCATAGCGCATTTTGCACGAGTACGCCATTCGATGCATCGATGGCTGACTGCGGAATGGGCCACACGTAAAATTTGTCGTTATTAAAATACCGGTTTTCTATCAGTGTCTTGGGGAAGGTATTGATATTACCGTTCGCTGTGCTGATGGCCGATACCCCTGCAGAAGCGTCTACGGTGTAGATACCCCCGTTGAGCACCTGCTGACCGATCTTCCACCGCAGGATATCGAAATACCGCAAACCCTCGCCTGCCAGCTCGATACGTCTCTCGTGCCGGATAAAGGTGCGCATGCTCACCTGGTCCATGCTCAAATGATTCGTGGTGAAGAACTGGGCTGTGGACGGCATATGCGCCCTGGAGCGGATGGAATCCAGCGCAGCCAGTACAGGAGCGGTAGGACCGACCAGCTCGTTCTCAGCCTCTGCATAGTTCAGCAGCACTTCACCATACCTGAAACTCTTCCAGCTATTGACCCCGTTGTGAATATAATCGTAATGGTCCACATTCTTACACCAGGAATAACCGGCCAGCGCGCCCTGCTGGGCGCCTATTCTGTCGCCTGTATTATTGAAAGGATCATACTGGTTGAGATAAGAGAACTGCGCATAAGGGAAGATGACCCCGGGATAGAGGATACTTGCGGTAAGCCGCGGGTCCCTGTTGCTCCAGGGAGCGTGCGGATTGTAAGCCGGGTCACTGGTATAGGGATAATAGCCATTCGCGCTCTCGTAATCATCTACCAGCTCCGCCGTAGGGTCCATGACATTCTGCCCTTTTTCCAGATCTTTCGATCCCAGAATGGCGGCCATATTATTCTGGGTGTTGCTGCCCAGGGCATATCCATAGTGCAAAATATCTTCTGCGGAATAATCGCCGTCCTTCTGGAAAAAGGAGTAATAGTCCGGGTACAGGTGGTACAACTGCAGGTTCATGATCGCCTGTGCATCTGCGGCAGCGGCAGCCCAGTTATTCTGGTAGAGATAGACCCGGCACCGGAGCGCCAGCGCAGCGCCTTTGGTGATACGGCCAAGGTCGGAACCGGAATACGACAGCGGCAGCAAGGCCACTGAGCTGTTCAGCCACTGGATGACACTATCGATCACGATGGCATGGGCCGTTAGAGGGATATTGGACTCGGTTGCATTGGTGTAATTCTTAGTAACCAGGGGCACATCACCATATAACGTGGCCATGATGAAATACCGGTAAGCCAGCACAAAATCAACCTCGCCGTTGAGCCGGCTCTGCAACGCCGTGTCCATATTGGGTATCCTGCCGACATTCTCAAAATACTCGTAGGCCTGCTTGATGGGAGTATAGACCCATTCCCCGCCGCTGATCGTGGGGTCCTGGGTACTGTTGCCAAATCTCCGCGTCGTCTGATCGCGGCAGATGCCGTTATCGCTCATCCCTTCATAATAGTCGAATCCTCCGCCATTGCCATTTATACCAGCCTGCGGCAGCACCGTATACAAATTAGTGACGAACAGGACCGCATCACTTGGCTGATTCCAATAAGTCTGATCCGTCACCTGGTTCAATGGAGGCTGATCCAAAAGATCTTTTTTACACGATACGCCCAGGGTAAGCATCCCCAGGACTGCCATATATATTTTTATATTCAGGACTTGTTTCATTTTCAGTTTGTTTACGGGTGGTTGATCAAAATGCGACATTCAATCCAAGGCTCACGTTCCTTACCTGCGGGTAGTTCTGCCCGCTGCTGTTATTGCCGATCTCCGGGTCCAGCACTTTCGGAAAATATTTGCTGGTAACGACAAAAAGGTTGTCCGCTGCAGCAAAAATGCGTACAGACGATATCTTCAATCGTCGGAGCTGGTCGGCGTTGAGCGTGTAGCCTAACTGTACATTTTTAAAGCGCATGTAAGCCGATTTCCATAACCATTCATTCGAAAGCTGACTGTTATTGACAGACTGATCGATCCTTAAAATAGGGTACCGGGGATTACGATTGGTTGGAGACCAATAGTCCAATTGAGAGGTCAGCACATTCCCGATACCGTTTTGGAAAGGCATCTGTGCGCCGCCTGTCAGGGCAGTAAGGTTGCTCAGAACGCCTTGCAACAATAACTGTATATCCCAGCCCTTATAAGAGGCTCCCATTGGAATACCGTACTGGTAATGGGCAACGGCCTGCCCTAAAAGGACGCGGTCATCCGGTGTTATCTGCCCATCTTTGTTGATGTCCTGGTATTTCACGTCGCCGGCAATATTCTTGCTGTTCTGGAAAGGGCTGGAAGCCACATCCTGGGCAGACTGGAAATAACCATTCGTTTTTAGGCCATACCATTCCCAGACACCCTGCCCGACGATCAGCGGGTTGTTTCCGATCTGGTTGCCGGTACCGCCCAGGTTCAGGATCTTATTCCTGGAGTCTGCCAGGTTAAGGCCTACATGATAAGAGAGCTTACCAATATGATCTTTATAATTAATGGTGATCTCATAACCACGGTTGAGCACTTTGCCGCCATTGATGACGGGCGAGCTGGCGCCGAAGGTCAGCGGGACATTGGGCTGACGCAGCACACCCGTTGTAATTTCCCTGAAACCGTCCAGCGTTACGTCCAGCCTGCGATCAAGAAAAGACATATCCAGGCCGATGTTCCCTGTCGTCTTCACTTCCCAGGTCAGGTCGGCATTGGGTGAATTGCTGTAATAGGTGGTGGTGGTGACGGTATTGTTAAGCACATAACTACCCTGCCCTACTGTATTGACACCGGGATAATAATTCCCGTTGACAGCATTCTGGTTCCCCACCTGTCCGTATGAGCCCCTGAGCTTTAAATAATTAAAGACCCTGGACATCCCGCTGAAGAACTTTTCCTCGGATACGATCCAGCCTGCGGAAACTGAGGGGAAGAAACCCCATTTTTTATCCAGGAAGATCGAAGAGCCATCATAACGGGCGTTGACTTCGAGCAGGTATTTGTTATCGAACGCGTAATTCAGCCGCCCGAAGAAGGAGCGAATGGCCCAATCGGTGGCGCTGCCATAGGTGCCTTGCTGGGTGGGATCGGATGATCCGCCATTGATCTGTGTAACGTTGTTGTTCAGAAATCCGCTGCGGCTCAGCTGGTTACCCTCGGAGTAGAACTCTTCTGAAGAGTAACCCGCCAGCGCCTTGATGGCATGTTTGCCAAGATCGGTATGATAGTTCAGCATCAGCTGGCTGGTCGGATCGATATTCTGCGTATTGTTTTTGTACAATGTGGCGTTGCTGTTCGTGTATGTCACGATCTGTTCGGCGTCATTGTATAACGGGTTCTTCGCATAATAACTGGTGTTGTACAACGTGCTGTAGTTGTAGCCATACGTACCGGTCAGCACCAGGTTATCAAGGATCTTGAACTCAGCCAGGAAATTAGTATTGATGGTGTAGTCATTCTCTACCTGGCTCCCGCCCAGCTGGATCACAGAATTGGGCCCTGCACCGCCATTGAAGGCCCTGGGCAGCCCGGCCTTGGTAAAAGGATATTCCGTCACCGGTACGATAAACGCATAGGACAACGGGGTATTTACGCCGAAGGCAGGCTGGGATTTCGTCTCCTTCGTCAAGAGGGCATTGAGGCCGATCTTGAAACGTTTGCTCACCTGTACATTGATATTGGCGCGGGCGCTGTAACGTTTATAATCCGAGGTCTTGACCAGACCGCCCTGGTCGAGATAACCGCCGGAGATATAGTAGTCCATATTGTTGGTGCCTCCGGTAACACTCAGCGTATGCTGTTGCTGAATGGCCCGGTTGGAGAGCAGGTATTCCACCCAGTTGGTGCTGGGCAGGGCTCCGGATTTATATTGTTCGGCCAGCTGCGGCGTGAACTCGACTACACCGTTGGGGTTGTCGTTCAATTGAGCCTGATTGTACAGGTCTACATAACCCGGTGCGCCGACGAATTTTGGCAGTCGCGCGGGCCGTTGCACACCCACCATGGCGTCATATTCGAGTTTAGGCGCCTGGTTCTGATGGCCCTTCTTTGTCGTGACCAGGATAACACCGCCGGCCGCCCTTGCGCCGTAGATCGCGGTAGCCGAGACATCCTTCAGCACGCTGACCGATGCGATATCGGAGGGGTTGAGATAGTCCAGTGAGTTGACCGCCATTCCGTCCACAATAAACAAGACCGGGTTATTGGAGAGCGTGCTGGTGCCGCGGATATTGATCGAGTTCTGGCTGTAACCGGGTTGGGCGGCGGTCTGCTGAATGGCTAATCCCCCTGCCAGGCCTTCCAGGATATTCGTCACGGAGGGTACGGCACGATTCTGTATCTGTTCTGAGCTGATCGTCGTCACGGCGCTGGTCATGCTGACCTTTTTCTGGGTGCCGTAGCCAACTACTACCATGTCGCTCAGATCGGAGGCCATTCGGTTCATGACCACATTGAGATCCTGCGGGGCCTCGCCGACGGTCACCGTTTTCTCATATCGGCCATAACCGATGCTGGTTATCGTAAGCGTATAGTTGCCGGCGGGAAGATCGGCCAGCACGAATTTTCCTTTGGCATCCGTCTCCACCGCCTTTTGGAAAGCGCCTTCGACCGATTTGAGAGTTACAGTAGCAGCTTCCAGCGCTTCCCCATCTTTGCCGAGTACTGTCCCGCTGAGCTTGCCGCCTGGCGGCAGCACCTCTGTCCTTTCGGCGGACGGGGGTTCGGTTTTTGGCTGGACTACGATAAACTTGCCGTTGATCGTATAATTCAGGGGCTGGTCCCTGAATACCAGGGACAGCGCCTCTTCCAGCGAAACATCGTTCAGATTGACATTGACCTTTCCGGCCCGGGCGATGTCTCCTTTTTCGTAGACCACCCTAAAACCGCTGACCCTGGAAATAGTGGACAGCGCCGTCCCGAAGGGGACATTTTTAAGATGCAGGGAAATGTTCTGGGAGTATCCCTTCGCATTCACCTGCCAGACGGTGATCATCAAGATTAAAATAGTCAGTTTCATACTTTTGACGCAAGCAAGGTAATTCATACATTTGTACAGTTTGGTTTAACAATACGGTCCGAGGAAGGACTTATTTTATTGAAGGACCAGACAATGGGTCCCGCCTGGCCGCGGGACTTTTTATTGCCTAAGTCAATTTCACGTGGTTATATTTTCATTCCTGAAACAATAATTTTTTTCCCTTCTATTTTAAAATGTACGTGTCCCGTCAGCTCCAGCAGCTGCAATAGCTGCGAAAGGGGAACATTACGGGGGATATCCGCTACAAAAGCACCGGGTACCTGGTCCCTGTATTCGATCTCTACATCATACCAGCGGGTTATTTGCCGCATGATGACAGCGAGGCCGGTGCCGCTGAAATGGAATGATCCATCCTTCCAGGCAAGGGTCTCTTCCATATCGGGGTGGGACACCAGTTCGAGGTTGCCCTTTTCGTCAAGCGCAGCCTGTTGAGCCGGCTGGAGCAGTAGTTCGCTGTTGCCCAGGTGAATTCTAACGGCCCCGTCAGCCAGGGTGGTCCTTATCCCGGGTTCATTGTCGAATGCGTTGATATTGAATTTTGTTCCGATCACTTCTACCACCTGAGGCCCGACCTTTACCCGGAAGGGTTTATTAGGCTGGGCTGCCACTTCCAGGTATACCTGGCCAGTAATGGTCACCTCCCGGCTGCTGCCGTTAAAGCTGGTGGGGTATCGGATCGAAGATTTCGAGTCGAGCCAAACGCCGGTGCCATCCGCCAGCACCAATTGGAATTGTCCCCCGGCGGGAGTGGTGACCATGTTATAGACGGGGACATTCTTATTTGTTCCGCCGGCCGTCTTTGAATCTCCGGCCGCCTTTGAGCCGCCTGCCGCCTGAACATTCCCTGCCCCGGCGGCATCGTAACGCAGGGCATTTCCATTCTTGAGGATACGGGCGCCGCCCTGGCTGGCCAGCTGGCCATTCGGGCTTTCATCGAGTGTTATCGTGGACTGGTCTCCGAGAGTGAGGATGGCCTTATTGCCGCCTGGCTGTACGTCACCTCCAAAATGGGAAACGTTTGCCGTGCCGGGAGCTAATGGTGTCGCCCTTCGGGTTGTATAAAAATAAACTGTGCTGCCTATGGCCAGTAACAATACGGCTGCGGCCGAGAGGCGGATCAGCAAACGCCTGATGGCGGGTCGTCCGGGGCGCCTTTCGGGGGAAGGTTCGTAGGATGGTCCCGGGGATCGTTCGGTTGGGCGGAAGTCCGGAAGATCGGATTCATACCGGACCTGCCGGCTGGCCTCGTCGTCGCCGGCGAGCCGCATTTTTTCCTTGAGGGCGCCGAGATAAAGAACGGCATCTTCCAGGGAGTCCTCCCGGGTGTCCGCATGATGGTAATAACTGTCTTTCAATACTTTATCGAGCCCTTCTACAAAGGCGTGATCGTCCATTGCCGCCTGGAGCTCCTGCAATTGCTGAGGGGAGATCCTGTTGCTGAGGAACCCTTCAAGAAGGTCTTTAAAATGATCGGAGCCTGGCATATGGCAATTATTATCAGGAGCTTACCCTCGTACATCGGGGGCGCTCCTCTATAAAGACGCAGCAAAAAGGAAGGAGGGCAGGTAGGGGGAAAAAATTATTTTGAGGGGCGCCGGCGGTCAGGGCGCCTCCGGGCCTCCATTCAAACGTACATATCGTCTCAACGCGTTCAGCCCGGCGATGATGTGCCATTTCACCGTGCTCCTGCTGATATTCAGCTGGGCGGCGATCTCCTCATAACTCAATCCTTCCTCGCGGCTAAGCCGGAATACGGTTTGTTGCTGCGCGGGCATCCTGGCGATGCCGTCATCGATCACCTTCTGAAGCTCTCTAACCTCCAGCTGGAGGTCAGGGATACCCAGTTCGTCGGCGAGGGCCGCGGTATCGGTCACGATCTCCTCCTTCACCCTCTTGCGGATATAAGATACCAGGTGATTGCGGCTCACGATAAACAAATAGTCGGCGAAACTGTCCACGCTGGCAAGGGCTGTTCTGTTCTGCCACAGTTTGATAAAGATATCCTGGGTCAGCTCCTCCGCCTCTTCATAACGAACGGCGAAGGTCAGGCAAAACGAAAAGACCCGTTTGCGGTAACGGGCGATCACCATGGCAAAAGCCGTTTCATCCTCTTTCGCTACCTGCAATAAAAGAGAGTGATCTTCTTTGTCCCGTATATCCTTATCATTGAGAAGCAATCACCAAATTTCCTGATTTATTTTTATCCTTTAAAAATTATCATTGATTTTTTCTGTAGAGGGTCCCGGATACAGGATCCTTCTATATCCCAATTCCGCCCCGCCGCTCACCGGCAGGATATTACCCGTAATAAATCTTGCCTTTTCCGACACGAGGAATACGCAGGCATCGGCTACCACATCTCCTTCCGGGCAATAACCCAGCGGATGGATCCCATCCAGGTATTTTTCAATGCCCGCCGCATCTTCCTGAGCCTGTCCCCATTCGCGCAGCATCCGGGTCCAGACGCCCGCCGGAGCTACCGCGTTGACCCGGATCTTATAAGGCGCATAATCCAGGGCCATGGACTTCGTCAGCGCGTTGATGGCCCCCTTCGTGGCAGTATAAGCGGCATGGTTCTCCTGCCCTATTTCTCCCACCAGGCTGCTGGTATTCAGAATACATCCCTCCGACGATCTCAATGCTTCCAGCCCAAACCGGGTGGTAAAGAAAATGCTTTTAAGGTTGATATTGAACAGCTGGTCCCATTCCGCCTCTTCTGTCTCGTGCACCGGCCTGGATGGATGGGCGATGCCGGCATTGTTATGTATAACATCTATTCTGCCATATTTTTGCAGCGTTTGCCGGATAGCGTCTTCCACATCAGCCGATCCGGATACATCGCAAAGGATACCATGGCTTCTATTCCCTAACAGCTCTATGGACTCGCTAAGGGAAACTGCATCATTGGATACGACGACAACCTGTGCCCCGGCTTCGATGTATTTTTTGGCACATTCCAGGCCTATTCCTTTGGAGCCTCCGGTCAGGAAAATTATCTTATCGTTCAATAATTTCATAATAATTTCTTTTAGATTTTCATAACGATATTTTTATGGCGCCTTACCGGAAGATCCAGTACAAGGTCCCCATGACCAATAACAAGAGGACAGATAAGGTCTTATAATTTCCTAACCCTTTCCATCCCCTGTGCTGCAAGGGCTCCAGGGGAGATCTCCAAAACAGCACAGCACTTTCTTTTGTATGCTGCACAGGATATACGTACGATAGTATGATCTGCATCAGCAGGCAAATCAGAAAAAGATAAACAGCCACCATCATAAAAGATATCTGTGCCAGCGGGGTGGAGGTATATATTTTATTCAAGGTAAAAACTCCTGCACCCAGGAAAGAACCGATCAATAAGGTGTACTGGGCCGCCCTGGCGGAGGCTTTTTTCCAGAATACCCCTAATACAAAAACACAGGTAATGGGAGGCGCGATATGAGAGATAATCTCATTAATACCCGTAAAAATGCTCTCATAGCTGTTCAGCAGGGGCAGCAAAGAGATGGACAGAACAAGGGCGGCGCCGGCCGCTATACGACCTGTTTTGACGAGCTGTCTTTCACTGGCATCCGGCTTGACCCGCCGGTAGAGATCGAAGCTTACCAGGGTTGAAATAGAGTTCAGCGCCCCGGAGACCTGGCTCATCAATCCGGACAGCAAAGCCGCTACGATAATGCCCACCAGGCCCGTAGGCACCAGTTGTGTGATCATTAAGGTGTAGATGCCCTTGCTGTTCGTGACGGTATGGCCTGCTGCGTCGGTGGTCTGTAAAGCCTGTATATCCAACAGTCCTTTTTGCGCCAGTGTATAGGCGAAGAGGCCTGGTACGATGAAAATAAATACCGGCAGGATTTTTATGAACCCGCAGAATAAAGGGCCTACCCGCGCGTGGTCCTCATCCTTTGCCCCTAATATCCTTTGCACGATCGTCTGGTCGGCGCACCAATACCAGATGCCGATCACCGGGTAGCCCAGGAGCACAGCATAGCAGGGCAGGCCGCTGCTATCGCCATGCGGCCGCAACATGGACAGCTTGTTCATCTGGCGGGTATCCTGTAAAACAGCGACCATAGAATGCCAGCCGCCCATCCTGGTAAAACACGCCGCAGTGATCACTACCGCTCCCGCTACCAGCACTATGGTCTGAATACTTTCCGTAACGACCACGGCTCTAAGTCCTCCAATGATCGTGTACACGGCAGTGATAATGGCAATGACGGTGACGCTGGTATACATGTCGATGCCGAACAGCGTCTGTAATACAATGCCGCCTGTCAACAGAGAGAAGGCGATATGAATGATGATCGCCGAGAGGATCGATACGAATGTCAGCCAGTCCCTGCAGGCGCGGTTGTACCGTCTTTCTAAAAAATCCGGCAGGGTGCTGACGCCGCTGCGTATATAAAAAGGGGCAAAGAACAACGCCAGCAGGATGAGCGTGAAAGAGGCCATCCATTCGAAATTACCGCTTAACAGCCCGGTATCGAAGCCGCTCTGGGCCAGGCTGACCAGGTGCAGACAGGAAATATTGGTAGCGAACAGGGCCAGTCCGATCATGGGCCATTTCAAGGTCTTGCCGGCCAGGAAATAGTCGCTGGAGGAGGTGGCGGGTGAGCCGTCGGTGGCTGATCCGGCGGCAGGACGCTTACGGCGTCCTTTGAGCCCTGCCCATAATCCGACAGAGACAATGCCAAGGATATACAGAACGCTGATGACGATATCGGGGGTCTTTATCACTTTGACAGACAAGAATAATTGATTTCCAGCGGAGCCGAACTCCTTTTTCCGGAGTTTTAAAAATAAAGATCACAGCTGCTGCCCGGCTCCTGCGGCGTTCGGTACACTCCGCCTTCAATAAACACGGGGTGTATGAAATGCTGTTGCAGGTGTGGGATATGTTCCAGGAATAAGGCTTCATGCCCCAGGGTGATATGATTGAATAATACCAGGTGCTGGTGCAGCTGCCCCATATCGCCTACATGCGGCACTACCGGGATGCCATATTTACGGCAGAGGAGGCTGACGGTGATGAATTCACTGACGCCCCCTACCCTCACAGCGTCCACCTGTATGAAGCCTGCGCAGCCCGTCTGTAAATAGTTCTTAAAAACCACCCGGTTGGGCACATGCTCGCCCAGCGCCAGTTTAACAGGTGCAATGGCTGCTGCCAACGTTTGATGCGCCAGTATATCATCCGGATGTGTAGGCTCTTCAATCCAATAAGGATTCATGGACTGCAATTGCCGGCATATTGCCAATGCCCCCGGCAGCGTCCATTGCTGATTGGCATCCAGCATCACTTTTACGTGGTCGCCTGCTGCCTCCCGCACGATAAATGAACGGCGGATGTCCCGTTCCGGGTCAGCCGAGCCTACTTTTAGCTTCATGGCCGAAAATCCTTCGGCTACCGCCCTGATCGTGTTCTCTCTCACCATTTCGTCAGAGTAGTTAAACCAGCCAATGGAAGTATCATATCCCGGGTACCCGCTCTCCAGTATCTTTTTCCGATCTTCCTTACCGGCAGCATTCCCTTTTATTAACTGCAGGGCCTGCTCCCTGGTCAATTCATCTTCCAGGTAAGACAGGTCGAGGGTATTCACGATCTGTTCCGGAGACAGATCGGTCAATAATTTCCATAAGGGCACTCCTCTCTTTTTAGCCCATAGATCGTAACAGGCATTGGTTACGGAAGCCAGCCCCAGGTGAACGACCCCTTTATGGGGGCCCAGCCACCGGAATTGCTGTTCGTTGGAAAGAAGATTAAAAACATTACCGAAATCCGCCATCAATTCTTCTATATCCCTTCCCTTCAGCTTGTCCGCATAGAACTGTGCTGCTTTACAGACCATATCATTGCCTTCACCAAGCGTGAAGGCAAGACCGGTGCCCGTGAGTCCGCTGTCATCCTCTAATTGTGTGACGGCATACGAATAAACCGGGTCCCGGTGTATGGCGTCGCTGCCCGCTCCTTTGCCGAGGGGATACCGGGCATCAATGATTGCTGTTTTTTTTATCATATAGTCACCATAATATCGAGCGTTACAATTTATACCAGAAAGTCAGTTCAGCCATATTCACATAGCTGTTTTCCCCATTCCGGTCATGCAGGACCCTGATCCGGATATAACGCACGGGAGGAGGATTGCTGATCAGGCTGGTCTTATAGGGATTGGCTGCCAGGTCGTCGTCATTTGTTCTTTTTACTTCTTTCAGCAGGGTCCATCCCAGGGAAACGGACTGTGCCGCCCATCCCGGATCATTGCCGGGTAAAGTAGGGATGGCGCCTGTTATATCGGCAATACCCCATACTTCAAAGTCATCGGGATTATTGCAGCAGCCTCTTCCTGTTTCTTCGATATCACTGATATTGTTGTAGACCTTTCCCATGTCAAAGCTAAGAGTCCTGGGGAGATTACTATTCCCATCGCTATGAAACACATTGGGGAAATCCTGCGGCCCTACACTGCCATCCCAGAGCCTGCTCACGCGGGTATCGGATTCATAGATGCCCATGTCCCCGGGCAGATCATGTTCTGCGAAGAGGCTTTTATCGCACATTACCCGGCTATCGAAGGAGGGAAAGGTGTCGGTATGATTCGTATAAAAAGTATCCAGGGCGCCCTTCATCGGAATATAGGAAGACTGATAAACGATGGGGGATCTGTAATTGTAATCCCGTAAAACGATGGAATTACTATCCGGCGAAAGAGAGCGCTGAACAGCCTGCCCTGCGGTGTTGATATACTTAAGGGTCGTCGTAATATTGATCGTGTCGGGGGCGAGAAAATTCAGCGTAACGGAACTATCGGGTTTCACCACGGCGCCATTGGTGATATCTACCGCCCTGTTGCTCAGGCTGCCCTTGTAGATGGGGCCATATACCCTGGCGTTATCGATCTCGGTAGCAACGGATCTGTTGCCGGCGTTGTCATAGGAATAAATGAAAAAGGTGTACGTATATTCCAACAGATTGCCGATAAGGCATTTTACGGTATCTGTCGGTTGGTGGGAAGCAGCGCTGACCACTGCCGAATCGGCGCTGTTATTCCAGTAGACCACATATTTTGTGATGCTCGGATCCGGGCTGGGGGTCCAGGTCAGCATCTCCCGTAAATTACCGGGCAGCACCTTCGGATCGACTATTCTCCCGGGATAGGTGATCTCCTGGCCGTTCAGAAAAGAGCGGTAATCGGTGGGTTTCTTACTGCATCCCCAGACGGTGATAAAACAGGTGAGGGCCATCCAGGTATTTTTATAATAAGCTTTCATCTTTTATTTTTTTAAGATTTATTATCGGGTATTATCTCGGGTCGCCGAAGAATGTCATCTCATTCATATCAAAGAAATTATTGGTCCCGCCCATATTGGTAAGGCACTCGAAACGTATGTACCGGACTTTGGGCAGTGAAAGGTCAAAATTAAAGGGGAACCCGGCTTGCCAGAAGGCAAGGTCTGCGCTGCTGAATTGCGGATTGGGCAAACCGGAAGGTTTGGCGGGAGCATTGAACAACCCCATATTGATCCAGCCTTTCGGCGTCATCTGACCCAAAGGCGGAAGGCCTGTGCTATCCGGCATGTCCTCATCCACCGGCGCATCTGCCCTGCCCCAGATCACCCATGTCTGGGGAGTTCCGTACCCCCACATGAATTCACCGGGAGCATCCCCGGTCCTTCCCACCATCGTATAGCGGCTGAGCTTAGCCGCCTGCCCCATGTCAAAGGTCATCCAGGCAGGCCATATCAGGGGGTTGATCGGCTGCCTGGTATTGTAGGTAGGCTCTTTTATATTGTTGTCCCATAAGTTATCCAGCTTACGCAGGTCATCATAAGGGAGCACATCCGACGGCAGTACATACGATTTGAACAGGGATTTCGTCATCTGTGTCTCATAAATGGGCTTTATGGTCGCATACACCGTATCGGAAACATTGTCCCATTCATCTGTGGTATAGATGCCAAACTTTTTTGGAAGGGTATCGAAGCCCCTTAAGCTATAATTGAGGGAATCGAAATTATTATAGTTCTGGTTGATGATCTGCAATCTGTTGGTGATGTCCGGGCTGATGGTGATCACACCGATATTGGCCTTCAGATGGTTGATGACGGAAATGTTCACCCCCCCGAAATCAGGCGCCATTTTCACGGTAGGCAGCGCCAGCAGGTAGGCCGGTGTGTCCGGATGCACGGTCACCACCACCGAATCCGACTTCACTTCCGCCCGGCTCACCACATACAAGGTCACTTTATAATCCTGGCTTTTGGCAAAGCCGCTTACGGTGATGCTATCGGAATAATAAGATGATTTTGTCTGCCTGGTCTTCGTATCATTGATCGGATAGGTGGCCTGAACATACAGGATGTTGGGTGATTTCGGCAGCGTATAGGTGATATAGGCCCCTCCGTTGAAGTTAGCGACCTTTATATCCGTGACAATCGCCGGCTTGGTCTTGTCGGTAGAAGTAATGGTGTTGTAGCCATCTGTTTTTTTGCAGGAGAGCTGGCTTGCGCCCAGGGCTAATGCAAGAAGCGAGAAACAAACGGCTGTATATATTTTGTCCATAAAATGAATTATTGTTGATCAAACATTTTTATCAAAGGCGTTTACCTGTTACCAGTAGAGACTTTGAACCAGATTGGGATTGGTCAGCAGGTCGTAAGTCTGGATCGGATAGATATAATTCCGCAGGCCGAACACAGGCTGGTAATAGTTGACCAATTGATAATAACCCGCGATCGAACGATTGTTCCTGCCCGGGTCAGTGTTCCATCCCTGGATGGGGCCGGTCAATACGTTTTGCAGCTCCTTCCACCTTCTCAGGTCCCACCCGGCCTGTCCTTCAAAGGCCAGCTCGATCCTTCGTTCCTGGTGGATGATCTGCCTGAGACCGTCCTTCGTATTGGGTTTGGAAGGGTTGCTGGAATAGGCGGCCCAGGATGCCTGTACTCCTTGAAGACCGGCCCTGTTCCGCACCATGTCTATATATTGATAGGCTTCTGCGCCGGGACCGTTCACTTCATTCAGACATTCGGCATACAAGAGCCACAGGGCCGGGAGCCGGATGAAGGGCCATGAATAATTATAGCCGACGCTGGTCTGGCCGAAAACCGTCTGATAAGGGACCAGCTTCCTTGCCCAATATCCGGTGACATTGATCCTTAACAGGTCGGGCGCAGCAGCGAAGCCATTCACCGCGTTCACATAGTTGGGATTATTATCATCGGTATTACCGGAGCCGAACCAGGTGCTGCCGTCAAAAGATACGTCGGCATAATAGCGGTTCTCCCTGTTGAAATTCCCTTTGAGGCAGGTATATCCTTTTTTTATGTAATAAAAATGTGCGTCATCGCCTGCCTGCAGCTTGTACCGGTTGGCATAATCCCATGTCTTGTCTTCATTGATCGGCACGCCATTATTGGTGTAGAACAGTTCCGACTCTGCGACAGGCACGGAGAAATTGGAATAGATGGCAAATACATTAGCGGCGGCATCGGCTGTTACCCTCGGGGCTGCCATGTATTGCCAGCCAAATTGCGGATTGAGCGTCCAGATCTGCTCGGGGTTCCAGCTTTCAGTCACTGCTCCCTGGATCGCGAGCAGCTGTTTGGTGCTGTCGCTCATATGCGTTACGTTGCCGGTCAGCTTGAACTGGTACAGGGAGGCCCCGGCAGCATTTGCAGCGGTCACTGCCGCTTTACAGGCATCCAACGCCTTTTGCCACTTTGCGGGATAGGCTGCGGCGGAAAACAGCAATTTACCATCCTTGCTCTTCATGCCTGAATAATCCGGGTTGCCGTTGAACAGGGGACTGGCCTGCGTGGCAAGCACTTCGGCCTTTACGGCCAAAGCAATGGTCGCAGTGATCCGGCCTTGCTCTGCTGCAGCGTTCTGGATGATTGCAGGAAGACCGGCAATGGCCGTATCCAGTAAATTCACGACATAATTAAAACAGGAGTCCACTGTCTGTTGCGGGATCCTGACCTGACCGGTGGTTGCATCAGCCGGCAGGGCGACATCTGCAATGGGAATAGGGCCATACATCCGTATGAGCCAATAATGATAATAGGCTTTCAGGAACTTTGCTTCCGCGATCCATCTTGTCCGCAGATAGGGAGGAACGTCTAACGGCGTGTTCACATTGTCTAAAAAAGTATTACACAGCCGGATGGACTGCCAGAGATTGAGGCCCATATTGTATCCGTCCCAGTAGTTTAGTAATGGGTTGGCGCTGTTCTGCAGCCCCTGCATAATGGTAAACCCTGCATCGCCGGATAAGCCGCCCAGGGTAGTCTTGTCATTGAGATTGATCGGGAAAATAATTTCGCCCGAAGTAGTGAAACCGGCATTACGCCTTACATCGGACAGGCTTTGCATATTGGCGTAACAGCCGAACAGGTAGGCCTGCGTTTCATTAGCATTGCTGAATGAATTATTCAGGGTAGCCACGTTATCGGGGGTAACATCCAAATACTTTCTGCAGGAGGAGGCAAGAAAAACCGGAAGGCCTGCCAACAATATCTTTATGAGGATCTTCATGATGGTCGTTTTTTAACTTAAAAATTCAGGTTTAAGCCAACGTTAAACACTTTTTGAACCGGGTACCCAAAGCCCTGGCCGGCCATTTCGGGATCCCACAGATTGAAATGGCTCCATGTTATCAGATTCAGCCCGTTGAAGTAGATACGTGCATTGTCCATGAACAGGCGCCGGGTCCATTTTTTGGGGAAGGTATATCCTGCCTCCAGTGATTTCAGGCGCATGAAGCTTCCGTCCCTCAGCCACCAGCTGCTGGGCTGATCGTTGTTAAGGTTCTCAGAGGTGGACAGGCGGGGCCATAAGGCATACAGGTTCTGGTTCTCCAGGCTCCAGTGATCATCAGCGTAGGCCTTCAGCAATTGCGCATTATTGGCGAAGGGCGCCGTGCCATAGACCCCATTATACCTGTCGTCTTTGGCCGTAGGATTTATAAAGAAGGATTCCCTTCCCAATCCCTGGAAGAATGCGTTCAGATCGAATTGTTTGTATATCGCCGAAAAACCGAAGCCATAAACGATCTGCGGGGTCGTAGGCAGGCCGATGGGCACCTGGTCGTATGAATCGATCACACCATCCTTGTTCACATCCCTGTATTTAATATCTCCCCCCTGGGGTAAAGGACCGCCAAATCCTTGTGCGGGGGAATTAGCGGCTTCTTTATCATCCACAAAAAGCCTTTCGGCTATATAGCCGAATTGCTGGTTGATAGGCTGGCCCGTGTGAAAGAGGTAAGGATAAGGATATTGCGGCTCTTCCAAACGTCCGGCTTTGTTGGAAGTAACGGTAAGATTTCCCATCACGGTAACCTGTAAGTCTTTTGAGATCCGTTGCTTATAATCCATGTGCAGGTCCAGGCCTTTTGAAAAAGCCGTACCCAGGTTGGCCTGCAGATTATTGGAGGCCGAGTTCTCTATTCCTGCCGAAACAGGGATATAACCCCGCCCTATCAATATATTGTAGCGGTATTCATGGTAGATCTCGGCAATGATATTCAGGTCCTTTCCGATCGTCAGCTCCAGGCCCAGATTGCTTTTTTGGGAAGTTTCCCAGGTGACGTCGGGATTAGGATAGGCCTGGATGGTAGTACCATGAAGCGTAACCCCATTGGTAGTCCCAAAAGTAGCGCCGGGCCCATTAGGGTCATCGGGAGTTACGCTGGAAAGGTAGAAGAAGCGCTGCTTGCCTATATTATCGTTACCCACCAATCCATAACTGCCCCTTATCTTCAACCGGGTGATGATATCCGATATTCCTCCTTTGTAAAATTGTTCGTTGGACACTACCCAGCCGGCTCCGATCGTTGGGAAAAACCCAAAACGGTGATCCGGGGCGAATTTTTCCGATCCGTTGTACCCGAAGTTGAATTCTACAAAATACCGGCTATTATAGGAGTAGGAGGCCCGACCCGAAAGTCCCAGGTTGCGGGCCGGCAAAGAAGCCTGCAGGGAAGGCTGGTTGGTGATCGGGTCATTCTGATTGGCATTGAGCGTTTGCTCACGGGTAGCCAGCAAGGTACCGCCGACGTGGTGCCTGCCAAAGGTGCGGTCGTAATCCAGCGACCCCTGCATATAGATATAAGTGGAAATATTTTTGCTTCCCGGGTTATAACTCAGGAATTCCTGGGCTGCCCCGGACGTATTATTCAACCAGTTGAGGGTGTATTTAGTGGTAGTGGGGTCATAACTTCCAATGGAGTAATAAAAAGGCTTGTACGCACGGGTAAGGTCGAAATAAGAATACCTGTTAGTGCTGAAGATGCCGTGAAAGCCCAACCCTTTGGTAATAAAACCAAAATTCTGGTTCAACTCGAACTGGGCGGACATCCTGGATTCGGACAGGCTCTTATATCCTTTCATCAGGTCTGAATAGGGATTGTCCAGCAAGCTTCCCGTGGCAGTAGAGTTCCCGAACAGGATATGTTTGGTCAGGAGATTGGCGGAGTCCGGCTGGAAAAAAGCGGGGAATGCAACGGGGCTGGTATGCAATACTCTGTCGTAGAGGTCGGTCGCCAGTCCGGACTGGTCGTCCGTAATAGGGCCTGTATAATCGTTGAAATTGCCCCAGAGGCGGACTACTACTTCTGTTGTTTTGGTAACCTTTACGTTGACATTGGAACGTAACTGGTAGTTCTCAAATTTCATCCCGGAGTTGAAATTGTTCACGGGGTTGATCTGTAAGATACCGTTGTCCCTGTCATAGGATCCGGAGATATAATATCTCGCCAGATCGCTGCCGCCCTGTACGCTGAAGTTGCCTCTCTGGGTGGTGGTCTGTTTTTTGAATAACATCGACATCCAGTCGACGGCAGGGGCCAGATAAGGGTTGCTGCCCGGTGCATGATTCATGGTAGCCGTTGCGTCCAGAATTTGATTGGGTGTCCAGAAGCGCGGGGCTCCCCGGGTCGTCAACGCCTCATTGTAGTCCTTCATATAGGTGACGGGATCTGCTAACCCGATGTTCTTTGTCGGTTTGGAGACAGAGTTCTCGTATCGGATATTGACTCTGGCCTTTCCGACCTTTCCTTCTTTAGTGGTGACAAGAATGACACCATTGGCGCCTCTTGCTCCGTATAAAGCGGCGGCGCTGGCGTCCTTCAGGATGGAGAAGCTGGCGATATCATCGACATTAAGACGGGCCAGGTCATTCGATGTCAGCTCGACGTTGTCTACGAGAATAAGGGGACTGGCGCTGTAGCCCAGCGTGGTAACACCTCGTATAAAGAACTGGGAGTTGTCTGCTCCCGGCTGGCCGCCACGCTGGAATGCGACCACTCCGGAGATTTGTCCGGCCAGGGCATTGGTGAGGTTGCTGGAAGGGATCCGCAGGTCTTCGGGATTTACACTGGTCACGGAACCGACAACAGCTTCTTTCCGCTGTTTCTTCCCGTAGGCGGTAACGACTACCGATTCTTCGGCTGCAGCGGCCCGCAGGATGATATCCAGCGACTTGCGCTCGGAGGAGGCCCCGATCTTTTGTTCGGCGTATCCCACATAGGAGATGACGAGCACCGTACCCGGTTCCACATCCAGGATGAACCGTCCGTTCGCATCTGAAGTGGTGCCGACGTTCCTTTTCGTCTGTGCGACAATGCTGGCGCCTTCGACCCTCCGTCCTGTCGTGTCGGTAATAGTGCCGGTAATAGTGATCTTTGCAGCGGGTGGAGCTTTGGCCGGAGCCTGTGAGAAAGCGTCAAGGCAGGAAATCGCCAGGAGGAAGATGATCAGACACTGATAACACCTGAACTTTTTCTTCATAACAAGCATCGTTTTGATTATTTAATAAATACAAGCAGTGGCAAAGACCAAAAGTAGCCCTTCCGATAAATGAGAGAAATAGTCTATCCGTTTATTTTGATGGATTATCCGATGATTTATTTATCTTGGGCATTCTAAACGATGTCGTATGAGTAGTCTCAACGGACGCCACGGGCGTTCGGGCCGAAGGCCCATTATTGATATTTTGCCGGAGACGAATTACTTTTCAGCGCATTCGGCTCCCGGCAAAAAAAGACGGGAAGGACCGGTTAGCACCCATAGAAGACGGGATGGATTCGAGGGAGAAAAATTGATCAGCCTGCCTGATAGTGTATGGAAGAACGCGATAAAGGCCAACCCTGTTTTAAGCCAGCTATATGTCACCCATATCGGATATTTTCCCAGAGCCGCCTTTCATTACCGGGAAAGAAGGAATGGGTGTGCCGACAATATCCTGATCTATTGTCTCCGGGGGAAGGGCTGGTATATTATTAAAGACAAGCGTTATGAAGTGGGCGTCAATCAATTTTTTTTGTTGCCGGCCACCAAAGAGTATTTACGGTATGGTGCGGACGGGGAAGATCCCTGGACTATTTACTGGGTACACTTCAGCGGCCGGGACATGGAGACGTTCAATCGTTCCTTCGGAATAGGGATCTTCGATGGCCCCCGCCCGATCGCTTTCAATGAAAAAGGGCTTCAGCTATGGGATACCATGTATCAAAACCTGGAGATGGGCTATAGTAAAGACAATCTCAGCAATACCAATCTGTGTCTTTATCATCTGATCGCCACTTTTCTGTTCCCAGACAAACATCTGAATGAGAAACGGCAGGATGCAAAAGACATGATCCATGAGACCATCTCCTATATGCGAAAGGACATAAGCGCCCGGTTGACGATAGAGGACATGGCGCGAAAGAATAACCTGTCTGCCTCTCATTTTTCAAGCCTGTTCCGGAAAGCAACCGGTATGTCGCCCATGGACTATTTCATTCACCTGAAGCTGCAAAAGGCTTGTTTGCTATTGTATTCGAAAGACATAAAAATAAAAGAGGTTGCCCTGGCGGTAGGCTATGAGGATCCTTATTATTTTTCGAGGCTGTTTAAGAAATATTTGGAGCTGTCGCCGGATCAGTATAGGGTTTTGAGAAGGAAAGATACTTGAGACGCCTGCGGCGTCCCGGGAAGAGCGAAAGTCCGAAAGATGAACTTTCGGGCTTTCGAGTCTAATGATGGCCCTTCGGGCAAAACGCCCGTGGCGTTTTAGTGAGCAATAATCACGTCCTCTAACTCTTCCAGCGTCTTCCCTTTAGTCTCTTTAACCTTCAGCCATACGAATACCAGCCCCAGTACACAAATAACGGCATAGATATAGAATACACTGTCCTTTAGTCGTTCGAACAGGATGGGAAAGGTAAAGACCAGGATGAAATAAGCAGCCCAGAGGCTCAGGACGGCAATGGAAGTAGCCGCTCCCCGGACCTTATTCGGGAATATTTCCGAGATGAGCACCCAGGTGACGGGAGCGAGCGAGATAGCGTAGGTCCCGATGGCTGCCAGAAGATACCAGGAGACATTAGCAGATCCGGCTGCCAGCATACGGGCTACAATAATATAGAAGATGGCCAGTCCTCCGGCGCCAGCCAGCATCAGTGGCTTACGGCCCAGCCGGTCCACCAGCACCATAGCCAAAAGGGTAAACACCAGGTTGACCCCGCCGATGAATACCGTCTGCAGGAGCTGTCCGTCCTGGGGAACGCCAATACTCTGGAAGATACGGGGGGCGTAGTTGAATACGACATTGATACCGCATAGCTGTTGAAAGACCGCCAGCCCGATCCCGATCAGTACAGCCGGGAATACGGTCTTTCCGAAAGCAGCCTTATAGCTCATCCGGATGTTGCCGCCCATTGACCTGGTAATAGTCACCAGGGATTCCTGAGCGAAGCCCTCCCCTCCTATCTTCTCCAGGATACGGGCAGCCATATCGCTGCGTCCCTTGCTTACCAGCCATCGAGGGCTTTCCGGCAGCCACAGGGCTCCGATAAAGAATAAGGCAGAGGGGATAACACCTAATCCAAACATCCAGCGCCAGGCATCTTCGCCGATATTTCGCAGACTATAGTTCACCAGGTTGGTAATTAAAATACCGATCACCACCGTCAATTGATTGATCGCGACCATCCGTCCCCGCAAATGGGCAGGAGAAATTTCGGCGATATACATGGGAGAGAGCATGGAGGCCATTCCCACACCGATGCCGGCCATGAAACGGGCGCCGATAAAAAGGCCAAGGCCCGGAGCCAGGGACATAGCCAGGGAAGAGATGCCAAAAATAGCGGCGGCCAGCAGCAGCCCTTTTCTGCGGCCATACTGATCGCTGACGGCGCCGGCGATCAGGCATCCTATGATAGCGCCCAGGGCCAGACTACCGGTGGCGAATCCTTCCCAATAAGCGTCCAGTCCGAACTGATCCCGTAAAAAAGGCAGCGCCCCGGTAATGACCGCGAAGTCAAAGCCAAAAAGGTAACCACCCAGGGCTGAGATAAAGGAGATGCCGAGGATATAGGAGTTATTGTAGGATGAACGGGACATAGATGCAGTTTAAATTAGATCAGCGACCTGCGGTAAACTAATCGATGACCGCGGTAAAATGATCAGCAATTTTCGGTAAAACTAATCGATGACTGCAGTAAAATGAGCAGTAATCCTTAGTAAGATCTATTTAACGATAAACTCGAAAACAGTAGTGCTCTGATACCTATCGCCGGGCGCCAGGATGGTATCGGGAAAGCCGTTATGGTTCGGGCTATCCGGGAAGGCCTGCGTCTCCAGTGCCACAGCCCCATGCTGCACATAGGGCCTTCCATCCGGTGTGTGCAGGGCGCCATTCCACCAGTTCGCCGTGTACAGCTGGATCCCGGGCCTGTCGGTAGTTATCCGCAGTCCTCTTCCTGTGGAAGGATCATAGAGTTCCGCAGCCGGTATCAGGGTCCCGGGCGGCGCTGCCTCCAAAACGAAGTTATGATCAAATCCCCTGTCCAGGGGGAACCGATCGATATGGTCTCCGATCTTTTTAGGTGTGGAAAAATCCAGCGGAGTTCCGGAGAGCGGAAGAATGTTGCCGGTAGGGAGATTGTGCTCATTCTTTTCGGTGTACTCTTTCGCGTGGATCGTTAAAAGATGATCGGTGATCAGCGGATTGTC
>JAATFV010000180.1 GCA_015655015.1 Chitinophagales bacterium | reverse complement strand
GATCTGTTTGGTGCTTTCTTTTACCTTTTCCTTTTTAGGAAGGTACAGTTTCAGGACACCATTTTCGTACTTTGCCTGAATGCCTTCATTATTGATGCGGTCATCCAGGGTAAAGCTGCGTTTGAAGCTCCTGAAAGAAAATTCTTTGCGGATAGTCTTGTATTCTTCCGTCTTCGTTTCTTCTTTTTTCTCAAAGCTGATGGTCAATAAGCCATTGTCGAGAGCCAGCTTGAAATCTTCCTTGCTGCGGCCCGGAGCGCTTACTTCCAGGTGATAACCATCGGTAGTCTCATGGATATTTACCGGAGGAAAGCTGGAATAACCTTCCCGTCCCCAGCTGGTAGGAAGTTCATGAAAAAATTCATCTACGAAGCTGGAAAGGCTCTTGTGGCCTGCATTGTTAACTTTTACGAGTGTCATAGTAATGCTTATTTTTTAGTTATTTAATTTGTTGGACGAGGAGTAAGGAACAAAGCTTGTACCAGTAGGCCAATATGCCTTTTTTCAGGAATTTTTGGCAAGGCGGATCCTTTCTTTGTGACATAATTGCGGTCATGTCTGAGTTTTCATGACATTTGTTCCGATTGAGACTGTTTAAAGGGGGAGGAAATCCTATTAAAGGCTGGATTTGGGGACGGGAGCAACGGAGAAGGGGGGGATTCGCCCTGTCAGGGCAGTTAATTCTTTTAACGCGCGATCGCCATTGGACTGTTTTAACGGATATGTCATTAGCCTTTTATCAGGCCGGATGTTCAATCAACTTTTTAAGTAATTTTGTGTTAATTATATAATCAACTTAAAAATCGTAATAAAAATGTATCCAGCAGAAATAGTAATACCGATGAAGGAGGAGTTAACCGATAATGGTTTTAATGAATTATTGACTCCTGTAGACGTTGAGTCACAATTAAAGAAGGATGGGACGACTCTGGTCATGGTAAATTCCGTTTGTGGTTGTTCCGCAGGTTCTGCCCGTCCGGGTGTTTTAATGGCTGTGGCGAACAGTTCCAAGAAACCTGATTTCCTCACGACCAGCTTTGCAGGATTCGACGTAGATGCTATAAAAGCTATACGAGAGCGCTTATTGCCTTATCCTCCCTCTTCTCCTGCTATCGCCTTATTTAAGGACGGCCAGCTGGTGCATATGATCGAGCGTCACCAGATCGAAGGCCGGCCCGCCCAGCTGATAGCGCATAACCTGATCGCGGCTTTTGACGAATATTGTTAATCAGTAAGAAGTGTTTTGCTGGGTTTCCAGCTTTGCTCATAGTAATTACCCCTCTTGTTTACAGGAGGGGTTTTTTGTGGGCGGGTAGGGAAGGGGTTATTTTTGTAAGTTAGGTGATCCCGGCGTTTTTCGCATTTTAAAGCCCGGGCCCTTTTATAGGTCCATGAGCTCTTCTGCGATGATCCCGGTGCTCCTGCTGATGATATCGATGGGAATACCATTGGTTTTAAGTGTTTTGGCCAACCGAAACCTGGTTTCGATCCTGGCTTTGGCTTCTTCTTCCATTGCCACTTCCATTACCTCCATTTGACCTTCGATGCGGCCTTCTTCCCGGCCTTCCTTTTTGCCTTCCTCCCAGCCTTTCATTTTGCCCTCTTCCCAGCCTCTTTTTATTCCTTTGCTTACCGCCGTATTCATTGCATTAAAATTATCCCGGTATTTTTTCAGGCTGTATTCATAACTAATCCATTCAGACTGATCAAGTTTAGCCAGGGCTGCTTTTTCAAGGGCTTTTTTAAATATCACCTCTCCTTTAAAGATGCGCGGGATGGTCTGAAAATCCTCTAAATGTTTGATAAAGTACAGCCATTTGTCCAGACGGGTCTCCAGTTCCTCTTCCTTTTTATTAAAATTGGGCATCTCCAGGTAGACATACGTCAATTTTTCATAGAACACCTTGCAATGCTGATCCTTCAATTTTACCACATGGACGACTTCTTTTCTTTTAGGCTCCATCTCATAGTCACTGAAGGTAAAGTCTAAAATACCTATGCAGAAAACAGCCTTGAGGTTGAAATCCCAGGGACCTTTAATGGCCTGCTCGCTAATGGGAAAAGTCGAATAATAAATCGTCCTTTCTCTAAAAAAATTGAGATCTTCTTTTTGCATTTCTATAATGAATTTCTCTCCCAGTCCATTTTCACAGAAAATATCGTAGACCGCATTGCGGTGCGCTTTTGCCCGGCCCAGCTGTTCGTTATTTCTGAAAGAAAGCTGTTTTATGGGCGCCTCAAGGGGCAGAAGGGCGTTCAGAAAGTCCATCAGCAGGGGTTTGCTGGCTTCTTCACCGAAGATCTTTTTAAATCCAAAGTCTGTAAACGGGCAAATGTATTTTGATCTCATTCCTTTCTTTTTTAGTGAAGCAAATTTATTGACGTTTGGAGACGTTAAGGAAGGAACACAAGGAGATATCCTGCACAAGATACTAAGATTGGCATTGTGAATAACCGGAGTCTATAATCCGGCTTCTTTTTCGGGCGTGAAATGAATAACAACTTCCTTCAGCCTCTGTGGAAAACTCTTCTTTTCTTAAAAAATATCCACATTTGTGAATAAGCTACGTAATGTAATATCGGCCTGTATTTCGTGGAAAAAGTGTTCCCCGTGGAACACTTTTGTGGAACGGCAATCCCCAGAATTTAGTGTGTGTGGATATTTTATTTATTTGGAGATGTGAAATTGTTTCCCTTTTGCTATCTAACCGCCTCATTCTCTTTTACTTCGGGGAGAATATTTTTTTTGCGCATTTTGATGTAGGTTTGTGATCTTGTGGATCTTCGTTATGCCGGACTATGCATGGGCGGGGATGGTGAATACCAGCTCTGCAGAGAACAAGATGGGCAGACGCCCCTGGTAAAGAAGATTATTTAGCACCTGAATCTTATATAGTATGTATCCCAACCTTTATTACGCTTTCAAGGATCTGTTCGGAGTGGGTGAGCGGTGGCAGTTTTTACGGTTTATTAATTCATTTGGTTTTTTTGTGGCCCTGTCGTTTGGCGCGGCCTTCATGGTCCTGTCCAGGGAATTGCTCCGTAAAGAAAAGGAAGGACTGTTATTCGGAAAGGATGAAGTGATCATTGTCGGCAAACCGGCAGGGCCAATGGAGCTGATCCTTAATTTTATCCTTGGTTTTTTACTGGGATTCAAAATTATCGGGCTCTTTGTCTCCAATAGCTCTCTTACAGCCAATCCGCAGGATTTTATCATGTCCTCCGAAGGGAGCTGGCCGGCCGGTATCCTCGTAGGCCTGCTTTTTATGGGCCTCAAATGGTGGGAAAAAAACAAACAAAAGCTGCCGGCGCCGGAGGAAAGAAAAATAAGGATCTGGCCTCATGACAGGGTGGGGGACGTGACTATCTTTGCTGCTATATTCGGTTTTGCCGGCGCCAAGATCTTTAACAGCCTGGAAACCTGGGACGATTTTGTAAGAAATCCTGTCGAATCGCTCTTTTCCTTCAGCGGGCTGACTTTTTACGGTGGACTGATCTGCGCCGCCCTGGCCATCTGGTATTATGCCAGAAAAAACGGAATCACTTTCTGGCATTTGAATGATTCTGCTGCACCTGCCCTTATGCTGGCCTACGCCCTGGGGCGTATCGGTTGCCAGGTTTCCGGAGATGGGGACTGGGGGATTCTCAACAGCGCCTATTATACTACCGCCGATGGCAAGCCCGCATTGTCCAATCCTCAAATATTTCAAAATGTCCTGCAGCAAAACAAGCAGGTCTACCTGCCCCAGTTCGGCAGCCTGGATAATGTTCGCCATCTGAGCGTGAAAGCACCTTCTTTTCTGCCCGATTGGCTGTTTGCTTACCCCTATCCGCATAATGTCATTAATGAAGGGGCACGGATCCCCGGCTGCGATGGCGGATATTGCAGTCAGCTGCCAATTCCCGTATTCCCAACTCCTTTTTATGAGACCCTCGTCTGCCTGGTCCTCTTTTTTATACTCTGGTCCATTCGTAAACGAATAAAAGTTCCGGGTGCTTTATTTTCTATTTATCTGATCCTCAACGGAATAGAGCGTTTTTTCATAGAAAAGATCCGGGTTAACACCACCTACAGCATTTTCGGATTCCATCCTACCCAGGCGGAGATCATTTCCTCTATGCTCGTGATCGGGGGGATCGCCCTGCTGATCGTTCTGAATAAAAGGAGCAATAAGCCGGCTGCCGTCAGCAGTTAGTGTACTCTGCAGTTAACGTACGCAGCAGTTAGTGTCCGGCACATTACCTGCCGGCGGAAAGGAGCGCCTTAACCCTTAACCAGTCTTTTACAAATTAAAAATATCTGCTGGTAGCTGATAGCTTGAAGCTTGTTATTATATTTGCCTTTCAACTTTTACTACATGCCATCCTTTGATATCGTTAGCAAGGTCGATCCGCAAGTACTGGACAATGCCGTCAATGTAACTAAAAAAGAGGTTACCAACCGCTTTGACTTCAAAGACTCTCCTGTAAAGATCGAGCTGAACAAAAAAGATTCGAAAATCGACCTGGAAGCGGAAAGTGATATGAAGGTCAAACAGATCATCGATGTGCTCATCAGCCGGTCGATGAAACAGGGACTCGATCCCCTGGCTTTCGACATTAGCAAAGAGCCTTACCCCAGCGGGAAGGTGACGAAAATGGAAGTCCCCGTTCGTAACGGGCTAAAACAGGAAGATGCCAAAAAAGTGGTCAAACTGATAAAGGATTCCGGATTGAAGGTGCAGGTCCAGATCATGGACGACCTGGTCCGGGTAACTGCCAAGAAAATTGATGATCTTCAGGCCGTTATCAAACTCTGCGGAGAGGCCAGCTTAGGTATCGCCCTGCAATATATCAATATGAGGAGTTAGCGTAAATTTTTAATGTTTCGCAGTTAAAATTAAAAATTCAAACTAATTGTCTTAATTTTGCAGTCTTATTAAAAATTGTACGGCCAAATCCGTACAACCTAAACAGGTCAAATTATGAAAAAAGGTCTCCATCCAACAAACTACCGGTTCGTTATTTTCAAGGATATGAGTAATGGATATTCCTTCCTTAGCCGCTCCTCTGCTAATTCCAGGGAAACAGCCAAGTGGGAAGACGGTAATGAATATCCCCTGATCAAATTGGAAATTTCCAATACTTCCCATCCCTTCTTTACCGGAAAGAATATACTGGTAGATACGGCCGGAAGGATCGACAAGTTCAAAAAACGTTATGGCTTGAAGACACCTGCTGCACCTCCCGCAGATGCAGAGCCGGCAAAATAGAAATATTAGTTTCGACGTCAACATTATGGTCCCTTCCCCTTACCGGGAAGGGATTTTTGTTTTGCGCCCCCGGGGTTGTTCGGAAAATTTACCCCGGGGGGCAAAACTTCTGATGATGGGACTTCGTCCAATGTGCCGTGACCCATTTTTTCGTAGTTTTATCCCATGGACATTCCGGAACAAGCTTCTTTTGAAGATGGGCTATTCCCTTTCACCTGTACCCGTCCCGCCACGGATATCCGCATGGGCATCCTGACACTCGGAGAAAAATGGGAGCGTCTCCTGCCCGGAGGAAAGCCGCCGGGTCTTCCGGATAATATCGTTCCGGATACCACACTGGCAGCACGCATCCGGGAGGAACTGGCTGCCGCGGGACCGGAGAATGCCGGGGCAGAAGGTCCTGCATCTCCGGGTGACAATGCATCGGCAAAGGACCTGGTCTTACCGGCAGGACTCCTATCGGACCAAAGGCTTCCTGTTAACGCTGGTCCTGCTGCGGGCAATCTCTCCACCGCCGCCATCACCCGGATCCTCGCCCACGCCCAACGACTAACATACCCCTGGCACATTTTCCAGCTCAACGATCTGGCTCTCCGCAGTGATTTCGAGCTCCTTACAAAAGGAAGGCGATCAGCCCCCATTCCTTCCACTATACAGGCTATCTCCCCCGAATCCATCTTTATCGAAGAGGGCGCCAATCTTCATCATTCCATCCTCAACGCCTCCACCGGCCCGATCTATATCGGCCGCCATACAGAGATCATGGAAGGTTCCACGATCCGCGGACCTTTTGCCCTCTGCGAAGGGGCTGTAGTAAAAATGGGTTCAAGGATCTATGGCGCTACCACCATCGGCCCTTACTGCACCGTTGGGGGAGAGATCAAGAACTCCGTGCTCTTCGGCTACTCCAATAAAGGCCATGATGGCTACCTGGGGGACTCTGTGATAGGAATGTGGTGCAACCTGGGCGCGGGTGTGTCCAATTCCAACCTGAAGAACAATGCCGGAGAAGTGAAAGTTTGGAATCCCGCCGCCGGTAAGTTCATCAGGGCCGGCCTCAAATGCGGACTTCTGCTAGGTGACTATTCCCGGGCTGCCATCAACACTTCTTTTAATACGGGAACCATAGTAGGTGTGTGCTGTAATGTTTTCGGAGAGGGGCTGACGCCAAAGTATATTCCGCATTTCAGCTGGGGCGGCTTCGGCCCCGGAACTAAGGAGGCGACGAAATATGAGCTTGAAAAGGCCCTGCGGGACATCGGCAACTGGAAAAAGCTTAAAAATCAATCGCTCACCGACGCTGAAATACAAACTTTGAAACATATTTTTGACAAATCTTAAAAGTTCAATCATTCAATAAATTCAATCACTCAATGAGAAAACAAATCGCGGCAGCTAACTGGAAGATGAATCTTACGTATCAGCAGGGAGAGGAATTACTGGATAGTATCCTGAAGGAAGAAATCTCCCTGGAGAAAGACCAGCAGGTAGTCTTTGCCGTACCTTTTCCTTACCTGATCATGGCCGCAGAAAAATTAAAAGGCAGAAAAAACTATTTTGGTTCCGCGCAAAACTGCTCCGATAAAAAATCCGGCGCTTATACCGGAGAGGTATCCGCGGAAATGCTGCACTCCATCCATATCACTCATTGTGTGCTGGGACATAGCGAACGCAGAGAATACTTTTCCGAGTTCAACCAGGCCCTGGCCCATAAGGCCGAACTCTGCCTTGAATACAATATTACTCCTATCTTTTGCTGCGGAGAGCCGCTGAGCATACGGGAAGTAGGGGCGGAAGAAGGTTTTGTAGAGGCCCAGCTAAAAGAATCCCTCTTCCATTTCTCCGAAGACCAGATCCGAAAGATCGTCATCGCTTATGAGCCCATCTGGGCCATCGGCACCGGTATGACCGCTACCACCGCACAGGCCCAGGAGATGCACGCTCATATACGATTCCTGCTGGCGTCTAAATACAGTAAGAATACGGCGGATATTATCCCCATTTTATACGGCGGAAGCGTGAAAGCCGGAAATGCAAAGGAATTGTTTAGCTGCCCGGATGTAGACGGTGGATTGGTAGGAGGCGCCTCGCTGGTGGCTGCCGATTTCTGCTCTATTATACGGGCGCTAAAGTAACCGCAGTCAGCTATCACACTATCTGACCCCTACGATGCTGAATCCGAATGTATTGGTCGTCGTCACCGCTACGGACCGGTATCCCCTTTTCGAATACCAGCACGCTGCCTCATCGGTAGTGTGCTCCCACCGGAATTCCGGGCTGAACCAGTCCAGCAGGGCAATCATCATTTCCCTTCTGTTCTGATTGTTTCCCTTAAGTCGTTTGATAATATAGCTGGGCGGCAAAAGGAGGCAAAGCAGAAAATAATATTGCCAGCGGAACGGCATTTTGGAGGTAAGGGAACGTAGCCTGTTAAAAATATTATGTATGAAATCCTTTCTCGGATGGTAAAGCCATACGCTTAGCTTGCCCCCTGACTTCACGCAAGGTTCCAGGCATAAGAAGGACAGTTCCGTATTGTTCGTATGATGAAGAGCGCCACTGGAATGAACGATATCGAACAGGCCGGGATCCAGCGGGGGAAATTGAATATCTCCCTGTATAAAAAGAGCCCCGGGCTGCCGGTTCTGCCCGTAAGCCCGTTCGATGCTGTTACTGAGATCCATCGCCACCACGATTGCATCCCTGGCTGCAATAAGCTGATCGAGAAGCCCATTGCCGCACCCGGCATCGAATATCAGTTTCCCCTTCAGGCTTTCCACCGTTTCGCCGGTTTCTTCCAAAAAGATCCGTAATAGCTCTTCCCGGTCGGCTTCCCAGGTCCGGTCCTTTTGATAATCATATAAGCTCCATTCCTTCGTAAAACTTTTACGTGTTTTTCTGTTCTTCCTTCTTACATAAGCGATCAGACCGGGATATTTTTGTTCCAATTGCTGCCGCCGCGTCAAATAATCCGGAAAATGCTGCCGGAAAAAATCGGCATAGTCCCGGAAAGCCTCTACCGTCAGCCTGGGAATACCCCCGATGATCGGGAAGAACCAGTCTTCCCCTGCGAATAGAATACCTTCCGAAATGACCTCCCCTGTCCCATCCCCAAAGTCAATATTCTTCCTGGAAATTACCTGTAATTGCAACGGAGTTCGGGAAACCGGGCAGCGCAACAACGGGAGTAATCTTTCCTGCATTAACGTATTGGTATGATGAATAATAGTTGTCCAAAAATAAGTATTTCGAATGAATATCGGGACTGATGAAAGGATCTTACCTAAAATGTCTATTTTCATAGTTCCTAAAAATCAAGAAGAACGGGCATATAAATGGCAATATGGAATAACATAGCGAGTGTGCTGATACGTAAGGATGGCCAGCATGCGGACAAAACCAGGATTGTTGAGGGCATACTCCATTCGTTAGGCATTCAGGGTATATCTATTGCGCTCGTTTTTGCCGGCAATATCTTAATGGCCAGATGGTCCGGGGCTGATGCCTACGGAAACTATGTTCATATTTTCAACTGGATCAGTATTTTGAGCATCATGGCGCTGGGTGGTCATGAAGATATCGCGATTGCTCAAATACCCAGGTACCTGGCAAATGACCAGCCCGGACGCGTCTATGCCTTTATTTGGAAAAGTAATCGGTTTATCCTGCTGTCATCCATCGGCATCTCCCTTCTTTTCCTCCTGATCGTTTACCTTTTCCCCCTGAAGACCTTGCATGAACATCGCAACGAATTCCTGTTGGCCTCCGCCGGGATTTATGGAATGACTTTTCTCGCTCTTAACCAGAACATCCTCCAGTCGCTCAATTATATCAAACTAAGCCAATGGGTGGAAAAATGGATAAAACCAGCCCTTCTCCTTCTTTTTTTTATCGTGGCCCGCTGGTGGTTATACCGGTCGGATAGCCGGATATTAGTGATAATAGCCGTCATCGTCATGGGCATTTGCTGCCTGATTCTCTTTGGGATGTTATGGCAGAAAATAACAATCTACCGGTCTGATACCCGGTCGTATCCAAAAGAAAATCTCATGCGGAAGATGGGCCATTTTTTTTCCATTGATGTCTTAAACTTATTGAGTACCAAAATAACCATGCTGATATTACCTTACTTCTCCCTCCAGAAAGACGTGGGCATCTTCAACGTCAGCTACCGTATTGCCGATCTGGTGATCTATCCTTTCTTCCTGATGAATACCGTAATGCCCCAACTGTTTTCCAGGAATTATGAATCCGGACTTCGGCACAAACAATTCCTGTATAGCGAATGCACTAAAGTGATGACGCTCATCTCCATCCCCATACTGCTGATGAATATCGCCGCGGGCAAATTCTTTCTGGGCTGGTTTGGAAAAGATTTTCTCGAAGGATATACGGCCCTGGTGCAGTTGAGTATGGCGCAATTTCTCTTCTCCCTCTTTGGACCAGCTCACATCATTCTGACCATGATGGACAAGGAAAAATATGCTACCCTGGCATTATTGGTCTATGTGATCATACTGCTTGCGGGTAACCTGGTATTGGTGCCGGTATTCGGCATCAATGGAGGGACCCTGGGGGTGATCATCGGCAGTCTTACCTATAATGTCGTGCTGGCTTTTATGGCGTATCGTTTTTGCGGAGTGCTGTCTCCTTACCTGCTGTTCCTGAAGGCCTCTCTCCGCAAATAAGCAAACTCCCGGCATGCCTCCTTATCCAGCTGTTTGATGACCTTAGCAGGATTGCCCGCTATCACACAATATCCTTCCGGAAAAGATCCCGTAACGACGGCATTCGCGCCGACAACGGTATGATCTCCCAATGTTATCCCGGGCAGGATCACCGCGCCCATTCCGATCCAGCAGAAAGCTCCTATCCGGATCGGCTGGTCCGCAGTGAACATGCGATTGTCTATCAGGTCATGGTTGGTGGAAATCAACCCGACATTCGGGCCAATATTCGCAAAGTCGCCGATCTCGATCCCATTGGTGGCATCGATGAAATTTCCGGGAGAATCACCCGGGAAGACCTGTTCCCCTCTTTTAATCCGCCCGGGCCAATAAATGGTAGAGCTATGATGAACCATCCAGGGCGTGTCGGCATTTTGCCGGAGTATATATTTAAAGAAAAAACCTGCCACATAAAAATGGATGCCCGCATCACTGCGCAAATGAAAGACCTTCCTAATTATTTTTTTGAGCATGGCGGATAGGATAAGTTAACAGGGGAAATTTATTACCGATCCGTTCCCATTGATCAGGTTTTATAAAGGCGAAGTTCAAAACTAACAGCTCAAAAATAAAGACATCCGCAAAAAAATAAGTCGAGGCGACAATGACAATGGGCAGCCAGAGTAGTATCCTGTCATATTTTTTCGTAAACAGGCCGATCGCCATCGTTCCTTCCAACAGCATGACAAAGATATGGCCGGTATTCAGCGCCCACTCATTTCTCAGGAACCATCGGAAAATTCCGGATAGGAGGGTATCCGGGTTGTGATACAAGTACTGGACGAGGTTCGGCTTGAACGTGCCCACTCCCTGCTGCCAGTACCACAAACTGTCTCCGATACAGCTCTTCCAGATAAAAGCGGCTACATAAAAGTAACAGTTAAAATACCGGATGCCCTGCCAGGCCAGGGAGAATTTTTCTTTGTCGGTTATCCAGAAAGGAAGGAACACCACGATAAGTCCATCAACGGTAACCGTATGGATCAAGGCAAAAGTATTAAAGCTGATACATTGCAGGATGACCAGGATCGTAAAAGCAACCGCCCATTTTCTTTTCAGCGGGAATAAAATGACCAATATGCCGCTGAGAAAGGTTGCCAGATCGAATAAGATTGCGCCGGCCCTGTTGTATATGAGCAAAGAAGGGAGTTGTAAGAGCCAGTAGGACCAATAGGTTATGTCCAGCCCCAGGTTGAAAAGCGGAGGACCCAGGAGCCGGGAAGGTGTGATGAATTCAGCAAAGCGAATGGTAAAGAATAATAAAATATAACCTGCCAGAAGACGCGTTAAAACTATTCTTTGCTTTTTATCCATAATCGGGCGCTTTCAGTTGATCAGTGTATTACCAGGGCCGTATCGGATGTTATTTCTTCCACATAGCCGCTTTCAAGGAAGCGAACTTTCTTTTGCAGCACATAAATGTCTTTTACCGGTTCATCTGTCTGTTGGGAAAGATAACGTTTATACCAGCCGGGAAAGGAATCGAATGCCGAAGATCGGGGATAAAGATAAGGCACGACAGACCTGAACCGGGGATGTTTGGGCGCCCAGTGGTTCTCCAGGTAATCCCCCATCTGACCGGTAGTCCCCTTCACACGGGCAGTGGTATAAAGTGCTAAAGGATCAAAATCCATCACGAAATGGGCTTGTTCCCAACTATGGCTCAGGAAGAGCAGCCGGTCATTATTGTACCTTACTTCATAAAAAGTATAGTCTTCTTGCGGGGGACTTTTGTGGGCATAGAACCCATAGGTATAAAAAGGGGTAGTGTCTAATTTAATAAGGTTGGAAAACACGCTCAGGGCGAAAAATAAGAAAATGATCACGAACAGGGTTTTATCCCTTTTAAAAAGCTTTCCCCAGTAGCTATTTGCAAATAGATCTTTTACGGACATGGCGATCGGATAGCCGGCTTTTGGCAGGCCTAATTTTTCAGTTTGTTAACAAGGTCTGCATATTCCTGCATGGCCGTTTCTTTCGTCTTCCCTTTCAGACCTGCCCAGGTCTCATATTTGGCTTTGGCCACGAAATCAAAAGGATTGGAAGGAGGCTCAGCGGCATCCCCATCGGTAGCCTGCTTATACAGCGAATACAGCTGCAATAAGGTATCGTTGCTGGGGCGGTCGGTCAGGCTTTTGCTATCCGCTATCGCCTGCTCAAATATTTCTTTCAGATCGGTGGGCATAACCTGGAATTTGTGTGAAAATAAGGAAATTAGCTTGCGGCTAAAAGCTTATTTTTGCTCCGCACTTTAAACACGGATACTGAAAGGAATGAAGAATATCAGAAATTTTTGCATTATCGCGCATATTGACCATGGCAAAAGCACACTGGCGGACAGATTACTGGAGATCACGCATACCATTTCCGAAAGGGATATGCAGGCCCAGGTGCTCGACGATATGGACCTGGAAAGGGAAAAAGGAATTACGATAAAAAGCCATGCTATCCAGATCAATTATCCCCATAAGGGAGAGCAATACGTTCTAAATCTGATCGATACGCCCGGTCACGTGGATTTCAGCTATGAGGTCAGCCGGGCCCTGGCCGCCTGTGAAGGCGCTTTGTTATTGGTGGATGCCACCCAGGGTATCCAGGCCCAGACCATCTCCAATCTCTACCTGGCCATTGAAAACAACCTGGAGATCATCCCGGTGATCAATAAGATCGATATGGACGGGGCGATGGTGGACGAGGTGAAGGACCAGATCATCGAGCTCATCGGCTGCAAACCGGAAGATATCTTACTGGCCAGCGCCAAGACCGGCCTGGGTGTTCAGGGTATCCTCGATGCGATCGTGGCGAAAATTCCTGCCCCCAAGGGCGATCCTGAAGCTCCGCTGCAGGCATTGATCTTCGACAGTGTGTTTAATTCCTTCCGGGGGATCATCGTCTACTACCGTATCCTGAATGGAACGATCAAAAAAGGAGATAAGGTAAAATTCATATCGACCGGCCTCTCTTATGAAGCGGATGAAGTAGGCGTGCTGAAATTAGCGCTGACTCCCAAAAGCGAAGTGAAGGCCGGAGATGTAGGATATATCATTACAGGCATCAAAAATGCCAAGGAAGTCAGAGTAGGGGATACCCTTACCCTGGCCAATAACCCTACGCAGGAAATAATCAAGGGATTCCAGGAAGTAAAACCGATGGTGTTTGCCGGTATCTTCCCCGTGGAAACGGATGATTTTGAGGAGTTGAGGGACTGCATGGACAAATTGCAGCTGAACGACGCCAGCCTGACCTATGAGCTGGAGACCTCTCAGGCTCTTGGTTTCGGCTTCCGTTGCGGCTTCCTCGGAATGTTGCATATGGAGATCATCCAGGAAAGGCTCGAACGGGAATTCAACCAGACGGTCATTACGACGGTGCCGAACGTAAGTTTTATAGCCCATACCAGCAAGGGAGAGGTCATCATCGTAAACAACCCTTCCGAAATGCCGGAACCGACCCGGATCGAAAGGATCGAAGAGCCCTATATTCGTGCCCAGATCATTACCAAACCGGATTATATCGGTAATATCATGACCCTTTGCCTGGGCAAACGGGGCAATCTGATCAACCAGAGTTACCTGACCACCACCCGGGTAGAGCTGATCTTCGAAATACCGCTCACCGAGATCGTATTTGACTTCTACGATAAGCTGAAAAGCCAGACCCGGGGATATGCCTCCTTTGACTATACTCCCATCGATATGCGGGATAGCGATATCGCCAAAATGGATATTCTCCTCAACGGGGATAAAGTGGATGCCCTCAGCGCGCTGATCCATCGGGCACGGGCAGCCGAATTTGGCCGGCGGCTTTGTGAAAAGCTGAAAGAGCTGCTGCCCCGCCAGCAATTCGCCATCGCCATCCAGGCTGCCATCGGCGCTAAAGTAATCGCCCGTGAGACGATCAGCGCCTTACGGAAGGATGTTACCGCCAAATGTTATGGAGGGGATATCAGCCGTAAACGGAAACTGCTGGAAAAACAGAAAGAAGGTAAGAAGCGGATGCGCCAGATCGGCAATGTGGAAGTGCCGCAGGAGGCATTCCTGGCTGTATTGAAGCTGGATGAGTAAGAGAGGGAGATGATCTGATATGATCTGATACTCCAGATGGAGATGATCTGATGCTCCCTGGTACTGCGAGGAAGGCCTGGTCCGGTTGATCCGGCTGCCGGTAATCTGGTCCGTGATGGGTTCCATTACTGATGTTTAATTTTTATGCGAAAGATATTTC
>JAATFV010000085.1 GCA_015655015.1 Chitinophagales bacterium | reverse complement strand
CCTTCCACGGACAATATCACTTCCAGCCTCCTGTTTGGAGATGGATCGGCCGCCGCCCTGGTAGTAGGCGATTCGCATGGAGGCAACGGGGTAAAGATCGATAGTTTCTATTCGGAGATCATGACCAGGGGAAAGAAAGACATGACCTGGGAATTATCCTCCACAGGATTCCAGATGGTGCTGAGCAGCTATATTCCCGACCTGATCGAAGAAGATTTTGCAGCCCTCGTCAACCGGGCCCTGGAAAAAAGCTGCAGCAGCTTAGAGGCCATCCGCCATTGGTGCATACATCCCGGCGGCAGAAAGATCCTGGACACCATCCACAAGAGCCTCCATTTTACCAATGGACACCTGGATCTGTCCTACGAGATCCTGAAGGAATACGGCAATATGTCTTCTCCCACCATTTTGTTCGTATTAAAACGGATCATGGATCAGCTCGACTATAGTCAGCCGGATAAGATATTCGGAGCAGCTTTCGGCCCGGGACTCACTATGGAGACCTGTACGCTGATCAGTACAAGCTGAAAAGTCCCTGTTTGGTCTTCAGCCCCGGCACCTGTGTGGTGTCCCTGAGCAGTGTCTATCCTGTAACCGGCAAGACAGGTATATTTAACATTAAAAGTAAAAGAAGCCGATCCTTCATCAATTTATACTTCGTATTTTGGTTGGGGTTAACCCAGTCTCCTTAGATGGCAGTAATTTTTTGTATATTTCATCCGGTAATTTGCACACACGTTTATGGATTTCTCACAGCGGAGCTATCAAAAAGAATTGCTTGACGGAAACGATATTCCCTTTGAGGATATTGAAAAGAATATGCGTGAGCTGGATTTTATCAATACGTGGCTGGGCGGCCATGCGATCAGCGTAAACGGACTGAAGCAATTAGTAAAGGGGAGGAAGCAGGTGACCATATGTGAGATAGGTTGCGGAGGCGGTGATAATCTCCGGGTGCTCAGCAGGTATTGCCGGCATCGGAACATCGGGGTAAGGGTGATCGGTATTGACAGCAATGCATTTTGCATAGCAGTAGCCCGGGAAAAATGGAATGGAGGAAATGCAGAGTGGGTGCATTCGGACTATCGGAGCGTTCTTTTCGCGGAGGGCAAGCCTGATATCATTTTTTCTTCTTTATTCTGTCATCATTTTACCGGGGAAGAGCTGGTGTTCATGCTGGACTGGATGAGGTCCGGTGCGAAGGTCGGATGGTTTATCAACGATCTGCAACGTCATCCCTTCGCTTATTATACCATCCGCTGGCTGACCAGATGGCTGTCCGGGTCTTACCTGGTAAAAAACGATGCCCCGCTATCCGTTCTGCGCGGCTTTACCCGCAGAGAATGGGAAGGAATATTGCGTAAGGCCGGGATAGCGCCTTATTCAATAAGCTGGAAATGGGCGTTCCGCTGGTTAATTGTCAGCCATCGTAACATGGAATAGAAATCAGCAGCCAGGCAGCGGTTTTGGACCGGATGGGATCACCAGTTGGAAAGAAATCAGCGAAGGGGAAGGGAACAACGAACGGGAAGGGAACAGCAGCCGTAAGAGATCAGTGAACGGAAAGGGATCAGCAGCTGGAAAGAGATCAGCGAAGGGGAAGGGATCAGCAGTTGGGAAGGGATCAGCAGTTGGGAAGGGAACAACGAACGTGTAAAGAAAAGCAGGCGAGTAAAGATCAGCAGGCGGGAAGAGAACAGCAAAGCTGAATAAAAATGTCAACATCGAAAGTATACCTGAATTGAATAGCTCCAATCAATATGATGTTATCATCGCAGGCGGAGGACTGGCCGGCCTGGCCCTTTCTATCCAATTGGCGAAAGCGGGTTATTCCGTAGCCCTTTTCGAAAAAGAAACCTATCCTTTTCATAAAGTTTGTGGAGAATATATCTCTTTGGAAAGCTGGAATTTCCTGGAAGAGCTGGGACTTCCGCTTAGTGACTGGGGCCTGCCCGTCATCCGGAGAGTATTGATCTCGGCGCCCAATGGCGAGTCGGTCGAACAGGAGCTGCCGCTGGGCGGCTTTGGCATCAGCCGGTATAAAATAGATGCAGCGCTGGCCGGTATCGCGCGCGCCAGCGGGGTCGTATTACAGGAGGCCGCTAAGGTGACAGATATTACTTTTGAACGCTCTTTGTTCCATATTCAGGCAGCTACCGGAAATTATCAGGCAAAAGTAGTGTGCGGAACATTCGGCAAGCGCAGCAATCTCGATGTAAAATGGAAACGCGCTTTCACCCGGAAAAGATCCACAAAGCTGAACAATTATATCGGTGTCAAATACCATGTGCGGACCGTTTTCCCGGCAGACCTCATCGGCCTGCATAATTTTAAGGATGGCTATTGCGGTTTATCCAAAATAGAAGATGACCGTTATTGCCTATGTTATATGACAACGGCTGAAAATCTGCAGATGAACGGCAGCTCCATCCCTCTTATGGAAAAAAACATCCTGCAAAAGAATCCTTTTTTAGAAAAGATCTTTTCTTCGGTGGAGAGCTTATATGACCAGCCTCTTACGATCTCTCAGATCAGCTTTGAAAAGAAATCCCAGGTAGAAGATCATATATTATTCATTGGCGATGCCGCCGGTATGGCTCCTCCTTTATCCGGAAACGGGATGAGCATGGCCTTGCATGGCAGTAAGATAGCATTCAGGTGCATAACCGCTTTTTTACAGGAGCATATCGCCAGGCATGAGATGGAGCAGGAGTATACCGATCAGTGGAACAGGCAGTTCGGCAGGCGGTTGTGGGTGGGCCGGCAGCTTCAACGCTGGTTTGGCAGTGAGTCCCGGACCAACCTTTTAATTCATTCGCTAAAACCTTTTCCTAAATTGGTCTCATTTTTGATTCGACAGACCCATGGTCAGCCCTTTTGATCCTATATCCTGCTACCCGCGAAAGACCGAAGTGAACCGTAAGCTCCATCCGACTATCCAAAAGACATTATCAGACATTATGGCCGGATGAATAACTTTACAATAATTGATACACTATGAGAGTAGGAAGGATTGGGATCGTATTGGGGTTATTGTTTTCTTTAGGCAGCCAGGCGCAGGATTATCATGCCATTGAAGGGTCGCCTTTTGCCGGTAGCCTGGGCGTTGCCAATAACCCGGCCAGCATTCTGATGACACCGTATCCCTGGGATATCACGGTGTTGTCCCTGCAGCTCAAGACTTCTACAAATGCCGTCACTTTTCATAATTTATCCCTGTTGCATCCCGGTGATACCACAGAATACAGCTTCGACGGCGGTAATAAAAAGCGTTTTGCCGCTTATAATTTCAACCTGCATTTGCTGAATGTCCGGCTGGCCCTTAGCAGGAAAGCGGCCATCGCCTTTGGCGCCAATATCCGCAGTTATGCGGCCATCAGAACGGGAGTAGGCAACTATAGCGATTCGCTGCAGAACATGAATCAGTTCTTCGATATCAATGGGAGCAATTCCTATAATGCCAACGGGGTGAGCAGCAGCTGGCTTGAGGCCTTCCTTACCTATAGCAGGACCATCTGGGACAATGAGGTCAGCCGGCTGAATGCCGGCATCACCCTGAAAGCGATGCGTGGTATTTCAGGGGCTTTTGCCCAATTAAACGACGCCTCCGTCCAACGTTCGGTGTCAGGTGCTCAAACGATCTATCTGCTGCATGCAGGAACTGCCCGTTATGGATATTCTTCTAATTATGACCGGTGGAGAAATGGTGAGAGCACGATGGATAACCTGAAAAGTTTTCTCGGCAGGACAAAGAATGGAGCAGCCTTCGATCTCGGTGCGGAATACCTCATTAAATCCCAGGCGGTGACCAATTATTCCGATGGGGATACCTATTACGAATATGAGTGGAAGATCGGAGTGTCTTTGCTGGATGTAGGCCGTAATTCCTATACGTTTGGGAGTGAGAGCAGGACGGCCGGTAATCCGAAGTCGAATGTGTCGGATTCCGCACTCGACGCAAAATTCGATGATCCCGGCAGTCTGGCTAAATTCAATGATAGCCTGGCTACGATCGTCAACAATATTTCCGTTCCGGGCGGTGGATTCAATGTATGGAACCCAACGAGGCTGGTGATCAATGTGGACCGGCCTTTGCCCGGCAATTTCGCCATTAATGCCAATCTTTCCCTCAATCTTTCAGGATCCAACAGTGGAAACGGAAAGTCTTTCTTCGTCAAAGAGATGAACCTGCTGAACCTCACCCCCCGATGGGAGACCCGACGCTGGGGAGCCTACCTGCCCGTTCAGCTGACAACGGATGGAAAGTTCTGGGTGGGAGGCGCCGTTAAGGCAGGACCTTTATTGCTCGGGGTCCATAACTGGGCCAACGTATTCCTTAAGAATAAGATCCAGAATGGCGGATTCTATATGGCCCTGGTCATCCGGCCGGGACACGGCTTTGCCGAGAAGGAAGATAAACGGTATGATTGTCCGAAGTATTGACGGCAGATACGGGTCCTTTGAACATTGATCTCCCCGGGGACCGGGCGAAAATTTCAAACAAAATACCAGGCCTGATTGTATTAATTAAGTATCATGTCCCATCAATCGAAAAAAACATTGGTAATCGGGGCGTCCGATAATCCGACACGTTACAGTTACCTGGCAATCAACCGGCTGCGCAGTAACGGGCATCCCGTGGTCGCTATCGGAAGGAAGACGGTGCAGGTCGCGGATGTAGCGGTAGAGACGGAAAAAAAAGATTTTTCCGGAGTCGATACGGTGACCTTATATCTAAGTCCCGGACTTCAGAAAGAATACTACGATTATATTTTATCTCTTCATCCCAAACGCATCATTTTTAATCCCGGCACTGAAAACCGGGAGCTGGCAGGTCTGGCCCGGGCCAATGGCATCGAACCCATGGAGGTGTGTACGCTGGTAATGCTAAGCACAGGACAGTTTTAAAGCCCTGACATTTCTTAATAATACATTAACCCATATACGATTTTGCGAATAGCGGGTTTTTCGGTAAATTCGAAAAACCCTTTATATATGTTATGGCGAAAATTTAATGGCGACCCGATCGATCTCCCCATTATTGATGCCGTTGAAAATGCGATCAGACGCGAAACTGAAAAAGGTTATCGTCTGAAAGTCTGCATTGGCACCGATTCACAAGTCAAAGGCCTTGAAACGGAATTTGCTACTGTCATCGTTTTTTTGCGTGAAGGGCATGGTGGATTCATGTTCATTCACAATGAGAAAACCAGGCATCAGTACACTATTAAAGAGCGCATGCTGGTGGAAGTAGCCAAGAGCATAGAGGTTGCCTATGAGCTGTGCAATCTCTTTAACAGGTATGATGTAGACATGGAGGTCCATGCCGATATCAATACCAATCCGTCTTTCAAGAGCAATGATGCGTTGAAGGAAGCAATGGGGTATATCCTGGGTATGGGCTTTGCTTTTAAGGCTAAACCGGAAGCGTTTGCCAGCAGCAGCTGCGCGAATAAAGTAGTGAACTAAAAGAAGCGTTTCCGACGATCCTTCAGATCCGGACGGGCAATAGCCCGCCCAATGAAAAAGAATCCCCCCTAAAAAAAGTCGTGCAGCTCACGGCTCAGGGCTTTGTCTCCCCTTTACAAAATCAGAACACCGCATAATATAAACTAAAAGACCCTGCCGTTAGCGGCAGGGTCTTTTATGTAGAGCTTTATGTAGAGCGCTTTTTTATTTCTATTTCATCTTCTCTCTATTTCATCCAGAATAGCTTAGTCGTAACCAGGTCGCCGCCAATGGCTGCGGAAGCTGCCGTCCAGTTGGTTTCGTTCAGGGTCTGTTCATTATCCGGATAGGTGAGCCGCACCGGCGTAGCACTTATAGCGGAGCTCGGAGCCACTATCTTTGGCCAGCCCAGCCGCCGCCAGGAGGTCCAGGCATCGAAGCCCCTGAGATTATAAGCTATCCACTGCTGTACCCCGATCCTCTCCTGCCAGGTAGCCGTCGTATAACTAACGCCGGGCTTGGCAAGATAGGCGGCGGCATCTGTCGCGGAACCACCCCAGTAAACAATAGAAGCGGTGACCGCGCTGTCATAATGTGACCTGGCATCTCCATCCCCGATATTAAAGCCTCTTTCCACGGCCTCCGCCTTGAAGAATTGCACTTCGGCAAAATCCAGCAGGAGCGTAGGGAAAGTAGGCACCTTGATTGCGTCAGTCACATGCGAGAAATTGACATAGGTATTGCCGTTCCCGGTTATTCCTCCGACATATACACCGTCATTCGGACCAAAAGTGAAATAAGCGCTCAACCGGGGATCTTCTCCCGCATTCATCTGGTTGATCAGCGTATTGGTCGGAACAAAATCATCCCGGTTGCTCTGAACGAGATTAGTCCAGATCGGATTGGTATTCGGCGGAACGGCCAGGAATTTAAAAAGGGCATTGTCCGCATTAGAGGCAAAGGCCCCGGGGGCTGCTGCTTCCACCATGGTCTTAGCCTTTGCAGGGTCGACGTCCGCCAGCTGCATACCCATCCGCAGTTTCAGGGTATTTGCGAATTTGATCCAGGACGTTACATTGCCTCCATATAAGAGGTCAGCCGTCCCAAAGCTGATCCCGGAAGGATCCAGCTGCGCCAGGGCGGCATCCAGGCTGTCCGTCAACGCATAGAACACCGTCTTCTGATCATCGTACTTAGGCGTGGCTTTGGTAAAGTCCAGGGCTTCTGTATAAGGAATATTTCCAAAGGTATTGACCAGCAGCGCCCAGGTATATACTTCACATATTTCCGTTATAGCCACTTTATTGGCCCTTGTCGATGGGTCCTGAGCGCCCGGTACAGGCTTTATATCTTCAGCGGCGATCAGCTGTTTGGCCGTCTCCAGGTTCTTCAGGATAGTCGTATACAGGGCTTGCCACCAGAACCGGGGAATATTCCTGTCCACAAGGATATACTGGGTCTCCTGGGGATAGGTGGTCTCTGCCCAATACTGCATGATCAATTCAAAAATATTCGTGTTGACGTCGGGAGTCGTATAATAATTCGCCAGGTTAGCCTGCGCCTGGGAAACAAGCGACTCCCCGGGAACGACGGCCGGCCCTTTGGGATTATCGTTCAATTTAGTCATGTCCTTAGTACAGGAAGCCAGGACTATCAGGACGAGGCCCAGTATAGATAATTTAATTATTGATGGCTTTTTCATGCTTGAATAAATTTAGAAGTTGAATTTAACATTTGCACCCATATTCCGGTAAGTCGGGTAACTACCCACCTGGACCCCTTGCACGTTCCCTGAGCTCGGCGCATCTTCCGGGTCCGCATCGGGGAGGTTCTTATGTATAATCCAAAGGTTCCTTCCATATAAAGAGATTTCGATGCCTTTTACATAAGTCATTTTCGCAAGAGCAGACTTGGGTATGGAATAGCTGATGGTCACTTCCCTGAGCTTGACATAACTGGCATCATATACGTAAGCGGAATTGGGGAAATTGTTATAGCCATAGCCAAATAATCCCGTAAGCGGGGCTCTCACTGTATTAGGCTTATGATCCGGTCCTGTGCCGGCGAAAATAACGCCGCCGCCATTGGCTACATCATTGCGGATGGGATTACCCAGATCGTTCTTACCGGCAGAAGCCGCATACAGTCCCGTACCCTGGCCATACCATTGGTCGATAGAGAACAGGGAGCCGCCTTTCTTAGCGTCGATCACGAAGCCCAGCGAGAGATCTTTATAGGTAAAGGTGTTGGTGATCCCGCCAAACCAGTCGGGATTGATATTGCCTATAATATTATTGGAGGTAGCCGATTTCACATAATAACCCTTCGCTGATACCGATCTCTGACCAGTTACCGAATCAGGCACGAAGTCGCTGCCTCTCAGGACACCAAATGGCTGCCCCAACGCCGCATTGACGGACACACCTCCCTGGAAAGACCCCAGCAATACGTTGTCCGCTCCGGGGAAAAGACTGATCACCTTATTCCGGGACCTGGCCCAGTTGACACGCAAGTTCCAGGTAAAGCTCCTCGTCTGAACAGGCACAAGGTTTAAGGAGATCTCGATCCCCTTATTCTCTACATTCCCGGCATTCACATAGTGCCGCTGGTAACCGGTGGCATAGGATATATATACCGGGATGGTCTGGTTCTTGGTGTTGGTATGGTAATAAGTTGCGTCAAAACCCACACGGTTGTTCAGGAACGACATTTCCAGTCCGCCTTCATAACTGCTGGTGATCTCCGGTTTGAGAGATGCGTTGTTCTTGATAACGTTGACAGCATAAAGCGGCACACCGCCGTAGGAAGGATTGGAAGTAAGATCGGTTGCGTTGGTCTGGTTGTCATATACGTCCGCGAGCGCCTGCACGGGAGCGGCATTACCAACGGATGCATAGTTCACTCTCAGTTTACCCAGGCTGAGCCAGTTCTGATCCGGCATCAGCCTGGAGAAGACGAAACCACCGGACACCGAAGGATAGCTATAGCTATTGTTCGAAGAAGGCAGGGTAGACGCCTTATCGACTCTTTCCGTTGCATCCAGGATCAGGAAATTCTTATACGTCAGCGTGACGCCGCCGAATACGCCGCCTACTTCCTGGGTGGAAGATTTTTCAATGGGAGGGATCAGGGCATTCAGGGAGTTAGCCAGCGAGTAGAATCCGGGAATGTATAATCCGCCGTTGGTGACAGCCGTGATATTGTCGACATAATCCTGGCGGAGGTTGGCGCCTGCCAGTACCTTAAGATTCAGGTCCCTGGTCAGATCCTTATTTACCGTGGCCAGGAAGTCGTAATTATATTCTTTGAAAGAGCCATTATAACGCTGGTAGCTGGGTATGCCTACGCTGCCTGAACCTTGTCTTTGCTCCCGGAAATCGGTGTAATTGTCCAGGGAGGCCCTTCCCATCAGGTTCAGCCAGTCGTTGACCTTGTAGTTCAAGGTTACATAAGAAAGGTAGCGGTCCCTGGTATCGTTCTCATAGCTGGTATATCTTGTAAAATAAGGATTGTCCCAGTAAGCAGGATCGGTATTCCCGTTGGCCGGCGACTTCATATTCCAGGTGACGTTCTTGCCTCCGCTTGAAAAATAAGCGTTTTTCAGATCATCGATATCCACATTCATTTGCCACCATTCCCTGAAGTTACCGGCTATATTCTTAGTGTCTCCATAACCGTTACCATACCGTCCTACTCCATCGGTCTTCGTATAATTCACCGAAGCAATGACCGATAGCTTATCCGTAAGGTTGTAGGTAGCCGCAAAATTGAACAGGTTTTTGGTCAGATTGCTATTGGGCAATATTCCCCTGTTGGTATTACGGGCATAACCGAATTTGAAAGTACCCTTGTCCCCGCCGCCATCGATAGTAATGCTGGCGCTGGAATTGAGGGGGTTCTGAAAGAAGCTGGTAGGATCATGTTTGGCGGCCACCCAGGGAGTAGCCTTGCCAAAATTCGGAGAAGTGGGCACGAAGGAAGTCCACTGATAGACATCCAGGTTTGGATTGAAGCCAGCTCCGAAGGAGGCGTCTTCCGTCATAGGCACTAACAGTACATCAGGACCTGTGCCATTGATTTGAGTGTATAAAAAATGAGGATCGGGCGAGACGGCCGGATCCGAATAAGGATTATTGACCGGGTCATAATATCCCCCCCCGTATGAATGCTGATATTTCACCCAGGTGCTCTTATCCATGCTGCCTGTAGCGCCGCCTACATTGACCGTGACCCCCAATCCTTTTTTACCTTTTTTGGTAGTGATGAGGATAACGCCGTTGGCCGCGCGGGAACCATACAGGGCGCTGGCTGCAGCGCCTTTGAGCACGTTGACAGACTCGATGTCATCGGGATTGAGGTCAGCAGCGGGGCTGCCGTAATCATAAGCATCCAGGCCTGTTTTGTTGACCCCCTCCGGCTGATATTTCCCGTTGCTGTTGGTATTGTCGATTGGTACGCCGTCTACGACAAACAGGGCCTGGTTGTTATTCCCGATAGATTTAAAACCTCTCAGGATCACGTTCGTGCTGCCGCCCATATTGTTGTTGACCGTTACCTGGACCCCGGCCGCTTTGCCGGACAGGGCATTCATGAAATTGTCTTCCCGGGTCCTGGTCAGATCCGCCGCGTTGACTGTCTGGGCGGCATAAGGAAGCTCATTCCTGTTCCTTTTGATCCCCAGTGCAGTAACGACGACTTCGGTAAGTGCCTGGTTGCTGCGGACTACTTCGATGACCAGATTTTTTTCATTGCCAACGGTGACTTGTTTCTCGGCGATGCCGGTTCCAGTAATGATGAGTGTCTGAGAGGGAGCGACTTTGATGGTGAATGCACCTTCTGCATCGGCGCTGACGCCTGATTTGCCGCCTTTGATACGAATGGTTGCGAAAGGAACAGGCTGTCCCTGTGAATCGGTTACTCTGCCGGTAACCACGGTTTGTGCAGTTGCTGACATGCAATACAATGCCAGCACTGCGAACAGTGAAAGAAGTTTTCTCATGTGATGAAATTTTAGAACAGGTGATTAAACTCAAAAACAGTTATCAGAACATAGTTTATATATATACTTGGTTTATAAAATGATGAAATTTAAGCTATAGGGTATCTATCCCATACAGGTTAACGGAGGGCTACAAAATCAGAGCGCAGGTTAGGGGGCAAACAATAGACGCCATCAGGCGCCGGAGTTCATTCAATTAGCATTAACAAAATAACACTCTACTAATATTCTCTACTAAAAGACAACACAACAGGAGGAAGTGCTGCGGACAAATATAATTTGTTAAAGCATAGCCAAAAAAAATATTTTTTAAATATGTTTATGCTTTTTTATCTTAATATATAAGAGCCTTTTAAAGACTTCCGGCCGCAGTTAAACAGCAGGCTGATCTACTCCGCGTTGTCAAATTCAGCGTTCATTTCTTCGATGAGAGAGAGTATCTTATCTCTTCCCAACTTCTTAATGGCGCTGGTGACGAAATGCTGTGGAAGGAATTGCCAGGTCTCGCGCATTTTATCCAAAAAGGATTTGACATTCTGGCTGACGGTACGCTGATTTTCTTTGTCGGACTTGGTGAATACAAGAATAAAGGGGATTTGCCATTTTCTCAGGTCATCTACAAATTCCAGGTCAAGCTTCTGTGGAGAATGCCGGCTATCGATCAATACAAAGACGGTGACCAGGTTTTCCCGTTTGCGCAGATAGTCTTCGATCATTTTTTCCCATCTTTTCCTTTCCCCCAAAGAGACTTTCGCAAAGCCATAACCCGGAAGATCAACGATATACCATTGGTCATTGATAATAAAGTGATTGAGGAGCTTGGTCTTGCCGGGCGTATTGGAAGTTTTTGCCAGCTTATCATTATTGGTAAGCATGTTGATCAGGGAGGATTTGCCTACATTGCTACGGCCAATAAAGGCATATTCCGGCTTATCGGCTTTCGGGCAGCTTGTATAATCCGGACTACTAATGATATAAGAAGATGATTTGATGACCATGCTGTCTGGGACACCGCATTGAGGACAGTTCAGCCTGGATCCTGACCGGCGGCGAGCCGCGAAGTTACCCTTTTTGGACTTACCTTTGCAGCCGCTATGGCAAAATACTCACATGATACGGTCGTCCCCTTTAAAGATTCAGCATTAGGGAAAAAGCAACAGGTCGCCGATATGTTCAATCGCATCGCCTTCCGGTATGATTTTCTGAATCGGTTCCTCTCAGGTGGAATTGACATTTACTGGCGTAAAAAGACTATCCGGGAATTGACAGCGGCGCCCCGGGGCAGCCTTGCGAAGACCCGCGGAGAGAGCGATGGAAAGGAAGACGCCGGGAACACCTCTGCCGGGAACACCTCTATCCGGAGAAAGGAGGACGCGCACGGATGGCAGATCCTGGATGTCGCTACCGGGACGGCTGATATGGCGATTATGATGAGTAGGTACCTGTCCCCCCAAAAGATCACCGGTATTGATATTTCCACAGGAATGCTGGATATAGGCCGGCAAAAGATCGACCGGCTGAAATTAGCCGGAAAAGTGGAATTATACACAGGGGATAGTGAAGCCATTCTTTTCCCGGACAACAGCTTCGATGCCATCACCGTAGCTTTTGGCGTCCGTAATTTCGAGAACCTTGAAAAGGGACTGCAGGAAATGCTGCGGGTATTAAAACCCGGAGGCCGATTGGCCATACTGGAATTCTCGCAGCCTAAAAAAGCCGGATTCAGACAATTGTATGAACTCTACTTACGGCTGGTAGCGCCGGGCATCGGCAGGCTCCTCTCCAAAAGCCGGGAAGCATACGCTTACCTGAATGAATCTGTCAGAGCCTTCCCCGAAGGGGATGATTTTGTCAGGATCCTGGATAAGAACGGCTACAGCAATACCTGCCTCCGGCGACTCAGCCTGGGGATCTGCACCATCTATATCGGGGAAAAATCCCGCCAAAATCATGTTATAAGATAAAAATCCTGCAATTAATTATCCCTTTTATCGTTAAATCGGATACCGCAAATCAGGCCTATTGACAATTTATACCCTCTACTGGTGGTTTCAACGTGAAGAAAGGCGTTAATTAATTGATCTTAATTTACTTATGAATTTCAATGTATTTTTCTCGAAGAAAAAAAAGAGGGTCTTTTTTGGAGGGGTTTGCTGTATTTTATTGATGACGGGGGGGCCGGCGTCTGCGCAATTAAGGGATTATCTGAATCTTCCGGACCATGACAGCAAGCCTTATTACCTGGGTATCGGGTTCCTGTACAATAATTCCCATTTACAGGTTAGTGCCCATCCAAAATTCCTCCAAAACGATAGTGTGTTGTCTGTCAACTCTTTAAATAATGGAGGGTTCGGTGTTTCAGGAATGTTCACGTTCCGGGTCGCCCGCCATGTAGAGTTCAGGGTGGCTTTCCCGGAATTCATCTTCAGCTCCAACAGCATAGCCTATCATGTCACCTACCCTCCTGACGGAGAAACCACGATTGCCACCAAGAATATCCCTTCTCTTCTGCTGGGATTTCCCGCCCAGGTGAAATTTCTTTCGGACCGCATCAATAATTTCAGAGTGTATGTCCTGGGAGGGTTTAATTACCGCTACGATCTTGCCAGCAATTCTTCTGCCCGTAAGGCGGAGAACCTGGTGAAGCTGACCCAGTCCGATATGAGCGTAGAGGCGGGAGTGGGTTTCCAGTTCTTTTTCCCGGTATTCATTTTAGCACCCGAGCTGAAGGTCAGCGAGGGAATAAAGAACATTCACAGCCGGGACCCCAACCTGCAATACTCGAATGTGATCGACAAGCTTAAGTCGAGGATGATCATATTTTCGCTGATCTTCGAGGGATAGATCGCCGGTTCATGAGCGACGCGCCGTATTCGGCAGGTGCAGAGAACCAAGTCCCCGTTTTCTTGTTAAGACGGAAACTCCGCCCAGGAAATATAACCTCATGGATACATACAACCGCAAACAGGAAATTGTCAATGGTCTTCTTCATGGCTTCGGCGTACTTTTTGGCATTGCCGGGCTGCCGGTCCTGACCGGTATCGCTACCGCTCACGGCAATACGCCGGGGATTATCGGTAGCGGCGTTTACGGATTCTGTTTCCTGCTGCTCTTTACCGCTTCCACTGTTTATCATCTTGCGCTGGAGCCAGCGGTAAAACGAACATTCAAGGTATTGGACCATATCAGCATTTATTTTCTCATCGCGGGCACCTATACGCCTTTCCTGCTGGTGTATATGTATAATAGTTTTGGGATAACCCTGCTGGCTGTATTATGGGGGCTCACCATCGTAGGCATCTTTTTTAAAACATGGTTTACCGGCAGATTCGAGATCGTTTCCACCATCATTTATGTCTTGATGGGATGGATAATGGTAGTGGGAGGGCGAAGGTTCTTCGATCATTTGCCGGCCGACGTATTGGTCTTTATTTGCATTGGGGGGGGATTATATTCCATCGGCGTCTTCTTCTATCTCTGGGATAAATATACTTACACGCATGCCGTGTGGCATGTGTTCGTGCTGGCTGCGGCCATTTGTCATTATGTGGGGGTGTTGCTGGCGATGTAGGACGCATCCGCAGAATTTACATGAGGGTGGCCGGCGATCCGGGAACCATTCAGGATTGCCGGGAAAATGATTGCCGGGAAAAGGTCAAGCTGCCTGTCTTCCGAATACTAATAGTCATACTGCCTTCTGAACATATTGATCCGTACGCCGGCAGTAAAGGTAGTGGAGTTGTTGCTATGATAGGTATTCGTCGGATCATTGACGGAATAGTGCCGGTACATGGCCGAGAGCTCCAGGAAAAGATTTTCTTTCCATTGATAAGATACCAGGCCTGATAGATTAAGACAGGTGGCGGGTATCCCGGACCCGATACTAAAGCCGTAATCCCGGGGGCGGGAGAGATAGTTCTCGAAAATATTGCCGCCGAAATTCACTCCGGCAGAGTCCAGGCCCTGTTTGTAGTAGATGGCCTTCCCTTCAATATTCCATTTATAAGTTGGCTGATAGTGGGCGATCGCAATGAACTCATAAAAATTTGCGCCCAGGGGATGCGCCAGAGGCTGATTATAATGAGAGTAATTGGATACGGTATCATCATGCTGGTAGGTAAAGGGCCGGACAATATTTGTCTCGAACTGCAGGTCGAGATTCTTCACATCGAATGCATCGATGTATTTTATTCCTAATTGCAGGCCTTGCTTGTTCCCCCACCATCCGTCCGAATAATGCAGGACCTGGTGCAGGACGAACTCGTTGATAAGGATCTGCCCATAGACCTGTGTAGCATGACCGATATTGGCTTTAAAGTCCAGTCCGGTAGTAGTCTTGTCGGGGCTGCCGTTCTCCTGCTGTGCGGTCACGAGAAAGATGACCGGATTCAGGTAAGAGAATTCATAATGATCAGGCCGGCTGTAAACGATATTCTCATAGAGTCCCACATTGAGCCAGGAAGTGGCGTTTACGCTGAGATGATGAACGGTAGCATACTTTTTGGGATATTGATAATCGCCCGGCAGATGCTGGTTGATCAGCTCCATAAAGATATTCTCGTAATTCAGCTTCCAGATCCGCGTATTTATTTTCAGGAACAGGTAAGGTGCGCTATAATCGCTGAGGAACAGGCTGCGGTATCCGTTGCCGATAAAGTTCTTGTCATACCCGAACTGGATGTCAAAATATTTAGCGGCATTGAAATAGATGGAGGCCCTGTTATCGAAGTAGTCTACGGCCGTCTTCTTGAAATCCTTATAATAGCCTGCGCCGGGTACGGCATGGTACTGGTTGACGCGATCCATTACGAATTGCGGTCCCCTTTCCTGGTTGTCCGTGAGGTAAGCGGACCAGCCCAGCTTGCCGCCGATCAGACCGCGAACGGTAAGGCCTTTGGAATTGAGGAATACGCGGGATTTATTCCCTGTCTCATAAGATTGGGTCTGCTGGATAGCCGGGTTGATCGCCAGGAAAAAATCCTTTTCATTCACCTCGTAGAAATTGGCCTTATCCTTATAAAAGGCGTTTAACAGGGGCTTTTTGCTCTGAAAGCTATCTTTGCTGCCGTTCACCCATTCCCTATTATCCATTAAAAGAGCGGCCAGGTTAGCCCGGTCTACTTTGGAAAGGTGATAATAATCGTCGTAGGGATAGAATTTATGCAGGGAGTCCGCCAGTTCCGCTATCCGGACGGCTGAACGCCGGCTGATCGGCCTGGCCGTGGAAATATTGAGCTCAGGGTCATTCTGCTGCAGGATCTCCATCCTGTCGAGGAAATGGTCGAATTTGGAGCCCTGGGGTAAAAAAGTGGATTGGGCAAAGCCGGAATCAGGCAGCAGCAGGGAAATAAGCAGTAAAAGCAGGACGGGCAACAATAAAATTATCCAGTGTCTTACAAGGGTTTTTATAAATTGCGTCATGTATGGCGTTTAATAAAAAGGACGATCTATTTCCCAATATGCAAAATTACCTGATTAAAAACATTTCGATAGTTAACGAAGGTAGGACCATTACCGCAGATTTGTTACTCCAAAACGGCCGGATTGAAAAAATAGCAACAGGTATCCAGCCTGCCTTCGCTGTCACGGAGATCAACGGAGAAGGAAAGTATTTATTGCCCGGCGTTATTGACGACCAGGTCCATTTCCGTGAGCCGGGGCTAACGCATAAAGCCACCATTTATACGGAGGCAAAGGCTGCGGTAGCGGGCGGAGTCACTTCTTTCATGGAGATGCCCAATACGATACCGCCTGTATTCACCCAGGAATTGCTGGAACAGAAGTATGCCATCGCAGCCCGTAGCTCCCTGGCCAACTATTCTTTTTATATGGGCACTTCGAATGAGAATGCAGAGGAGGCCCTGCGCACCAATGAAAAGAAAAAGGATGTCTGCGGGTTGAAGATCTTTATGGGCGCCTCCACGGGCAACCTCCTGGTAGACAATTATCTTACCCTGGACAGATTATTCCGGGAAAGTGAAGTGCTGATCGCCACGCATTGTGAAGATGAAAAGATCATCCGGCAGAACCTGGAGCGGCTCCGGAAAGAGAACAGGGAGCTGGTAGCTGCCGACCATCCGGTCATCAGAGATGAGCAAGCCTGTTTTGAATCTTCCCTGGCGGCTATACAATTCGCCAAAAAATACGGGAGCCGGCTGCATGTATTCCATCTTTCCACGGAAAAGGAAATGCAGCTCTTCAGTAATTTTTTACCGCTGGAAGAAAAAAGGATCACAGCGGAAGTCTGCGTTCATCATCTGCATTTCACCAGCGATGACTATGCGTTGCTGGGCAACCGCATCAAATGCAATCCTGCCATCAAGGCTCCGCATAACAGGGAAGCCTTATGGGCAGCACTTCTGGACGACCGCCTGGACCTGATCGCCACCGATCACGCCCCGCACACCCGGGAAGAAAAGGCGGGCCCTTATGAAAAAGCCCATGCCGGACTGCCCCTGGTGCAACATTCCCTCTCATTGATGCTGCATTATGTAAAGGAAGGGCGGATCAGCCTGGAAAAGGTGGTGGAGAAAATGAGCCATGCAGTGGCCAAATGCTTCCGCATCGAAGAGAGAGGGTATATCCGGGAGGGATATTATGCCGACCTGGTTATGGTAGATATGAACAGGACGGCTACGGTCAGTAAAGAAAACATTCTTTACAAATGCGGCTGGAGTCCTTTGGAAGGGTTTACCTTCCCGGCTTCCGTCACCCATACTTTTGTAAATGGGCATTTGGTTTATGGAAATGGAGGCTTTAATGAATCTCAATGGGGCCGG
>JAATFV010000126.1 GCA_015655015.1 Chitinophagales bacterium | reverse complement strand
TTTCTTTCCAGGAATTCGAAGAAACCAGGAGTGGAACCACTTTGTCCGTTCTGCAAAAGGTCAAAACGGATGCGGAAAGGTTTATCAATTCCTTTATTAATGTCCTTTTCTCTTCTTTTGTGGGCATTGGCTTCCTGCTCTGGTACAGTATCCATAAAAACTGGATGCTGATCCCGGTATTCTTCGTCGGGGTCGTTCTGTTAGGTTCGCTTACCGGGCTGTTATCCCAAAAGATAAAAACGGTGCAGCGTTCCATCAACCGGCAAACCGATGCCCAGGCAGGCGTCATTACGGAGAGCCTTCGCAATATCGAACTGGTAAAAAGCCTGGGACTGACATTCCCGGAGATCAGAAGACTGAATGAACAAACTTTAAAGATCTTCCACCTGGAAATGTACAAGGCCCGGAAAGTGAGCATTCTTTCTTTCCTGCAGGGCAATACGCTCAACCTGCTGAAGCAATCCATCCTCTTCATTTTATTATGGCTGATCTTCCGGAAAGCCCTGAGCACCGGAGAGTTGATCGCGATGCAATTCATCTCCACGGCCATCTTCGTTCCCCTGCAGGACCTGGGCAATATGATCTTATTATACCGGGAGGCGGATGCATCTTTAAAGAGCTTTGACAAGCTCATGAGCAAGCCGGTGGAAAAGCGTCCGGAAAATCCGGTAGAGATCGGGGACCTGAGCAGCCTTCGGTTTGAAGAGGTGGTATTCCGGCATAAAACTGCGGGTTACAATGCCATCGACAATATATCCTTTACGGTCGGGATGGGACAGACCATCGCCTTTGTCGGGCCTTCCGGTTCGGGGAAGTCGACGCTCGTCAAACTGCTGGTAGGTCTTTATACGCCGGTCAGCGGCAAGATCTATTTCAACGATGTCTATTCGACGAAGATCCGGTACAATCCGCTGAGAAGACAGATCGGATTTGTCACGCAAGACACCCAGCTTTATGCAGGCACTATCCGGGATAACCTGTTGTTTGTAAAACCGGCTGCTACGGATGCGGAGATGTTGGAAGCGTTGCGTAAGGCATCAGCCTCCGCCTTCCTTGCCAAGGCCAGCCATGGCATCAATACGCTGCTGGGAGAGAATGGCATGAAACTATCCGGCGGAGAGAAACAACGGCTGTCCATTGCGCGAGCCTTGCTGCGCCAGCCCCGGCTGCTGATCTTCGATGAGGCCACTTCCGCGCTGGATTCCCTGACGGAAGAAGATATTACCCGGACGATCCGGGAGGTGTCGACAGGCAGCGAGCAGATGACGATCCTGATCGCCCACCGGCTGTCGACGGTCAAACATGCCGATACGATCTATGTGCTGGAAAAGGGAAAGATCGCAGAGGCGGGATCGCATGAGGAGCTGCTGCTACAAAAAGGTCTTTATTTTGCCATGTGGCGTCAGCAAATAGGCGAAAGGCCGCAGTATAATGTTAATTTGAGTGAGACCGGCGGGGGTTGAGTCCTGCTGCCGGGGCAGAAAATGAAAAAACCGCTACAGTGTGTCAGCGGCTTTTCAAGGACATTTGATCTTCTACAGGAAATTGGATTCAAAAAGTTTTTCAGGATTGGAGGCCTTCATTGGAATTGGATAGGTCAAAAGTAGTACTTGTGTGCTTACCTGACAAGAGGGAGAACCCTCGATTTTTATCGTAGATCTACGATAAAAGAGGACATCTAAGAAAAAAAGCTCCCCGCTCTTTTGTAAACGGGGGCTTTCGTACTGCTGCTCCAATCAGAAACCATTCGCCTAGACAACCTAATCCTATACATATTTAAATTCAACTGTTGGCCTATCCTTTTATACTCCCCGGTATTATCCGGGCTGTCTTCCGGGCGGCTGATTCAATAACAACCAGGAGAAGCCCAAATTCCTTATTGCCCCCATAAATCTTTCAAAATTCAACGGCTTCACGATATAACTGCTGGCGCCGAGATCGTACCATTTATGAATGTCCGGATGTTCGTTGGAGGTGGTCAATATGACCACGGGGGTGGTTTTTGTACGGTCATCTGATTTTATTTTCTGCAAGACTTCAAAGCCGTTTACCCTGGGTATATGTATGTCCAATAAAATAACTTTGGGCGGGGATATAGGATCGCCGGCTTTTTCAAACCGGCCGGTAGAAAAAAGGAATTCCAGGGCTTCTTCTCCATCTTTCACGTGAACCAGGTTATTGGCCAGATGATTCCTTTTTAATTCCCGGATAGCGAGTTCGGCGTCATCGGGGTTGTCTTCCACCAATAGCACATCTACGGGGTTGGGGTTCATATGCAAATGATTTCGTTTTTAATTGCGGTCTGCTGAAAAACACGGGATCGGTCCCGTGTTTCCAGGTCTTTCATATTGGTTGGTATACGATCAATAAATGATTAATCGTTCGAATGAACAGAGAGGACCAATATGTACGATACCATTGGAACTACAATAGAGATAACTAGTCGAAAAAGGGGTTTGTTTTTAAGTGCAAGGATTAACTGTAGGGGGAGTAGAAAAAGAGAACATCAAGATGGAAAGAGATATTAAGAACAAATATATTATTTATAATTGTAAAAATCAAGAGTAGAAACACGCAATTACCATAGAAATAAAAGTTTTTTGTATCTTTCAGGTGAAAACAACCTTTCAGCCAAACATCTACTACCTATGAAACGCCGAACAAGAAAGATCCTGTTTCGTTTTATATTACTACCCGTTATTATCCTGGTGATCCTGGCCGGCGTAGCTATCGGAATATTATTTACGCAGAAACAGCGCCTTGTAGGACTGGCAGTAATGGAATTGAATAAACAGCTGCCGGGCAAGCTGGTGGTGGAGGGAAGCGACATCTCCGTTTTTCAGAATTTCCCCTATATCTCCATTGGTCTCAAAAATGTGCAATTGTACTCCGGCAAATCGGGGGCCGATAAACCTATCTACCAGGCAGAACGCATGTTCGCAGGTTTCAGTCTCGATGATATCCTGCAACAGAAATACCGGGTGAAAGTCATTGTCGTGAAGAATGGTCACCTGGATCTCATACAGGATCCCAGCGGGGCCCTGAATATCGTTGAGGCCAGCCGTATCAGTACGGACACGACCACCGTAAAAGATACCAGTTCCGCGCCGCTGAAGCTTTCGATCAAAAAAATAGTGCTCAAAAACCTGGATATCTCCTATCTGAATGCAGCCAGTGGTCAACAGATCGTTTCGCATATCGACCGGATCCAGGCCTCCTTCCGGGTCAACGGTCCAAAGATGTTGGCGGACCTCGATGGCGTCCACCTGGACTTTTCTCTCCGGGATTCCTCCAGCGGGCAGCAGCTCGTTTCCCATATCGACCGGATCCAGTCAGCCCTTCACATTGACAGCCTGAAAGTTTCCGGTGACATGAAGACAACCATGCTGGCCGACTACAAGCGCCCCGGTGATACCACGCTGTTCCGGAACAAACACCTGGTGACGGAACTGCAGCTGTCCTATGACAGATCCGGCCAGGTGCTGACGGTGCCGGTAGGGAAGATCCGGCTGGAAGACGCCGTCTTCAGCGTCACCGGAACGGCCGATCTGCTCCATGACAATACGGTCGACTTACGGATAACAGGCGACAAGCCCGATTTCCGGCAATTGTTCGCCTTTGCCCCGCCCGAAGTAGCAAAAGAGCTGAAACATTTTAAGTACGACGGTTTGCTCAGCTTTGACGCCAAAATAAAAGGCAGGCTGAAAGGCGGTGAGATGCCCCGGATAGACCTTTCCTTTTCCTGCACCAA
>JAATFV010000002.1 GCA_015655015.1 Chitinophagales bacterium | reverse complement strand
TTTCTCTTTGATCAGCGCCTGGTGAAGGCGGGAGGAAGCCCCCCCTCCCAGTATTTCGGTGACCAGGTCAGCAATGTAATAACCGGGTTCCGTACGGGAAGCCATGGGATAAGCCTTGTACAAGGCATCCAGGGGCACATCCGCCGTCACCTCCATTTTGCGGATCTCGTGCTGCAGGGGTTCTACAGGCAGGCTGCGTTTATATTTTTCTCCGGAGGGAATATTCCCGAACCATTTTTCCGCCAGGGCCCGGACCTGTTCCGTCTTTACGTTACCGGCCACTACCAGGATGGCATTAGCAGGACGGTAGTATTTGAAAAAGAATTGCTGAACATCTGTCAGCTGCGCCTGTTCAATATGGCTCAGCTCACTGCCGATCGTCATCCAGCGGTAGGGGTGCTTTTTATAGGCCAGCTCCCGCATTTTAAACCAAACATCCCCATAAGGCTTGTTGATATAGTGCTCTTTAAATTCTTCGCTAACGACTTTACGCTGCACTTCCAGGCTTTTCTCGCTGAAAGCCAGGGATAACATGCGATCGCTTTCCAGCCAGAATGCCGTCTCGATATTCTCTGCGGGCAGCTGAATATAATAATTGGTAAAATCGTTGGTCGTATACGCATTGTTCTCCCCGCCCGCCAGCTGCAAAGGCGTTTCGAAATCGTCGATATTCATGGAACCGCCGAACATCAGGTGTTCGAACAGATGCGCAAAACCCGTTTTGCCCGGATTCTCATCCCGGGCCCCCACGTCATACAAAACATTCACGACGGCCATGGGTGTGGAAATATCTTCGTGTACGATCACTCTCAATCCGTTGGACAATTGAAACCTTTCAAATTGTATCATATTGCAAATCCTTTCCTTTTTCAAAATCCGGTAAAATTCACCGGGACTGCAAGGTATGAAAGTTCCCTGATCCACGGGTGGAAGACCAAACCCTACAGAATGCTTTTGACCCGAAGGGTCATTTGCTGGAGTCCGCCGTTCCGCTTTATGATGATGGTCACTTTTTCTCCGGTTGTTTGCAAAATGTTCTTATACATCTGAATATTATTGGAGAAGTTGCTATTTACGGCTATGACGATGTCATCCAGCTTCAGGCCGGCTTTTTCTGCCGGGGAATCATGCATGATATCCCCTACCCGGATCTCTCCTTCTTCCCAGTAAATACCCAGTCCGGTATAGGAATAATCAAACTGGTCGCGGTAATGAGAGTTGGGCAACAGGAAAATCTCCCGCCGGTCATAATTCAGGGTCACGTTAAAGCGCCGGAGAATATCATTTCCCAGCAAACCTCCCAGGTTGGGATAGGAAGTGACATTATAGTCATCGTCAAAGATATAGGCCGGAACTTTGCGAAACCGGTAAGGCCCCAACCTCAATTCCCTGATAGTGGTGAGCCGCATATTGGCCTTTCCGCCTAATCCTTGTGCCTGGGTGGCAAAGCTTTTTTTCCGTGGGTCCAGCAAGCTGCTGTCACTTACAAAATCCGACGATAAGAGCGTGCAAAGCCCTGCTCCCGTATCGAAATAAAACCGGGAGGTTACGCTCTCTGCGTCCTTTACCGTAGCGGTTTGTATCGGCAGGCTGGCAATAACCGGCTTGAGCAGATGCCCGCCCTTGGGATATTTAAAGGGCCCTTTCGAAAATACGTAGATTCTCAGGCTATCATAATCGATCTTTACGATATACCGGGAAAAAAAGCTGTATCCGATGATGCCATCGACCTTCTCCCCATAGACACTGCTCAGGATATCATAATCGTTCACGTGAAAATTAAGGCTATCCACGGTCAGACCTGGAAGATGGAGGCTCTCGTTATAAATAAATCGCACCTGCCGTATACCGGCGATGCCCAGGATCGTCTTATCGGAGGCCTGGGTAAGTAATTTGAGTCGGGTGACGGTTGCTGAGTCCAGGGAAATACCCCCGCTGCCGGTATCCAGGATAAAGTTGAGGCTGTCCGGGAAGCCGCCCAGGCCTGCTTTCACCAGGATCACCCCCCCGGTGAACATGGTAAAAGGAAAGCTGGTGATCAGTTTCGCAGGGGCCGGGACGAATTTTTCCTGCGCTTTCAGGGGCCTGCCCGGAAAAAAGCAAATACCCGTCAACAGGAAGAAGAAAAATAACCTGAAAAGCCGATAGGAGAGACGAGGTATGGAAAGATGTTTTTTCTGGCAAAGCATAGCTGGTGCATTCTGGTCCATTAAATATATTACCAAATTACTGTTATCACAAGCCATTCATCCAGAAATATTTGGCGAAAAATGCTTCCGGCGTTTTTGTCCTAACCGCGTGAAACGAAGTTCCGGGCGAGGAACGACGCTTTGGCGAAGTTCTGCAGACATTCACCCTTCGCCGGGAACACGCTTAATTCCGAAAAAAAGCGTATCCCCGGCACATTTCAAACGGGGATCGCCGCCTTTAAACGGGCAGTCCGGTCCTTTCAATAGAGTTTGTTCACCGTATTCCGCTCCGCTATCCTAACTTTGCCAATTATAAACCGGCGTTATGAATTTGTCTGAACTATATACGAAGGCTCTCAACCAGGAATTCCTGGATACAGAAGAAGGAATCTTTTTATTTGAAAAAGCTCCTCTTACGGAGTTGATGTACCTCGCCAACGAACTGCGGAAAATACAGGTGCCGCATGGTAAAGTGACCTGGCAGATCGACCGGAACGTTAATACGACGAATGTCTGTACCGCCAACTGCAAGTTTTGTAATTTCTACCGGATACCGGGTCACGCGGATGCCTATATCACGGATATTGATACGTATAAAAGGAAGATCGAAGAGACTTTCCGCTGGGGAGGGGATCAGCTGCTCTTACAGGGGGGGCACCATCCGGAGCTGGGACTGGCCTTCTATACTTCGCTGTTCAGCCAGTTAAAATCTTTATATCCCACGCTGAAGCTGCATACGCTCGGACCGCCGGAAGTAGCGCATATCAGCAAGCTGGAAAAAATGAGCCACCACGATGTCCTGGTGGAATTAAAAGCGGCGGGAATGGACTCCCTGCCCGGCGCCGGGGCAGAGATCCTGGTGGATCGGGTACGCCGCCTCATCAGTAAAGGAAAATGCGGATCCCAGGAATGGCTGGATATTATGCACGAAGCTCATAAGCTGTATATTACCACTTCTGCTACGATGATGTTCGGACACGTGGAAACGCTGCAGGAGCGAATGGACCACCTGGTAAAGATCCGGGAAGTGCAATCCAGGAAACCGGCCGAAGCCAAGGGATTTCTCGCCTTCATACCCTGGACCTTCCAGGATGTCGATACCCTGCTGACCAGGATCCGGGGCGTACACAATCTGACCACTCCTGAGGAGTATATACGTATGATCGCCATAAGCCGGATCATGCTCCCTAATGTAAAAAACATCCAGGCTTCCTGGCTTACAGTCGGCAAGCAGACAGCCCAATTGTGCCTGCATGCCGGCGCCAATGATTTCGGCAGCATCATGCTGGAGGAAAATGTGGTCAGCGCTGCCGGCGCCCCTCACCGTTTTACGGCAAAGGGTATCCAGGAAGCTATCCGGGAGGCAGGATTCGAACCCCAGCTGCGCAATCAGCAATATGAATGGAGGGAAGTACCGGCCGCCATGGAAGATCAGGTTATAAACTATTAACTATCACGCTGGTAAGTATTTACCCTAACTTTTTTGTAGTCCGGGAAACTTAATTTGCCGATTTTACGTTCTAGAAGGAAGGACCATTCATTCATGAAAAGCCCCTTTCGCAAACTAATTCGCATATCGGTAGTCTTATTTATATTGGTACTTTTGTTCAATTTTTTTGGATATTATTTTAACCATATAAGATCCATTGAGAACAAAGAGCTGATAGAAGCCGTCAATCGATCAGGACATCAACAAACGCTCAGCCAGCTTATTGCCAAAGAGTCCATTTTGTTGTTGACGGATCCCGAGCGCTCAAAAGCCGAACTTTTGAGGGATACGCTCTCCAAACACCTGCTCCTCTTTAAAAATGAGCAGGAATTCCTCCAAAAACAGGCAGGAGCTACCCCGCCTCCTGTCCCTCAGCGGATCTTCCAGATCAAATTATTACTTTCCAGCTCCCGGCCGTATTTTCTGCCAATGATCGACATTGCAGAGGAGATCACCCGGTCGGATTCTTCCCTGCTGGCCGTTAATAAGAACCTCTATCTGCGCGAACTCTTATATAATGAGCAGAAATTCAGCTCATTGATGGACCAGGTAACGCGTACTTATTCAGAGATGGTGAATGAAAAGAGCCGGGAAGTGGCCACGATCGATACGGGAAAATTCTTTTCCCTGATCATCGCCATTATCTGCCTGATCTCTCTGGTGCTGGAGCCTGCCTTTAAGAAGGGGGAAATAAATTATAAAGAGCTTCAGACGGCAAGGAATGAGCTATTGAATGAAAAAAAATTCCTGGCCTCCATTCTGCAATCACAGACTAATTATGTTATCCGGATCAACCGGAACGGCCATTTCACGTATGCCAATCCTGCATTCCTGAAGACATTCGGATATACGGAGCAGGAGATCCAGCATATTCTCTTTTATACGACCATTTTTACGAAGGACCTGGTGCGTTGTCAGCAGGTAGCCAATGAGTGCTGGAACAATCCCGGAAAAGTATTCCGTCTCCTCATTCGTAAGCCGATAGGACAGTCCCATCAATTCTTATGGACTGAATGGGAGTTCCTCGCCTTACCCGGCGACAATGGGCAGGTCAACGAAATACAGGGTATCGGGCTGGATGTCTCGGAAAAGCTACAGACGCAGGAAATAAAAGAAGATGCTATCCGAACGCTGTCCTATGCAATGACCTATGCCAAAATGGGCTCCTGGAAGCTGGATTTCGTCACGGGAGAGCTGCTCCTGAGCAAGGAGTTCAAAGCGCTCCTGGCGATGGAAGAAGAGGATCCCGATAAGATCTCCCTCGACAGCTTTCTTCATTTATATATCGTTCCGGAGGATTTCGTCATGGTATCCGAAGAGTTTGCCAGATCTATTCAGCATAAAGAAGCTACTGGCTATGAGACCTCCTTTGCCTGTCGTATCATTACCAAACAGGGATGGATGCGTTATTTATCCGTGAAAGGAAAGGTTGTAGATGAGCTGCAGGAATTTGGTATTGCACAGGACATAACCTCCCAAAAAGAATCGGAAAATGCCCTGCTGAACAGCGAGCAGAAATTCCGGCTGCTGGCAGAAAACTCCGAAGATATCATTAGCGTACATGCGATCGATGGAACGATCTGGTATCTGTCTCCTTCCGTATTGACCGTACTTGGCTACGAAGTGGATGAGATCGTCGGAAGGTCTTTTGCCCAGTATGTCCATCCGGATGACCGGCATAAGTTCCTGCCGGAAAAGAGAATTCCTTCTTTTTCAGATGGTGAAAGCATTATCGTCCGTTACCGCATCCTGCGCAAAGACGGCAGCTATATCTGGCTGGAAACCATTATCAAGCCCATCGTTGATGAAGAGGAGCTCGTCAAGCTTATCTGTACTTCGCGCAATATCACCGACCGGAAGATCGCACAGGAAAAACTGAAAAAGAAAGACCAGCTGTTACATGCCGTAGCGCAGGCCACCCATTCCCTGCTGATCAATACTAACCTGGACCAGGCCATTACAGAATCCATCCAGACACTGGGCAGCAAGGCCCTGGTGAACAGGGTTTATGTGTTCCAGAACCATTTCGATACGGTGCTGCAGGAATGGTTTACCAGCGAAACACATGAATGGACGGAGGATCTCTGCGACATTCGCCTGGACAACCCGATAATAAAGAATATTCCTTTCGAACGCATTCGAAAGATCGTCGAGCCATTGAAGGCCAACCTCTCCTTCCTGAGCTATAAAAATACGGAAGAGGACCCTCAGCTGCAGGCGATCTATGAACGATCGAACCTGTTGTCCTCCGCAGCAGTCCCCATCTTCATCAAGAATAAATTCTGGGGGTTCGTTGGATTCGATGAATTTAAAAAAGAACGGGAATGGTCAGAAGCTGAATTCTCCATCCTTCGTTCCTATGCATCCTCGCTGGCCGCCGCCATCGAGCGGAAACAGATAGAAGTAGAGCTGGTCCAGGCCAAAGAGCTGGCAGAATCCGCCAGCCGGGCCAAGAGCGAATTTATGGCGAATATGAGCCATGAATTACGTACGCCGATGAATGGCATCATTGGTTTCACCGATCTGGTGCTGACCACAGAGCTACAGAAGGTTCAGCGCGACTACCTGCAAAATGTGAAAAAGTCTGCTTACGGGCTGCTGGGTATCATCAATGATATCCTGGACTTCTCCAAGATCGAGGCCGGGAAATTACTGATAGATCATACTTTGTTCAAATTAGACGAGCTGATAGAAGAGACGATCGATATGCTCACGCTGAAGGCATTTGAAAAGAAGCTGGAAATGCTCTACCGGGTGGACCCGACCATTCCTTCTCAATTCCTGGGAGACCCAGTCCGTATCCGGCAGATCATCGTAAACCTCCTGGGGAATGCCATCAAATTCACCAGTGAAGGGGAGATCCTGGTGTCTATTAAAAAGGTTAGCGAAAGCTATCAGCTGGGTGGTAAAGGCTATATCAAGCTTGCCATCGAGGTAAAAGATACCGGTATCGGCATCCGCAAGGAAAAGCTGCAGAAAATATTTGAGAGTTTCACCCAGGCGGATACATCCACTACCCGGAAATACGGAGGTACGGGCCTGGGTCTTACCATCTCCAGGAGCCTGGCGGAATTAATGGGCGGGCATCTCGTAGTAGAGAGCGAGCCGGCGAAAGGAAGCTCTTTTATCCTGCACCTTGCCCTGGAGATCGCCAATGAACAGCCGGAAGTTATGTTGCCTCAAAAAGCGCTGCTGAAAAAGGTGCTGATCGTAGACGATAATATCACGAATCTGCATCTGATGCAGGAGACATTCGGTTATTTCCAGATCGCTGCTGAATTAGCTACGAATGGGCCTGCCGCCTTAGCGAAAATAAAAGAAGCCCAAAAGAATAACGATCCTTTCAATCTCGTTATTACAGATCATCTGATGCCGGGTATGGATGGTATTTCGCTGGTGAAAGAAATAAAGAAGCTGATCCCGGATAATGAGCAGCCTTTTATCCTCATGCTGTCGTCCATGGAAAAAACCATTTACCAGCACGAAGCCAGTAAGAACGGCATCAACAAGTTCCTTTCCAAGCCGGTGAAAATACATGAGCTGCACGCCACCCTTTTGTCGTTGTTTGAAAAGAACATGCAAAATGACCACCTGCACCCTTCCCTGCCCCATAAGGTGAAAGTCTCCGAAGCCTCCAGCATTATGGTGGCCGATGATGATCCGATCAATATGCTGCTGATCTCCGAAGTGCTACGCAGGATGGGATTTGAAGTAATACAGGTCAGTAATGGGAAAGAAGCGCTGGACAGACTGTCCGATTGCGAGCCGGTGATCATCTTCATGGACGTCAACATGCCGGAAATGGACGGGTATGCCACCACGCGGCATATCCGGGCAATGCCGGAACCTTATTGTAATATTCCCATTGTAGCCCTGACAGCCGACGCTATGAAAGGAGACCGGGAAAAATGCCTGGAAGCCGGCATGAACCATTATATTTCCAAGCCTTTCAAGCTGGAAGAAATTGATACCGTGTTAAGGAATTACAC
>JAATFV010000128.1 GCA_015655015.1 Chitinophagales bacterium | reverse complement strand
TGAACCGTTCTTTCCCGCCGGAAAATTCGCTACCGACGTAAAGATCCGTCTGAGCTATGGACTGGCAGGCAATAACCGGATCAACGATTTCCTCTACAGTTCCTTATTCGCGTCGAACATTTCGCCGTACACCCTGAACAATACGCTTCTTCCCGGTTACGCGATCGCTAACCTGGCCAATCCAAAATTGAAATGGGAATCTACCCTGTCCCGGAACGCGGGAATAGACGCGACCCTCTTCAACAATAAGGTCCAGGTCAGTCTCGATGCCTATATGAACGACACCCGGGACCTGCTCATCAATGTTCCGATCGCCGCTAACTCCGGCTTCACCTCACAGCTGCAGAACGTGGGGAGCGTGAGGAACCGGGGCCTGGAACTGCAGCTGAGCACCTCGCCCATCATCAGAAAGAATTTTAAATGGAGCATCAACTTCAATATCTCTACCAACCACAATGAGGTGATCAGGCTATCGAACGCATCGGACCATTATTTCGCCAGCTCGGGCTGGGGCGCAGGGAATGAATTCCTGGTGCAGGTAGGGCAGCCGGTAGGAACGATCTGGGGATACAAGGCGGACGGCATGTACACCCTGAATGACTTCGACTACAACACTTCCAACGGCGCCTATATGTTGAAGAAGGGCGTGGCCGACAATACCCCGGCCGTCGGCATACCGGCACCGGGCACAAAGAAGCTGAAGGACCTGAACGGAGACGGGCTTGTAAATACGGCTGATCAGACGATCCTGGGGAATGCACAGCCGAAATTTACCGGCGGGCTGAATAACCAGTTCACCTACCGTCGCTTTGACCTGAGCATCTTCGTCAATTTTGTCTATGGGAACAAGATCCTCAACGGCGATAAAGTGGAATTCAGCAACGCATATGCCGGCAGCTTTTCCAATCTGACAGCCATCATGAACGACCGCTGGCGTACCATCGATGCCAATGGCGTCCTGCAGGAATCTGCCATCAGCGTCGGCGGGAAAACCGTGCCGGCAGGGGCCCCTCCCGCTACGCTGGCCGCACTCAACAAAAATGCGAAGATCTGGCAGCCGATCAAGGGGGGCAACTACCTGGAATTGGATTCCTGGGCGGTGGAGAACGGATCCTTCCTGCGCCTCAATAATATCAGCCTGGGTTATACGCTGCCGGTAGAGTCCCTGCTGAGATCGAAGATCAAGAGCCTGCGGATCTATTGTACCGTCAATAACGTGGCTGTCCTGACCCGGTACTCCGGTCTGGACCCCGAAGTGAGCACGAAGAACTTTAACTACGTCACACCCGGCGTGGATTCCTCTCCTTACCCCCGGAGCAGGGAATTCATCGTGGGCGCAAATATAAAATTCTAAAAATATTCAGCATATGAACCCGGATTTCAACAATACAACCGTACATACAGGCAGGACCCGATATATTTATGCGGCCTGTATCCTGAGCGGCCTGTTTCTCACAGGGTTATTGGTCACTTCCTGTAAAAAATACCTGACCCTCAGCCCCAACTCCTCCTTCGACGGAGCGTATGTCTTCGGGGATGCCGCCGATGCCTATAAAGCTGTCTTAGGCGTCTATTCCAGCCTCACCGGGGACCGGGGATACGGAGGAAGGCTTAATTATTATTTTGTCAATGATTGCGATGAATCCTATTGCAATGCCAGCACTACCGGCGTGATCGGCGGAGACGGGGCATCCAAAGCGCTGTGCCGGTACAATGCCCTGGCCGGCAATACCGAGCTGGACCCGGCGTGGAACCAGCTTTATACCGGTATCGACCGTGCCAACAACTGCATCAGGAGCATCCCGAAGATGGCCCTGTATACCACAGGATCCGCCAGCGATATAGCCAATTTGAAGAGGCTTTACGGAGAGGCGCTGACCCTGCGGGCGCAATTTTTCTTCGACCTGGTCAAATTTTGGGGAGACGTGCCGGCGCCCTATATCCCTTCCACTGACCAGCCCGACCTCAACCTGCCGGCCACCAACCGGGATTCCATCTATGACCATATCCTGAACGACCTCCACATGGCTGATACCTTGTTGCCCTGGCGCGGGGACGCAGGTGTCGCCGTGGACGAACGGATCACCAGGGGCGCGGCTAAGGCCCTCCGGGCGCGTATCGCCCTGTTCAGGGGCGGGTATTCACTGAGAGCGGCCTCCCGGCAGATGGAACGCCCGGCCGATTACCTGAAATATTACCAGATCGCCCGGGATGAATGTAATGACATCATGAACTCCGGCAGGCACCAACTGAACCCCAGCTTCCAGGCAGTATTCAAGAATGGCTTCGACGCCCATGCCATCGAGCCCAACGGGGAGGTGCTGTTCCAGGTGGGACTGTCGGGTAACTTAGGCACCACCGACGGAAGAGTAGGTTTTATCGACGGCACCCGCGTTAATTCCAATGGCGGCGGCTCAGACTGGGGACTGCCCACCTATTTCTACAAATTCGACAGCAATGATGTGCGCAGGGACGTGACCCTGGCCTCCTATGCCATCGACGCGAAAGGGAACTATATCGGGTATGCCACCGTCTACGGCCCGTTCATACTGGCAAAGTTCCGCAGGGACTGGACATCCAATCCCGCCATTGCGCCCAGCAATAATTCCTTATATACCGGTATCAGCTGGCCGATGATCCGTTATTCGGACGTCCTGCTGATGTTTGCCGAGGCGGAGAACGAGCTCAACCAGGGCCCCACCCAGGCCGCTATCGACGCCTTCACAAAAGTCCGCCTGCGGGGTTTCAACGGGGACGCTTCTAAAATGGGAACCATCCCTTCGGACTATGCCGGGTTCTTCTCGGCCCTTACCGACGAAAGAATGTTCGAGCTGGGAGGAGAAGGGCTGCGCAAATATGACCTGATCCGATGGAACCTGATCAATACGGTCATCACACAGACCCGCGCCAACATGGCCTTGATGAGGACCCTGGCAGCACCCTATAACCACTTGCCGCTAAAAATGTATTTCCTGGCTAATTCCACGACAGGCATCGTCTATTCCGCCAGCTACTATACAAGGGAGGCATCAGCGGCTCCGCCCGGGTACACGAGTGTTAACTGGATAGCGGCTTATTCGAGCGCCTTCGTAGCCGACTGGGCGGGAAGTTATGTGCCCAACCAGCGGGAGATCCTCCCGTACGGCCCCGCCACGCTGACCAGCAATCCCAACCTGCATCAGGGTTACGGTTATTGATCAGGACTGCAATTATTGATCAGCGTTATAATCATTCGTTTCAAACAAATACTGATCAGGGATACGATCATTCGTTTCAAACAAATATTGATCGGGGATATAATCATTCATTTCAAACAAATATTGATCAGGAATATGATCATTTATTTCAAACAAAAATAACTGTGATAAAAAATAAGCTTGTTCATCGATATCTTTTCTTATTGTTCCTCCTGTCGGGTCTGCAAGCGGTCCCGGCCAGCGGCCAGCGTCCGGACAAGAACGGGTCAGACTTCAATATACTCCGTTACGGCGCCGCCGGCGACACCAGCCGGTTGAGCACGGCCGCCTTCAACAAAGCCATTGAGGCCTGCCACCAGGCAGGCGGCGGACGGGTCATTGTGCCTGCCGGTCATTATAAGAGCGGCACCATCACCTTACTGGACAATGTGGAATTGTTCCTGGAGCGGGGAGCAGTTATCTATGCCAGCTGTAACCCCGCCGATCTCCCCCGTCAGCAACAGCCGGCCTACCGGTCGCAGAAAGATGATGGCGGCTGGTATTCATTGATCTATGCCGAAGGAGCCCGCAATATCGGCATCAGCGGGTATGGCACGATCGACGGACAGGGGGCCAGCCAGGGGCCCCGTTTCGCCGGGCTCGATGAAGACCGGGACGGGAGATCCCGGAATATCCTTTTCATATCTTGTAAAGGCGTTTCCGTAAGGGATATCAGCATGCTGAACTCCGGTATATGGAACCAGCATTATCTCGACTGCGAGGACCTGATGATCGATCATATCCGGGTCTATAATCACAGCAACCGGAATAACGACGGCATCGACATCGACGGCTGCCGGCGTGTCATCCTGTCGAACAGCACCTTCGATTCGGATGACGACGGCATCACCCTGAAGAGCACCGGTCCCGCCCCCTGCGAAGACATCACCATCACCAACTGCATCGCCAGCAGCTTCTGCAACGCGATCAAATGCGGCACCGAATCGACCGGGGGATTCCGGAATATCGTCATCAGCAATTGCCTGGTCAGGCCTTCCCGCTGTCCTACGGAGCCGATCTGGAAGACTCACCGCATCGGGCAAACGGGCATCGCCCTGGAGATTGTGGACGGTGGAACGATGGAAGGCGTTACCGTGGATAATATTGTCGTCGAAGGGACGGACTGTCCCATCTATGTCCGCCTCGGTAACCGGGCCCGCCCCTATGCCAGCGGTGTTCCAACACCGCCTATGGGAAAGATGAGCAATATATCCATCTCACATGTCACCGCTTACCATACGGGTAATTACTCCTGCTCCGTTACCGGCATCCCCGGCGGAAAAATAGAGAACATCCGGCTCGATCATATCCGGCTGGTGAACAAGGGCGGGCTGAAAGACGGACAATTCCGGCCGGATGTCTCAAAAGTGGCCGAAGAGGAAAAGGCTTACCCGGACCCTAACGGATGGGGCAACCTGCCCAGCTATGGGTTCTTTATCCGGCACGTACAGGATATCTCCCTGTCGGATATTTCCCTGAGCTCTTTGGCCCCGGAAATACGGACACCCATTGTGGCCGTCGATGCGGATCGCTTATCCGTCAGCCATTTACAATCCGGGTTTACCGGCGGAGACCCCGTGCAGCGCATCGGAGTAAAAGATTATAAGGCTGATTGACAGAGGACATATGCAGAAAGAGCAAACAAGTTTACCGTATTATTAAAACAGCCATTTATCATGGAGGACGTCAAGCGAACGATGCTGCGCACGGTCACCGGCCTGCGCCGCTTACCATATTTTTGTCAGGGGGTCATCCGATATTCCCGGCAGGGGCTCATCCGGTATTCTCTCGGTATGGCAGCGCTGCTGTCCAGCCTGTATTCCCCTTCCGCCTGCGGTCAGTCATTGGCGGGCGGGAGAACCGCTGACGGGAGCGCGGCTACCAGCAGCGTGGCTGATAGGAGCGTGGCCGATAGGAAAGTGGCTGACAGGAAAGTGGCTGACAGGACAGCCCACCCCCCGGCTGGCCAGGATGGTCTGCCCGGACCGGGGAACAACCTGGTCGGCAACCCCGGTTTTGAGGACGGGAACAGCCCCTGGCTGCTGGACAACTGGATGAAAAATGAGGTAGTGATGGAAAGAGACAGCCGGAATCCGCACAGCGGGACCTGGTCGATGCGGGTGGAGCTGGTAAAGGTGCTGAACTCACCGGTAGTAATGTTCGTCTACCCACACCTGATAGTAAAGCCGGGTTCGTCCGTCCGGGTGCAGTTTTGGGCGCGCGGCGTCAGCAACGGCGCCAACCTGACGATCATGATCCGTCACGAAGTGGATCCGAGACCTACTTACCTGCGGAGTGAAATGAACCTTACCGACGAATGGCAGCAGTACACCTATACGGTCCAGCTGCCGTCGACGGCCAACCCCACTGCCACTTCTTTACGATTCGTCCTGAACCAGCCAGGTGTCTTCTGGATCGATGACATATCGGTAGAGGAAATGCCGCCCGCCGACAACGGGCCGGCGCCCCATGTCAACCCGATCCGCAACGCCTCCTTCGAGGCCGGCGCCGACGGCTGGACAGCCCTCTTTCGCAAACGCGAATTCGGCGCCTTATTCCAGGAGTCAGGGGCCGGCGCCCCGGCCCCAGACGATGCCCGTCTGGATGTTGTCGGCGGAGAGGCCGGAAAGCAGACCATCAGCGGAGAGGCCGGAAAGCAGAATACCGGCAGAGAGGCAGGCAAGCAGACCACCGGCGGAGAAGGAACAGCCCCGCAGTGACAGCGTTTCCTCCGGATCAATATAGACCGGGATTGCAAGTCCACGCTTACCAGCGCATTTTTCCCCGCCCGCTACGGACAAAAAGCCCATCTCCGCTTTTACCTGCGGTCCGACAGCATCCACGCATTCGACGCCGGCATCGGTGCAGGCGTCAATTCGAGCTCGACACTACAGCTGCAGAAAACAAAGACATCCGCCGCATGGCAGCAATTTACACTGCCTTTCACCCTGAAGCCCTCGCAGGACGGCGTCTATTACGTTTGTTTCCGGTTCAATGAACCGGGATTGTATGAGCTTGACGCCGTTACCTACGTCGAAGACGGACAGAGCGATGTTCAGCTGTATATGCCGGCAACGGCCATCCAGCCAGCCCCCAACGGTCCGGTGGCGAACCTGTTCGCTCCGAAAGACACCGCCTTTTTCAAGCTGGTGACAGCCGGACAACAACCAGGGTATTCCACTCCCTGTCAAATAACGATCGTAGACTACCTGGAACGGCAAATTGCCGGTTATACCGTCCCCGTCTCCTGCAACGCAAATGGCTACAGCGAGACCTTGTTTAAAGTGCCAACCCGGTCCTTCGGCGCTTTCCGGATCGAGGCCCGGCCGGCGGGGAGCGATAGCCTGCTGGCAGAACAGATCTACAGCGTATTGCCACCCCTTCCTCCGCCCGGCGACCGGCCGAACTCCTACTTCGGAGGCCATTTTGATCTGACGCCCTATAGCCTGGAGATCGCAAGGAAAGCAGGATTCCGCTGGCTGCGGACCTGGCCGCCGCTGCTCACCACCTGGATCGCCGCCGAACCGCAGCCGGGCAACTGGCATTTTCCCCTGGAAGACCTCCAAAAGGCCGTTCGACAAGGTTTTCAGATCAGCGGGATCCTGGGAACGGCCCCCGACTTCAGAGCCGATATCAATCCTAACAGCGATATAAAGAACAGGTGGTCCAAAGCCTACCCCCCGCTGGCAATAAGTGATTGGAAGGAATATGTCAGCCGGTGCATCACCGCCTATTATCCCTATATCAAAACATGGGAATTGTGGAATGAGCCGGATGGCGGATTCATGCAGGTCAGACCGCCGCTCAATAAAGCGGATGTTTACATGGGACTGCTGAAAGCCACCCGGGAGGTGGTCGATTCCCTGGGCAAGCCGCTCACCCTGATGGCCCCTGCCGTCGCCGCCATCAATGCCTCCCTGGGCTGGGAACTCCTCAAAAAAGGCGCAGGCGCTTACCTGGATGCCTACTCGTTTCATTTCTACAGCCTGGCAGCCGGTGGCAGCAATCCGGACGACGGATTCGTACTGCCTTTATTGGAGAAGTTCAGGACGTATAAGAACAGGGCGGGTATCTCCATGCCACTCTGGCATTCCGAAGGAGGCATGTATCTCCAGGGGGCGCGGAGCTGGCTGGCTACCTACCGCATACCGCCTTCCTCTCCTGCTAAAAAACAGCAGGCCGCAGCCTCCATGGTCCGGGCCGCGCTCCTGTTCAAGGCAATGGGGGTACTGCATTATTTCGATTTTGAGCTTAGCGCCAATGCCGCGGGAAGGGCCGTGAACGGAGACGCTACCACGGGGTTCATCGAAGTGACCGGTATCCCGGGGCCGGCCATCGCTGCACATGCCGCCATGGTGGCGATCACCGAAGATGCTGCTCCCGCCGGATTTGAAGATGTCAGATACCACGCAGCGCACATAAAAACAGCCCATTTCAAAAAGGATAAGGACGCCATCGATGTCTATTGGTCCGACCTGGATATGCCCCTTAAAAAGGTGGCGAAACTCCAGCCCTCCGATAAAGTGCTGGACATGATGGGCAACCCGGTTGCTCCGGAATCGGCTCAGACAGGCGAGTTCCCGTTGTATGTTATCCGGGCATCCGGAAAGTAAATGAGCGAAGAAAACAAACGAACGAGTCCGGTAAAAGAATCCGGAAAGTAAAAGAATCCGGAAAGTTAATGAACGTGGAAAACAAATGAACGAAGAAAGCAAATGAACGAAGAACGTAAATGAACGAAGAACGTAAATGAACGAAGAACGTAAATGAACGAAGAACGTAAATGAATCCGGACAGTAAATGAACGGGGACAACAAATGAATCCGGACAACAAATGATTTAATATGCAAGGAAGAATGTTAACTGTCAAACTGAAAATAGTACCGGTTTATATACGCCTCGTTTTGACAGCCCTGGTTGCAATGACCATTATATCGAACAGCTTCGCCCAGTCCGGCAGCTCCTTCCCAAAATGGCAGCTGACCGATTTCGCCATCGATCTGAATAAATTGCTGACCCCCGCCCCGCAACTATGGGTGGGCAGCGGTTATACCACCGTTAACCCTGTAATAGGTTCCGTCCTGGGAACAGCCGACGTGATGTCTCCTCCCATCTCCGGAAGAAACCTATCCCTGGAGGCCCTCTTCATCGTCAACGGAGATACGATCCGGGACCGTTTTACCTGGGGCAGCAAGCCCAACAGTATTCTCTACACAGGAGGGACCTGGCAGCCGGACCAGATCATCCGGAGAGGGATCTATCACCGGATGCATGCCGGGGGCCTCCTCTCCTTTGAAGTCGTCTCACATCTCATCCCCTTTGCCGACCGCCCGGGATATATGATCCGTTATGCGGTCAGGAACCTGGGCGCAGAGAGAATAACGGTCACCTGTATACCTTTGATCAATCCCGGCAAGCCTTCCCTCATTCCCCTGAATAAATGGGGCTTCAGTACGCCCCCCTGGGGATCTTCTCCTACCCCCTATGGCTATTCGCCGCCAACGGAAGTCATTTCAGTAACCAGGGACAGCAAAAATGAATGGAGCACGGATAAGCTAAAGCTGCACCTTTACCAGGATGGAAGTGACCTGACCATCGGACCGGATGAAGAAAAGTCCGGGTGTATAGGGCTCGTTTTTTCCGACAAGGCGGCCGCTCTTCCCGAATCCCCTGATTTTACAGCCTGGGAGAAGACGACCCATGAAATATGGCGCCGCCGGCTGGAATGGGCGCTGGCAAATATTCCATCTCTGAGATCCACCGATCCGTCCCTTGAAAACTATTATAAAAGGGCCATCGTTTCAGGCCTGGTCTGTATCTGGGAAAAACCTGACTTCAAATTAAATCCTTCCCTGGTCACCAGCGGCCTGGACGGGGGATCGATGACCACCTATCTCTGGGATGTGGCAGGGTATGCCCCCAACCTGGTTACCGCAATGATGGGAGATAAGATAGTGGATATCGCCCGGCACATGGCATCCATCGACCTGGAAAAATACAATGCCTTCACGCCGGACGGGGCGGGCACGGGCGTCAGTTATGCCTACAGCACCGTTAGTTTCACTTCCCTGGTCTATGCGATCGCCTGTAATAAGCAGGTTTACCCGGATTTGTTCGCTCAGGTGAAAAGACTGGTCCTGAAAGACGAAGAAAGACCAATGGTCAACGGGATCGTCGATTACGGAGAACAAAAGAACCTGCTGGAGATGAGAGGAATGGGCTGGGAGCATATGGTGCCGAGCCCCAATTCAGAAAGGGTATGGAACTTTCGTAAGCTGGCTGAAATGGGAACAAGGATCGGATACGATCAATCAGAAATAAAGCAATGGAAGAAAAAGTCAGATACCATTGCCGCCGCCATCCGCAACGAACTCTGGGATGATAAGGCAGGATGGTTTTTTTGTAAATATCCCAACGGACATAAAGAGCTGGTCTACTCCATCCAGGTTTTCGATATGCTCAGATCCGGGGTCTGCACTCCCATTATGAAGAAAAGGATCATCGCACAGCTGGCGGAAAACAAATTCCTTTTCCCTTTTGGGGTCAGCAGCGTCTCCAAAGCCGATTCACTTCACTATGAGGAGACGGATACGGACTGGGGCGGGGGAGGGGCTTATACCGGGGATGTTTCCCAGCTTGCGTTGGACCTTTATCACGAACACTTTCCGGAGAAGGCCCGGGACGTTTTGCGGCGGCAATTCTGGCTGGGCGAACAATGGCCTTATTTTCCACAGGAGCATTTTTGCGACCGCCCCGTTTCCCCCACTTTCAAACGTGCCAATATCATCGCAGGTCTCACCGGGGCCGAGGCGATCCTGTTTGGCCTGATCGGATTGGACCCCCGCCTCGATGGCAGCCTCTGGATAAACCCGCAGCCCGCAGAGAAAGATACAATAACGATAAAGGGTTACGGCTTCAGAGGCCACCTCATAGACGGGACGATCTCCCGCTCTTCCTGTAAGATCGTACTGGATGGGAAAGTCATTTACCAGGGGAAGCCCGGCCTCCTTAAAATTTTGTAGGCAGCAGGTTTGCTGGCAATAGAGACAGGCTCATTAAGCCTTCTTAGCCTTGCCCAACCCCACTTTATAATTATCCGGCGTACCCGTGATCTTAAGGTTCATAAAACGTACCCGCTTATCCTTGTCCCGGTATTCTATCGCATCCACCTGGTCGGGGTCCACCTCCTCCTGTTTTCTGCCGAACAGCATCCGGAAGCCCACCTGCGTCACCAATTTCAATGGTATGCGGACGTAATATTCCATATTCATATTCAGCGACTGGGTACCGGAGATCTCCATAAAACCCAGGGAGGAATTAATATTCATCGCCGGGATCGTTAAGGCCCCGTTCTTGAACGTCAGCTTGTCCCGTAAGGTGTCAAACCGGACCATGTTCAGATTCTTATCCTTGAAATAGGAAGAGACCGCCTGCATAGGCGCAAAATTCACCAGGGTGCCATTAATAATGGCTACATCCACCTCCGCCTCGGAATGATCCAAAAGAGGCGTCAGGTCAGGATGCACCTGTACATAACTTTTGACCTGTCCGCTCAGCCGGCCTTTTATATTTTTATTGATCACATAGTCCTGCCCGAAATAATCCAGCTTCAGCATCATCTTCTCGATGTTGACATCATCCACCCGGATCCGGCTTCGTAAATAGATCTTCTCCGGGTCACTCCCGTTAAAATGCGCCCGGGCGCCGACCTTTCCTTCTGCAATCTCCATCGACAGGGTGTCGAGATACAGCTGCTGATTCTGCTGCATGCGTACATTGGTATAAAAATTTTTTATCCAAAGACGCCGGTATTTTATCTTTCCGATATCGACAGTCGCCCGGAAGTCAATGAACGGGATCTGAAAAATATTGAAGGCATCGGCATGAATGGAAGTGGGAGAGGAGGGATTTCCCGCCACTGTCGCAACAACCGGACTGTCCGGCAAGACAGCATCCGGGGCGCCCGTTGCAGTTGACGGGGTACCTGCTGCGGTTGACTGGCTATCCGTTGTTTTTGACGAAGCGCCGGCTGTTATTGACTGGACACCCGTTGCGGTTGACGGAGCACC
>JAATFV010000124.1 GCA_015655015.1 Chitinophagales bacterium | reverse complement strand
GCAATTCCGGTATCAGACCGAATGACTTCAGATCCGGCGCATTGACATAGGCCAGCAGGTTCTTCTTGGCCTGTTCCTGTTGTTCCTTATTGACGTTAAAGCCAATGGCATTGGTGTTGATCCTGCGGGCAATTATCTTGTCTACTCCATCAAAGGCCCCGCCGCAGATGAAGAGAATATTCTGGGTGTTGATCTTGATCAGCTTTTGTTCAGGATGTTTCCTGCCACCCTGCGGAGGCACCAATACATCCGTTCCTTCCAGCAGCTTCAGCAGTCCCTGCTGCACGCCTTCCCCGCTTACGTCCCTTGTAATGGAAGGATTGTCGCCTTTGCGCGCGATCTTGTCGAGCTCATCGATATAGACAATTCCTCTTTCCGCCGCCGTCACATCATAATTACATACCTGGAGCAGCCTGGTCAGAATACTTTCCACGTCTTCCCCTACATACCCAGCCTCTGTAAACACCGTGGCGTCAACGATGGCAAAAGGTACATTCAGCAATTTGGCGATGGTCTTGGCAAGCAGGGTCTTTCCTGTGCCGGTCTCGCCTACCATGATGATATTGCTTTTCTCGATCTCTACTTCGTTCTCCGTTACTTTTTGCTGCAGCCGCTTGTAGTGATTGTATACGGCTACGGACAGTACTTTTTTCGCGTCATCCTGTCCGATGACATATTCATCAAGTATACGCTTTATCTCGATGGGCTTCTTAACGGTTAATTTGAACTGAGTGCCGCCCGGAGTATCTTCCCGGATCATGAGTTCCTGTTGAATGATCTCCTGCGCATGCTCCACACAGTTCTCACAAATATGTCCTTCCTGTCCGGCTATAAGTATCTTCACTTCGTCCCTGTTACGGCCGCAGAAAGAACAATGCAAGGTGTTTTTTGCCATTATCTCTTTTTATCAGATTGAACTGTAAATTTAACCCAACTTATTGGAATATGCCAGCAACGTGGAAAAAAGACCTTTGATTCCCCGTATTTTCAGCCGAAAACCGCTGCATAAACAGCGGTTTTCCTGCGGTGGAGACCTTTAAGTTGATGATAATTAATTATTTATCTCTTGTTGACTATTTTAAAGCTTGTCGATGAGATGATCCACGATGCCATAATCGATCGCTTCTTTGGCATCCATCCAGTAATCCCTGTCAAAATCCTTAAGGATCTGCTCTATTTTCTTACCGCAATTGTCGGCAAGGATGCGGGCGCTGACTTCTTTTACCCGTTTGGTCTGTTTGGCCTGGATCTCCAGGTCTACGCTCACTCCGTTCATGTAGCCTCCCAGGCTTGGCTGGTGGATCATCACTTCGGAATGGGGATAAATGAATCTCCGTCCCTTGACGCCGCCGCTCAGCAGGATAGATCCCATGGAAGCCGCCAGTCCCATACAAAGGGTGCTTACGGGGCTTTTCAGCATCTTCATGGTATCATAGATCACCATGCCGGAGCTGACGATCCCTCCGGGGCTATTGATAAAGAACTTGATCTCTTCTCCGGGCTTGTCTGCATCCAGCAGGCGTAATTTTGTCACTACTTCCCTGGCGGAACGGTCGTCTACCGGTCCCCACAGCTCGACGCTCCTGCTCTCAAAAAAGTATTTTTCCATCTTTTTTGACAACATTCCCAGGTCGGGCTTTTCTTCTTTGGGTTCCTTTTCATCAGGTTCATCGTCCATTCGTACCGGCTTTACCAGATATTTATAAGGATTCATGATATTATTTTAAATGTTGAATTATAAATGTTGAATGGGGATTGGCGCACGTTTACGCCTCTTTGTTCTCTTTTCTGGGATTCAACAGAAGGACCTCGTCTACCAGGCCGTATTCCTTTGCTTCCGTGGCGGTCAGCCAGTAATCGCGGTCGCTGTCTTTTTCCACCTGTTTGGGTGTTTTGCCGGTATGGAAGGCCGTGATCTCGTACAGCTCCTTTCTCAGCTTCTTGATCTCGTTGACCGTGATCTCGATATCCGATGCCTGTCCCCCGATGGCGCCGCTGGGCTGGTGCATCATGATACGGCTATGTTTTAAGGCCGTACGTTTACCCTTGGTGCCCGCACACATCAGGACCTGTCCCATCGATGCTGCCATACCGATGCAGATAGTAGAGACATCGGGAGTGACATATTGCATGGTATCGTAGACGCCAAGTCCCGAGTAGACGCTGCCGCCGGGACAATTGATATACATCTGTATATCCCGGTGACGGTCCGTACTGTCCAGGAACAACAGCTGGGCGGTGACGATATTGGCCACCTCATCATTGATCGGGTATCCTAAGAAAATAATGCGATCCATCATCAACCGGCTGTAAACGTCCATAACAGCCACATTCATGGGACGTTCTTCAATAATGTTCGGAGTTAAGTTCGTGACGACATATTTGTTGTAGTCATTCAGCGTATTGCTGGAAATTCCATGGTGCTTTACAGCATACTTCTCGAATTCATTTGCTGGATTCATAGTTATATTTTTCAAATGTTTTAATTCCAATTCTATCGGCGGAATAAGAATTCCTTTCAAATCTCCGTCCAAACTTTCAAACTGCCAAAAAACTGACAGAGTTGCAGGGAAAGACGCTTTCTCCCGGGAAAAATTGCCGGAACAGGCTTTTTTTTTCCGTCAGGGCCAGGGGTTGCCCCCGGATAAAGGCAACTAATCTCCCCGCGGATCGGCTCCCGGCCACCAATATCCCCGGCTTCTCACGCATTTTGCCCATTCGCATTCTCCGGCAACCGATGCCCGGGTACCAGCTTCCTTCCCGGCATGTTCCCTTTTCAAACGGGAACGGCCCCGGGATCAATTCCGGGGCCGCTCTACTATTTTTTGGGTCTGCTATCGATGCTATCTATCAGGCTGATCGCCTCCTGACTGCAGACCCTACTATTATTTATTAATGGTGGTGATGCTGATGTTCTTCCTGCATATGCCGGAATTCTTCCAGGCTGACAGGTTTTTCCGTAGGATGTATCTTACTCTCAGCCCAGCCAAAGACTTTCTCGGTCTGGATCCGGTGAACGGTATCTTCCACGAATTTCTTATCCTGCATCATCCGCTGTACATAATCGGCTATCCAGGGCTGTTCTTCAGCGCCTGCACCCAGCTGACCGCCCATATAACCGAGCAATTGCTGTTTTGCGAAAGCCCTGATATCCTCGGCGGTCACTTCGATGCCATTCTCGTTGACGATCTTATCCACGATCAGGGTCCATTTCAGCTGATTGACGAAGGAAGGGAATTCCTCTTCCACTTCCGCCTGGCTTTTAGGCTTTTCTCCACCCGTCTGCAGCCAGCGTTTGAGGAAAGATTCAGGGAATTCGATATTCGTATGTTCCAGTAATTCGTGGTACAGGGTATGCTGCAGCTGGTTGCCACTTTGGCTGTCCCAGCCGGCCTGGATCTCTTCACGGATCGTATTGCGAAGATCTTCTTCCGTTTTCAGGTCCTTATTGGGATAGGCAGTCTTGAAGAATTCTTCGTTCAGCCCGGCTTTTTCGATCAATCCTACTTTCGTGATCTCTGCTTTGAAGAATTTATCAGCGGCAGCAGGATCGTCTTTTGGAAGGCCCAGGTCATTCAGCACCCATTCCCTTTCCTTTTCATCGAGGGCGGCGGACAGCTGGATGGTCAGGGAATCACCTTTTTTCAGGCCGATCCATTTGGGGCGGCTGGCCTCATTAAAATATTTTACCAGCAATGAATTATCCTTAACGATGCCGCCTTCGAGGGGCTGGCCATCGGCGTCTGTTTCCGTGAAATGCAGGTTCAATACATTCTCATCACCTGTTACAGCCTCGGGTTCCGTCATTTTGCCATTTCGGGTCCGCAGGCGCTCGATCTCTTCGTCGATCATGGCCGGAGTAACTTCCACCTTATAGCGGGTCAGCTTAGCCTGGCCGAGGTCCGTTAAGTTAAAGGCGGGTTTTAACCCTACTTCAAAGGCAAAGGAATAATCATCCGGCTTGCCCATATCGATCTGGCTGGCGTCATTCTCCGGCAACGGCAATGGCTGTGCGAAAATTTCCAATTTCTCATTGGACATATAGGTAGTCAGCTCCTTTTCAACAGTTCGCAATACCTCATCGGTGAATACCGAGCTGCCATACATTTTTTTGATCAGGCCGGCCGGTACCATTCCCTTCCGGAATCCCGGAATATTGGCTTGCTTGCCATAATTTTTCAATGCTTTTTCGAAAGACGGCAGGTAATCACCCTTCGCTATGTTGACGGTGATCTTGTCCGTCAAAAGCCCAACATTTTCCCTGGTTACTGTAGCCATATGAGTATATTATTTTAAATCGGGCAGCAAAGGTAGGTATTTTTAGCTTAATTCATCCTTTCCTTCCGTCCCGCCAGCAGGAAAAGAGCTGTTATACACCCGGCAGCGATCGCAGCGCCTGCCATATATAAGGAGTCCATGACCTCCGGGTTCGCCCCTGTCACCGGGAGACCCGGATGTGTTCCTGCCTGGTTCGGGGAGAAGTATTGCAGGCACAAACCTATGACAGAGAGGCCCATACCCGTTCCCACGGAATAAGTGGCGGACTGCAGGCCGGCCGCTAATCCCTGCCGGGCTGCCGGGACGCCGGACAAGGATAAAATGGTGAAAGCAGGGTATCCGATCGCAATACAAACGCTGTTCACCAGGAAGAGCGCCACCAGGAACCATCCCAGCTGGTGGGTAGAAATGCCTGTCAGCAGCAGCAATACCCCAATCAGCAGGTTTAACATAGCCAGACGGCCTACCTGCACCACTTTCATCCGCCGGAATAACCAGGGCAGCAGGAATTTGGAAACAAGGGCGGAGCCAATGCTGTAAGGAAACAGCAGCAGCCCGGTGGACCGGATATCCCAATGCAGCTCTTCATACAGGCTCAGGGTGCAGAGGAATACGAAGCTCAGGAAGCAGGCCCCCAGTAAAAAGGAAGCGCCCAGTGTCCTGAAAGGCGCCGACAGCAGGGCGCGCGGAGGCGCCGGAACAACGGATGAAGCTCCGGCCGGCTTTTCCGGGAGAGTGGCTGCTGCGAGAGTGGTTGCTGCAACGAACAGGTCAGGCGGAAAGAAAGGTAACTCCTGCCTCCGGTCGTAACGTCGCAGCGCGGCTCCGGAAACCAGCGCGATGAAAAGACAGGGGATTACTCTCCAGCCAAGACTGGTCAGCTCATGGATGCTGTAACAGAATAATAACAGGGTGGCCGTGAGCCAGACAGCAGTCAGCCAATTTAAAGAGGCGGTCTTTTTTATATTCTCCTCCGGGATATAGCGATAACCCGCGATCAATACTCCCGCAATAACAGGGACATTCACCCCAAAGATCCAATGCCAGCTGAAAAAGGAAGCGATCAAACCGCCAAGGGACAGCCCGCCGGCGAATCCAACGGCTGCAAAAGCTCCGAAAATCCCAAGGGCCGTCTGCCGTTGAGGGCCTTCTTCAAAATGTCTGGCCAACAGGGAGATGCCTCCCGGCATGGCCAGGGCGGCCCCGATCCCTTGCGCCGCTCTTGCCAGCAATAACAGGCTGATATGGTGACTGACCAGCGCGATGGCGGAAGCTGCGCCAAAAAGGAACATGCCCGCCATGAATATGCGTTTGCTGCCCGCGTAGTCGCACAACCTTCCCCCCAGCAGGAGAAAGCCCCCAAAGCTGAGGAGGTACACCGTCTGTACCCATTGGGTGGCCGCCAGGGAGAATCGCAGGTCGGCGGCAATGACCGGGATCGCCAGGTTGACGATCGAGACATCGAATGCTTCGAAGAAAATGGCTGAACAGGCCAGCCAGAGAAGGATGCGCTGCTGCGGGCTGAAGAGGCGGTGTTCGTGGCCGGAAATCCCGGATCGCTGTTCGCCGGATTGATTCTCTCCTGCCTGCTGCTTCAGGTCTCCGACTGATATTTCGCTGAATCTCTGACTGCTTATAGAATGTTTCATGCCGAATCATTTTTATTGCTTGCATGCAAAGTAAAAATCCCGCACAATCGTTCTATATAAAACTTAATTTTAGTACAATTGTAATTTAATTGACGATAATAGATAACATTCGTCATTTTATAATGTCCGTGTATCATGAAAAAGGAACAAGCCCCCTCCGGTGTTTTCGAACTGGATGCCATCGATATTCAGATCCTGAACCTTCTCCAGTCAGACGGCAAGCTCTCCGTGCGGGAGCTGGCTAAGAAAGTCCGCTTGTCCACCACGCCCATCCATGAACGATTGAAAAGACTGGAGTCTTCCGGTATCATCGATCATTATGCCGCTGTGATCAATACGGGTAAGCTTGGTCAGCTTATCGTTTTTTTCGTGAACGTTGTTTTGAAAGAACATTCTACCCGTCTGGGCGGTAAGTTCATCGAAAAGATCACCTCTTTCCCGGAAGTGGTGGAATTCTATACGATCGGGGGGGAACATGATTTCATGATCAAAGTGATTGTTCCCGATATGGCATCCTATCGCCGTTTCTTCGTGGAGCAATTGGGCGAAATACCCAATATCGCGAAGCTGCAGAGCATTATTGTGCTGGATACGATCAAGAAAGATAACAGGATCCCGCTCTGAACGACATGGGCAACCGGGAATAATTATTCACATTTTTCCATTTTGTACAATTTCTTTGAAAAATATTTTTTGAAGTTTGTAGCTTTATAACAGACGGCTCCCTCCTCCTTTCTTTTGCTTTATCATGATATAAGTCTGGTATATCATGACCTTAAAATGCCTCAACGGGCATAATGGAATGCTATATCCTATAATGACCGGGATTATCACATTACTCATTGAAAAAAGACATACCCATGAAAGAGGAAAAACAATTCTCAGAAGTCGTGCAGCTTATTAAGCAGGCACGGACCCATGCATACAAAGCCGTAAATACGGAGCTCATTAATTGTTACTGGCAGGTAGGGGAATATATCAGTAAGCGGATCGCTCAGGCAATCTGGGGAAAGAAGACGGTGGATGAACTGGCAAAATTTATTGAAAGCCGTCATCCGGATTTAAAGGGATTCAGCCGGCAAAACATATACCGGATGAAACAGTTTTATGAAACATATATAAATAATGAATCAATTGTCTCATCGACGATGAGACAAATGCAAAACATTGACAATCATTCCAATAAAATCGCATCTCCGCCGGTGATATCATTACAGCCTACTAGTGTTCGAGATACAATCTTATCTAAAATAGGATGGACCCATCACCAGATCATTATGTCGCGATCCAAAACTGATGAAGAGAAAGAGTTTTATCTACGTCTATGTATTCAGGAAAATTATTCAGTCAAAGAATTGGACCGGCAAATCTCCAGCGGGGTTTTCGAGCGGATAATGTTAGGGAATCACCAACTGCCGGCAAAGATAAAAGGATCAGGACGGGATATAACCAGCGCTTTCAAGTCCGACTATATCCTGGAATTTTTAAATCTTCCCAAGGATCACAATGAAGGAGATCTGCAAAGGGCATTAATCGGTCAGATGAGAAATTTCATCCTCGAGCTTGGGAAGGATTTTATTTTTATGGGGGAAGAATACCGAATACAGGTCGGGAACAGTGATTTTAAAATAGACCTGCTTTTTTTCCATCGCGGCTTGCAATGCCTTATTGCCTTTGAGCTTAAATCGGATAAATTCAAGCCTGAATATTTAGGTCAGCTCAATTTCTACCTGGAAGCGCTGGATCAGGACGTAAAAAAAGAACATGAAAATCCCAGCATTGGCATTTTACTGTGTAAGGATCAGGATGCAGAAGTAGTGAAATATGCGTTGAACCGGAGCTTGTCGCCGGCGATGGTGGCTGCTTATCAGACGCAATTGCCGGATAAGAGCTTATTGCAGCAAAAATTGCGGGAGCTATTTTAAGACAGATGATGCCAGGCTGATCAGCGCTTCAGCAACTTCAATAAATCATCTTTGTTCCGGCGGGATACATCTATGAGATCGCCATTGTGCATTTCCACCTGGCCGCCATCCCCCTTTATGTATCGCTTCACATAATGCATATTGATCAGGTGCGAGTGGTGAGGGCGGAAAAACAAGTCGGTCGGCAGCAGCTCTTCAAACTCCTTCAGGGTCTTGCTGGCTGTGAGCTTAGTACCGTTCGCAAAGAACAAGATCGAATAATTGCTGTGCGCATCTACATGAATGATATCATTGATATCATAAAGATGTATGCCGTGCTTATCCGGGATGGCGATTTTATTGAGTGCATATTTGTGCTGCAGGTTATGCAGTAACCCCTGCAAGCGGTCCTGGGTAGAGGAGTGTATTTTTTCCTGCTTTATTTTGTGGATGGCTGCCCTAAGCTCCTCGATGTCCACCGGTTTTAAGAGGTAATCGAAGGCGGCGAAACGAATAGCCTTGATGGCATAATGATCGTAGGCCGTGGTAAAGATCAGATGAAACTGCTTGCGGACCAGCTTTTGCAGCATGTCAAATCCGCCCAGCCCGGGCATTTCGATATCGAGAAACACAATTTCAGGTTGCACCTGTTCTATCAACTGTATCCCCTCCTCGCCATCGCTCGCTTCACCCAGGAGGGTAACATCGGGGCAGTAGTTCGTTATCTTTTGCCGCAGAGCGATCCGGCCTTTTAATTCATCATCTATAATTATCGCAGTTATCATCAGCAGCATTTTACGGTTACGACGACACGCGTGCCTGTTGGCAAACCATCCTCTTGCAGGTCTGTAATTACTACAGGCATTTTGTCATTGCCATTAAATAGTTTCACCCGGTTACGGCTCATTTCCATTCCGTAAGGCCGGTGTGTCCGGTTACGGCTGTTTGCGGCGTCACGACCGACGCCATTGTCTTCAATAATATAGGACAGATATTCTCCCTCTTGCATAAGAGTGATGCTAAGTTTGCCGCCGGCATTTCGCCGGTTGCGCAGGCCATGGTGTATGGCATTTTCGACATACGGCTGGATGATGAGTGAAGGCACTTTGAAATTCTCTTCCAGTAGCCTGTCCTCTACATTTATTTCGGCGGTAAAAGCATGCTCTGTACGTAACTGCTCCAGGTCGATATATAACCTGAGCGTTTCCAGATCCTGAGATAAAGTGGTTGTTGGCCGCTGAGAGCCCTCCAGGATATTGCGGATCAATTTTGCAAACTTGTTAAGGCTTACGGTCGCAAGGTATTTGTCATCGCACTGTATCAGGGCATCTATGCTATTAATGCAGTTGAAAATAAAGTGAGGGTTCATCTGTGCACGCAGGGCCATCATCTCCGTCTCTGCGAGCTGCTGCTTCATCCGCGATTCTTTTTGTACGGCACTGTTGTACCAGCGTATTAGCCCCAGGAGGGTCAATAGCAGGATCGTTCCGCACAGCAAGCGAAACCACCCGGCATTCCAGAACGGCGGGGCGATAATGATTTGCATGGATACTTCGGGTGTCTCGTGCCCGGCATTTGCTGCTTTTACATGGAAAATATATTCGCCGGCATCAAGGCCTGTATAATTTGCATATCCCTTTGGACCTCCATGTACCCAATCTTTATCTACTCCATCGAGGCGGTAATAATAATTCGTTTGGACCGTATTTGAAAACCGGAGGTCTGAAAATTCTATACTGATAAAGTTTTGGAGGTACGATAGCTTTACGGGCTGCTGATACTGCAGCAATGAGTCTATTGGCAGCTGGTCTGCATGCACCTTAAATCCGGTAATGGCAACGCTGCCTGCTGCATGGGAAATACGTAAACTGTCCGGATTGAACATCAGTACTTCCGAGTAGCTCCAGGCAAACCAGTTCCCTTTTCGGGAGATCATAAACTGATTTCCGCGAAACACGTCTTTCATGAGCCCCTTGGCGGGCCGGTACACTGCATACTTTTTTTGCAGCGGCATATTAAAGCCTATATTATCATCTCCGGTGAACCAAATATTGCCGTTCTTATCTTTGCGGACTGCACAGGCTGCTGCAAATGGCCGCTCGTTGTGTATCGGCATTTTAGTAAAGCCGCCGGTACGTTTGTCAAAGAAATAAATGCCTGCATTTTCAGTGCCCAGGATCAGTGTACTGTCGTTCCAGGAATCCACGCTGGTAAGATAAACGGCATAACCGGCAGAAGGTTTGTAGGTAGCTGTAAAACTTCGTTTGCGAATGTCGAATGCGCGAAGTCCATCCCGTGTGGTCGCCCAGCAAATGCCCTTCTCCGCATACAAGTTTACAATAGGCGACCGCTGTAGTCCATTGTCAGCAAAGGGAAGGAATTGGCGGGTGGCTGTGTCCCATACGATGATCCTTCCGCTTTGGAGTCCGAGCAATGTATTACCGCCCGGTTCATGCACCATACACTTGATAGTGGAGCCGCCTAAGACCTTCGGGCGGGTGGTTTGTACATGAAGCGTAACAGGATCTATCTGATGAAGCATGCCTACCTGGCAACCGGCCCAAATACTGCCATCTGCTTGCTGCAGTAAACTCCAAACGAGATTGTCATCATACTTCCCTTTGAAAAAGACATGCCCGGATACCTTGAGGGTACTATCATACCTGGTAATGCCGCCCCCCCAGCTTCCTACCCAGATATCATTACTTCCGGTTTCAATAACACTGCTGATCTCTGCCCCGGTTTTTACTAAAGGGCCCGCATCCGTATTGTGGAGTACTGTAAAATGCTCATCATAAGGATTGAATACACTTATTCCTTTATCGGTCCCCAGCCAGATATTCTCATCCCGGTCCTGGAAAATGGTGTTGATCTGTTGATTGTATTGTAACGATATTTTATTGCCTGGCGTAGCGGTGATGTATTCAAATCGGTTGGCGGAGGGATCATACTTCAGTAAGCCGGCTGCTGCAGTTGATAGCCAAATGATGCCGCGGCTATCTTCCATGACACCGGAAACCCAGCCAGGTATGGTGCCCTGGGCGCCTTCGGCATGCAAAATGTCCGCTACTGAATAGCTGTTCAGTGTCCTGGCAGCGATATTGTAACGGTAGAATAAATGCGACCAGCTAAGGAACCAAATGCCCCCCTGCCGGTCCACCGTCATGCTGCGGATGCTGCCGCTGAGATTTTGCATGCCTGTCAGTACCGGATGATGTAAAGGATTGTCTTCGGACGTATACAGGCGGTGATGTGCGGCATCCAGGAGAAACAGGCCAAAGATCGGGGAAACAATCCAGCTGTCTGTTCCGTCATTGTAAAAATTTGCGATCTGCCAGGGGCCTTTTCCATTCTTTTGCATACGGTACAAATTGTTCCGGCAGGGCTGTAGTTTCCAGCTATTGCCTGCGCTGTCCGTGCATTCATCAACGGTACCTGATAATGGAACGGCTGATCCCGTACGTTTTAAGAAGTCCCACCGATAGAGGGCAAAATCGCCCTGGCTGTATAAAAGTTGTTCCGGACTTTCGGGGAATATACCGGTTACGGCGATATCGCCTTCCTGATTTCCTTCCCGGAGGCAATTAAGAAAGCGTAGTCCGTCGTATCGTTGGAGGCCCTTAACAGATCCAATCCACCAATAGCCCTTCTGATCCTGACTGATTGCCAGCACTTCGTTACTATTCAGGCCATCGTCCTGATCGATGTTCCTGAAAATATACGACCGTGCAGAGGGGCTGGCCATGGTATGTTGCGCGCGTAATTGCAAGGAGCCGGATCCGCAGCCAATAAGTAAAAATATCAAGTGCACATAACGCATGATTAAATGTACTATCTTTTTGAGTTACCTCATTCTCCTGGCTGGTTTCAGACCTCTGCTATTTGCAATCGTAGCCGTAAGAGTTCGACTGCCAGGTTGTTTTGGCGCCCCGATATGTTCTTTGCACGGTTGCCAGAGCAGGCATGCCATTGTCATTGTATTGATAGAATATGTCATATACGTAATTGGACGCCGTATTGCCGACACCGTAATCCGTAGAGATCCTGCCGGGGTTATTTTTACTCAGGGCCGATATTATACGGTATTCATCAAAGTAGGACCAGCTCCTCATCTGCTGCGTGAATATCCATATCTTAGGATCTGCAGCATAAGGTGTGGGCTTGTCATCGTAGCCGTCAATAGTAACGATGGGTGAAATAACCCGCGGGCCATTATTTGTTATAAAAGTCAATTTGACAACGTTGTCCTTATCATCATACGCGATGTTGATGGTGCCCGCTTTAATTGCCACCTCAATCAGTCGTTGTTTTCCGTCATAACCGAAAATATACTCTTCAAACTTAGGATTGGTCGTGCCGTCGTCAGTAAAATCCATGTAGCCGGAAGATGGGATCCCATTTTTCAGGTCGCCCACGTATCCGTAAAGCCACTTCAATTTACCGAATCCAATCCCGACAAGGTTGCCATTGACAGCCAGCGCACCGTCCGGAGTCTGACCGTTTACCGGCGGATTGCTGCCGCTTAACAGGTGTCCATCCGCATCATATTTATATACCCATGAGGCGCCGTAACCGGGGCCTCCGTTTACTGTTTCGGAAACAAGGAAACATTTGCCGGAAGCCGTTGGGGGTGGAGGCGTATTTGGTTTTCCGCAGCTGTTTATGGCTAATATGCCTGCCGCGAGGGAGAGGGAAGTCAATAATTTCATATTCATAACAGGATTTTGGCTGAAATTATGCGACTGGCCCATCCTGATAAAAGTTATTGAGTGGATGACAGTGATCATTGAGTGGTTGCCGGAATCGTATGATTTGGAAGGAAATTGCAAAAAAAAACGGCTATCTGTTTGATAGCCGTTACAAAAGGGTTACATATTCCCACCCGGGACATTTGTGCGGGCGATAGGGGTCGAACCTACATGGATTGCTCCGCTAGATCCTAAGTCTAGTGCGTCTGCCAATTTCGCCACGCCCGCTTTTGGAGAAGGGTGCAAAACTAGGGCTTTTTTTTGTAAATTCGTACAGTATGGAAATGGAAACTGTCGCTGCAATACCGAAATACAATCTTACGGAAGACCAGGAGAAGAAATTAATCCTCAGGGAGTACCGCGCCCTGCTGCGCTCGCTCAAGCCCAAACTGAAGGCCGGCGATAAAGAATTGCTGCGAACGGCGTTCGAAATGGCCGCCGAAGCCCATAAGACCATGCGGCGTAAGAGCGGGGAACCTTATATCCTTCACCCGCTGGCCGTGGCAAGGATCTGTTCCGAGGAAATAGGCCTGGGCGTCCGTTCCACCATCTGCGCCCTGCTCCACGACACCGTGGAGGATACGGACATCACCCTGGAAGATATTGAACGGGAGTTCAGCGGCGAGATCGCCCGTATCGTAGACGGGCTTACAAAGATCTCCAATGTCGTGGACGTGAATGCCTCCCGCCAGGCGGAGAACTTCAAAAAGATCCTGCTCACGCTCACCGATGATCCCAGGGTCATCCTGATCAAGCTGGCCGACCGCCTCCACAATATGCGCACGCTCGACAGCATGAAAAGGGAGAAACAGCTGAAGATCGCCTCCGAAACAGTCTATGTATATGCCCCCCTGGCCCATCGGATGGGATTATACAATATAAAGACGGAGCTGGAGGACCTGGCCATGAAATACCTGGAGCCGGAGGAATACCGGGAAATAGCCCGTAAGCTATCGGAGACCAAACGGGAGCGCTCCCGTTATATCAACGAATTCGTCAAGCCTCTGAAGGAAAAACTCGAAAAAGGGGGCTTTAATTTTGATATCTATGGACGCCCCAAGAGCATCCATTCCATCTGGAATAAAATGCGTAAAAAAGGGGTGGCTTTCGAAGAGGTGTATGACCTTTTCGCCATCCGGGTGATCCTGGACTCTGCCCCGGAAAAAGAAAAGGAAGAATGCTGGAAGGTCTATTCCATGATAACGGACGAGTATAATCCTTCCCCCGAACGTCTGCGCGACTGGCTGAGCAATCCTAAATCCAATGGTTATGAAGCCTTGCATACGACAGTCATGGGCCCGCAGGGCAAATGGGTGGAAGTACAGATACGTTCGAAAAGGATGAATGAGATCGCGGAGAAGGGACTGGCCGCACATTGGAAATACAAGGAAGGCGCTGCTGATGAGAGCCGTTTCGATAAATGGTTTCAGCAGATACGGGAAGTGCTCAATACCCAGGACAATGACTCCGTGGATTTCCTGCAGGACTTTAAGACCAGCTTCCTGGCCGAAGAGATCTATGTATATACTCCTAAAGGGGATGTGAAGATGCTGCCGGTAGGATCTACCGCGCTGGACTTCGCCTTTTCCATTCACAGCGCCATCGGGGTGCAGACCATCGGGGCCAAGGTCAATCACAAGCTGGTGCCCATCAGTCATAAGCTGCGCAGTGGCGACCAGGTGGAGATCATCACCTCGGCCAAGCAGAAACCCAACGAAGACTGGGTGGGGATCGTAGTAACAGCGAAGGCCAAGACCAAGATCAAGGATGCCCTGAAAGAGGAGAAACGGAAGATCGCGGACGAAGGGAAATACGTCGTTCAACGCAAGCTGGAAAATTTTGGGGCCGCCTACAATCAGCATAATATCGATGTCCTCACCGCTTTTTATAAGCTCAACTCCTCCCTGGACTTTTTCTACCAGGTGTCTGTCCGGAACATAGACCTCAAGGAGATCAAAGAATTCCACCTGCTGGGAGACAGGCTGGAACCTCCCAAGCCGCCGAAGCCCGTTATCGAGATGAAGACGGACTCCTCTTCCCAGATGCCCCGTAAAGACACGGAGCTGATCATTTTCGGGGAGAGCAGCGACCGGATCGTTTATACCCTCGCGAACTGCTGCAAGCCTATTCCGGGGGATGACGTATTCGGATTCGTCTCTGTGGGGAAAGGGCTTACCATCCACCGCACGAACTGCCCCAATGCCGCGAAGCTGATGGCTCAGTACGGACATCGGGTCGTGAAGACCAAATGGGCAAAGAATAAAGAAATATCCTTCCTTACCGGCGTCCGCATCGTGGGAATGGACGATGTAGGGGTGGTCAACAAGATCACGAACCTGATCTCGGGAGAATTGAAGATCAATATCAATGCCATGACGATCGAGGCCAAAGAGGGCCTTTTTGAAGGGAATATAAAGGTATATGTACACGATAAGGAGGAATTGGAAGAGCTGGTGCAGCGCCTCAAACAGCTCGGCGGCATCCATTCCGTCGTCCGGTATGATACGGAACCCGGCTAAATCGAAAATTCAATTTTTGTCATAGCAGATTCTTCACCTATTTTTGCCGCCTTGTTAAAAGTTTTCCCGGGGAGGACCTGTTGAAATGGGATCCTTCCCCCGAAAACGGATACTTTTGTAAGTAACCCGCAAATCTGTAATGAATGGTTGATGTAATCTTAGGCCTCCAGTGGGGCGATGAAGGGAAAGGGAAGATCGTGGACTATTTCGCGCCCCGCTACGACCTGATAGCCCGTTTCCAGGGAGGGCCCAATGCCGGTCATACCTTGTATGTTAAAGATAAAAAGATCGTCCTGCACCAGATACCTTCCGGGATTTTTCATGAGAGCACTACTAACCTGATCGGCAATGGGGTAGTGCTGGACCCGGTCACCCTGAAAAGAGAATGTGAGTCGGTGGCTACCTTCGGGGTAGATTACCGGAAGAACTTATATATCAGCCAGCGGGCGCATCTCATATTACCTACCCATCGTGCGCTGGATAAGGCGTCTGAAGTGTCAAAAGGACATGAAAAGATCGGCTCGACGCTGAAAGGCATCGGACCTGCCTACATGGATAAAACGGGTCGTAATGGCCTCAGGGTGGGGGATTTGCTGGATAAAAGCTTTACGACCCAATATATTAAATTGCGCCTGAAGCACCAGAAATTACTGGATGGGCTTAATTTTCATGAAGATATTTCCGACTGGGAAGAAGAGTTCTTCGAGGCCCTGGAATTCATGCGCCAGTTCAAGATCGTCAACGGAGAATATTTTATCAACGATAAGATCAGCCAGGGCAAGACCGTTCTGGCGGAAGGGGCGCAGGGAAGCATGCTGGATGTAGATTTCGGCACATTCCCCTTTGTCACCTCCTCCAATACCATCTCAGCGGGAGTATGTACCGGCCTGGGAGTGGCCCCCCAGCAGATCAGGGATGTGATCGGCGTCAGCAAAGCCTATTGCACCCGGGTAGGCAGCGGACCGTTCCCCACCGAGCTGGAAGACGCTACGGGAGAGGAATTGAGGAAAACAGGCAGCGAGTTCGGCGCAACCACCGGCCGGCCCCGCCGTTGCGGATGGATTGACGGAGTGGCCCTCAAATTCGCCTGTATGATCAATGGGGTCACCAAGATCGTCATGACCAAGGCGGATGTGCTGGACGCCTTTGCAGAATTGAAAGTATGTACCGCCTATAAGATTGACGGTCAGACCACCAGCGAGATCCCCTTCCAGATGAACCGCCTGAAAATTGAGCCGGTGCTGGAATCTTTCGAAGGTTGGAAATCAGATACAACTTCTTTGAAAAAATATGATAACTTGCCTGAAAAGATGAAGGAATACGTTCAGTTTATCAACAAATTCCTGGGTGTCAAAGTGGCTTATATTTCCAATGGCCCGGGACGGGATCAGCTGATCGAATCTTAGTTCAAGCAAGAAATAATTTGAAATTTAATTTCTTGCCTGAACAGTCTGATGTCGGACCTTCGGTCAAAGGCGAACAAGTCGCCTTTTGTCACGCAAGAAATAATTTGGAATAAAATTCCTTGCCCGAATCGGTCTTATTTCGGACCTTCGGCGAGGGCGGCTCCGTCGCTGCAAAAGTTATAAAAAAAAACATTTTAAAAAATTTGGCGAATTAAAAACTTCGCTGAAATTTGTACAGAACAATCTTATTGGACTATGGCACCAAAATCTGATAAGGAGGGAAAGGGTTCAAAGAAATCCGCGCCTCAATCATCAAAGGAAACTCCGGAAAAAGCATCTCCTAAATCCAAGAAACAATTGGATGATGAGGATGATGACGGCGATGATGATGATTCCGATACCCCGAAATCCCCCTCCGCGAAAACTTCAAAAGCATCCGCTAAAAATAAAAAAGGCGATGATGAGGATGATGACGACGGCGATGATGTAGAAGAAGTGGACGAATGGGAAAAAGTAGAAGAGGAAGAAGAATGGGATCCTGACTTTGATGAATTTGATATTCCTAAATCAAAGACAAAAAAGAGTACAGGAGGCAATACTTCTAAAAAAACTGCAAAAGGCACCGAAGAGGATGACCTGGGTCTTGACGACGATTTTAAAGACCTGGATCTGTTCGGGGAAAGTGGATTCGATGAGGAAGAGGATGACTTTTAAGAGGCATGCCTAACTCCCGCCGGTGAAAAGAACTTTTGTTTTATTCCCCATAACTAATTTTGAACTAATTAAGCAGCAGATGTTGAGCTGGGCCTCCCGATTCAACATCTGCTGTTTTTTGGACAACCACTCCTATCAGCTGCCGTCGCATTCTTTGGAATGCATCCTGGCGGCGGGTGCTGTAAGGTCTGTTCAGGCCAGCGCAGGCAATGCCTTCGACCAGCTAAAGGATTTTACTGCCGGCGAGCGGGACTGGCTATTCGGGCATTTTGGATATGGACTCGCCAAAGAGACAGAACCTGTCGATCCAACTCCCGCGTTCGGTCATCCGGAAGCTGCTTCTGCCGCAAACGTTATTCCTCATTCCGGATCCCTTCCTCATCCCGATCAGATCGGTTTCCCTGACCTGTTTTTTTTTGTTCCTGAAATATTAATTGAGCTGACAGCTAACACCATTCGTATCGGCTCCCTGCAAGACGATCACAGGACCATCCTGGAGCGGATCAGTCATACGGCGGTGTCGTCATCGACTCCCTCTGATGTCCTCTTAAACCCAGTTCCCGGTCGCCCTTTTTCTTCTGACCTTTCTTCTTCTGACCTTTCTTCCTCTGACCTCTTTTCCTCCGATCTCCCTTCCTCCGATTTCCATTCCTCCGATTCCCGCCCGCCCGATGGCACATCGTCCCCTTCTCCGGTCCTGCTGCCCCGGTTTTCCAAAGAGGAATACCTGGAGACGGTAAGGGCTCTTCAGCGGCATATTCTCCGGGGGGACTGCTATGAGATCAATCTCTGCCAGGAATTCTTTGCCCATCCCGTCCATATCGACCCATTGCATACCTGGTTGTCCCTCAGCCAGGCCTCGCCCAACCCCTTCGCCGCCTTTTATAAGGTGGACGACAGCTATTTGTTATGCGCCAGCCCGGAAAGGTATTTACGGCGCATTGGGGACACGCTGCTTTCCCAACCGATCAAAGGCACATCTCCGCGCTTTCAGGGCAATCCGGCACGGGATGAGGCGGCCAGGGACGAATTATACAACAGCGCTAAAGACCGCTCGGAAAATGTGATGGTGGTCGACCTGGTGAGGAATGACCTGTCCAAAATATGCCTGCCGGGCTCAGTCAGGGTGGAGGAGCTCTATGGCATTTACAGCTTTCCACATGTTCACCAGATGATTTCCACTATCAAAGGCGAATTACCTCCCGGCACCCACTGGGTAGAGGCCATCAGGGCTACTTTTCCGATGGGCTCCATGACCGGCGCCCCCAAAAAAAGGGTGGTGGAACTGATCGGACAATATGAACGGACTGCCAGAGGGATTTTTTCCGGTGGGGTCGGTTATGTCACCCCTGAAGGGGACTTTGACTTTAATGTGGTGATCCGCAGCATTCTATACAATAACAGGGACCAGTATCTTTCTTACCTGGTAGGATCGGGTATTACTTATTACAGCGATGCGGAAAAAGAATACGAGGAATGTTTGTGGAAGGCGGAAGGTATTAAAAAAGCGTTTGGGTATTTTTCATAAGCAGATAAAACGATTATTATTAATACGACCTGTTTGTTACCTGAAAATATATGTTTGTTAAAATGCATATAATATAAAACAGGATATCGGTTACCCGTTTACGATAAAATAATACTGACTCATTGTATATTTTCCATTTTTATTCAAAATAAATGGGTACTTTCGAAATGCATTCCCGCATTATTTTCCTCCCCCCATTGAAGACCCGGTATCACCTAAATCATTAAACACATCCCTCATGAGAAAACTTTACGAAGACGTAAGGCTAGCTTGTGCATTGCCCTATCCATTCTCTTTTGCCTTTTGCTCCCCGGCAATGCTGAGATACACCATCTGCCTGGCGCTGGCAGGGATGTTCAGCCAATCAGCTTATTCCCGTGATACAGATACTACCACCTTAAAGGACCAGCAGTGGCAGGCCCGGTATGTTTCCGCCGTCAACGCAAAAACAGGCGTTTTTAACAGCGAGGTAGAAAAATATACGGATAAGACGCTGGAGAAAATTATACGGCAGGAAAAGAAAATGCAAAGGAAAGTGGCAAAGGTCGATTCGGTAAAAGCAAAGTTATTATTTGCGTATTCCATCGACTCCCTTCAAAAGTTCCAATCAATCATAAAAAACAGGACAGGCAGGATCGGAAAATTATTATCGGGAAATTACTTTCCTTACCTGGACACACTTAAGCAATCCCTCGGTTTTTTAAATAAGACAAAGAACGCACTGGATGCTGCCGGTAATGCACAGACCAAAATGAACTCATCACTGAATTCCGTTGACAGGATGGAGTCCGACCTGTCAACGGCAGATCAGATAAACGAATACCTGAAGCAACGGCAGGCTATATTGCAGCAACAATTAAACAGCATCCCCGGCCTGGCTGCTAACCTCGCGAATATTAATAAGCAGGCCGTATACTACCAGGCCCAGATCAGTGAATACAAAAGCACTTTGCAGGATCCCGACAAGATTGAAAAATTAGCGCTGAATACCCTTGAAAAATTACCCGCTTTTCAAAAGTTCTTCCAGCAAAACGGACAGTTGTCAGGCCTTTTCGCTTCTCCCGGGGGTTTTTCCGCACCCGGAGCCGTGGCAGGGTCCATTCCGGTGGTCAATGGGCTGCCTTCCCGGGCGGCTATGCAACAATTTCTGCAGGGACAGTTACCTGGCTCCAATAGCGGCGGAGCAGACCCCACAGAGATGGTCCAGCAACAGGCCGGCAGCGCCAGCGCCGGATCGGGCCTGGATAATCTGACCAGCCAGCTGCATGGGCAGGGCGGCAATGGTGATACGGACCTGCCGGATTTTACACCGGACGGACAACATACGAAATCCTTTCTCAAACGACTTGAATTCGGCGCCAACATGCAATTTGGCAGCAGCACCAATGGATTGCCGACCCGGAGTAATTTCGGAATGCAGGCAGGGTATAAACTGAATGACAGGAGCAGCATCGGGCTTGGACTGTCCTATACCATGGGATTGGGCACGGGCTGGAACCATATCCAATTTACCAATGAGGCGGTAGGTTTCCGCACCTATGCGAGCTGGAAACCGAAGAAAAAAAGCGGTTTTTACCTGCAGGGTGGAGCAGAATGGAACTATTTGACACAATTCGGAAGCATTGCCCAACTGCGGCATTTCGACGCCTGGCAGACGAGCGCACTGGCCGGTGTGGGGAAGACGTATAAAATAAATAAAAAGCTGAGCGGTAACCTGCTTTTACTATATGATTTTTTATATAACCGGCATGTACCGGCCACGCAACCCCTGTTGCTGAGAATGGGCTATAACTTTTAAATTCCAAACCTGGGATCATTATGAAGAAGGCAATGTTTTTTTTGGTAGTATTTCACAGCGTAATAACTTCTATCGGGCAAGTGAATCACCAAACCGGCAGCGCGGTTTTTAGTCTGCCGATGTTTAGTTGGCAGGATGACAAAAGCCGTTTGTCCTCTGTCGTTGCGCTCAACTATAATTCCGGCAATGGACTTAGAGTAGATGAGGTCGCTTCAAATGTAGGACAGGGCTGGAACCTGGTGGCCGGCGGGGTGATTTCACGCATGACTGTCGGAGAACCGGATGACCAGCAGGCAAATGAGGGCAATGGGTCCGATCAGGATATTTCGAAATATCCTGCAGGATATTGGTATGCCCCGGTGCCGGCTTTCAATGGTTGTCCGGGTGCGCTCAGTAAATATCCTATCTATAAGGCGATGAACCAGCAATACACCCTTCACAACAGGACTGTCGAGGACCGGCAGCTGGATTATTTTTCTTTTCAGTTCAATGGAAAGTCCGGCATGTTCGTATTAGACACCCTGGCTGATGGTACGATGGTCGGGGTCCCGTTGGGAGATACGCGCCTGACCATATCGCTCAAAAGAGATCCAAACCTGCGAATTCAGAAGGGCATCCGAACGACCATTACTTCTTTTAGCATACAGGATGTGGATGGATTGATTTATAAATTTTCAACGCATGGAGTGACACAGGTCCTGCATGAGGACTACTGTGATGCGAATATCACCCAGCCTCTTACACAGCCGAAGTTCAAAGATAACCAGGTATACCATCAGGCCGGTTTTGCCAATGCCCTCCTGACAAGCCCACAGGTTATCGGTAGCTGGTACCTGGATACGATAGCCGATCCGCTGACGCAGCGGAAAATATATTTCACCTATTACCTCCGATCGGTCAACAGCAAGGCAGGCGAAGGTATTTCGTATAATCAGAGTGGTAATTATTCCATTATCTCCCACAAGACCTCTATCACCACTACTCCTGAGATCAAGTCCATCACTTACCCGGACGGGCACCTGGTATCTTTTGGTTATGCAGGCATTACCAGGGCCGATTTCAATGGAGAATATGCCTTATCTACCGTAGATATGAGCTACCAGGGCAGGCCGCTCTCCGAATACCAGCTGAATACCACGTATTTCATCCTGAATCGTTATGGGACTCCTACTACGTCCTATCAGAATAGCGTAGCCCGTCTCTGTCTGAGATCCGTTAAGAAGATCGGGGTGGACCTGAAAGAAGATACGCCGCCCTATATTTTCGATTATAACCTTGGGTCCGATGCGGTGGATGATTTTGTACCACCTCCCTTTTTCTATGCAAAAGATATCTGGGGATATTTTAACGGCAACAATAGTGTGGGATTTGATGGCGCGGCTATTCCCATGAATACGACGGCATCGCAATTAAGCAATAACCAATTAAAGGGATTGTGCTTTTTGCATATGGGTGTTACCGGTGTTTACCTGAATCCGAAGACGGGGTATGCAAAAAATGGTCTGTTAAAACAAATTATTTATCCCACAGGGGGGACATTGAGCTATCAATATGCCCAGGATACGGGTGTTTTGGGGACCTCTACTACTGCTGTAGGAGGCGTTCATGTCACGCAGACCAGCTCTACGGACGGAGGATATTCCAATGGTTGTGCGAATCCGATCGTTACCCTGTACAATTATGTCATGAACGGGGCAGGCAGCGCCTCCTCCCTATGGGGACTGGAACTGCCGGTAAATTCTATGACCACGAGCAGCCATTATCAATCGGAGGATAAAAGATATCATTGGAAATGGAGCTGCGCTCCATTTGGATGTTGTTATTGGAATTTCCAATATCCGGGGATCTTATCCCAAAATGAGGCTATCAGCTTGTCGGATTTCCAGAATTTCATGTCGGCGATAGGCCCTGTTTTGGGCATCCTTACGATCGTATCGGATGTAGCGGATGCATTGGAGCTGATTTTTGTCAGTTCCGGATTTTTCGCCTGGGTAGCAGTCATAATTGATGTTATTGCAGGATTACTTACGACGGGGTTGACCTGCCTGGGCTCAGATAATTCAAGAGATAATAGCAACGTAGTGTATTACAATACCAATCTGAATGACGTAAGTCCTTTACCCACCCAATTCAAAAGGGTGGAAATCGTGGAGAACCCGGGCACCATCGGCAAGACGGTGGAGGAGTTTACCAGTTCGGATGACTATGCGATATGGGTGCCAGCCGGCGCCAATCCGGATTTTTCGGCCAAACAACGATTTGCGCCCTGGGCCTATGGATTGCCCAAGCTGACAACGGTATATGGGGTCAGCGGAAACATGGTAAAACAGACCCAAAACGTATATGATACCTCCCATGCCGTGGAAGAGATCGATTATTATTTCGGTAAAAATCCCAATGGAGGGCTGCCCGGCACTATCAATCCAAGCGGACTACGGACTCCGCTGGTATCCTGTAAATGCGAGGTCCTTACCCAGTCTTCCCAGCGTAATACGTCCTGGGCTGATCAGACAGTATATGATGACCCTGCTTCGTATCTCACAGCGTCCGGATCCGGCATTAATGTGGATTACTATGCGATATATACCGGGAGGGTGATGTTAAGCAGCACCCATGAAAGGATATTTAAAACCAATGACGCCACGCAAATGGTGGAGACAGTCACCAGTTATACGTATAATACGTACAATTATGAAGTAAGTTCAATCACTACGAACCAAAGTAATGGTGATGTGAATACGAAATCCATCACGTATACGTGTGATTATGCCAACAATCATAATGCGGGCTTAAATACACTGATACAAAATAATATCGTAACGCTTCCTGTAAGCTCTTATACCACCGTCTACAGTACGGTGACTAATACCAGCAGTCTGCTCAATGAAAAGGTGACGGAATTTGTGCAATTGGCGAATGGGGATATCAAGCCCGGTCGTATACTGGAACAACGGTTTGCCCAGCCTACTGCCACTTCGACTTATTCACCTGATAATGTAAATAACAACACTATCTATAAACAAACACATATCCTCACTTATGATGCTAACGGGAATATGATCGGCGTACAGGACGAGGGGGGAAGAACGATTTCTAACATATATGATTATAATGATAAATATGTGGTTGCCTCCCTTATCAATGCTGCGCCTGTAGTGGATAAGCCAGCCTATACCAGTTTTGAAACGGCTGGTTTGGGGGGATGGTCTTTAACCGGAAGCCTGACATATGCCAGCAATGCAATCACAGGATCGAGGTCTTTTGCCCTGGCATCCAATACCCTGTCAGCTCCACTCAATACAGCCAGGCCCTATACGGTATCTTTTTGGTCCACAGCTGCCATAACGGTGGCCGGCGGGGCGACCCTGACTAAATCGGCCCCTGTTATTAATGGGTTCACCTATTACGAATATGATATCGCCCAGGGGACGACGGCTGTTTCACTCTCAGGCAATGCGACGATAGATGAGCTTCGTCTTTATCCGAAGACGGCGCGGATGCATACCACCACCTATGATCCGCTGATCGGCAAGACATCCGAATGCGATGAGAATGGCATGGTGACCTATTATGAATACGACAATCTGGGCAGGTTAAAATTTGTAAAGGATGAGAACCATTCCGCCCTGAAAATGTATGAATATAATACCGTGTCGCCTGCCAAACAGAACGGCTGTCCCGGTACCTATTCCAGCCATCTGGCACAGGAAACATTCACCCGGTCTAATTGTGCAGCCGGGTATAAAGGCACAGATGTTACGTTTACGGTACCTGCTGCTAAATATAGTTCTGCCCTCAGTCAGCAGGATGCGGATATAAAGGCGGAACTGGACCTGCTTACCAATGGGCCCGCATTTGCAATCACCAATGGGAGCTGTCTGTTGATCTATCATAACGCGGCCTTGTCAAGGACGGATTCCACGCAAACCTGCGACGAAGGATATTACGGAGGATTTGTCACTTACACGGTCCCTGCCGGGAGGTATTCATCCACTGTCAGCCAGGCAGATGCCGACCAGATGGCCATCAATGACACCCTGGCTAATGCCCAGGCTTACGCCAATTCTCCGGCTCATGCATTATGTATAATAACAACGGATACCGTCTGGAACTCTTTGGAAGGAGCGGCTACCATGTGTCAGAATGTTAATGGGGTTGGTCATGAATTCATCCTTGTCACCAACGTGAACCCCAGGAGCGCTACGTACGGACAAACGAAATGGCTCGATATCGGACCCCAGGACGCCTGCCCGACAGCAACATATTACAATGTGGCAAGAAGCCAGGTTTTTACCCGTGCCTGCGGGGCCGGTTATCTTGCCAGCAGTGTTACCTATACCGTTCCTGCGGCCAGGTATAGTTCTACGCTCAGCCAGGCGGATGCCGACCAGATGGCTATCAATGACATTAATGCGAACGGGCAGAACTATGCGAATACGAATGGAACGTGTACGTTGATACCCGTTGTTTATGTACAGCTAACTATTGAAAATAGCTACACCGCGCCTGATGGAGGTACGATTGGAGATGTCGTCTTCCGGTTCTATTCAGATGCGGCTTGTACGCATCCAACCCCTGTCAGCAATCTTAATGTATACTATTCACAATTTATTGCCTGTTTGGGAGGAACTACTACTACATATATGACGGTAAGTGGTACTTATTATGTTTTGCGACAATCTATTGAATACGATTATCCGTCACCTCCGGGATGCGATCCAGCTATCAATTGCAGTTATTGTATAATCGATTTTTCCTTGAGCCCAGGTGCGGGTTATATCATTAAATAAACCGTCCTGTAAAAGCATAAATATGAGACACACAGGGGGATATAAATGGGAGTGGGCTTACTTTTAGCTATGTTCTTATACAATTATTTAACCCGTTGATTATTAGATCAACCCAAATTATTTACGGATGAAACAGGTTATTAATATTATTTATCTGATCGTATTTACTCTATGTTCCAAGGGGGTGCATGCACAGTCTGCTACCTTCCGGGATAGCTCCCTGACCGTGTTGGTGCAGCGGCTAAGTGAAGCGTATTCGCTATCTCCCTCCCAGGAAGCCGCCTTCCTGTCTATTGAGAGACAGCATAGGATATTCCTGGATAGTCTTGGAGATCTTCATCAGAGTCCCGAGCAAAGAAAGCAATGTCTTGCTGATTATCTGAAAGTGCATGACCATCAGTTAAAGTCAATTTTAAATGATGTCCAATGGAAAAAATATACCGCCATGCAAGAGGCGGGGCATGCGGCATTATTAAAGCATGTCCAAGCAAAAAAAATAATTGTACAGGAGGTCCCGAGACAGAACCTATAGGGAATAAGCACATAAACCTATCAGACACAAGGAAAAGAAAAAGCATTCCGAATGAAATACAAGAAACCTTTACGGATCCTGCGCCTTATCGGCATCTTATTAGCGGGCATTCCAGGCATTTCCTTTGCTCAGATGTGGAACCCCAGTCATTCCATCGGGACTGTCAGCGGCGTGTATAACTTTTCCTACAATCAGGTACCCGCCCAGTTCGTGGAGATCTATCCCGCGGCCTTTCCGAATACCGGGCTGAACTATCAATGGGAATCCAGTTTCAGTCCGACGACGGGGTTCGCCGCCATCGCTACTGGTGCTAATGCTACACTGACTTCCTACCAGGCGCCGTTAGCTTTAACTCAGACGACCTATTTCAGACGAAAGACGATCTACCCCTCGAACGGTGCTTTCACTTATTCCAACACGATCAAGATCAGCGTGGTGTCTGTTAACTGGGAAGATATCAACTATGTCCGTGAGCACGACGTGGACACCATCGGCATCACGGACTGGAAGACCACAGACCAGCTGCCCATCGGCGAAAAGCTGCAGACCACTACCTATATCGATGGCCTGGGACGGACGGTGGAAAAAATAAGCCGGGGGGCAGCTACGCCGGCGACGGCCGGCGGTGTCTGGGGCGACCTCGTTCAATTCTCCCAGTACGATGTGATGGGCAGGGAACCGGTAAAATATCTCCCTTATTCAACGACTACGCAACCGGGAAAATTTAAGACCGGTCAGCTAACGGAGCAGCCACAGTATTACACGAATACGTACAGCGAGACTTCTGCGTTCTCTTCTATTCAATTCGATAATAGCCCCCTGAACAGGGTCGTTAACGAAAAAGAACCGGGAGCGGCCTGGGCTGCCGGTGCCGGGACTTCCGCCACGTACGATATGAATGGCGTAGCCGATACCGTACAGATATGGGGAGTGGATTATGTGCAAGGGGATGCGCCTGTTAATAAGGGGGTCTATCCGGCCAATACCTTGTACAAATATACCTATACGGATTTGAACGGCAGGCAGGTCGTCGAATACTGGAACAAAACGAGTAAGCTGATCCTGAAAAAAATACAGGTAGACAATGCTCCTACAGCCGCCTATACCGGGTGGATCTGTACTTACAGTATCTATGACGATTTCGGCCTGCTGCGCTATCAGCTGCAGCCGGAGGCCGTCAAATACCTGGCTTCGAACGGATGGTCTTTTGCAGGCGCCAATGGCACGCAGGTATTAAATGAGCTATGCTTCCAATATAACTATGACGACAAAGGAAGGACGATCTGGAAAAAAGCCCCGGGAGCGGCGCCCTTGTATTTGCTCTATGACGCAAGGGACCAGGTGGTGTTTACCCAGGATGGCAACCAGCGTGCCAAGTCACCGGGAGAATGGATGGTAAGCTTTTATGATGGCCTCGACAGGTTGTCCCTCACGGCTTTATACGAAACCACCCAGACATCCGCCAGCTTGCAGACGGCTATCAGCAATGCCGTCAGCACAACGACCGTCACTACTACTTCTACCGTTTTAAGCTCACCAGTGGCAGATCTGTCCCTCAACGCAAGGGATGCCGGCATTGCCGTCTATTCGGCCAGCAACAGCATCGTATTCAATACGGGCTTCCAAAGCGGAACCAACGATGCCTTTTCCACACAGATCAGTCCCAATACCACCACCACCTCGACAGATGTCGTGATGGCCTATGCGAACCCTATTCCGGCAGCGGATATGGCTGACCCTACTAAGTTCATAGCCCTCCGTTACAACTATTATGACAATTATAGTTATTCAGGTGTCAAAGCCTTTGATAATGGGTACAACAATGGATTGGCATACGCCACGACGAATCCGGATGTGCTGCCTATCGTCCGTTCCGCAAGGACTACCAATATGCTTACGGGTACTAAAGTAAGAGTATTGGGGACCACTAATTTCCTGCAGTCTTCCCTCTATTATGATGAAGAAGGCAGAGAGGTACAGAAGAGTGAGGATAATATTATAGCGGGGCTGGATATTACTACACGTCAATACCATTTTGATGGCCGGCTGCTTAGCAGTGATAGCCGGCACACTACTTCGAATACAGCCTATACGAATTACGATGTCCTGACCAAATACCTATTTGATCTCGTGGGTCGCGTGACCAGTATCCAGAAAAAATATGGCGCGAATGCTTTTAAGACCATCGCTGCCTATGACCTGGATGACATGGGCCGGCTGAAGGCCAAACACCTTGATCCGGGGTACACGGGTACGGGCAAGACAGAGCTGGAATCCCTGGCCTATAGCTATAATATCCATGACCAGATTACGGGTATCAATAAGGATTATGCCCTGAAGACGGCAGGGAAGTATAGTAAATGGGGTAATTTCTTCGGCCTTTACCTGGGGTATGACAATAAAGACGGAACATTTGCCGGCGCACAGCTGGATGGGCATGTGACCGGAACGTTGTGGTCAACGCAAGGGGATGATGTACAGCGAAAATACGATTTTAGCTATGACAATGCAGGCCGGCTGATCAAAGCGCTCTACGGTGAAAAGCAGAATACGGGAGATGCCTGGAGTAATTCAAAAATGGACTTCTCAGTAACGGGGACCAGCGGACAGATCACCTATGATCTCAACGGCAACTTGCTTACTATGCTGCAAAAGGGAGTGGCGCCGGGCCAGTCCGCACCTATTACCGTAGACGACCTGCGCTACAGCTATGCCGCTTATAGCAATAAGCTGCAAAGCGTTACGGACCAGATGACCGCTACCACCTTTAATGGACGGATGGGCGATTTTAAAGATGGGAGCAATGCTGCCGGCACGCCCGACTATGTCTACGATAACAATGGGAATGTGGTAGTGGACCTGAACAAAAATGCCCAAAGCCTTAATAACGGGGCCGCCGGCACTAACGGCATCAGCTATAATTTTTTAGACAAGCCGGATCAGGTACGCCTGGTAGGTAAAGGCCTGATCCATATCGTATATGATGCCGATGGAAATAAATTGAAGAAAATATTTACTCCTGAAGGCAGCAGTATTGCTACGACGACAACTTATATTGACGAGTTTGTATATCAATCTATCGGGGGAGGAACAGATTCGCTGCAATATATCAATTTTGAGGAGGGGCGGATCAGGGTGGTAAGTGCTGTCACCCAGAACAACGGGTATGATCTGCTGACGATCGATGGCAATATGGATCTCCCGGGAAGCCAGCGCGGCGCCTATGATTTCTTTATCAGGGACTACCAGAGCAATGTACGGATGATCCTGACGGAAGAAAGCGATAAGGGCAGCAACTCCTGTACGATGGAGACAGCGCGTGCCGCCAATGAGGAGCCGTTATTCGGGCAGGTGGATGCGAGTGGCGTACCCACCGCCGCTAACGAGGTAAAAGCCCGGTTCGCGGTGTCCGGTATACCGGGGCAATCCAGTGGCGGAGGCTGGCAGAATAGTACTATCGGAAGTTACGTGAGCCGGGTCGGCAACCTGGCTGGTAATAAGATCGGACCGAATACGCTGCTGAAGGTAATGGCAGGGGATTCTATCACGGCGACGACCATTTATTACTACCAGGACCCGGTGGTGAATACCACAGGAACTTCCATGATCACCAATTTGCTGACTTCCTTAGCGGCAGCGATCACAGGCGGCGGGGCAACTTCCGGCCTGCTGACTCATGGGGCGGGTCCGGCGGCGGGTATTACGTCGCCGCTTGGCAATAGTGTGCCATTCACTTCTGTCGCGGACCCCGACCAAAATAATACGGCAGGCACCACCCCGAAGGCGTATCTGACGATCCTGTTTTTCGACGAACGATTTAATTTTGTACAACAGGGCAGTGTGGCGGCCAGGGTCATCCAGGCAGGGACCGGCGCTCCCGCCCTGGTACTGCCAATTATCCAGGCTCCCAAAAATGGATATGCTTATGTATATGTCAGCAATGAGAGCGATCAGATGGTCTATTTTGATAACCTGCAGGTGGCCAATCACCATTCGGCCATTATCGAAGAAGATCATTATTATGCCTATGGCCTGAAGATTGCCGGTATCAGCAGCCGTAAGCTCCCCGATCCGAATGAGCGGCATCTCGATAACAAAAATCTGTATAATGATAAGGAGCTGATCGATGAAGCGGACCTGAATTGGTATGATTATGGGTTCCGGAGTTATGATGCACAGATAGGGAGATTTGTACAGCTGGATCCTTTGACAGATGACTATCCTTTTTTAACACCCTATCAGTTTGCGAGCTGTGAACCGATTGCCAATGTCGATGCAGACGGGCTGGAAGCGGAAATTGCCGTGAGCGGTCTTGAAGAGGCTGTTAATACCACCAGGAGTGTTGAACAGGTTGCCTATACAGTACTGCCAACGGCTGCTCAGATGGCAGCTAAGGCGGCCAGAACAGTCGCGCCAACTGCCTTGTCCGTAGCGGGAAGTTTTATTAAAGGCATTGGACAGAGCCTTTTGGGCACTGTGGTAGGCGTAGGGAATGCCATTGTTCACCCTATTGCGACGGTGACGGGAATAGCACATGCTGTCGTCCATCCCATCGAGACTGCTAAAGCTGTTGGCAAGGCAGTGTCGGCAACCTATCATGAGTTTAAAAATGGGAATGCGAATACCCGGGCGAATATTTTAGGCAAACTAACAGGTGAGGTAGGGCAGCTTTTAATAGGAGTCGGGGAAGCTAAAGCGGCAACGGAAGCGGTGGAAACGGCTGAGGTGGTTCGAAAGGCCGAGGAAGTAGAGAAGTTGGTGGAAGTTGAAAAAGTAGAGAAGGGGTTGGCCAAAGAAGGGAAACTTCCCTGCGGCTGCTTCCTGGCAGGCACCTTAGTGCTTACGGATAGCGGATATAAGCGGATAGAAGATATAAGACCCGGTATGCTGGTATGGGCATATAACGATACCACACATGCTTATGACACGAAAAAGGTATTACGTATATTTGAGCATGTACGGGATACGGTCTACCAGGTACATATCGGCGACGAGATCGTCAGCACTACCAGCGATCATCCTTTCTTTGTGGGCGGCAGATGGTTACGGGTAAAGGACCTTCATCCCGGAGACAGTGTACTGACATATAGCGGGAACAAGCTGGTGGTCAGTTCGATCAACCTGGTGGTCAAACGGACTACAGTACATAATTTTGAAGTGAGTGGCTTTCACACTTATTATGTATCAGCGCAAAAGATACTGGTGCATAATAACGGGCCGTGTGATATAGAGGTAAAGGACTTCAACCAAGCGAGAAATAAAGCTGTAGAATGGTTGGAGGAGCGAGGGTTTAAATCAGAAAAGCCTACAGCTGGAAAGTTTGGAAACAAAGGAAAGAATATTGGAAGGCAAAGCGCAGATGGGAAAACGGGTTTTAGAGTTGAATTTGACGAAAGGAATGGTGCACATATTAATGTTTGGCATGGCAAGGTAAAAGGACCACATATTAAATTCAAAGCGTCTGAACAAACAGTAAATAAACTTCACACAAGATATTAATCTATGTCAGAATACGACCTGGAATTATCAACTGCCTTGAAGGGACATCATGTGGATTTTTCTATCCCTAATATATCGGCGGACTCTTTTTTTGATATGCTTAATGAAAAATTCCCTGTTCGAGGGACACAAATAGATTGGAGTAGCATAAGTCTTTTATATAGAAAGCTACACGATAGTTCACTTAAAAGTGATTTTGATAGTTGCATTGAAATTATAAGAAGTCGTTATTTTTTCGGCGTTAATGATTACCCTATAATATATATTGGTGACTCTCTTACTGATTTTGCCTATGAATTTTCTTTCAAAGAAATAGGATGTTTTTTTTCGATCGCAAGTGAAATTCCTCAGCACCATTATTTTATGGATTATAAAGCAAAATGGTGTCTTTCGGTAACTATGACGAATGATTTGAATTTTGGATATTCAATAGAAGATAGGATAAAAATTCGGTAGGTAATATTCGATTGTAAAGAAAACAATGGTCAAAGATTTGCCTAAAAATTGGACAACCAAACATTAGTAATAAAATATGGATTTCGAATATGTAGATAATATTAGGGTAACAGGAAAAATCACGAAAGGATTTTTTTATAGAACTGTTGCCATACAAAGTGACAATATTAACGGATGTCTGGAATTAATGCACAGGCTGGGTATTAAAAATTTATCAATAAACTCGCAATGGGGATGGGATAAAGAGAACAAAAATATTGATTTCGTAAAGGAAAATAAATGGATTGAAGGTGTTAATATCATTGATGACGATATTGAAATCAGCGGAATTAATAACTTCATCAATTTAAAGAGATTAGTCCTGGCCGATAAATTTAAAGGCATTTTGGATTTTGGCAATTTTAAAAATCTGGAAGTATGCAGGATGAAATGGAATAATAAACAGCATAAAAATTTCGATACTCTTGAGAATATAAAATACCTCATGCTTTCAAGGCTTAACCGGCCAGACCTTAAGATTGTGAGTAATTTTAAAAAATTGATAGAATTCGAAATTGTCTATGGTTATAATGATAGCCTTGAAGGGTTGCAGGGTATGCAATTCCTGCGCAAATTAGATTTATTGTATTTACAAAATCTTTCCAATGTAGAGGCTTTAGAAAAAATTAACGATAGTTTGAAGGAGTTGAAAGTAATCGGCTGTAAGAAAATCACCGACTATTCGCCTATTGAACAATTGGAGAAATTAGATATGTTAGTTATTAGTGAAGGAAATCCTATTAAATCTGTCTCTTTTTTGGATAAGTTTAATCTTAAAGATGGGCACATTGGAGTCGAAGTTCTTGATAAAAAGATAGATGTTCTCATAAAAAAGAAAATTGGGTATAAAAAATTTAAAAGTTATAGCAACTAAATTTATAACGCAACAACAGAACAACATGAAAAAAACAACCCTCTTCCTTAGCCTTTTTTTAAGCGCCCATTTCCTTTTTGCGCAAGGATGGACCGTGAGCGGAACCAATATTTACGTTCCCAATTCACAAAATGTTGGCATCGGTACTTCGACACCTGCCACCAAAGTTACGGTGAATGGCGGCCTGAGAATAGATGACGGAGCCACTTTCACAGGTGCGGTCAATAGTACTATTACTACTACTCCCTGGTTATCTTTTGGTCCTCCTAATTCCGGGGAAGGAATAGGCTCTCCCCGGACTACCGATGCAGTGAATCAGTGGGGACTGAACTTTTATACAGGGTATGCTATGAGGTTATGTCTTACCAATACAGGTAGCGTGTTAATCAATAAGGCGACTCAAACCAATACAGCGTATAAACTCGACGTTGCCGGTATTATCCGTGGCGACAAGGTCGTAGTAAATTCTACGGGTGCGGATTTTGTTTTTGATTCTACCTATCAGTTGCCATCTCTCCGTATTGTCGAAGCCTTTATTAAAAAGAACCATCACCTGCCTGGCATCGATTCTGCCGGTCTGATGCAAAAAAATGGCCTGGATATCGGAGATAATCAAACTTTATTGTTACAGAAAGTAGAAGAGCTTACTTTATACCTGCTGGAGATCAAAAAAGAAAATGAGGACTTAAAAAAACGCCTCGGGGAATTGGAAAATACGATTAAATAATAATTGAAGCAGCATCCTACTAATGAAAAAATATTTTCTGGCCCCCCTATTTCTTTTTCCCTTTTTGTCCTGTAAGATCCAGCCGAATTCCGACAGGCATTTCACCGACCGGAATGACAGCAAAGTATACAGGCTCAGGTTGAATCCTGTGCCTGGCTCGAAATATCATTATGATATCTCCAATGAATCCGAATTGAAATTCGAAGCGGGGGATAAGAAGGCCGATAATCAGAATAAATCCCAGGTAGGTGTGTATTATACGGTGAGTAAAGATAGTATGGGCGATTACCTGTTCACAATGGTCTACGATAAGCTACATCTGTCTTCTAAAAATAACGACACAGAGACGGAGATGGATGCCGACAGCGCCGGGAAATCCCTAGATCCTGTTGAAAAAATGCTGGGAGAACTGAAATCGGCTACCGTCATGGCGACGATCAGCCCTTTGGGCGTGGTAAAGTCGGTGACTGGGTACAAAGAGCTGGGGGATAAGATCATGGCAGGGTTCAGCGCTTCCGACAGTTATGCGCGTAACATTGCCCGGACCCGCTGGGAGCAAGTGATCGGCAAGGGAATCATTAAGAAGAACATGGACCAGCTGTTTAACATCTTCCCGGATTCCGCAGTGCACGTCGGGGACAGATGGAAGCTGAGTGTCAGCCAAAAAGGAGAATTCAGCCTGAATGAAAAAAACTCCTATTTATTGAAGGCTATAAAGGATGGAGTGGCCTATATCGAATCTGAAGGAGAAATGGAAAGTGATAGTACAGCCACCAACCTGGTGGGTTATGACGTAGTAGCCAGCCTGAAGGGGCGGCAGAAAGGTGTATATGAAATGGAAACAACAACGGGAATGTTGCTTGATTGCCATATAAAAGCCGAAATTGAAGGCTCCATCCAGCTAATGGGGAGGGACATTCCTATTACTATGACATCTAACATAAAAATGAAAGGCCGGAATTCGCGGAAGAATGGTTGATCATTCCTGCAAATTCCGGCTTTGTAATGTTGTATTCGCTATTTCGACGCAACTCCCTGTCCGGAAGTATCAGCGTCTGCGGTCTGTTCGCTGTCATTCTCCAGGAGCTGGACGGATTCCTGCAGGATCTCGTATTTGTTAGCTGCAAATAATTCCATTTTGGCCGGGGGCAATTTGAGGTCATAGCTGTTATTGCTGCTGGCCATCACCTTATCGAACTCAGGATTGTACCTGGAAAAAGTAGCCATATCCAGCAGGGTATACCGGGCAATGATCGTAGAATGATATTTTCCGGCAATAGTAATGGTCCGGGCGTTGTCCAATTCTTCCGGGCTCAGCTTGCGGTGAAACACATACATGGAGGAGCCGGACAGCTGTTCGGTGGCTTCCTGTTTGGTGAGGGTCGTTATACTGCCCTGACCTTCGAAAGTATATTGAGTACCGATAAACTTCTTCACATGCAGCCGGGACTCCAGGGGCAGAAAATACTGCAGGTCCCAGAAACTACGGCTGCCGCTGCGGTGGATGGCATGATATACATTGTTCGTCCCGCCATTATAGGCGGCAATTACCAGGAGCCAATCCCCCAGCTCATTATACAGGTCACGCAGGTATAAAGCCGCTGCGCGGGTACTTTTGTAATAATTTTTCCTTTCATCATTCCCCCTTGTCACTTTTAAGCCAAGATCCCGGGCTGTCTGGGGCATCAATTGCCAGGGGCCTGCGGCGCCTACTTTGGAAACGGCGCTGGATTTCAAATTAGACTCGATAACTGCGAGGTATTTCAATTCTTTTGGCAAGCCATATTCCGTTAATATGTTCTCAATGATGTTAAAATATACCCTTCCATGATTTCTGATATCCTGCAGATCATCCCAGTTCTCTTTCATGTAGTCCTGGACAAAGCTGAGGGCCTTTGGATTCAGCCGGACGCCATTGCTTCCTCCGACAGTGACGGCTAGAAATAATTCTTTAAAATCATTTTGGGAGGCGGAACTGGTAACGTCCGAAGCGATATTGGGGGAGGCGGCCACTCTTTCCGTGTCGGATAGGGAGTGGCTTCCTTCATTCTCAGATCCCCTGGTTTGAGTAATTGGGCGTATCCAGGCTACACCAAGAATAATAATGATAGTCAACAATAAAAGTCTTTTGTTGTTCATGTCCAACGCTTTATAGATGGTAAACGACCTAAATCGGTGTCCACAATCTTTCATAGGTGAGGATTACGGGAGATTTGCTTGCTAAAGCCATCAACCATCGGATTACGGTAACGGTAGTTTGCGCTTCACGATCTCTCAGTCACATAGAGTAGGATTTTCGTAGGACTTATATTGTTGCATCATCAGATGCGAGAATCGCAGCAAAGTTAACTCTTTAAATCGGTTTGTCATAGCCTGAACACCAAAAGGCATGCCATTTGTGTGGGTGAAAAGTGGGATGGAAATGCCGGGAATACCGGCTAAGTTTGCATAAACCGTGTAGATATCAGCGAGATACATCGCAATTGGGTCGTCCATTTTCTCTCCGATGGTAAATGCGGTAGTAGGAGAAGTAGGTAGGAGAATTATATCGAAGTCGTTGAAGATCAGATTAGTACGGTCCACTAATAATTTTCTCACCTGTTGGGCCTTTGTAAAGTAAGCGTCGTAGTAACCTGCACTTAACACAAAGGTTCCCAATAAGATACGTCGTTTGACTTCCTTTCCGAAGCCTTCGGACCGGGTCCGTTTGTAAAACTCTGTTAAATCGAGATCCTGCCCGGCGGTCCGATAACCGTATTTTACCCCGTCAAAGCGGGCCAGGTTGGACGAAGCCTCCGCTGTAGTGAGTACATAATAGGCAGGAACAATATAGTCAAGGAGCTCAAAATCAATTCCTTCAACGGTATGTCCCTCAGCGCGGAGCCGTTCGATAAGCTCCCCGATGGTATCCCGTATTTCCGGGTCCAGGCCCGGATGGGTCAGGGCCTCTTTAAAATAAGCGATCTTGTATTTTTGAGTGGAAATGTCCGGGGAGCTGAAGTCGCGGGGATTGCTGCCCGCGGATTGGCTAACAGCTGAGCTGCTTGCCGACGGGTCGCTGGCCAATGCGTCACCAGGGACGGAATCGTTCGCTTCAGGTTCGTTCCCCGCGGCATGTCGGGCCGGCAGGACCGTACTATCGAAATCATCCTCTCCGGCTATCACTTCCAGGACCTCTGCTACATCGGGGACTGTCAGTCCGAATATGCCTACCTGGTCAAAGGAGGAGGCATAGGCGATCAATCCATATCGGGAGACCTTTCCATAAGTAGGCTTAAGGCCCAGGATACCGCAAAAATCAGCCGGCTGTCTTACTGACCCCCCGGTATCGCTCCCCAGGCTGACCATGCAAAGGCCCGCCTGCACGGCGACAGCGGAGCCGCCGGAGGAGCCGCCGGGCACCCGGCGCTGGTCCCGGGCATTCAGGACCTTCCCATATACCGAATTCTCATTGGTAGAGCCCATGGCGAATTCGTCACAGTTCAGATGACCGATCAGGATCGCTTCTTCCCGGAGCAGCTTCTCCACTACCGTGGCGTGATAGATAGCAACAAAATCCTTTAAGATATGAGAGGAGGCGGTGAGAGGATGGTCTTTATAGGAAATGACATCTTTCAGGCCAATGACCACCCCATGTAATTTTCCGGGGGGATGCCCCGACTTTCTTTTTTCATCCAGGAGCCGGGCCTTTTCCAGGGATTCATCCCCGTAGACCTGTACAAAAGCATTCAGGTGCGCATGGGAGCTTATCTTCTCCAAATAGTGCTGCACAGCCTCTTCACAGGAGACAGCACCATCCCCTAAGGCTTTATGATAGTCTTGTATTGAATGAAATGTAAACAACGGCTGATACGATCTCTGTTTTTTTATGACGAAGACCGGGCGACAGGGATGAGGTTGGGATTAGGAAATTATTGCTGAGTAGGGGTGGTGCTTGCAGCCTTGGTATCCTTCTCGTTCATTCCTTTTTCCAATTCCTCTTTTACGTTGTTCTTGGCATCATTGAACTCACGGATCCCCTTTCCGAGACCACGCATAAATTCAGGGATCTTACGACCGCCAAACAGGATCAACACAGCCAGGATGATCAAAATCCACTCGCTGCCGCCGGGAGCCGAGATCAAAAAGATGCTATTTAAATTAGTAGCCATAATCAAGTCTTTAGATTAGAGGAACAAAGTTAACTCTTTATGAAATGATAATGTTTTTTTAGGGAGCAATTTATTATCCCCCTGAGCGGAAGGGTATTAATTAACGTCAGCCTAACAAAAAAGGCCCTCCCGGATAGAGAGGACCTTCTTAAGATCATTAATAAGCTTATTTGGCTGCGAGGGCTTTTTTGGTAGCCACCGCCATTCTTTTTTCCTGGATACGGGCGCTCTTGCCGCTTCTATCGCGCTGGAAGTAAAGCTTGGCACGACGAACACGCCCTATTTTATGCAGCTCTATAGATTCGATATTGGGAGAGAACAGGGGGAAAGTCCTTTCTACGCCTACTCCATCGGAGATCTTACGAACCGTGAACGTAGCCGTATGGCCTTCGCCCTGGCGCTTGATCACATCTCCTTTGAAACCCTGGATACGCTCCTTGTTCCCTTCTATAATTTTATAATTAACAGTGATGTTATCACCGGCTTTAAACTTCGGAAATTCAATTTTTCCGGTCAATTGCTCATGTACAAAGGCTACTGCAGCGTTCATAACTCAATTTTTTAAGGATGGCAAAGGTAACGAATTGTTTTGAATTTGAATTATAAATTTTGAATTATAATCCCGTTTCCCGACTTCTTTGCCTTAACAATTTAAGATTCAACATTTAAAATTCAAAACAGGTGTTTAACGCGCCACGTTCACCGCCCGTTTTTCCCGGATAACGGTCACTTTTATCTGACCGGGGTAAGTCATCTCCGTTTGTATCTTCTGGGCTATTTCAAAGCTTAATTTATCGCTGTCGATATCCGTAACCTTATCCGCTTCGACGATCACCCTAAGCTCACGGCCGGCCTGGATGGCATAGGCCTTTTCAACGCCGGGATAAGCCAATGCGAGGTTTTCCAGGTCTTTGATCCGCTGCAGGTATTGCTGCATGATCTCCCGGCGTGCACCCGGACGGGCGCCGCTGATGGCATCACAGGCCTGGATGATCGGTGCGATGACATACTGCATTTCCACTTCGTCATGATGCGCGCCGATCGCGTTGATCACGGCGGGGTTCTCCCCGTATTTCTCAGCCAGCTTCATGCCCAGCAGCGCATGGCTCAATTCTGTCTCCTCATCCGGCACCTTACCTATGTCATGTAAGAGACCGGCTCTTTTAGCCAGCTTGGGGTTCATTCCCAGCTCTGCCGCCATAATACCGCAAAGATTGGCTACCTCACGGCTATGCATCAACAGATTCTGTCCGTAGGACGAACGGAACCTCATTTTGCCTACGATCCTTACCAGCTCTTTATGAAGTCCGTGAATACCCAGCTCTATCACTGTACGTTCTCCGATCTCCATTACCTGCTCTTCGATCTGTTTGCGCGTTTTCTCCACGATCTCTTCGATACGGGCAGGGTGAATACGGCCATCGGTCACAAGGCGTTGTAAAGAAAGCCGGGCGATCTCCCGCCGGAGCGGATCGAAGGAAGACAGCACGATCGCTTCAGGCGTATCGTCCACGATCAGATCTACCCCGGTCGCTGCTTCGATAGCCCGGATATTTCGCCCTTCCCGGCCGATGATCTGGCCTTTGATCTCATCGCTTTCGAGATTGAAAACCGTTATGGAATTCTCTATGGCCTGCTCGGCGGCCGTACGCTGAATGCTCTGAATAATGATCTTCCGGGCCTCTTTATTGGCTTTTTGCTTTGCGTCATCGATGATCTCCTGCTGCATGGCTAAGGCCCGGGTCTGGGTCTCCTGCCGGAGGCTTTCGATCAGCTGATGCCTGGCTTCGTCAGCAGTGAGGGCGGCAATCTTCTCCAGCCGGCGGATATGCTCCTCCTGGTGTTTTTCCAATTCCGTCCTTTTCTGATTGACCACCTCGATCTGGCGGGTGAGATTCTCTTTTATGACATCGTTCTCCTTGGCCTGCTTGTCCAGGTTCTCCAGCTTTGAATTGATACCCTGCTCTTTTTGCTTGATCCTGGCATCCCCTTCATTCAGCTTTCGGTTCCGCTCCAATACTTCTTTGTCATGCTCCGCCTTCAGCTGTACAAATCGCTCTTTAGCTTCCAGCAGTTTCTCTTTTTTCAGGTTTTCGGCAGTGATCTGCGCATCTGCCACTATTTTCTTAGCCTGATGTTCCGCTTCCTCCACCTGTTTTTGCGTGTTTTTGGCAAAAAGGAACTTACCAGCAATGATCCCTATCACTAAGGCGATAATTCCTACGACAATATCTATAACCATCGAATTCAAAATTTAAAGTGTTCACAATCATATATTTCTTATTCAGGTTCATGATTGCGTGAAAATGTGTTAGTTGGCGAAGATAGTGAAATGACTGCAAGCGGCAAGCGGTAAACAGCAAGTAGCTGCGGGCTACAAGCGGCCAGCGGCTGGTCATATATCTGTAAGTTTCATATGAATAAGTTAAAAACGTGAAAAAAACCACTACAATGCCTTATCCAGCTGCTGTTCCATCCGGCTCAGCGATTCCAGCACCGAAGCGCTCAGGCCCGGTAACGGATCCCCGGAAGAGGCCTGGGTCGCATACCACAATAATACCATCGCTACATAATCCTGCATATCTTTCCCGGCAAACTGGGTCTTATATTCAATGATTTTATCATTCATCGTCTTTAGGGTCTTTCTGACCTGCTCTTCATCCGCCGGATCTATCTTGATCCTATAAGTGCGATCACCTATAACGACATTTATTGGTATTAACTCTTGCATAGATCAAATACTTGTTTTAAATTTATTCACACCTTATGCACAGTCAGCCCGGAATTGAGTGAAGGTACTTTTTGTTTTGTCACCAATTACCCTATCTAAAAACTACGCAAGCCATGTTCTTAAAAGTAAAATCCCCCGTATTTATTGACAGGTTGACGTTTCAGGTTGACCATCCTCAGAAGTGCCTTTTCCGGGCAGTGCTAAGAGATGACACAGGGTTCGTTTGCAGTGCGATGGAGACAGAGGTGGAAAAAGACCAGCAGGAACTGAGCTGGAACGGGCTCAACGATCTTCCGTATGGTGTCTATACCCTGGAATGTTCCGGGGGAAAGGATGAAATGAAAATGCGCCTGGTTAAAAGGGTCTGACTGGTCCTCATTCACTTAACAAAGCGATGCACCGGTCAATTTCCCGGATGTACTGGCCAAGCCTTTTTTCCAGCACTCTTTTTTCCGTCTCACTCATTTCCCCTTTCGTTGTTCTAAGGATCTCTACCTGCTGCTGTAATTGCTCCACCCGGTCTGAATGGCTGTCATGAGCCTGTTGTAATTGCCGGATCTCTTCTTTCAGCTTACTGTTTTCTTTCAACAGGGATTCCCGTTGCCGGAGTAATTGCTGCAATTTCTCCTGGATCCGTTTTACCTGAAGCTCAACACCATCCCCGTTCTCTGAAGGGGGAGCCGGATCACCCCCCGACCTCCCGGAGGGGGAGTTTGGTAACCCGCTATTTTTTTGGTTGGCTTCACTCATTCCATTTCTTTTCAGACTTATAAAATCTGCAGGAGAGGGGTGTCTATTTCCTTATCTCCGCATTCAATTCCTTTTCCAATGCTCCCATGATCTTCCCGACCATTCCATCGATCTCCTTATCCGT
>JAATFV010000107.1 GCA_015655015.1 Chitinophagales bacterium | reverse complement strand
GGGGACTTCCTGACAGAAGGATATGCCGTACAGGATGGTGAGCTGGCGCTGGGTCGTAATCTGAAAGTGGCCTTCATGCCATGGAAGGGTTACAACTTCGAGGATGCCATCGTTATCAGCGAGAAAGTGGTGAAGGAAGATCTCTTTACCTCTGTTCACATCAGCGAATATGAACTGGAGGTCCGTGATACCAAGTTAGGTGAAGAAGAGCTGACGCCGGATATTCCCAACGTATCGGAAGAAGCTACCAAGGACCTGGACGAGAACGGTATCATCCGTGTCGGCGCCCAGATCAAGGAAGGCGATATCCTGATCGGTAAGATCACTCCGAAAGGAGAAAGCGATCCTACCCCTGAAGAAAAGCTGTTGCGTGCTATCTTCGGCGACAAGGCGGGAGATGCCAAGGATGCTTCCCTGAAAGCGCCCAGTGGCACGGAAGGGGTCGTGATCAGCAAGAAGCTGTTCCAACGCGCCAAGAAGGATAAGAATGCCAAGGTACGTGAGAAAGCAGCGTTGGAGAAGATCGAAAAAGTGCATGAAAAGAATACGGCCGACCTGATGGATGTATTGTTGAGCAAGCTGCAGGTATTGCTGAAAGAGCATACTTCTGCCGGTGTGAACAATAACTTCGGGGAAGTGCAGATCGGAAAAGGGGCGAGATTCACTGCCAAGAACCTGGCTGGTATCGACTACCTGAATGTCAACCCGCTGGGTTGGACAGGGGATCCCAGGACCGATGAGCCGATCAATATCCTCTTGCACAATTACAGCATTAAGTACAACGAAGAGTTAGGTCGCTATAAAAGGGAAAAATTCAATATCTCCATCGGGGATGAATTACCTGCCGGCGTATTGAAGCTCGCTAAAGTTTACCTGGCTGTTAAGCGTAAGCTGAAGGTAGGGGATAAGATGGCCGGCCGTCACGGTAACAAGGGTATTGTCGCCAAGATCGTACGTGCGGAAGATATGCCTTTCCTCCATGACGGAACGCCGGTGGATGTGGTGTTGAACCCGCTGGGTGTACCTTCCCGTATGAACCTGGGACAGATCTATGAAACTGTATTAGGCTGGGCCGGTGAGAAGCTGGGTCTTAAATTCGCCACTCCTATCTTCGACGGTGCTACCGTAGAAGAGATCGCTGAGCATATTGAAAGGGCAGGACTTCCCAGCTTTGGTCATACCCATCTGTATGATGGTGAGACCGGGGAACGTTTTGACCAGAAGGCTACCGTGGGGATTATCTACATCATCAAATTACACCATATGGTGGATGATAAGATGCACGCCCGCAGCATCGGACCATACAGTCTTATCACGCAGCAACCGTTGGGTGGTAAAGCACAGTTCGGTGGTCAGCGTTTTGGGGAAATGGAAGTGTGGGCGCTGGAAGCATACGGTGCTTCGAACATCCTGCAGGAATTACTGACACTCAAATCTGATGATATCATTGGTCGCGCCAAGACTTATGAGGCCATCGTGAAGGGTGACAATATCCCCAGGGCGGGCATTCCTGAATCCTTCAATGTATTGGTACATGAATTGAGGGGATTAGGGCTGGACCTGAAGTTTGATTAATTTTTTTTTAAGTAGCTCCGCTAACTGATGAATAATGCACAAGCCACTCCGGTAAAACGGGGTGGCTTTTTTCGTGGTCCCCTTAGTTCTTTAGAAGTTTCTCTATTCGGACGGTGTTATTGAACCGGAGCTCCAGCAGGTAGACGCCTGCGCTGATAGAGGTCCCTGAGAGGTCTACACTCATCCGGCTCCCGCCGGAGGGTTCCCGGGACCGGGATAAAAGCGCTCTGCCTGTCATATCCAGCAATCTTATGTTTACTTTTCCTACCGGCTGCTGGCCGAATACGATGTCGATATGATCTGTGAAAGGGTTGGATAATACGGTGAATGGCCTGGTAGTCAGATTGGGGTCTTTTATCTGCACTACTTTGCTATAGGTAAACTTACCATCCTGATCGATCTGTCTCAGCCGGTAGTAGTTATTTTCCTGTGCTATCAGGGGGTCTGTGAAGGTGTAGGTAAGGGGGACGGAGCTGTTGCCGGCGGCGGCCAGATAACCTATGTCTGTGAAATGAACACCATCGTAGGACCGTTCGATCTCAAAACCCTTGCTGCCTGCTTCAAAGGAAGTGCTCCAATCCAGCCGGGAGTTGTTGCCTGTTAATTGTCCTTCGAAATCCAGTAAGGTGATGGGCAGGACAGACAGGCCGGGAATGCCAGCTCCGAATCCGGAGAACCCGTTATTGAAAGTATAGGTCAGGGAGGTGTTGGTGCCCAGAGTACTGATCGTAGGCGTGACCAGGGTGACGGGATCACCGGCCGTTGGATTGGCGGCAGTGACATCCATTATCCGGTCGGGTACTTTGACGAGCTGAATGGCGCTGATATGCTGGTGGGTAACGGACTGCCAGCCATCGACCTCCGCCTGGGTATAAAATAAGGTGATAGTATAGTTACCGGTGGGACTGTTGGTAGTGGGCAGCACACGGAAGGTCTTATCCATCAGGTAATTGAGCGAATTGTTGTTCCAGAAGGGGCTGGCTCCGGTGCCGGCGCGATCGATAACTATCCGGGTACAGCCATAATCAAATGCGCTGAGGTTGCGGATATGGGCCATCAGCCGGCGTGTTACGTGGTCATAGAACCATATATCCGCGTTAGGCCCCAGGTCTTGTTGCATGGAGGAATTCTGGACCGTCTGGACGACGGTAGAGGGGATGCCGTAAGAGAGCTTGATGATCGGCTTATATTGGCCGGTATAGGATACACTGGTGAAGGGTTCCGAGCAGCTGATCCCGCTCTGCCAGAAAATGTTTCCCTGGTTGGAGGCGCCGCCGCCGTTATAGAGCAGCGCGGAATCGGCTTGGTCTTCCGGCGCCGGTGTACCGTTGTCGAAGCAGATCTCTACTACCAGGTTGCTGGTACCGTCCCAGGTATACGGTGTATCGAAGTTGAAATCATTCCAGCCGTTGACGGTATGATAAGCTGCCAGTGTTTTGGCAGGGGTCATGGAGGCGCCGAGCGTTACCGGTCCATTCACCAGGTAACTGGCGGCGGATTTGCCCAGCCTGATATTGAAATTAGTGTAAGCTCTTGAGCTGTGTTTGATGAGGTTGAGTGAGATACCGGATAAGGGGCCTGCCGGTATCCCGGCTGCCGTCAGTTCAGCAGCTGTATATTGGAGTTGAACCCGCTGACTTTCCTGGGTGGCATCAAAGGGGCTGGAGGTAAGATATTGGCCGGAAGGGGCGCCAATAGTCACGACCCCGGTGGGAGTTCCTGCAACCGGTACTGTATCATTGTCATTGATGACCATGGTAAAATTGGGCCTTCCATCCCCGGCTATGGCGTTGCCGCCACCGTTATTGACCGTGAAGCCCAGGTTAAGGTTCCGGGTTCCGTTTACGCTGGCGTCATCATAGATCCGGATCGTGAAAGGCCGGGAGGTGGTATCGCCGGCGGGGAAGGTGAGGGTGGCGGAGGGAGAAGAAAAGCTGCCATTTGTGGTGATATCGAAATCCAGCCCCCGGGTCGCCGTGCCTGCTGTCACCGTCAGCGTGGCTGTCGTTGTAACGGAAGGTGCAACTCCAATCACCATATTGTAGGTATAATCTTTATAAGCCCTGCATCCGGAAGTGGCTGCTGTTGTTTCCGTCTGCTGATCGCCTGACAGCTCAAAATCGATCTTCGGGATGGTGCAGGGGCTGCTGCCTTCCCCGGGAGGCATGCCTCCCGGGGAAGTGGATAAGCTAAGCCGGTAGGGGCCTGCTGCAGATGCCAGCATCCTGGTTTTCTGGCCGGGTGTAAAGAGCGTAAAGCAATTGGTGTAGTTCATGAAATTGCTCTCGGTATATGCGTTGTATTGGGTGCCAGCAGGCAGTGCGCAGGGGTTGGCGCCGGTCCGGCAGGTGAAATCGACCACACCGGTGCCGGCATCAACGTTATAGGAAATGGGATCTGTATCACAGACCTGATCTCCATCCAGGCTGCAGTCGTTATTGGCCGGGCAGATCGTTTGATCGGAGGAGCCCTCGAACGGGTGATAGAGGTTGAAGGCATGTCCCATTTCATGGGGGAGGGTCTTCAGATCTTTGGCCATTTGGGTGGCCAGCATGATGATCCCGTCTTCAGTCGCCATCGCTCCGGGAAGCGCCGTAAAGCCGGCAATGAACCCTCCGGAAGTGCCATCCTTACCGTCTATTTTATTCACCAGCCATATATTGTAATATTGCGACGGGTCCCAGCGGGCCAGGTTCTTTACATTGATGTCAGCGGTACCCGTGATGTTCTGGGAGGCCTGTACACCTCCTGAAACATACTGTGGAATGGACGATCCATCTACATGGTCAATGCCATTGGTAGGATTACAGTTCGGATCTCTCCGGGCCAGCACGAATTGGATCTGCAGATCTCCTGCTCCCTGGATGTTCATAGCGGTCCCGTTGTAGACGCTATTCAGGTAATTGACGGCCTCTATGATCTGCGTATCCGTTGGATTATAAATGCTTCCCAGGTACCCTCCGGTATGCACGACATGCACGACTATGGGAATGGTATAGAGCGGACTGCCCGAAGAAACGGGAGCGCCTGCCGCCTGTTCGGTGGTGATCTTTTTGGGGGTATGTGCTAATGTAGGATGGGCCCGGATATAGGTCCGGATAGTTGCTTCTCCGGCCAGTACATTTCTGCGGTAGGCCTGGTCTTCTTTCATTTTTCTGCTATGGACGATATCGAACCCACAAATGGCCTGGGAGAAGGTGAATTGAAATAACAGCAACGCCAGGGCTGTAAGAAGATAATATAGGACGGGTCGCATATAGGTTGAGTTCAATTTGGTATAAGCCGCCAGCGCTGCCCAATGTTGATCTAAGTTAACGATTTAGGCTTAATTTGATACGCATTAAGGCGGGAAATTATTTGAAGAGCAGAATGTTTTGCATTCTTTAGCGGGTTGGGAAAATCTATTTCCTTTACCTTTATTTTCTTTAAAAATCGAACAGAACGTGATTAAAAAACTGAGCTTTAGCCTTGTACTATTATTTTGCCTGCTGAATGCCCGCAGTCAACGGGTAGATAAAGTGACCGATCCGGCGGATTGGGTGAATCCCCTGATGGGTTCGGACTCAAAATACAATTTATCGAATGGGAATACCTATCCTGCAATCGGGCTGCCCTGGGGGATGAATACCTGGGTGGCCCAGACGGGGAAAATGGGGGATGGATGGGCTTATCAGTATAGTCTGGATAAGATAAGGGGCTTTAAGCAAACACATCAGCCTTCGCCCTGGATCAATGATTACGGCCAGTTTTCCGTTATGCCGGTGACCCGGCATCTGCAGTTCGACCAGGACGCGAGGGCCAGCTGGTTTTCCCATAAGACGGAAATAGCAAAGCCTGATTATTACAGCGTCTACCTGGCAGATCCTGATGTGACTACGGAGATTACGCCTACGGAAAGGGCTGCTCAATTCCGCTTCACTTTCCCGCAATCGGATAGCTCGATGGTGGTGATCGATGCCTTCGACAGGGGATCTTATATTAAGATCCTGCCGGCGGAGCGAAAGGTCATTGGTTATACCACCCGGAACAGCGGGGGGGTACCGGATAATTTTAAAGATTATTTTGTCATTTATTTCGACAGGCCTTTTACTATTGCCCAAACCTGGCATGGCAATCAGCTGGCGACCGATACACTGGAATACCGGGCGGACCATGTGGGAGCTGTCATCGGCTTTGCCACCAGCCGGGGCCAGCAGGTGCATATGAAGGTGGCTTCCTCTTTCATCAGCCCTGAGCAGGCGGAGCTGAACCTGCAAAGGGAGATCGGCGCAGATAATTTTGAAACGACGAGGGGCAAAGCGCATGCAAGCTGGAACAAGAGCCTTAGCCGGATCCTGGCTGAAGGCGGGACGGTGGATCAGACCCGGACCTTTTATTCCTGCCTGTATCGAGCCATGTTGTTTCCCCGGTCATTTTATGAGCTGGATGTTAAGGGCCAGGTGAAACATTACAGCCCCTATAACGGGCAGGTGCTGCCGGGTTATATGTATACGGACAATGGATTCTGGGATACTTTCCGGGCTGTTTTCCCTTTAATGACGCTACTATTCCCCGAACTGAACAGCCATATGATGGAAGGGCTGGCCAATGCCTATAAGGAAAGCGGCTGGCTGCCGGAGTGGGCCAGCCCGGGGCACCGGGATTGTATGGTGGGCAGCAACTCTGCTTCGCTGATCGCCGATTCCTATTTGAAGGGGATCCGGGGTTATGATATCAATACTTTATATGAAGCCATTTTGAAAAATACGGAACATGCAGGGCCGTTAAGCTCGGTAGGAAGATTGGGGGTCGAGTATTACAACAAGCTGGGTTATGTGCCTTATGATGTGAAGATCAACGAGAATGTGGCCAGGACCCTGGAATATGCGTATGATGATTTTACCATTTATAAGCTGGCCATTGCGTTACACCGGCCTGCGGAGGAGATAGAGCGGTTTGCCAAACGCTGCCGGAATTACCGGAATGTATTTGATCCTTCTTCCAGGCTGATGCGGGGAAAGAATGCAGATGGCAATTTTCAATCTCCTTTTAATCCTTTTAAGTGGGGGGATGCTTTTACGGAGGGGAATAGCTGGCATTGGACATGGTGCGTATTTCATGATATCCAGGGTTTGGAAGGCCTGATGGGGGGAAGGGCTGAATTTGTGAAAATGCTGGATTCGGTATTTATCATGCCTCCTACTTTTGATGAGAGCTATTATGGGGGAGTGATCCATGAGATACGCGAGATGCAGATCATGAACATGGGGCAATATGCGCATGGCAATCAGCCTATTCAGCATATGATCTATCTGTATGACTATGCAGGGGAGCCCTGGAAGACCCAGTATTGGGTCCGGCAGGTGATGGATAAATTGTACAGCGCGCGGCCGGACGGGTATTGCGGGGACGAGGACAATGGGCAAACTTCCGCCTGGTATATCTTTTCCGCCATGGGATTTTATTCCGTCTGCCCGGGAACCCAGCAATATGCTCTGGGAGCGCCTTTGTTCCGGAAGATGACCCTGACAGTGGAGGGGGGACGGAAATTCGTTATCAATGCTCCTGCCAACAGTGACCGGAATATTTATATACAGAATGCCCGGCTCAATGGCCAGCTTTATGATAAGAACTGGATCGGTCATTTCGATGTCCGTAAAGGGGGAAGCCTGGACCTGCAGATGGGGCCGGAGCCTGCCCGAAGCAGGGGGGTATCCGCGAGCGCGTATCCCTATTCGTTGTCGGGGGAATTGAAATGATCAGCCGGACCATGGTCCGGGGAAAATGATTGAATATGCTAATACTTGGGATCGCTGCTTTTTTTCATGATGCTGCGGCGTCGATCATAGAAGATGGTCAGGTGTTGGCGGCAGCGCAGGAGGAAAGGTTCACCCGGGTCAAGAATGACGCTGCCTTTCCTTCCAATGCCATCCGGTTCTGCCTGGAATTTGCGGGGGTGACGCTGGATGAGGTAGACGCTATTGTTTTTTACGATAAGCCGTTGTTAAAGTTGGAAAGGATCCTGGAGTCCTATCATGCGCAGGCGCCGGCCGGCCTGCGATCTTTCCTTACTTCCATGCCCGTGTGGCTGAAGCAGAAAATGCTGCTTAAAAAGGTGATCAGGGATGAGCTGTATGCCATACAGCCTTACGATAAGAAAAAGATCAAGTTGTTGTTTTGCGAGCATCACTTATCGCATGCGGCGAGTGCATTCTATGTTTCTCCGTATGAGGAGGCTGCTATTCTAACCGTTGACGGAGTAGGAGAATGGGCTACGACTTCCATAGGAAAGGGTAGCGGTGCTGCCATCAGCTTTCTGAAAGAGATCAGGTTCCCTCATTCACCCGGGCTGTTATATTCGGCGTTCACTTATTATTGCGGGTTCAAGGTGAATTCGGGAGAGTATAAATTAATGGGACTGGCGCCTTACGGGGATGATCAGTCTGCGCAATTTTTTGATTTCAGGAAAAAGATACTGGAAAATCTTTGTACGGTCTATGATGACGGCAGCTTTTTTCTGCACCAGGAGTATTTTAATTATATCTCCGGTCTGTGCATGGTGAATGAAAAAAAATGGGAGAAGCTGTTCGGGTTTTCTCCGCGTAAGCCGGAGTCGCCGCTGGAGCAGCATCATTGTAATTTAGCGTTGGCCATACAGAAGGTAACGGAGGAGATCGTTCTTAAATTAGCGGCAACGGCCAGGAAGCTTACCGGGATGGAAAATATATGCCTGGCAGGAGGTGTTGCGCTGAACTGCGTGGCTAATGGAAAATTACTGGAGGCGGGCTTGTTTAAGAACATTTATATTCAGCCTGCCGCGGGGGATGCCGGGGGCGCATTGGGAGCGGCCCTGGCGGCTTACCATATTTATTTTGGGAGGGAAAGGATAACGGAGGGGCCTGTGGACAAGATGCGTTATGCTGCTCTGGGGCCTTCTTTCACCGATGAGCAGGTGAGGAAGGCAGGCAGAAGAGGCCATGCTGTTTTTACCGAATATTCCGATACCGGCGAGCTGCTGGCCCTGGTGGCCGGAGCTTTGGCGGAAGGAAAGATAGTAGGCTGGTTCCAGGGCAGGATGGAATTTGGTCCCCGTGCGTTGGGAAACAGAAGTATCCTGGCAGATCCCAGGAATCCTGCCATGCAGCGAAAGCTGAACCTCAGTATAAAGTACCGGGAAAATTTCAGGCCTTTTGCACCGGTGTGCACGTTGGAAAAAGCTCCCTGTTATTTTGACCTGGAGACCGAATCTCCCTATATGCTGCTGACACGGCCGTTGAGCAGAGCGCTTTGCGAGCCTTTGCCGGCGGATTATCATCGTTTGCCGATGCGGGAGAAGCTGGAAGTGGTCCGCAGTAAGTTCCCGGCGATCACGCATGTCGATCTTTCCTGCCGTGTTCAGACGGTCACCCGGGAGAGTAATTTCCTCTTCTGGCAGCTGCTGAAGGCTTTTGAGGCCGTGACTGGTGAAGCGATGCTGATCAATACCAGCTTCAATGTCAGGGGCGAGCCGATCGTTTGTAATCCTGACGAGGCCATTCATTGCTTTATGAACACGGAAATGGATATGTTGGTAATAAATAATATTGTATTTTTAAAGAGAGATCAGTTATCGCGGGTTGGTTCTTCGAAGATGTTTGTTATCGGAACAGATTAAGGTGTCCGGGCCGACGAGGGTAGCTGAGCAGATGGAGGTACCTGAGCAGACGGAGGCATTATTTCTCAATAAATCCTGTTTATGGAATTCTTAAAGGACCTATGGCATTTCCTGAAAGAAAGGAAGAAGTGGTGGCTGCTTCCTCTTATGGTATTGATCATATTGATCACGCTGTTCATTGTATTGGGATCTTCGACGGCGCTGGCTCCTTTCATTTATACTCTTTTTTAATGAAAACCCGGAACTATAAATCCAAAGAAACGGTGCTGGTCATCACGGTCGGTTTCCTGTTGCTGTATATTTTTTCTAAGCGTAAAGCCTTTCTGGATATTGCCCTGATCGTGGGGCTGGCGGGTATCTTTTCGTTTTATGTAAGCGAGAAGATCGATTGGTTTTGGAATAAGCTTTCTATGGTGTTAGGGGGAATAAGTAATGGGATACTGCTGACGATCGTCTTTTTTTTGGTGCTGACGCCTATCGGGCTGATACGCCGCTGTTGGAAAAAGACCAGATTGACCTACTTCGATCCCGGGCAGACGAGCAATTTTTCCGAGCGTGCACATTCCTTTACCGGGAAGGATCTTGAAAATACCTGGTGATCCGGGTGGTCGGGTCGGCCGGATGGTCGGGTCGGCCGGTATTTTATGAGCGATCCGTAGAAATTACCGGGACAGCAGGAAGTCTTTCAGCTGACTGTACAGGGGATCAATCTTTATGCTTTGTTTTTCTTTGCCAATAAGGGCTTGTACCGTCGGGGGCAGGGGGATCGGCCGGCCAATGACGGGTTCTACCGTATCATAGAATTTTACGGGGTGCGCTGTTTCCAGGAAGATGCCTTTCTGTTTCCGTCCGGGATAGGCTGTGTTTTGCGCTGCCAGGTAATCGATCAATGCCCGGTAGCCTACGGCTCCGTGGGGATCGGTGAGGTAGTGGTTTTTTGTATAAACATCCCGGATGGTCTCTTTGGTCTCTTCATCCGAAATACTATAGCTGGTCAATACATTTTTGAGGGATTGAAATTCCTGGTGAAAGATCTCCAGGATGCGGACGAAATTGCTGGGGTTCCCTACGTCCATGGCATTGGAGAGGGTGGCGATGGCCTGTCGCGGCTTGTATTCGCCTGTCTGAAGATAGGCGGGCACTACTGCGTTGGCATTGCAGGCTGCGATGAAATGCTGAACGGGCAGGCCCGATCGATGTGCCAGCAGGCCGGCGCAGATATTTCCGAAATTACCGCTGGGAACGCTGATCACCGGGGGATGGTCTTTATCCTCCCATTGCTGCCAGGCAAAGAAATAGTAGAACTGCTGCGGCAGCCAGCGGGCGACATTGATAGAGTTGGCGGAGGTGAGGAAGAGTTCCCGGTTTAACGCAGCGTCGGCAAAAGCTTCTTTTACCATCCTCTGGCAATCATCAAAGCTGCCGTCCACTTCCAGGGCGGTAATGTTCCTACCGAGTGTGGTCAGCTGTAATTCCTGGACGCTGCTCACTTTTCCGGAGGGGTAGAGGATCACGACATTCACTCCTTCTACTCCGTGAAATCCATTGGCTACTGCTCCGCCTGTGTCTCCGGAGGTGGCGACGAGCACGGTGACGGGCTGGTCGTTGTCTTTTACAAAATATCCCAGGCAGCGGCTCATGAATCTGGCGCCTACGTCTTTGAAGGCCAGGGTAGGTCCGTGAAATAATTCCAGCGTGCTGATGGTGTCGGTCACTTTGACGAGGGGGAAGTCGAAATTGATCGTTTCAGCAATGATGCGATAGAGCTCGTCTTCGGGAAGGGAGCCGTCGGTATAAGGCTGGATCACCCGGAAGGCGACTTCTTCCCGGGAATTGCTGTTGATATCTTTGATGAAATCTTCCGGGAGGACGGGGATGTGTTCGGGAAAGTATAATCCTCTGTCCGGCGCCTGGCCTTTTATGGTGGCTTCTTTGAAGCTGACTTTTTCCGAGGGATTGTTGAGGCTATAGAAGTTCATGATTTTTAGAATTTTTAGTGTGGGTAGGGACGTTTACAGTTTTTAGAATTTGTTGGGAGGAGGGGTATTTTTTGGTGTCTACTTGAAAGTTTTGAAACTGGTTGATAATGAATTGGTTGTAAAAAGTTCGTGAAAATCGGGGGGTTAGGGGACGATTTTTACGCCTTCGGGATTGATGCTGGTGACATAAGTATGATAGGCCAGGCCTATTCTTTCATAGATAGCTTTCATTACTTTTTCCACTTCGTGTGCGGTGGCCGGGTCTTTGCTCAGCATAAAGATAGACGGCCCCGATCCTGAGATGCCGCCGCCCAGGGCGCCTGCTTCTTTACATTTTTGTTTGACCTCGTCGAAACCGGGGATGAGCATGCTGCGAACGGGTTCGATAATAACGTCTTCCAGGGAGCGGCCGATCAGGTCATAATCGTTTTTCATAAAACCTGCTACCAGCCCTGCTATATTCCCCCATTGCCGGATGGCGTCCTTGAGCAATACTTCTTTACGAAGGATCTGCCGGGCATCGGAGGTCCGCACTTCTATCTGCGGATGAACGACCGTGACATACAGCAGCGGAGAGGGGATGGCTATGATGTCCAGCGGAAAGATGGACCGGATCAGGGTGATGCCTCCATAGATGCAGGGGGCGACATTATCCGCGTGTTTGACGCCGGAAGCCACTTTTTCGCCGAACATGGCAAAACGGACCTGGTCCTGTTTGGTAAAGATGTTTCCCAGTAAATGATTAGCCGCTACCACGGCGCCTGCTGCGCTGGCGGCGCTGCTCCCGATCCCGCTGCCGGGCTTGATCTGTTTGTCAATGATCACTTCAAATCCGATCTTACTGTTCAGCTCTTCGATCATGGCCAGCAGGGGCGCTCCGGCTGTATTCTGGGCAGGATCTGCCGGCAGGGGAAATCCGTCCCGGCTGGTGATCACGACGATAGGTTCGTCCAGCAGCCGAACCTGCATGGTGTCAAAGGGAGCGTCTAAAGCCATGCCCAGCACATCGAATCCGCAGACAAGGTTGGCGACGGTGGCGGGGGACTGTATGGTTACTTCGTTCATTTGTTAGCTGTCAGCGTCGAACTTCAAGCTTCAAGCTGTTAGCTTCAAGCCTCAAGCTGTTAGCCTGGATTTTGATATGGGTTACAAATATATTCAAGTTTCTGACTTGTGTTTATCAGCCTGCAGGTTTTGCGCTGCCTATGCGCTTGCGGCGCGGATGATGTCTGCAAATACGCCGGATGCGGTCACTTCTGCCCCGGCCCCGGCCCCCTTGATCACTAAGGGTTGTTCGGGATAACGGTCTGTGTAGAACAATACGACATTATCTTTCCCGTATAAGTGATAGAGGTCCTGTTGCGGATCGATGTGCTGCAATCCTACGGCGGCTTTGCCGTGCTCGTACCTGGCCACGAATTTCAGCTTTTTACCTTCTTTGACGGCTGCGTCATAAAGGCTTTTGAAATGTGCTTCTTCCTTTGCCATGGCAAGGTAGAAGTTTTCGACACTTCCTTTCATACAGGATTCGGGTAAGAAGGAATTATTTTTGATGTCTTCCATTTCCATCTTCTCGCCGGCTTCCCGGGCCAGGATCATGATCTTCCGCATGACGTCGGTACCGCTGAGGTCGAGCCGGGGATCCGGCTCGGTATACCCTTCTTCCTGTGCCTGTCTGACCACATCGGCAAATAGCCGTTCGCCATTATAGTTATTGAAAACAAAGTTAAGGGTGCCGCTGAGCACTGCCTGGATCCTGTTCACTTTATCGCCGCTGCGCAACAGGTCATTCAGGGTGCCGATTACGGGAAGGCCGGCGCCTACATTGGTTTCGAACAGGAAGAGGGAGTTGTATTCGCGGGCCAGGTCTTTTAGTTTCTTATAGTTCTGATAGGGGGAGGAGCAGGCTATTTTATTACAGGCAACGACGGAGATGCTCTTTTGCAGCAGGCTGTCGTAACAGTAGGCCACGTCATTGTTGGCGGTAACATCTGCGAAGACAGAGTTGCGAAGGTTCCGGGAGGTAATGCCATGGACCCAGTTTTTTAGTTCCATTGGCTCACCTTGTTCCAGTGCCGATTTCCAGCTGTCCAGGTCGATTCCTTCGTTTTTAAAGATCATTTTCCGGCTGTTGGCAAGTCCGATCACGCGCACTTGTAAACGAAGCTGTTCCAGGAGGTAGCTTTGTTGTTGTTTTAATTGCTCCAGGAGCCGGCGTCCTACATTGCCGGTGCCGGTGATGAAGAGGTTGAGCTGTTTATAGGTGGTGGTAAAGAATTCCTCGTGCAGGATATTGATGGCTTTTTTTACATCGGCGGCAGCTACTACTGCGGAGATATTCCTTTCGGAGGATCCCTGGGCGATGGCCCGGACGTTGACGCCGTTTTTTCCCAGGGCGCCGAACATTTTTCCGCTGACACCGGGATGGCTCTTCATATGGTCGCCTACGAGCGCGATGATGGAGAGTTCGTCTTCGATGATGAGGGGTTCTACTTTCCCGGTCTCTATTTCATGACCAAAGGCCCGGTCGACGGCATTCTTGGCTGCTGCGGCGTTGGATTCATCGATACCTACGCAGATGGAGTGTTCGGAGGAGCCCTGTGTGATGAGGATGACGTTGATCTTTTCGGAGGAGAGGGCTTCGAAGAGACGTTTGGAAAAGCCGGGTATTCCCACCATGCCGCTGCCTTCCAGGCTCAGCAAGGCGATCTTTCCGATGCTGGAGATCCCCCGGATGCTTCCGCCGCCATTGCGGGAGGAGGCAAATTCTATAACAGTGCCGGGATCTGCCGGTGCGAATGTATTCTTTATCCATACGGGGATACCTTTGGCCATAACGGGCTGGATGGTGGGGGGATAGATGACCTTTGCGCCGAAATGGGATAGTTCCATGGCTTCCTGGTAGGAGATATGGGGGATGAGCTTTACGTTGGATACCAGGCGCGGGTCGGCTGTCATCATGCCGGATACATCGGTCCAGATCTCTACCAGCTTTGCATCGACGGCTGCGGCGACGATCGCGGCGGTATAGTCGGAACCGCCTCTGCCGAGTGTGGTGGTGACGCCGTTGCTGTCCGATGCGATGAACCCCGGAAGGATGAAGAGGGAGGCTTCAGATGCCTTTGCCGTATCGAAGAATTGCCGGATCTTTTGATTGGTGAGGGGGAAGTCGACGGCGGCATAACCGAATTGGGAGTCGGTGACGATGAGCTCGCGCGAGTCTTTCCAGGTATTCTTTATGTCCAGTGTTTCGAAACGGGCGGAAAGGATCAGGGAAGATAATAGCTCTCCATAACTGACGATCTTATCCCTGGTGCGGGCGGATAATTCGCCCAGGAGGAAGGCGCCTTTGCAGATGTCCTCTATTTCATTGCAGCGTCGTTTGACCTGGCTGAGGACGCTGCTCTGCCGGGTGAGGGGCAGGAGGTATTTGACTGTTTCCAGGTGGCGGTGTTCGATGACCTGTAGTTTATCTTTATAGGATTCGTCTCCGGCGGCGGCCATCTCCCCGGCCTGTAGGAGTATGTCTGTGATACCTCCCAGGGCGGAGACGATAACGATGGTATCGTCTTTGGTAAGGGCGGCCTGTACGAGGGCAACTACTTTATTGATATTTTCTCCGTTGGCTACTGAGGTGCCGCCGAATTTTAACACTTGCATATGATGAATGATTGGTGAATTTGAACAGATAATAAAAGATCTTTCTTTTGAGAACAGCTTGTGAAAGCCCAGGGTATGATATGGAAACAGACAACCCTTAACGGGTTGTGGAGGTAATAATAATTGTACCTTGCGTGGCAGGTGCTACGTGCAAAAAGGAGGGGGCGATATGATGTTTTTTACAGACCACGTTGTAAAGAGCTGCTAAGGTAGGGGTTTGTTGAGGAAAAAACAAGGAATGGACTTTTCTTTTAATAAAAATGCAGTAATTTCGGCTTATAATTTAAATTTTTATTGCTTGCCAGGCATTCTCTTTGAACAATCACAAAAACGCGGGAAGCGTTTGGTCCGATAGGACAGACATTAGCCATTTGCCGGAGATGCGCTAAATTTTCCAAAAGCGTATCTTCGGCACACCATTTAAATTGACAGTATGAGCTATCAGTCGTCCCAGGGTTTGCAGCAGTTCAAAAACCTGGTAGGGATCAAATTTCAATTGTATAATAGTTTATTTACTTCTCTTCCCTTTCACCGTATAGAGAAGACGGGTATATTATTATCGCTGTTGCTCACTATCTGTGAGGACGGCTATAAGAAAAAGCAAAGCCCGGAGCAGATCATTGAAGATTTTTTCCAGAAACATACGGCTTATTCCACGGAGCGTGACCGGGCGGATATCCTTTTCCGTTTTGTACAGTATGTGGAAAGGCAGATCGTATTATTCGATGCATTGGAGGATGCGGCCTTCCGGCATGTGAATGATATGGGCGGAGCAGGTACGGTAAAACATCTGATCTCCGAGGTCCTGCAAACGAATAAGGAGGAAGAGCTGACGGAGAAGCTGAAAGATTATTCGGTGCGCATGGTATTAACGGCCCATCCTACGCAATTCTATCCCGGCTCCGTGCTGGGCATTATTAACGATCTGTCCAGGGCGGTGATCGTGAACGATGCGGCGGACATCAATCTCTACATGCAGCAATTGGGCAAAACTCCTTTTCTGAAGAAACAGAAGCCCACTCCATATGATGAGGCGGTCAGTCTTATATGGTACCTGGAAAATGTTTTTTATCATGCCTGCGGCAAGATCATATCCACGCTGCATAATCAATTTCCCCATTCCATCGATAAGAACAATGCGGTGATCAAGATGGGTTTCTGGCCGGGTGGAGACCGGGACGGGAATCCTTTTGTGAAGACAGAGACAACGTTGAAAGTGGCGGAATCACTTCGGGGAGCGATTATCAAATGTTATTATCTCGATGTCCGGAGATTGAAGCGCAGATTGACTTTTAGAGGGGTCGACACGATCCTGCAGGAGCTGGAGGAAAAGCTTTATAACAATATTTTCATTGCGGAGAAGAAGACGGAGCTGCATAAGCAGGAGATCCTGGATCCGCTGATACAGATACGGGAGATCATCATCTACCAGCACAATAGCCTGTTTGTGAACCTGGTCGATAACCTCATCGGGAAGGTGATGATATTCGGGCTGCATTTTGCCACGCTGGATATCCGGCAGGAAAGCACGGTGCACGAGGCTGTACTGGCGGCCGTTGCCGGTAAGGAAAAGCTGGCGCCGTCCAATTATTCGTCACTGACCGCTGCTGAAAAAGCAACGGTACTGACGGGGCTCAAAGGGGTCGCCAGGCCGGAATTGTACGACGATCCCCTGGTGAAGGATACTTTGGAGGCCATTGCCGCTATTAAGACCATACAGCATTATAATGGCGAGGATGGATGCAGCCGGTATATTATCAGTCAATGCAACAGCGCTATCAACGTGCTGGAGGTGTTCGGGCTTTTCCTGCTCAGCGGCTGGGAGAAAGAAAAAATGACGGTGGATATCGTCCCTCTTTTTGAAACGGTGGAGGATCTTCAGCAGGCGGCGGCTATCATGAAGGAGCTATATGAAAATGAAAGCTATAAGAAACATTTGCAGCGAAGGGGACAGATGCAGACGATCATGCTTGGCTTTTCAGATGGCACCAAAGATGGCGGTTATCTGATGGCGAACTGGAGCATTTATAAGGCCAAGGAGGAGCTGACGAGGATATCGGCTGACTATGGCATTCATGTGGTCTTTTTCGATGGCCGGGGAGGTCCCCCTGCCAGGGGAGGCGGGAAGACGCATAAGTTCTATGCTTCGATGGGAAAGAATATTGCCAATAAGCAAATACAGCTTACGATACAGGGGCAGACGGTGAGCTCTAATTTCGGGACTATCGATACGGCGCAGTACAATATCGAGCAGCTGCTGCATGCCGGCATCTCCAATGATCTATTCTCTTCGAAGGAAGTGACCATGCAGGCAGATGAGGAAGAATTGTTGCAGGCCCTGGCTGTGGAGAGCTATAAGGCGTATTCCAAGCTGAAAGGGCATCCTGATTTTCTTGCTTATCTGAATGAGGTGAGCCCGCTGCGGTTTTATAATGAGACCAATATCGCCAGCCGGCCTTCCAAACGGAAAAGTTCCGGCAGGCTGGAATTAAAAGATCTGCGGGCTATTCCTTATGTGGGCGCCTGGAGTCAGCTAAAGCAGAATGTGACCGGTTATTATGGAGTGGGCAAGGCATTGGAGAAATTGGATAAGAAAGGGAAATGGAATGAGCTGAAGCAGCTGTATACCAATTCGCCTTTCTTCAAGACCTTGCTGGATAATTGTGAGATGGCTATGAAGAAATGTTTTTTCCCGCTGACGGAGCATTTCTCGCAACATCCTGTTTACGGGGAGATCTGGCGATTAATTTATGACGAGTTCGAGCTCACGCAGAAATATATTTTCAAGCTATCAGGGAAAAATGAGCTGATGGCTGATTATCCGGTGGAGCAGCTGTCCATCCAAATGAGGGAAAGGATCGTACTGCCGCTGAGCACTATCCAGCAATATGCGCTGACGAAGTTTCAGCTCCTGGAGAAGAGCGGGGAGAATAAGCCGATGAAGGAGGTGTATGAGAAGCTGATTATACGGAGCTCGTTTGGGATCATAAACGCGGCAAGGAACTCGGCCTAAGCCGAGTTTCGGGCCGCGTTTAGCCCGTAGGGCCATCATTAGACACGGGCGCGGGCATCTCCGGAGATGCCCCGTCCGCTGGATCGAGTCGGCCGGGGGCCGGGGGCGCTTCGAGCGAACGTTCGGAAGACGAGCTTCCGGGCGTTCGGGTCTAATGATGGCCCTACGGGCAAAACGCCTGTGGCGTTTTCGGTGGCGTTTCTAGCACTTAGACTTCAGCACCTGCTGTACATACAGCGCATACAGATCCGTCGGCATATAGGACTGAACCATTCTCCATTCCACGATATTACAGCGGGACATTATAGAAGAGAAGGAGAAGATAAAAACATTCTCCACTGCATTCTTTACGAGGCTGTTTCCTTTCACATACAGCGTCTCTACCAGTCCCATACATTTTTCTACCATTTTAAAGTTATGTTCCAGGGCCATTTTTTTGGTGTAATCGGTTAGCACCTGCATGGACTGATAGACTGTTGGTGCAGTGCCGGCCAGGGAGAGGTCATGTTTTACCTGGGGCAGTTTGCCGGCTATAAAGGCCTGGATCTCATATTGATTAAGCATAGCTGTATAATTTATTGGTTATACCATGCCAAATGGAGTGCCTGTTCTGGCCTGGGGGGATGACCGGATGATGGAATACAGGCTGGTAAAGGGCCGTGGACGAAAGTGACTCTCCGGCGGAAACCGGACGGGTGAGGGATCCGTACTCCGGAATGAAAGAACCTTTTCAAAACAGGTGGGTAGGCAAGGGGGGAGGGGAGATTTTTTTATTGATTTACAATTAGTTATGCTCCGTCAGACTTTCCGGAATAGTCTTTGGCATTCTATAGTAAATCAAATTAAAGATTAAAGATCATGGAAGAAGAACCTGATGGCGCCATTCGAATCCGTATCGCAGTAGCAGCTGACGTTAAGTATGTATATCCTATCCTGGAGGAAATGGAACGTTCGGCCAGGGCGAGAGGGACGGGTATCGCCAAACGTACTGCTCAATCTCTTTGTAAAAAAATATATGAAGGAAAGGCTGTTATTGCTATTGCGGTGAAGGGAGATATCGCTGGCAGGGGAGATGGCGCTTCGAATAGTGCGGTGACCGGGAATAAGCTGTCGGAGATAGGTGTTGGTGAGGATAATACCTTGAATGAGACGGCGAATGAACTGGCAAGGACGGATGTTGGAGGAGCGGAGGCGATGACTGTAAATGGGCCGGCAAGGGAGGAATGGGCAGGATTCTCTTATATCGAAACCTGGACTAACGGGGAGTTCATTTCAAATAGCGGGTTGATCGTAAATCCCGTCTATCGCAAGGCGGGGGTGGCGACGGCCATCAAGCAGGAGATCTTTGCGCTTTCGCGCAGGCGTTATCCCGGCGCCAGGATCTTCAGCATTACCACCGGAGCTGCGGTGATGAAGCTGAATCATAAACTCGGATTCCAGCCGGTGACTTATTCGGAGATCACCCGGGATAAAAAATTCTGGGACCAATGCCGTCATTGTGTGAACTATTCCATATTGGAGTCGAACCAGCGAAAGGTGTGCCTTTGTACGGCCATGCTGTTCGATCCGAAGGAAGAGCTGCAGCCCTCGAGGGCTTTGGTACGTTCAGAGGGGCTGGTACAGTTGGAGCGTCTTGTACAATCAAAAGGGCTGCCGGAAGTTTTTGCGATGCCGAAGAGGGCAGTCCCGATGGAGCATGTCTGAATTAAATCAATATGACAGCAGGAAATATTCTTGTGGTAGATGATGAGGATAAGCTCAGGGGCCTTTTACAAAGGATCATTGCCCTGGAAGGATACAATGTATATGAAGCGGCCGATTGTAAGGCGGCTTTACGGATGCTGCAGAAGGAAGATATCGATGTGGTGGTCTGCGATGTCCAGCTTCCGGACGGAAATGGTCTTGATTTCACCCGGGGCGTGAAAACCAGGTTTCCGGGGGTGGAGATCATTCTGCTCACGGCGCATGCGAATATCCCGGATGTCGTACAGGCGATGCGGTCGGGCGCGTTCGATTATATCAGTAAAGGTGATGACAATGATAAATTGCTGCCCCTGATCGCCCATGCGGCGGAGAAATCCCATTTGCAAAAAAGGGTAGGGCGGCTGGAGGAGCGAGTCGCACAAATCTTCAGTTTCGATAATATCATCGGTGGGTCGACGGCCATCCGGGATGTTATCCTGCTGACCCGTAAGGTCGCTCCTTCCGATACGACCGTGCTGTTGATGGGAGAGACGGGTACGGGGAAGGAATTATTTGCCAAGGCCATCCATGCGGGCAGCAAACGGGGTTCCCACCCTTTTATCGCGCTGAACTGCAGCGCCTTTTCAAAAGATCTGCTGGAGAGTGAGCTATTCGGGCATAAGATGGGCGCTTTTACCGGGGCGCTGAAGGACAAGAAGGGCCTGATCGAGGAAGCTGATGGGGGGACTTTGTTCCTGGACGAGATCGGTGAAATGCAGGTTGACCTGCAATCAAAGTTATTACGGGTGTTAGAGACCCATCAGTTTTTTAAGGTGGGCAGCACGGCCCCTGTGACGGTGAATACCCGTGTCATATCGGCGACCAACCGGAATCTACGGGAGCAGGTAGCGGAAGGAAAGTTCCGGGAAGATCTGTTCTACCGGCTGAATGTCTTTACGATAGAGATCCCGCCCTTAAGGGACCGGAAAAATGATATTCCTCTGCTGGCTAAATACTTTGTCAAGTTATTTGCGGATAAGATGAATAAGGTCGTCGGGGGAATGAGTCCGGCCTATTTACAGATATTAGAGAGACAGGCCTGGAAAGGTAATATCAGGGAACTGAAGAATGTGATCGAGCGGTCGGTGATCTTATCCGAAGGCGGGTTGCTGACGGAGGAGAGCCTGCCGGCAGGGTGGCAGGAGCAGAACAGTCCTATACGGGGTCTGTCGGCCTTTGAGCTGGCCAGTGTGGAGAAATTACATATCCGGCGTGTTCTCAATTATACGCAGGGTAATAAAATGAAAGCTGCCAAGCTTTTAAATATCGGATTAACGACGGTGTACCGGAAGATGGAGGAATATGGGCTGAATGAAGATTAAGGCAGGATCGTTATCCGCGACCTGTCATTTTGATAGATCGCGGCCTCCCATTTTGGAAGGGTCGTTTCATCCGGGAAACAGGGAGGGCCGGCCTTCGGATCGCTGTAATCTTTACTGGGATTGGGATTTGTTAAAGAGAAGTTATATGCGGGTACGCTGGCATTCTTTTGGCGTCATACCTGGCAATCAAAAAAATACTGAATGAAAAAGTTAATTATTGCAAGTAGCTTTTTACTTGGAATGGTAGTGAATGTACGATCGCAGGATTCGACGAGCCCTAAAATACCTTTTGATGGTATCGAAACGAACTGGCAAAATGGAAGTGACCGCAGGGATTCTTCCGTTTTCCATGGAAAATATTTTATACCGAGCGTTATGGTGGATGTGAACTATACGCACTCCTTTAATAACCCGAATGACAATACGGTGGTAGGGTCAACGGCACTCGCGCGAAATAATGAAGTGCAGCTTTCCCAGCTGAGCTTTGGCGGGGATTTTAATTATGAAAATGCAAGGGCCAAGTTCATGATACAAATGGGAACAAGGTCCCAGGTGGTCCCCAGAAATGATCTGAGCCCCTACAGGGGGCAGTATCAGCTGGCCAATGTGTATCGTTACCTGAGTGAGGCCTATGTAGGGTATCATTTTAACAAGTGGTATGGTATCAATGTGGATGCCGGACTTTTTATGTCCTATATCGGGCTGAATTCCTATTACCAGGTAGAGAACTGGGAATACCAGGCTTCCTATACTTCTGATAATACGCCCTGGTTCTTTAATGGGGTGCGTATCCAGATCTTCCCGACCAAACACCTTAAGATCGAGCCGTGGATCATTAACGGCTGGCAGAGTTACGGCAAGTTCAACTCGATGCCTGGTCTTGGAGCCAATATTACCTGGAACCCGACCAGCAGCTTTAAGCTCCTTACCAATGATTATTATGGTACGGATGCTGCCGGCCTGCCTGCCAGGAAAAGATTCCACTCGGACAACAGTATGCTGTTCAGATATTATAATAACCCGGCCTCGACGGGTATCAGTAAAATGGCCTTGTCCTTAACGGGTGATCTTGGATTTGAAAAAGGCGGGGGTGTGAATGGGTTTAATAACAAAGATTCGGCGACAAAGGGGCCGGCGCAGTATTTTTTAAGCGCGATGATCTATAATCGTGTATGGTTTGCAAAAAACAAATTTGCCTGGACGATCGGCGGGGGTGTTATGACGAATCCGGGGCGTTACCTGGTGTTGTATCCTACCGGGCAGGCAAGTCCGCTGCCTGATCCGAATAATCCTACGCAAACAGAAGGGAAATTCCCTTTCAGCGCTAATCCCGGCGATCAATTCAAAGCCTGGGATTGTTCTACCAACCTGGATTGGATGCCTAATCAGAGTTTTCTCTTTCGGGTGGAGTATGTGCACCGGCATGCGAATGTGCCTTATTTTGCGGGCCCCGGTGGCGTGACCTCTCCGAATGGATATACTACTACGCCGCTGCCTCCGGATTGGAGACCTGACCTGGTGAAGTCCGAGGACAGGATCATTTTTGCTCTTTTATTCAGATTGTAAAAGGTTGTTTGATTAAATATTTAGATCAGGGTGTATGTGTTACGCAAGCTATAAATGACCCTGGCACGTTGTAAAGTTTAAAAGGAGCGCATTTCTATGCGCTCCTTTTGTATTTCGAAAGGTAACAAGCAATCGTTAGAAATAAGCTAGAATGAATAGATGGCGGCGAATATGAAGCTTGCGCCTGATTTGGTATTCGT
>JAATFV010000238.1 GCA_015655015.1 Chitinophagales bacterium | reverse complement strand
TGCTGACGCGGTAAGACCATTCGTAGGTATAGGCCGTGTCCGACTCCAGGTCCTGGGAGGAGACGATGGTGGGCGCTATACTGAATGTATCTCCGAAAAAGGCTATGTATCCATTCACGCTGTCGAAGTTTGCAATAGAGACCTCGTTGATGGTATGATAGCTGTAATTACCCTTGTCTTTGTAACAGGCGGTAATAAATAAGACCGGTATGACTAATAATAATAGTTTTTTCATAACACTGTAGCTTTTTGAGAATTCAAAAATCGTCGTCTATTGATAAGAGGCAGCCATGACCATGGGCGTCACGCCATCGTCTTCATAGACGGTATGACCGCTGGCCGCCTGGTCCTCCAGGTAGCGGCTCATGGTGATGGCATAATTAGACGCCTGCGCGCCGAAGGTCAACCCGGCATAGAAAATGCCGTTGATGGGAAAATCGAGCGGCATTCCCGTCACCTGGTTCAGCAGTTTCACCTTTTTCACGCTGAAGGAACCGAAATAGGCATTAAAGATGCTTGTCCAGTAAGGCCCCGGCACCATGATATCGGAGACCGAAATGGTAACGGACAGGGCATTGACAGTATCCGACCCGATGAATATCGGGATATCGGTATGAAAGCTCACATTCTGCTTCAGGTCCAGGACCAGCTTTAGTGTAGTATCCTGCAGATCCGTCGTCCGGGTGAATTTCACGGGGAAGCTGTCTATCAGGACGCCCGCCGGCAGCACGAATTTCGAAGGCAGCACATAATGCGTCCCCTGTTTGGCCGTAGATGCCGGGTCGACGGCGACGCTGTACTCCCTGTCTGTTTTGGCAGCAACACCCGTGACGGCCACGGGTATCATGATCGTGCTGTCCTGCACCGACGCCGGCGAATAGGCAAAGGAAAGGCTGGTGCTGTCTATCTGCGTAGTGATATGCATCAGCTGAAAGTAGATGCTGTCCGGGGCGTCGTAGGTGAGCAGCTTTTCTTTTTTGCAGGCATATACCCCGCCAAGGAGCCCCGCGAATAGAACGATATATAGTAACTTGTTCATGATGGTTGAATTTAACGTGGAGTGGTTTCGGATAAAGGCAGCGGCACCTGGTATACAGGCCTTACCGTGTAATAATAGGCCGGTTCCGTGCCGTCGGGTACGGACGCCGTGTTGGTTCGTTTGTAATAGAAGAACACCTGGCCCTCTCCCCAGAACTCTTTCTGGTATTCTTTCTTTATTTCCGTCGTTATGACGGCTGATGGAGACAGCGCCGCAAGCCCCCTGTGAAGCCTTACCGTGTCCAGCGCGTTAAAAGAGGCCCCGGGATCGGTGCTGGTCTCCGCCACTATATAGTACATCTCGGATTTTCGCAGCAGCGGCTGCAGGAATCTCCACGATGCTGTAGTGCTCGGCACGTCCCTGTACTTGTCGAAGCCGTAAGCGGACGTCCCATCCCCCAGGGTAATGGGAGTCCAGGTGTTGGCGGAATTAGTGCTGTTGGTGTACCGGTAGTCATTATTGTTGCTTTCGAACATACCGTTCAGCTGCCCGGGCTGGGCTGTCAGCAATTGGCCGGTCAAAAGGCTGGAGCTGAAATAGTTCGTATAATCAGTATACATGTTGATATTATACACGCCGAAGATCATCTCGGGGGAAAAGATCCTGTTGGGAGCGATCCCGTTGACGACATTGTCTCTCACCGTCCAGGGGAACCATTTTTCTCCCTGTGTCAGCACCGCCTGCGCCGAATCGTGCGCGGCGCTCTTGTTGCCGCCCCACAGGTAGGCCCTGGCCATCAGGCCCTTCACCGCGAAATAATTCAGCCGCTGGTTGCGCAGGCCGCTATAGTAATCCTGGGAGCTCACAATGCCATCCGTGATCACCGGGTCATTGCCCAGTAAGGATTCCGCCTGCGTGAAATCGGCCAGAACGCTGTCCAGTACCTGCCTGGACGAAAGGATGGACTGCGCATTCCCGTCCGCATTCCTGTAATAGGGAATGGCCGGGGCATCCGGTGAGGTCGCATATATCGGCCCGAACAGGCGCAACAGGTCAAAATGTACGAAGGCGCGCAGGGCGATCGCTTCCCCTTTCAGCTCCTGCGCTTTGGCCGCAGATAATACGCCGCTGCTTGCCGACCCGTCTATTCTCGAAATGAATTTATTGGCAGCGAGGATGGTATTGTATGCCGTCGTCCACAGCTGGTCAAAAGTACTTTGCACAGATGCATCGGTATATTTATAAGTCTGTAGGGTGGAGTAATTGTTAGCCGACCCGTTATATACCGTATTGTAATGCTGACCAAGGATCTCCACCGTCGTGGTGGTCAGGTTGGCGCCATAGAGCGCGTTGCCGGCCAGGTCGTTGTAAAGGCCGCTCAGGGCCTGCGTTATTCCTGTTTCGCTGGTGAATACCTGGTCTTCCGTATAGGAAGCTTCAGGCTGCACCGTCAGGTATTTTTTACAGCCGCCCAACAGTGTCAGGCCAGCCAGCAACAGGACTATATGATAATAATTTCTTTTCATTTTGGTTGAGTTTTGGCTTAAAAGGATGCATTGATGCTGAAGGAAGCGGTCCGGGCATAAGGATAATCTGTTCCTCTTTCCGTTTTTATGCTTTCGAGCCAGAAGATATCGTTCAGGTAAAAGTTAAAGCTTAAGGCTTGCATTTTATACCGTCTTATCCAGCCATTGGAGATCCGGTAGCCCAGGCTGAAGGACTCCCCGTCAAAGTAACTGTCTTTCTCCACGAAACGGGAAGACAGGGGCGTGCTGCCGGTGATGCCGATGGACTTGAACTGGGAGACATCTCCCGGTTTCTGCCAGCGTTCGTAGAGGGCCCGCTTGTCCTGGTTGAATAGCACATCCCCTATTCCTATATTCTCCACTTTGGAGTAGAGGGCGCTGTTCATCTGGTATCCGCCCCTGCTGTAACGGATGGCGGCGCCAAACGTAAAGTTGCCGTAGGTAAGGGACGTATTGATGACCCCTTCTATTTTAGGCCGGGAATTACCTACTCTTACGATGTCATCCGGGTCATATGTAAAAGTGAGCGTGCCGTCTTTTTTCTGGAATATTTCTTTGCCTGTCGCCGGATCGATACCCCGCGAAACAACGGCCCAGATGTCATCGGGACTGTAGCCGTCGCTGTAACGGTTCAGGCCGTTGGCTGCATTGACGGCATTGGAGCCACCCGCACCGCTCAGGCTGTCGGCGTGTTTGTTGACGGCTGACAGAGTGTTGCCCAGCCCGCCATACGTGCTCTTATAGGCACTGCCGGTGATGCCGATGGTCCAGATGATCCTTTTCTCCAGGTTATAGATCGGGGACAGGCGGAGATTGAACTCCCAGCCCTTCGTGTTAAGGTGCCCGACGTTGATGACGTAGTTGGAGTTCACTCCCGTAGAGGAAGGCAGCGTGCCGCTGGTGCCGATAGCCAGGGGATTGGTGTATTTAGTAAAATAATCTACTGTCCCGCTGATCCTGTTATTGAAGAAGGCAAAGTCCGTTCCATAGCTGGCCTGCCGCGTCTTCTGCCATTCCACATTGGGATTGCCTAAGGAGAGCATGTTGAGGCCCTGTCCGAAGTTGCTCTGTCCCGATTGAAAACCATAGGTAGAGACGGAAGTAAACTGACCCAGGTTCTCGTTACCGGTCAACCCGATATTTCCCCTGATCTTTAGCAGATTGATCCAATGGTATTGCCGTAAAAAGGCTTCCCGGTGCAGGTTCCATCCCAGGCCTGCTGATTCAAAAGGCTTAAAAAGACGGTTGGAGCCAAATACACTGGCGCCATCCAGCCTGTAAGTGGCGTCCAGGAGGAAACGGTTGTCGAATACATAGTTGATGCTTCCCAGGAAACCGACACTTCGGGAGACCAGCGAGGATGCGCTGGGCCTGCTATAGGGGGTATATTGATAGGAAAAGGAAGGGTTGCCGTCGGTACCGGAAGGAAAGCCCACCGCAGCAAAACCCAGTGAATTGCTGGAAGTCTGCTGTATCTCCGATCGGGCATTCGCATTCAGCTGGTTTTTCCCTATTACTTTAGCCCAGGTAAGCATGATGTTGCCGTTGTAAGAAGTATTCTCCGTGTGCGTATTGGTATAGCTGCCTTTCTGCTGTATGTCTGTGCCATCAAACTGGGTATTATCGGGCGAAATGAATATGGTCTGCGAACTGTTACCCTTGCTTAGCTGAAAACCTCCCTGCAATCGTACCGTGCTGCTGAGCGTTAGAATAGCCTGCAGGTTATTGTAAAAAGTGAAAGAGGGCGTCTTATTGATGCCCAACAGAGAGGCATTGTATAGCGGGTTCACCATCGTCGTATCGGTTGGGTCGAGGAACTTGGGAATGGATCCGTCCGCATTACGTTTTTGATAGTAGGGATTGGCCCGGGCAAAATCTGAAAATGAGCCATAGGGGGATGCTGTGGCCGTACTTCCGGAGGTACTGAGCATGTCGGTAATATTCATTTTCCCCTTCCGGTAGGTGAGGCTGAAGTTACCGCTCCAGGTTTGTCTGTCCGAGCCTTTCATGACCCCATTCTGGTTTCCATAGGAGGCGCCGGCATTAAATAACAGGTCGTTATTACCCCCGGACAGCTGCAGTGAATGCCGGTTGGTAAAACCCGGCTTTACCGGTTCGCTCAGCCAGTAAGTATTTACGCCGGAGGCTATGGCAGCCAACTTCTGGTTGTATCGTTCGTCATACAGCCACTGGGAATTGGGCTGGTAATAAACTCCCGATAGTTTTTCAAACTGTAACTTTTCGGAAGCATTCATCAGGTTGTAGCTGGTGAGGTCGGGGATGTCCAGGGAGAGATCGGCGGTGTAGCTTATCCGCAGCTCTCCCGGCACCGGACGTTTGGTCTCTACCACCACCACTCCGTTGGATGCCTTCGCGCCATACAGCGCCGTCGATGCGGCATCTTTCAGGATGGTCACCGACAGCACCCGGTTCATATCCAGGTCATAGATGGCCTGCAGCGTGCTTTCGAACCCGTCCAGAATGAACAAAGGCTGGTTGGGATCGGAGCTGAACTGGTTGTTGAGATCCGTCGTGCTGACACTCGTCCTTCCCCTGATCTCAAAGGTAGGCATCGTATTGGGGTTGGAGCCCTGCAGGTTGTTGGTGATCTGGATAAAGGACGGGTCCAGCGTCTTCAGGCTTTCCAGCACGTTCTTGTTGCCGATGGCCTTCAGCTGGTCGCCGGTGTAGGAAGAAGTCGCTCCCGTAAAAAACTCTTTCTTGCGGGTGAACATCCCATTCCGGATCTCGACGCCCCCCAGCTCATTCACCTTTATCCTCAGCCTGACCGAGAACTCCGTTCTGCCATTCAATCGGATCTCCTGCGGCTCGAAGCCAATGCTGCTGACGACAAGGGTGACATTGCCTGGTACCCCATCCATCTCAACGTCCCCGTGCTCATTGGTCAGGTTGGCCCGCTTTGTCCCTTTCACCGTTACCGTGGCTCCCGGTATCGGGCCTCCGTTCTCATTGAAAACTTTTCCTTTTACAGCGGGAGGAGTAGGGAGCCGGGTTGTATCCGCTGATGGAGGAAGCTGCACCGGCCTGGGACTTATGATAATCGTCTTATTGGCAATGGCGTAGGCGAAGGGCTGGTTTTTGAAAATTTCATCCAGCGCTGCCTTCAACGAAATATTGGATACGTCGATCGAAAGGCTCCTGGCCTCTTTGAGCTGTTCCAGGCGGTAGAAAAATTCATAACCTGTTTGTCTGGATACTTCCTTCATCGCCACTTCCAGCGGGGCATTGGATAACTTCAAAGTGACTGTCTGTGAAACAGCGCCTGCACTGACCTGTAAACAGGCTGCAAGTAATAGAACGGCTGTCAGCTTCATAAATAAAAAGAATTGATTTCGGAAAAGCCGCCGCAGACGCCTTTTCTCATTAGCAGAAAATTGCATAACTTGGCAATAGTTTTGGGTTAAAGAATAACTCTCAGTCAGAGTTTTGTTGTTCCGGTCATCCAAACTTTTCACCGGGGGCACCACGAATGCTCCCGGTTTTTTAGTTGGAGCTTTCGGCCAACGGACGCAGGTCCATTAGACGATAGTATTTTTTAGCCGATCCGGGAATATTTACCGGTCTGACGCCGGCAACATCCCTTGATTTATGGCGTAACGATTATCTTCCGTTCTTCCAGCTTGAAATGCACCCCGCTCAATTCCAGCACCTGCAGCACTTCCGACAGGTTACTGCTGCGGTAAGTACCCCCGCCGAACTGAGGGTTAGAGATATTACCCCGGTATTCCACCTCCACATCGTACCAGCGGGCAATCTGCCGCATCACTGTCTTAAGATCCGAATTGTCAAATTTGAAACGTCCGTTGATCCAGGCAATGGCATCATCCACATTGGCTTCTTTTATCGTAAGAGAGCCGGTAGTATAATTATTGCTGACCTGTTGCCCGGGCCGGATCAGAACTTTCTTATCACTGCTCATCACCTGCACGGATCCTTCCAGCAGCGTCGTCCTGAAAATGGGTTCATCGCCGTAGGCATTCACATTGAAATGAGTGCCCAGCACCTGGATGGACTGTTTTGGCGCCTGTACGATAAAGGGAGCGCCGGCCTTTTGCGCTACTTCAAAATAGACTTCGCCTTTCATCTCCACCAATCGCTCATTACCCGGGAAGCTCACCGGATAGCGGATCGAAGATCCGGCGTTCAGCCAGACTTTGGTCCCATCGCTTAACGTCAGCTGCCATTGCCTTCCCTTGGGAGTAGCCACTGTATTGTAAACCATCTCTTCCGTCTTTCCCCGGTAGGCGATGGCCCCGTCCTTTTTGATGACAGCTACGCCGGAATCGCTGGCCAGCTCACCATTGCCGGCACTGTCGAGCAGGATCTTTTTCCCGTTGGATAAGGTGAGGATCGCTCCATTGCGGCCGGGAGCAACATCTCCTTTGGGGAGAGCTGCCTGTGCCACAGGGACCCGCTGTTTATTGGCACGGTTGATAAAGAACCAGGCTGTTCCTCCCAGGAGAATAATGAATACCACGGCGGCGGCAATCCATAACCGGCGTAGGGGAGAAGGGCTGGAGGATAAGGGGATGACCGGCGCTTGAGGTTGATCGGCTGTCCCGGGCGATTTCTCCGTTCCGGACGCTGCCTCCGTCTGAAGCCGGGCCTCCGGGACCTGGCTGACAGGCTCCCGGTCTTTTGCCCGGGCCAGCAATTGCTGAAAAACTTCCTTCGGATCATAATCTCCGTTCTCTATGAAGGCCTTATTGGTAAAGGCCGTTTCCAGCAATTGATCGCGTAAAGGCTGGTAACGATCGTCATGGAACAGCTCCCGGAACCGGTCAATTTCGGCAGCGGTCATGTTCTCGCCCAGGAATTTATTAAATAATTCTTCGAAATTGGATTGCGACATGTGGTAAAGTTTAAGGCAAGCAGATCTACTGCGTTGTTTGTTCAATGACAGCGTCCATCGTTTTAAGGACAACAGTCGGTGTTTAGGCATTCTCCCGTCTGGTTCATTAGTAAGACGCAGATCAAAAGAGAGGGAATACATTGTTTGGAAAAAATATTCGGGGCGGCCGGCCTCACCGGCGCCAGCCAGCCAGCAGCCAGCCTGTCAAAAACAGCAGCTTATCGGTGTGTTTAGCGATATACTTCCGGATCTCGGTTAGCGCCCGGACGACATAAGCCTTGGAAGACACCCGGGAGATGCCCATCTGCCGGGCGATCTGTTCGTGACTGAGACCTTCATACCGGCTTAGTTTAAAGACCTGCTGCAGCTGGGGCGTCAATTGATCGATGGCTTCTTTCAGCAGCCGTTCCAGCTCCAGGTATTCCAGCCTTTGCTGGGGGCCTTGTGTATCGTGCAAAAAATAGCTTTCCAGCCAGGCGGCATTGAAGGGGGCCAGCACTTTTTTCCGTAGATAATCGGTCACCAGGTTGCGGGAAATGGTATATAACCAGGCATCCACTTTTTTTACTTCCGGCAGTTTGGAACGGTTGTCCCAAAGTTTTAAAAAGATCTCCTGCGCCAGATCCTTGGAAAGTTCCGGAGATTTGGTGAGACGAAGGCCAGTACCATAGACCTGTCCCCAATACCGTTTAAAGATCTCCTGGTAGGCATTTTCATCCCCTTTCGCTATCAACAGTAGCAATTCCTCGTCGCTATAAAGGTCTTCATTGGTCAAATCATGCAGTCTTATCTATGAAATAGCAAATTACATATTTCCATTTAGACAGGTGATTTTTTCAAAAAGCACTACCCGGATCTACCAGGAGAAATACAAAGACAGGTTGCCATAAGCATTGTCATACAAGCCTTTCATCCAGGATCTGACAACTGTTTGTGTAGCGCTGATACTAAAATGGCCCAGGCTCAGTGTCGGTCCATAAGCAAAAGAGGGTACGATGGGACGCAACGAATGGTAAGCAGCTTGTCCCGTTCCCTTTTTATTAGCTGCCGGTACTCTGTTCGGAAGCACCCCGCCTTCCAATAAGGAATTGCTTAATACCCATTCCAATTCCGGTTTGATAATAAAATAAAATTGAACCTTTTGCCCTTTTGATTGCGCATACTGGCTGATATATCCTTTAAAATAAGGCGCCATTTTGCCAATCCGGATAATCGGATAAACAGCCAGCTCATTTAACATGGTGCCTGCAGCGGCATGTGCCCCGGCAATTACTTCCAGGAAATTCCGATAGCTCAATAATTGCTTCTCTCCGGTAATGTTGATATTGAGCAGGAGACTATTCCCGTATTGATTATCCCAGCCTTCGGGTTTTATATAATGGATCATCCGGTGCACCATGGTTTGCAATTCTCCCGCCAGGGCCCAGGGACCCATAACACCCAGGTTCAGCTCGGTCTGGATATCCATCTTTTTTTGCTGATTGTAGGAATAGAGGGTGTGCGTGACAAACAAGGCGCCGGACCAGGGGTAATCATCGGGTTGAAAGCTCTCCTTCGAAATATTGCCGGGCGTAAACATTAACTGGGTGACAGCCCACCCGTATAAATTGGTGCTGCTGTCACCGGCGGTGGGCATGAGCTTGTCGGGCAAAAAGGCAGGTGTCTTTTTTTTTGCAGAAATGAATTCCAGCCTTAACCCGTTGGTATAGGCCCTGTCTGTTCCCCTTCCATAAAAGTTGAGGTAATCATCATCCCAATAAGTCCTCAAAAGATGGGTAGGGGGGGGGGCTTCCTGCGAATAGGAATGGGTTGGAGCGATTAATAGCACCAGGAGTAAAAGAAAAGCAACTTGTAGAATTTGTTTCATAACCATTTCATTTTTAATGCCTTGCAATAGATGTTTGTCTCTTATCTAAAAGTAATTATGTATAGACAATAGTTGTATATACATATATTAGGGCAAAAAAAATCAGCAAATGTCTTTATTAACAGGCGGGCGTGGATGTTTTTGAAGTAAAAGGCAAGTGAAGATTTTAGCTGCATTGTCCTGCAAAGTTCCAGATAGTGTACCTGGAAATAGGTGTCATTCCGGGACATAGAACGGCAATTTTCAGACAAAGTGTAGTGCTTACTTTGGAGTAACCGGTAATTCAAGACACATTAGAGGCGGGACTTGGGATCTTTTATTTCGATGAAGAACTTATCTTTGTATGACAATTCCCGGTTTGCCGTTGTTTTACAGGCATTCAATTGATAAATCTTCCTTCTCTTGCTGTTTCATCTGCCGGACTTTATTTATAAGCAATTATTTATAAGTTATATAAATAGCAACATGAATAAACATATCGATCTGATCAGACAGCTGGATAATAAACCCAATCATACAAGGCTGGAAATTATCGTGAATTATTTGAAAGAGATGGGAATTGATTACCGGCGGCAGGAATATGCGACAGGCGTTAACCTGGTGGTCGATCTGGGAGACACGGGAAAAAGAGTAGGGATCAGCTCTCATTTCGACAGGGTGCCGGCAGCGCCTGGGGCCAATGATAATAGTTCCGCCATCGCAGTCTGCATGAATATAATGGAGAAATTTCAGGAAAGAAAGAACAATGGAATTGGACTGCGTATATTTTTCTTTGATGAAGAAGAGACAGGGTTGAAAGGATCGGCTGCCTATACCAACAGATACGGAGTGGAAGATCTCCTTGGGCTTATCAACCTGGAATTAGTGGGGATCGGCGATCAACTGGCGATATGGCCGGTGAATCAGAACGCGTCGGGCGCCCTTTTGGAGACGTTTGAACGGAGTTCGAAAGCGCAGCATCTAACAACAAGACGGTTTGACAAAATTGTCACCAACACAGCGGACCATTTGTCATTTCGACGGGCCGGTCTGGCAGATGCTTTTACCATTACCTGTATCTCTGATAAAGATATCGAAGCTGCCGGTCACTATTACAGCGCATTGGCGCAAGGGGCGCATACAGAAGCTTTATTGAGGATCCTGTCACAGGCCCCTATCTTTATAAACTATCACCAGCCGGGAGATACTTATGATAAAATAGAGGAGAAAGCTATATTGATGACATCGTCTGCGGTATGGGATACGATAATTTCGATACCGTCTTTTTCTTCTTCTTTCCCATCCAGATGCAAAAACCCGTAACAGGCAGCGACGCTGCGATCAACGCCGCCATACACCAGAGGACCTTGCCAAAAATTCCCAGCGGGCCTATTTTTCCGGTATGAAGGTTGTAATTGCTGCGGGCCATTTTGTCATAGCTATTGTAGTCTGCGTAGAGATCCGCTTTCACGAGCGAACCATCCCGGGGATTGAAATATAACGTGTTTTGATTACGCACGACCGTATAGGAATAGCGCATGGCGATGCGGATCGGCGTCTCTTTTGCAGCCGGCACTACGAAAGTCTCCAGCGCTCCCGGATAATGCGTCCGGGAATAGGCATAGGCGGAATCAAGGGAAAAATGGCGATGCGCCGCTTTTGCTGCTCCTGGCGCTGTCGGTGCTTCAAGCGCTGCAACTGCCGCTGTCGCTGCTCCTGGCATTTTCGGTGCATCTGCTGCCTTCGGAGTCTTCGCTGTATCGGCTGTCAGAGGTTTGGTGATTGTGACCGCATCTTCGTCCTTCTTTGGCATAGGAGACCCCGTGACAAAAGAAACAAAATTCTTAGTGATACCGGAGGCCATGAACAGGCCCGTAAACGAAATGATCAGCAGCACCGGCAGGGAATAAAAGCCCAATGCCCGGTGAAGATCATAATTGACGCGCTTCCGGCTGCCGGAAGTTTTGATAGACACAGCCGAACGGAACAGGTTCCATTTTCTCGGCCACCACATGACCAGCCCGCTAAGACAGATGGTAAAGAACAGCAGCACATTGATATGGACTATCGCCTTTCCCACATCGCCCAGCATCAGCGAAGTGTGCAGCATTTTGACGACATAAAAGAAATCGTGTTTCACCGGCACCGTAGCCATGACCCGGGAAGTATAGGGATCTATAAAGACATACTTGTCCTTTGTAAAAAAGACGACAGCAGCATCCGCTGTCTCTTTGAAGCGAATGCTGTTGATCTTTATTTTCGGATTGTAAACTCTGAACGTATCAACCATCTGGTCCAGGGAAAGTCTTTCGCCGGCAGGATGCGTAATATGATAATACTCGTGCTCTAGGTAGTCCCGCCCTTCGTCCTCAAAAGCCAGCATGGAGCCGGTGAGTGCTACGAACACCACCAGCAGTCCGCTGACGATGCCGAGCCAGCGATGTACAAAGAGTATTTTCTTTTTTATGCTCATTTCATATTCGTGCCTTTAACCGGACCGGGCGCATGTTGCCTTTAACCGGCCGCAAAATTAGACAAATCACGCGACTTCGACGCCAGATCGGGCAACCCCTGGCCACTTGAACTCCACACCACCCCTGGCCTCCTAACTCCACGCCAGATCTGGCCACCTAAATTCCCCCCGGATCTGACAACCTTAACGCTAAGTCCTAGAACTTCAAGGCTATGCTGCCCGTAAATCTTGCCGGCGGCTGTGGTGTCAGCCTGGTCGACCAGGTCTTCTCGCTTGTCAGGTTATCCACCTTTGCCCCAAACCTGATCTTTGGCAGATCATAAAAGATCGTGGCGTTCAGCACGGTGTAAGAAGGGATCGTGATCTTGGCCGTACTCGTGTTGGTCTGGTAGGACATAGAGCCGGCGTTTCCGCCAAAGCCAACGCCAAGTCCCTTCGCCTTCCCTTCCGGGATACGGTAGCTGACCCAGAAATTAACCATCTTATCCGGACCAGATCCGGCCGGACGAAGGCCCGCGACGGTAGCGTCGGCTTTCGTGTATTTGCTGTCGTTGTACGCGTAGCCGGCAACGATATTCAGCCCTTTGAACGGGTTGGCGGTCAGCTCGACTTCAAGGCCCTTGCTGAGCTGCGTTCCATCCTGGATGGAGTAGTTCGCATCGTTGGGATCTGTACGCAGTACATTGGCCACCTTTATATCATAATAGCTGATGGTGCCGACGAGCTTATGATCAAATAAATCCCCTTTTACGCCGCCTTCCAGCTGGTTGCCGTGTTCGGGTTTGAAAGCAGTCCCATCTTTTGCCTGTCCGCTCTGATTGAAGAATCCGTTCAGGTAGTTGCCGAATAAAGAGATCCTGTCCTTTATCACTTCATACACGAGCCCGAGCTTGGGAGACAGGGATGTCTGTCCGTAAGGCCCGGCCTGTATGCCGCCAGCGCCCAATCCCCCTGCTGTAACGCCGGTGCTGACATTGTATACACCTTTGTACTGATAACGGTCGACACGAAGGCTCGCCATAACCATCAGGTTGTCGGTGATATTGAATACATCGGAAGCATAGGCGGCATAACTGTTGTCGCTGTTGGTCTCCCTCCGCAGTGCGCCCGTAGTGGTCAGCGAATCCACTTTGAACTTGCTGACGAGATAAGTGGAAGGCGTATGGATGAAATTGACGGCGGGGAGGTTAACCGTTACCCGGTCAAAATCGTTGAAATTATTATAATAATCCAGACCGACCACCAGGCGGTTGCGGAAGGCCCCGATCTTAAAATCACCGATGAAGTTCTGCTGGATATCCGTGGCGATAAAGTCGGTGTTTCCAACGATCTCCTGTGGCCGGATGGTGCTGTCGGTGGCTCCGGTAAGGGCGGAGATATAACCGTTGATGGTAGACCTTGCTCTCGATACGATCGTCTGGGAAGTCCACTGATCGGAGATCTTATAATTCAGCTGGGCGAAGATGTTCAGCATCTGAGTCGTGTAGGGGAGATCGTTGCTCAGGAAGGTCTTTTTGTAAGGAAAATTCATGTCGGCGATGGATTGGACCTTGCCGCTTTTGGTGGAGGGATTGAACCTCACCACGGATGTTCCTTTCTCGTTGCCGAACTCCACATCCAGCAAAAGTGTCATACGGTCGTTGATCTGGTAGGAAAAGCTTGGGGCGAGGCTGATATTATTGGAGAAGCCTATATCCTGGAAGCTTTTCTGGAAGGTGGTGGCGCCGTTCATGCGAAACAATGCAGTCTTATCCTGGTTGATGGGCGTATTCACGTCGAAAGCGAACCGGTTGTAGTTCCAGCTGCCGCCGAAATAGGCTACTTCGGCCCCCGTGCCGTTATAAGGCTTTTTTGTAACGCGGTTCAACAAGCCGCCATAGCTGCTGGAAATGTTGGTTCCGAAAAGGGTGGCAGACGGCCCTTTGATCACTTCTATTCTTTCCAGATTGGCGACGTCGATCGAAGAAAAAGCCGCGCCGGCTACTCCGTTGCGTGCATTGGGTTCTGTTTCAAAGCCACGGGAAAAGAAAGTCACGCGGCCCTGGTTGGCGATGATGGGGATACCGGCGCCGGGTATGCTCTGGGTTACGCTTCCCAGGTCCAATGACATTTGCTCCTTTATCAGCTCTTTGGAAACGGTATTATAGACCTGGGGGTTCTCCATGTTCTTCAAAGGAAGACGGGCGATATAAATACTTTCTTTCCTGGAAAATCTATTGACGCTCCGGACCACCCTTGCCTCCTGTAAGGATTGAATATTTTCCCTTGTCAGCCGGTAGTTCAGGATGACCGTTTGTCCTGCAATGACTTCAATGACCGAATCCTTTTGTTTAGCGCCCAGGAGCTGGATCCGCAGCGTATATTTCCCGGGGGGAACAGCTTCCATCCGGTAAATCCCTTCATTATTGGTCAGGGTCCCTTTTCCCGGCTCCACCAGCGATACGGAAACGAGTTCGAGCGGCTGATCATCCATCGAGGTGATACGGCCCGTTACCGTGCCGGTGTTTTCAGGGTTTCGGGGTATTTCAGGGGATTGTCCAAGCAGGAATAGGGGAAAGCTGAGAAGGGTAATAAGAAAAGTATTGGTAAATATTCGCGACATCTATAAATTTTTTCGCAAAGTTAGGACGGGGACTTCCGAAGCATTTATTGATTCGGGAAATTCTGCCGCTGGTAGAAAACTTCCAATGCAGGCCAGATCATGAAGAGGGTTACGAATTGAGGAAATTTTTGTGTTTCCACCGATTTAATGGTAAAAGATCAAAATTGCAAAGAATGGGTATCTTTACACATATACGCAAATAAAGACAGTTGTACCGCTAAATGACAAATTAAATTTCAAAAAAGAACAAAATTCAGGGTGATTATGAAATCATATGTATTATTATTCCTTTTATTTAGCTGTTTTTCAGCCTATTCGCAGACTTCACTTAACAACTACAAATATGTTCTGGTGCCTGAAAGCTTTTCTTTCCTTAAGCAAAAAGACCAATACAGATTAAATTCACTCACTAAATCGTACCTGGAAGACAACGGTTTTACGGCCTATTTTGACAATTCCGAACTACCTACTGAGCTTGCTAATAATAAGTGTAATGCACTCAGTGCTGAAGTGGTAGAGAGAAAATCAATGTTTACTACCAGGCTTACCCTTTTATTAAAAGACTGTAAGGGAAATGTGATTTTTAAAGGGAAAGAAGGGAATAGCCGGGAGAAAGATTTTGAGCTTTCCTATACACTTGCTTTACAGGACGCCTTTACGTCCCTGAAGGACGCTAAATATGTTTATCAGCCGCTGCCGGCTGCCAATGACCAGCCAGCAGCCCCTGCTACCGCTTCCAATTCCTCGCCTGCAGAGAAAGTTACCGCAACCGTAGCCCCGCCGGCTGCCGGCACCTTATACGCGCAGCCAATTGCTAATGGATACCAGCTGATCGATACCACCCCAAAGACGATTTTACGCATGTTCAAAAGCTCGGTGGCCGATTATTTTATTGCGGATAATGGATCCTCCAATGGGATCGTGTTCAAAAGAGATGACAGCTGGTTCTTTGAATATTATAAGGACGGTAAGCTAATGGCTGAAAAGCTGTTGATTAAGTTTTAATACCCGCATAAGATTATACCGGTCTCAAATTTTTCACGGGATTGGCAAGAGGCGCCCTTGACGGCACATAAAAACGGCCCCTGTGGAAACAGGGGCCGTTAACCAAAACTAACTGCTTATGAGAACAAGGAGATAAATATTGTCAGGCTAATCAGAACACAAAGATACCTGTTCCGGGAAGTCAGTTGTTATACAGTTTCTTTAATTAGTTTCATCATTCACATCTTTTTTTTATTCCAACCGCTCGTCCTCCTGATTTCTCCCGGGGGTCTGCTTTTTGCTGCTATCGGTATAAGCAATCCTTGTTTAAAATACATATCATGAAATCTTATTTGATTAAGCTTATCCTTTTTGTTTACATTGTTTTTAACGTAACCCTTTGTAATGCACAAGCTGAATGGCCGAAGTCCGTTACTGCTGCCGATGGCACAGTGATCAATATCTATCAACCCCAGGCGGAGGTCTTCGCCGGAAATATCCTCAAATCAAGATCGGCTATTTCCATCCTGGAAAAGGGCAGCCAGGAGCCGGTCTTCGGCGTCTTCTGGTCTACGGCTACCGTGGAAACCGACCGCGACAAACGGTATGTGACGATAGAAACGATTAAGATCAATAACCTGAAGATCCCGGCGGACAGCAGTACGGTCGAAAAGAACTATATCGGGACGACCCTGGAATTATATATACCAAAGGTATCGGGCCAACTGCCGTTGGATGAAGTGCTGGCATCCCTGGACCAGAACAAGGAGGAGACGAAGCTGGCCGGTAATATCAGTAACCGGCTGCCGACTGTCATCTACCGGAGCCAAAGGTCCATGCTGGTGTCTATCGACGGACAGCCGAAACTGCAGAAAAATAAGAAATGGGACTTGAATGTCGTAGTAAATAGCCCATTTACGATCGTGCAGAACAAAGATGGCAGGTTCTATCTCTATGGCGGCGGGCATTGGTATGCAGGGCCTGCAGCAACCGGGCCTTACACTAATACCGGGGATAAAGTTCCGCACAAAATGAAAAAGGTCGCCCGGGATCTGAATAAGATCGCCAAAAAGACCGACGATATGCCTACCGGCGAGGCCCCTGATTACCCGGTATACGATATTATCGTCAGCATCAAGCCTGCGGAGCTGATCCAATCCGACGGCAATCCCGACCTGACGCCGATAACAGGGACGTCCCTGCTGTATGTGAAGAATTCCGACAATGATATCTTAGTCGATACGCATACGCAGCACTATTATGTATTGCTGTCAGGTCGCTGGTACACATCCAATGCACTGAATGAAAACAGTCAATGGCAATATGTTCCTTCCGATCAATTGCCGCCGGACTTCGCGAAGATCCCTGAAGGTTCGCCCAAGGACGATGTGCTTGCCAGTGTCGCCGGAACGGAGGCAGCGAGGGAGGCGGTCATGGACGCTCAGGTCCCCCAGACCGCAAAAATAGACAGGAAGGCGGCCTCTATCCATGTCGAATATGACGGGGTGCAGCAGTTCAAGCCTATAGAGGGAACTAAGATGCAATATGCCGTTAACACGAGCTCGACCGTACTGTTGGAGAACGACAAATATTACGCCGTGGACAATGGGATCTGGTTTATTGCCGACAACCCTATGGGACCCTGGGCAGTGAGTACGACCCGACCAGAAGAAATGGACCAGATCCCGCCGACCTGCCCGGTATACAATGCTAAATATGTACAGGTATACGAGGCGACGCCTGATTATGTCTATATGGGCTATACGCCGGGATACCTTAACAGTTTTGTGGATGGACCTACGGTTGTATATGGAACCGGCTATAATTATGAGCCCTGGAATAGTAACTATTATTATCCCCGCCCCTGGACATGGGGGTTCGATATGTCTTACAACCCCTGGTCGGGCTGGGGATTCGGCGCGGGCTATGACTATGACTGGTTCGATGACGGCTTCGGGTGGGGTTACGGTTTCGGTTTTGGCCTTGGCCTGGGATGGGGCGGATGGTATGGCGGGGGCTGGTGGGGCGGTGCGGGTGGTTACCGTCCTGCCTATCGCAACTGGCATGGAGGGCGTTTCGGTTCCGGCAGCCGCGGCGGCTATTACGGCAACACCACCATTAACGGAGATACCCATATGCATATGCGCTATAACAACAATGTCTATAGGAGCAGGCAAGGTGTCATACCAATGGCAAGGGGTAATGGCAGAGGTTTTGCGGGGAACAACAGCGGTCGCGGGAATAATGATGTTCGCGGGAATAATGGTGTTCGCGGGAATAATGGGATTCGGTCACGGGGTGGAAATAACATTTATTCGGACAGGCAGGGAAATATCTACCAGCGTGGAGAGCAGGGACAATGGCAGCAAAGGGTCAACCGCAGCTGGTCCCCTGTGAATGCCGCGGCCAATAGAGGATTGGAGCAGCAGCACCAGATGAATGGGCGGGGTGCGGCCAGGACGCAGAATTTCCAACGCGCGAGTAATTTCGGCGGGATGAGATTCGGCGGCGGTCACTTCGGCGGTGGCGGTGGTCATTTTAGTGGTGGCGGCGGGCATGGCGGCGGCGGGCATCGGTAATAATCGAATAACCATTTGATTTGTTCTTCATCGGGAGATCCAGTGAATATTTTACCCAATCGTTGGTAGCAAGCGAATTAGTTCGAGTTTTTGGGTCGGGTTTAACGAAATTTACAGACCTATATGCTTGAAAATGAGCGAAAATTGGCGAAATATGTACAACGCGATTTACTCCTTTCAGGGGTTTCAAATAGAACAAACGGTTTATAATCGGGAATTTAGTATTTTTAAAGGCGAACTACTATAACAGCTAATTGTTCCTGGTTTGCCTGGTTCGTTTGGCAAAATCCTCTCTTAGCGATGAAAAAAGCCTTTATTTCCTTATTTGTTCTGTTAAGTACTATTGTTCATGCACAGACTTGCACCAGCGGTCTTGGAGATCCTATTGTTAATATATCATTTGGCGCGGGCCCCAATTTTGGTCCACCGCTGGCGACCGGCATCACAAACCTGCAATACTACGCTAATCAATGTGTCTTCGATGATGGTTATGAAATTGTCAATACCACCAGTAATTGTTACATCCCCGCATGGTTAAGCGTAAATGGAGATCATACCGGTGATCCGAATGGTTATTTCATGCTGATTGGCGCCGATTATGATCCCGCCGATTTTTATGTACAAAAAGTAAGCGGTTTATGCGGATCGACCAGCTACCAGTTTGCCGCCTGGATCCTGAACGTTGCAGGCGTGGGAGTGCAGATCCAGCCTAATGTTACCTTCAGTATTGAAAAAACGGATGGCACCGTATTGCAGAGTTTGTCGACCGGCGATATACCGATCCTCACCTCCCCGGTATGGAATCAATATGCATTTTATTTTACCACTCCTCCGGGAGTGTCTTCGGTGGTGCTGCGGATGACCAACAACGCGCCTGGAGGATATGGCAATGATCTGGGCGTGGACGATATTACTTTTCGTACAGTAGGCCCCTCTGTGAATGTGTCCATTAACGGACATATCAGTGATACTGTGACGATGTGCTCCGGCCCGGGCAATAATCTGCAATTTTTGGCTACCGTTGAAAGCTGCTATAGTTCAACTGATTATCAATGGCAGGAAAGTTTGGACAATGGGAATATATGGACAAATATTCCTGGCGCCGTTAATCCTGACTATACGGCGTCCCCGACGACGACAGGAAGTTATTTATACCGGCTGACGGCGGCGGCAACTGGAAATTTAGGTAACTCCTCCTGCCAGGTAGCTTCTGCCCCGGATTCGGTAGTTGTCCTGAATGTAAGTAACCCGGCTATTACCATAACAACGGATTCTCTTCATATTTGCGCCGGTTCGCCGGTGATTTTTACAGCCGTACCAGTTGACGGGGGATCTGCCCCTCTTTATCAATGGATGTTAAACAATTTACCGGTAGGAACATCAGAACCGGTATTCAACAGCAATACCCTAACCGATGGCGACCAGGTAAGTTGTATGATGACCAGCAATTCAATGTGTCCGGTGGGGCCCATCACCGTATTGAATACCGTTACCATTAGCGTGACCCCGAATGTTGTTTCCTCCCTGAATATCATTCCCTCAGCCATTTCTATCTGCAGCGACAGCCTCGTGACTTTTACTGCTATTCCCGTTAATGGAGGCAGCCGGCCTTTTTATCAGTGGATGACTAACGGCCAGCCCGTCGGGGCCGATACGTCCGTATATGCCTCCGCAAAATTGAATAATGGAGATGTGATCAGTGCTGTTATGACCGGGAATTTGTCATGTTCTTCTCCTGTGACTTCCTCTAATATTGTCACGATGGTGGTATATCAGAATCCTGAAGTAATTCTGACTCCCGATACAATTATATCAGCGGGCAGCAGTATCCGGCTGTCCCCTTCCACTACGGGGCAGATACTCTCTTATCAATGGAGTCCGGCAACAGGACTGGATAACTCGGAGGCGTCTGATCCCGTGGCTTCGCCGGCTGAAAGTATAAGTTATGATCTGCAGGTGACTAATTCCGCCGGATGCGCCGCTTCAGCAAAGGAAACCGTACATGTATTTTATGATCTTTCGATGCCGGATGGTTTCACTCCGAATGGAGATGGCAGAAATGATCTGTTCAGGATCCCGCCGTCAATACCATTGAGCAGTGTAAAATTTTCGATCTACAACCGACGGGGACAGCTGGTATTTGCCACAACCAATGGTGGTTCCGGGTGGGATGGACGGGTAGACGGCAAACTACAGCCACCAGGTACATATGTTTGGATGATCGACTACTATAATCCAATTATCAAAAAGTCGATTATGAAAAAAGGAACGGTTCTACTGATCCGTTAAGATCGAACTCATACCGATACCCAATAAAAGGTCCTCCCAACTTCGTTGGATTTGATTATTTTCTTTGAGCCATTTTTGTGATTGATTTTCAACGAACGAAATTTTTCATATTAAAGGTTTATTCCTTTTTATCTCCTCAATCGAACAACAATCCAAACAGGCTACCGCTTTTTTCCGTTGATTAATTTTTTCGCATTTGGTCCCTGTTCCCCTGCTACCTGAGTAGGCGCATAACCGAATAGCTTTTTGAATGCAAATGAAAAGTGAGATAGATCTTCAAAGCCTAAATCCAAATAAATGTTGGATGGTTTTTCGTTTTTCTTATTGATTAAAAAGTGGGCCTCTTCTAATCTTTTTTTTACTAACCATTGACTTGGTGTGGTGTTGTATGTTTTTTTAAAATCCCGTTTGAATGATGATAGACTTCTGCCAGTGAGGAATGCAAATCGTTGAAGGCTTACATTGAATTTGTAATTGCGGTTCATAAACTCTTCCAGATCTATTTTATCCGGTATGCCAAAGTTGAAAAATATTCCTGCCAGTTCGGGTTGATTCTTGAGCAGAATGATTAAAAGCTCTTCGTATTTCAAATCCTCGAATGCCTCGTCCAACTGCATCACACCTTTATAGTAGGGCTTCAAGGAGCGGATAAAGTCTTCTATTATCTCTGTGTTGCTTACTTTGATCAAAGCATCTTTTATTTTAAATGCAGCTGGCTTGATCTTATGTTTTTTTTGAAACTGTTGCAGAAATGGCTCATCAAAGCAAAACAGCACAGGCTCAAAGCCATCTTTGCTGTCAGCTACAACAAATTTGGCCAAATTGTTTTTTCGGGCAATGCCACATTCACCCGCTTTGAGTGTATAATTCTTATGCCCGTCAAAAAAAAGGATGCTTCCCCTGACAACATATAAAAAAACGTTGTCGGGGATGAACTGCTCCTTTAAGATTTCTGATTGTGTATCCTTTACTATTTCTTTCATTTTATAAGTCCGTATCTAACCATACTTTCTACTGCTGCCAAAACCGTTTGTTCCTGCGTGGCAATGGGCTTCCAGCCTAAAACCTTTTTTGCTTTCGCATTGCTTACCTTTCGGTTCATATTTAAGAACATTTCACCTTGTTTTGCCTGTGCATTAAAAAATGAGGCTATTTTGACAACAAAATCAGGCAATTTCCTGGTTGACACCTTTCCGGATACTTCAGGCATTTCGCTTTTCAATAGCGCAGCAATTTCAGGCAAGGTAATTTGTCCATCTGCTGTGGCTATGAAACGTTGCCCTTTTGCCTCGGGAATTGTCATAGCTCTGATATGCAAATCGGCTACGTCCCTTACATCCACCACATTAAGCGGAATATTAGGCACTAACTTCATTGAGCCGTTCAACAAGTTTGTCAGCAGGTGAAAACTGCCTGAGATGTGTGCATCTAATGACGGACCAAAAATGGCTACAGCATTAATAGTGACAAATTCCAGGTTGCCGCTTTCTTTTTTGATAAAATCCCAGGCAGCCTTTTCCGCTAAGGTTTTTGACTTTTCATAGATGGATAACCCTTTGAGATTGATGTCTGTCCAATCTTCCTCCGTTGTTTCTCTTGATTTGTCCGTCTGGCTGAAACCCACCGCACCAAAATTGGAAGTCATGACTACCCGTTTTACACCCGCTTGTTTCGCAAATTTCAAAATGCGTTGAATCCCTTCTACAGCAGGACGAATGGCCTCATTTTCGTCCTTTGGTATTTCAAAAAATACGGGTGAGGCTACACTAAGCACATATTTACAACCTTGCATTGCTTCTGCCCAATTTTTGTCATTTGTTAGTTCCACTTCAACAAAGGAAAGATTTTCCAATGTAGTAATGCCGTTTGCTTTTAGAGTTTCAATTACTTTGTCCTTACTTCTTAAGGAACGAAGTGTTGTTTTTACCTTGTAACCCTTTTGCAACAATTGTAAGGTGATTTGCATGCCAACAAAGCCATTACCACCTGTTATTAATACTGTTTCTGAGTTAGACATTTTATGACTTTTTGTAATGCAAATGTCTGAACCATTTTAAATTGTTGCTTTGTTGAAAAGTTCAAATTTGTTTTGTTGAAAAGTTCAATCATTAATTCAATTACAGGATCGGATATTAATGTTATTCCAAAAGTCCGCCTTTCCTTTATCAACACAAAAACGCACAATAGTAGTCCGGAAAATATATCCCGGATACCTTTTATAAAGTGAAATGAATAATCACCCTGTTCATTAAAGTGTATCCCATAACCGGCTTCGGCAATTTCAGGTGACAGGATAAAACGGATTCCGATGAAAATCATTCCCAATCCTGTTAGGAATGCGATGGCAGTAGAATTTTTTTGCGTCATATTTCCCTACGCAAGAAACCCAACCTGACTGCAAATTTGTCCTTCTGCTAAAAAGAAATCCCCTTTTTTGTAAGTCTTTTCTTTCCATAAAGATGTTACGATCCCTTTCTCTGCCGGGCTTAGGGTTATTACATTTTGTATGCTGTAAAGTAAGCTGTTTGTCATTCTAGGACGTCGCTCTAAGATTCAATAATGGTTTTGGCCTGGCATTGGTGGCGGCGCCCGCTGCCTAATTTAAAGAGTGAATGGCCGTCGCTGCGGGCTCGGCACCCAAACGGTGTCCGCGGATGTCGACCGTCACGGCGAAAGAATAGTCGATTCGCCGGTACTTTAGCTTTGCCCGTGAATCATTTCTCAGCCGGATCGTGTCGCTGTTATCGACGATTATCTGTTGCTCAAAGTCAGGAAAGCCGATGCCGTGTTGTATGATCAGTTTTGTGTTTCTGGGAAGGATGAACGAATACGTGCCCGCCGCCGAATCGACGGTGACGAATGGAAGTTTTTGGCCCGTTTTACTCTTGTGCCTTCTGCTGGACAGATCGGTCAGCCATAGATAGTCTTTTGGCAAATAGTTGTAGTATCTGTGGCCACGCAGCGTGACAGGCCTGTCGTCCCCGGAGTTGTTCTTTAATGTTACAGTGTGGTAGGCACAGCAGGACTGCACGAGAAAGAGGCCTATCACGTAGGGGAAACATCGTTTCATGGTCGTGTTAAGTTACTATTTTTTACGGATTCCATAAAAAAGGCGCACAATTTCCGTACGTCTTGTTTAGTCGGGTTCTATGAACTCATCGTCCAGCTCGACATTTCCGATGCCTATGTTTCCAATAACATCTTTATAGGCTCGTTTTCCTTAAGATAATTAACCGTACCCTCAAAGAACTCTCCGCCGGTTGATGAACGAAATTGACTCGCCATTTAATGATGGTTTTTTACATTATAAAACTCATAGTTAATAAAGATATCCTGAAAAACTTTGGCTTCCTATTCTCTCCGGGTGTTATTGAAATGTCTATATCAGTTATTGTTTAACGTTAGAAAGTGTGTGTGCCGGAATGCTGACCAATTGTTTGCTGGTGCCCAGAACAGGAATCCCTTTGTTCTGGGTATGAATTAGTTATAGCCTTGAAGTGTCAAATAAGTGTCGAAAAGCTTTTAACCTGCTGAAGGTGTGCCGATTATTCACGTTTTCCAACCAGTTTCTACCTGTCGAAACAAATATAATTCTTCTACAAGAGATCAGGAAGGCGTCTTTATCTACTCCTGTTAAAGGGGCGCAATTTTTGAACCGATAAATTTAGAAACAATTATGAGTTTTTGAGAGATGTATAGTTTAAATATAATATGTTTTCTGATGTACGGTATTATTTGTAATTTCGTGTAGCAAAATGTTAGATTATGTCGAATTTTTCTGTTCATCCGCCTTTAAGCAATGTGCAAGCTGAATTGCTCAAATTATTTTCCGCTGAAATACCGGAAAACCATCTGCTTGAGCTCAAAAAGGTTATCGCTAAATTCCTGCTGGAAAAAGCCAGGGATAAAGCTGATGCTAAATGGGATGAAAAGGGCTATACCGATGAAAAATTGCAGCAATTATTGGATAAGAAATAATGGCCACATTAAAAGTGGTGCTGGACACCAATGCAATACTTCGCTCCATTTCCAGACGTTCAGCTTTTTCCGTTATTCTTGATAAATTATATGAGGGCGAGTATGAATTATGGGTTACCAATGATATTTTACTGGAATAGGAAGAAAAAATAACGGACATTTTTTCCAAAAGAAACCGCCGAACTAATAATCGGAGCTTTAGCCCTCTTACCCAATGTTAAAAAAGCAGATATTCATTATCACCTTTACCTGATTGATACTGACAAAGACGATAACAAATTTTCAGATTGCGCATTTGCAGGTAATGTACATTACCTGGTCACCAACGACAAGCACTTTAATGTACTTAAGTCCATTTCCTTCCCTTCCGTTAATGTGATAACACTAGAGACATTTCAAAACCTGTTATCCTGATTCAATCCTTCCCACCTAGATATAACAATGATCCTTGGAATAACGTATATAGAGAATTTTATTGACAAGCCTGACGAACTTTTTGAGTTGTTACTAGCCTCAGTAAATTGGGACGAACGAATGAGTGCCAGTAAGACGGCTAGTTTTGGGAAAGCGTACAACTATTCTCAAATGGATTATCCATTTCAAGAGTTTTTACCCGAGATACAGGAAATAAATAACAAACTCAATTTTACAATAGGCTTTATGCCTAATAATTGCCTGATTAATTATTATCTCGATGGCAGATCAAAAATGGGTTATCATTCGGACCAGACTGACATTTTGGAAACGGGTACCGGCATTGCAATTGTTTCACTAGGTGAGACAAGAATCTTAAAATTTAGAAATATTACAAGCCCTGAAAACTTCCTGACCTATGAATTGCCATCGGGATGTGTATTCTACATGACTCAAGAGGTACAGGCAAACTGGCAGCATGCTATTCCAAAGTCAGATACGGACAATGGAAGAATTAGCCTTACTTTTAGGAAAATAAAATAATCCCTTCTGTTGGGACTTTGTTGGGGCCTTTTATAAAATGCAAAAGGTCCACCGAAGTGAACCTTTACAACTCTTTGATATCAAGTGCCCAGAACAGGAATCGCAACTTACTGATTTTCAATAGAAAATATTTGTTGTGAGCCATTTGTGTGCCCGAATTTCACTAACGATATGATGAATTTGTCGTTCAGGTTGATGTCGTCGGTGGTGGCATATTCGTCCTTTTGCTTAACCAGCAACCAGGCATTGCCGCCTCCGGGCGGGTGTTTTGACCAGGCGAAAGTGCTTTGAGTTTGTGGCCGTAGAGGCGGAACTTCAGGGAGCCTTTGAAAAAGTCACGGGAAGGATGCGTTCCTGATCTTATTTGTCTTGGCTAGGTCGGCGGGTTCGTACGCTCCACGGTTCCAGACGATGACAGTGCGCCAAATATTGGCCCTTGGGGATAATGCCTTCAAAGTCTTGCAGTCTTAGGGATGGTCTTCGACAGGTATGGCCAGGTAGTTGGTCGCCAGATCCACCGAAGGTCCCTTTGGCGCGGCCCAGCTTTTCAGGACTTCTTTCAGTTCCAGGCAGAAGTCATACTGCAGACGGAGACGGCGTGTTTCTGGACGGCAAATTCCAGTTTTTTACCGGAGGGGGTGCCCCTGGTGGTACGGGGGTGTCTGGTTTGTTGAAGCAAACGTAAATCCTGTTTTTCGGGCCAGCAAAATTATCCAAGTTCAGGCGGGCTTAGAACTAGTTTGTAATTGGCTCGGCTTTTCAAAGGTAAAAGGCAAGAGAAAAAACAAGATAGCTAAAGTGACAGCGGAGGAGAAAGTCCGAAAGCTGATAGACACGTTGGGCCTGGACTCAAATGTTCCGGTCGATCTGAAGTACCTGTCGAAATGTACTAAATTTAAAGATGGCCCTTCAGCAATTGTGACAGTCCGGAATGCACTGGTTCATCAAGATGATGGCAAAATTGCACAATTGAGCTCATTGTCTATTCGGCTTCTTTTCGATGTATTTCAGTTGGCAATCATGTATTTGGAGCTTTCTTTGTTAAAAATTCTTGAATATGATGGGCAATACTGTGATCGCACTTCGATAAGCACAACTATTTATCCGGTTCCCTGGTCAAATGCCGCAATAAATGGTTCACGGAAAAGTACTAGTCATCAAAAAACACACCGGCAGCCTTAATTAATGATGTTGGGTTATCGAATTCCTTTTTCAGTGGCCAATAGTGCTTAAAACGATAGCATAATTGTATCCGGGCTGGATATAATTGATTACAGGGCAGAGTTGAATTCACGACAACTCTTCCTGAAATTGCAACAATAGATCAACTAGGTCCACCAGACCTTGCCATTCTTCCGGCTCAGTGTGCCAGCTGTAGGTGGTATGCAGGTCATCTACTCCGAGGGGCAACGTATAATAACTGCCATCCAGGGTAAATCGAGCAAGTGGTGCAATCCGAGGAGAAATCGATAAATGGGCAATCGCGCTGATAATAGCCTGCACGGATTGAATATGTCCAGATCCTTTTGTATGCAAAATGGTTGGAATAATTTCCTGTCCAATGTATTTGAGGTTTTCGATAGGCTTAAATTTAACGCTGTCAGCGACGCGGTCCCAAATAGACAGGTGCCAGGTGACGAGGGCATCTTTCCAGGTTATATTTAAGAAAGAATGGTTATCAAAAGACGGTTCATGGAACAATGTAATAAAGCTCATGCCGGAATGGGAAACCACGCGGCTGGTTGCTTGTAATTGTTGTTTCGCTACATAACAGAGATCTTCCCAGTCGGTTTTCATGACAGTAAATATAGGTTAACTGTGTTCAAGATTGCGTTTTATGACTATTACAGAATATATCATCTCATAGTGTGAACGTTATATTAAATAAAATAACAAAACCATTACAATGGAAGGTAAAAAAATTAAATAATAATAGAGGCAGCCGGCTCTATTTGCGCCTCGGGGCGCCATTCTACCGGATGACCCTGATCACTGCCAAGTCATCACCGGGTTGTAATCCATAAACATGTTCCAGTCGTTTTAATTTCAAGGAGAGCATATCGTCCTTATCTGCATTAGTTTTATCCTGCAGCAGAAAAGCAACTGGATCCACACCCTCCTCGACTGTAAGGGCAGCCACTTTTGTAAACAGCGTAATTCCGTCTGTTGCGATACTGACATCCTGGATGGTATCCAGGTATATCTTTTGCGTTTGGGACGAGTACCAATGATCAAAATCCTTGTGTAAGTGAAACCCGAGATAATCTGGCTTGTTGTCCTGGTCAAATTCCGTCACGGACCCATTTACAGCAATGCACCCGTCTCCCACTACCAGGATTATACCCTGATCGGTTGTTTTGTCCACCAGTAGAATCAGCAAAGTCGTCAGCAGGTCATTTTGCTCCAGGAGCAACTGATTTTTTATGAGAATCAACTCGCGAAACAAATCCGCCAGGATGGAGCGTAGATAGTCTTCCAAGGTAGAACAGGGGATCTCAGCCCCGTACAATTCTTTATACCCTTTTGTTTTGGCAATTTTTCTTAATAATTTGCCGACTAAAGTGGAGACAAAATAGCTGTCGGTTCCCATGGTGCAGCCATCCATGACAGCACAAAGCAGTTTATCATTTCCGATCTCGCTGGTAATAAGGTAATCCTCGCAATGGTTAAGATGGTAGGTGCCTATTTGTACGGCCGAATATATTTTCATGAAGATGAGCAAAGATACAAAGTTGGGGTAAGTCTGGCAACATTATCCCTATGCTTGATCCCGCTCAATGCCTCCCTTGGGGATCATAATAAGGCAGACCCCGATTATCGGTTAAATCGGGAGGAACATATTTTACAGTGCTGGCGGGACCAGCGGTATGCGGGTGATCAGAAGATACCCTGCGTATATGAAAACAGGCCTGGATACAGTATATTTGGGCTATTCAATATGATCAGATCAACCTTTATATTACACATACTAGACCTTTTATTGGATGGCGATCCGCTGCGCAGGGCCATTCGGCCACAGATTGATTATGTAACTGACTCAGAATACGAGTATACGGGAGCGGGCCTGTTCGCCACATTTCAACCTTCCATAGGTATTGAAAAGTTTAAAGTAGGAGAGGGGCGCTTAGTCCTGGACGGCGTACGGATCAACTCTTCCGAAATCGGCAGTCTGGGGGCTGATACTATTTTATTCCTGAAAGATGGAATCATTGATTTTCTGGAGATCCATACCTATGACGGGGGATATCCCCGTAGGGAACTTAACAATTATGTGCTCAAACAGATTCCCCCGTTTGGTACATGCCGAGAAATGGCGTATCCGGAATGATCTGGAAAAATTAATAAAAGAGCTGCCTATTTATATTGCGAAAATAGCCATAAGATAATAATAGTCATACATGTGTAAGTGTATAACTATTAGTGTGCGGGATGCACACAAGACAATGACTGATTTTCAAAGAATTAACTTGATTGTCCGCCAAATGTCCGCCGGTTTATGGCAGACAGCTGGGCTATTCGATTTAAAGAACTTTTTGTGTCACAATTTACAAAGCTCTTATGCGAGATAGAAATTTTGTTTTTCGCGGAATGAGATAATTTTTAACCAATTCCTGTAGTTGTACCGAGTCGGGGAATTGGTTCGGTCACCTTTCAAAGTTTGTTGAAGGTTTACTTTACATAGAGACGTTCAAATTACCTGGTTTGGCATAATTGAAAATAATAATATCTTCGGCCCGTGGAATTTTCGTGCAACAAAGAACCTCCGAAAGATGTTCTAAGTCCCCGATCCCTGGGGTCATGCCTTTGGTAAAAACGGCAATAAGTAGGCGCAGCTTTTAGTTTTGATATGCGCTAAAGGATGATGTATATTTATAAAAAATAGCTATGATACGTTCGGGAGGTTGCACCCTCGTTCTCGTTTTTGTCACCATCTTTTCTGTGGTTGGTCAAAAGAATTGTAATTGCGTGGTTGACACGAATCGAATCCTTTTGAATTTAGATCTGGATTATTTTCTATCCGGATTGAAAAGTGATATTCACAGCACGCCTCAGAAGGACAGCATACCCAAATTTATCATGGATCAGCTTGACTGCCTTACCCATGGGTTTTCGCTAGCTAATTCCAATCAGGATTATCAGTGCTGCTGCACCTCTTCCCGGGATTTGCCCAAACGGAAACTGCTCTACCTCGCGGAAAGTAAAGATATGTTCGTGATGACATATTTAACGGGTGGAATAGGCGTTGAAACGCATTTGCTCCTTATTAAATTTTCTGCGGGCCGGATAGAGAAATTGTGGACTGGCTTTGGCGATCATAACTTGAGATCCCCGAAAATGATTGCGTCCTTTATAAAGAAGTATCGCTACAAGGAATGGGGGTTACATACTAATATGGTTGCCCTATAAGACCCAAGGACGAAGAGCAGAAAACTATACATTCCATTTCCCTATGCCAATACCGGAGTTCAGCCAAGCGCAGTACCTGAGCACGATGATTTCACCGATGGAGAAGGTTACCGAAACGGCCAATCCGTCTGTCGATATCTGGCCGGCGGTTTACACGCTGGTAAACATGAATTTGATTCCCATGTTGGTGTTAGAGAAACACTTGGTCGAAGCGGTTTACCGAAACAAAACTGGAACGTTCGACCATGTGCTACTCCCCACCAGCCGGACAAATATATTCATTTGCATTATTGTGAATAATAGCAAAAAAGAGATGGAGGGCTATTATACTTTAGATCTGGAAAATGAGTATAGCCTGGCGGGAGCAAGAATGAATCGGATAGAAACCCTTGCCGGGGACGGAGCGACCGCTGAGTTGCAACATCTGTTTGAATCCGGGTATAGTCAGGAAGAGATCGATAGTGCGCTCGGAAACGCTATTGCCTATTCTCAGCTGGAAACTGCTGAATATTTGATTTCATTGGGAGCCGATTTCGCCGGCAACGGATACGGCGGAGTATATTATGCCGTCCATAACAATGAACTCGAGGGACTTAAATTTGCCATTTCCAAAGGGGTCGACGTAAATGTTGAGGACGGTATGTTGTTAAACGTCGCTGTCGAAACCGCGTGGAATACAAAGACCAAGGAGATGATCGAGTGGCTCCTTCAAAATGGCGGGGACATTCAGTTGTTAAGCGCTGGCACGATCGAGCAGGCAATGACTTGGGGGAACGATGAGTTGAAGGCAGTCATCGGCGCGCGGCAGCCTGAACCACGACGTTCTCCCTGGTGGAAGTTTTGGCAATAACATGACAATACTTTTTCTATGGCGGAAATTGATCAGGAATATGTGACTTGCATAACCTGTGGCAAAGTGATTGCCACTTTCGATGAGGAAAACATGGTGCCCCCGCCGGAAGAGTGCTATGCCGCCGGAAATGTGCCGGTTCCCAATTGTGGATGGTTTTGTTCCCAACAATGTGCTGTTGAATTTGAAAAGTCCCGCGGTGTTCGATTTGGAAGAACAAAGGACGGCATGATCGATTATTACGGCAAAGATAATCCGTCTCAATAAAGTGGATCAAGACGCGAACTAAGAGCCTTGAAAAGATCTATTTTTCAACGATCGCACCGTATTCCGGTGAACGATCCTCATATTATTCGAACACCAATTAGATTATTGGCTATCAAAAAATACAACAGCCGAAATCGCAAGATTTCGGCTGTTAGGTGAAGATTAGTACCGTGTCAGCGAGTAGGTTCGAACATTTCGAGCGGTTCGTACAATAAATTTTATGCATTCGGTCCTTCGCAATAGGCTGAAAGAGGGGATGTTGATGTATTGGCAGGAGGGGTAAAACGTGCTACATCGTGGCACGGCAATGCGCGGTAAAATATTGTACTCGGCCAGGGACGTAAAAAGATAATCCCGGTAGACAATTTCGAAGACGTTTTGAACCGCCTCCTTTGCCGATGTTCCGTCCCCGTATCTGACTTTTTGTAACTGGTCGGCGGGATGAATACGCTGACTCTTTTGGTCTGCCAGAAGCAGATTGAATTCTTTTTCAATGGCCTTACGGGGTGGCTCTGAGAGATTTTTTCCCATTTTTTCAGTGCGGATGCGTTTACCGTCAGGTTTTATAAGAGAGGATACAATATGTAAGTGCGGGTGGCTGGCATCATCGTGCCGGTAAACCAGGTAGGGTTGGTTTTCGAGGCCGATGCCTTGCATATACCGGTCAGCAATGGCGGTCATTTGCTGATCAGAAAGATTTTCGGTAGGGTTGAAGTTTAGTGAAATGTGCAACGTATTGACCTGGGAGCGGTGATTTAGATCATGCAAACGCAGGAAACGATCCGTCTTTTCGTAAAGCGTCATCCGGGTTTTATCCTGGAGAAATCCTTTGGCATGGATAAGCTGAGCCTGGTTTTGTGCCACCTTTTTCTCGTTGTATTGCAGTACCGCGGAAAATTTGGCGGTGGCGTTTATTCTTGCGACCATAGTTTGTATGTTTCATTTATTTTATTGGAAATGGTTTCGATCTGACGGAACAGCTGTGTTTTGTCCTGCTCATTGTGGAGTATCCATTCCTGGATCTCTGAAATTTTATTCAGTGAATGGAGCCGTTGGACTGCCTGGGTGAAATAACTACTGATGCTGGCAAGGTCTTGCTTTAACTGTACCATATCGGCCAGGAAGTCGTCCAGGGATTGGTTGCGGTAGCGAAGGATAACGGGCTTGCCGAGCACGACTTTCCGCGCGTATTCGCTTATAGAGTTGCAGGTGGTTTGTTTGGCAAGCGCTCCGACCTGCTGGTATTCTGTTTCGGACATCCGTATAGTGAGCCATCTGGTGCGTTTAAACTGTTGCTGTTTCATGTCGTTTATTGATATTTAGTTCGGTTAATGACTGATTTTACGAATGACCTGGAAAACTTATTTTTTGCCGTCTGAAGGGTAGGCCGTAATGCCTCTTTTTGTGCCACCTTTGGACATCTTGCCATGTCTCCTGTGCACGTGTTTTTATGAGAGCAAAAACTGGCAGGTTAAACGGCCTCTTTCTGAGGCGTTTTTTAGCCTGTTTACGGGCCTCTGTGGTCAGGGGTAACAAGATTCTGGATAATTGCCCTTCCAACGTGACGATCCACTTGATTTAGGTCGGTATAGCCTGTATAGATAGACCGGTGATCGATATAACCTGCTTGTTCGGCAAGGGCGATCTTGGTAATCTTTTCACTGATAGGATTATTACCCAGAAAGAGATGTTTATACCGATAGGGAGTTATAGACAGGAGAGCGGATTCAAAGAATGATTCGGAGTTGAGAACAAGTAAGTCCGGCAGGTCGGTGGGCAGGATATTGATGAAGGACAGGACGGTGAGCATGTCGAAATATTCTTTGAAGATGGCAATGTCCTTGCCGTGATGGCTGATCAGGGTGGGGCTTTGCGGCTGGGTGCGGTAATGATGATACTTGTCACGCAGGACGTATCCCCCGGCATCAGCGCGAAACCCGATGGCGTAATAAGGTTGGGGGCCTAAGGTATATTGGACCTCCACGCAGTATTTCTGTGCCACATCGATGGGGATACGGCATTCCCACAAATAATGCATGAGGAAGAAGGATCGGATGGGCTGGGTATGCAGGACCTGGATCGGCTGTTCCGACTGTTTGTCCGGTGGAGGCGCTACCTGTGGCACAATTATACCAGATAGAACCGACTCTGATAGTTTTTCTTTGAGATCCCGGATGGTACAATTATAGTACCTGACTCCAAAGTCTACCAAAGTATTCCATTCCGTTATACCGAAATCCTGCCATCGATTGAGTGTACGGTTTACGAGGAAGTAAGGTTTTTTCTCGGGGCGGTTTGAAAAGGGAGAAAGGTACCAATAATCGTCGCCGGAAATCTTCTCGGGGTGAATGCCGACGGAGCTCATGTAGTCTACGATGTCCAGTTTATTGATCTCGTCTAATGATAGTATCGCCATGACTGATCTGTTTTGATTTCGGAATTGAAGGTATATGCGAAGACGATTCGTACAAGTACCTATAACAATACTGCATAGGTGGTTTGGTTATAATAAAGCGGAATGGAGTTGACCTGAATCTATTCTGCATAGGTGAGGGATGGTTTTCCGGAATATTTTTGGGGTGTAATAATTGTTTGTGTTGCTGTAAAGATTCGCCAGGAAGCCGTCCTGAATCTCTACGATGACGGTAGGTTGTGGCATGTGATTTAATTTAAAGTGTTAGCAAATCCTGTATATTTTGGAAATAATAACAGGGCAATAGTGGATAAATCTCTATTGCCCTGTTATTAGCTGTATCTATTTGATACATCTTTTAGGCGCTCATAACGACATAAGCCGATCGATTTTATACGGCACTATATTGTTACAAAGTTCTGATGGGGTGCATCCGTAGAGGAGGCAGGCAAATTCTACCAACGTCCCTTTTTGGTGAGTACCAGGTGCTGTGAACCGGTTGTCCTTGTGGTTGACGGAAAGGATCTGTGGCTCCTTGTGGTTGAATGGGGAAACATAATCTGTGGAACCGGGATGGAAAGCGATCGGTTCAAAACCGAGGATCCTCAAATAATCGATCAGGCTTAACTCGTTAAGGTTGTCTAATCTTACATGCTGGTTCATGGTCTTATAATTAGTTGGAAAAAATGAATTAACCCGAATGGGTCGGGGTTAGAGGCTGGATAAGGGCAAGGAGGAACGGAATAACGAGGTGTATGATGATGATCCCCGACTTTAGGTGATGCCAGTGCAGGATAAACCGACGAGGATATGAACTGAATCGTTTATGCCGTAGTTCCTTGTACCGTTCCAGACCGAACCCCTAAATTTGCGGGCTAATTATTTTTTTAGTAATAGATACTTCTATAGTAATGGCTGCGGGGAGACATAAATAGGTATGCCAAGCCCGGCAATCTTTGGAGATATCGGTATATAGAATAGAAATGGTCTTAGCGGGTAAAAAACTGGCGCTTCAAATAACCAAAGACTAGAAGGAATACGTATAGGCCGGCAAAAATTTTAGAGAGTATGATTCCTTCGGGGTAGTTGTTCACAAGCAGGGAAAAACCTGCCTGGACGGACCATATGCGGAGGATCAGGAAGATCAAAAGATATAAATACATGGCTACGGTCCCGCGAAATTTATCAATGTTCTTCCATCGTTGAAGCCGGGTGATAAGATATTTATAAAAATGGAATATCAGGAAAGCTCCGGATATGACTAAAATGGCTGTCCATATGAAGGGCTCAGGCTTAGTGTCAATTTTCCTGCAAAGGATATAAGGCATGAGAAGATAGGGAGAGAATAGTAAGAGATGTCTAAAGACTTTGCCGATAGCCCTACCGGTATGATCAACCATCCCGGATCGGTAATTCTGCAAGTACGTATGATTCCAATGCATAACGGATCATTTTTCTCAGGTCCAAAAGTATAAGTGGGAAATTTTTTTTGGCAGCTAACATACTATTTAAAAATATAATATGTTATGTAGAAGGTACTGCCTATATATCACATCCTTGACGCATCAGCCTCGCCTTACGGTTGATCCGTTTTTCTGTTTTTATTCTTTCGGCTTGTTGCTCCGATGTTTCGGGTTCAGGCTCGGCCAGGGTGATGACGAGCTGGTTGGGTTCCTGCCTGACAATAACTTTTTTACCAATTTCAAAGCCGGCCGATTTCAGCCAGACCCCGGTAAGGCTAATTTCGGGTAGCTTAACGTTATTGTTAAATGCGCGCGGGGTCCATTTGGATTTGATCTTCAGGCGTCTCTCTCCTGGCTGTTGGATTTGATTTTTTTTTGCGGCTGCCATTGCTATGGGTATTTTTCAGTTTCAAAAGTTTGAATAATGGGGTAGGGTTTTAGGGCTGGAAAAGGATCAAGCATCACTCATAGATCCTTTTGTTTTTAGATAGTTTAATATGTAGGCGGCTTCCAGAGCCCTTTCCAGTTTGATGTAAAATGCCAATAAGTCGCTTCTATTCTTTGGATTGTTATATCTGTCGTCTTCCGCAAGTGCTGTGTGAACCAGTTCCGTTAGTTTTGCGCGGATCGCCCCGATGGTATATTCTTCAAACAGTTCAGCTAATACTTCATTAGGAGCTTCTTGTTCTTTTTTAGATAGTCGGATGGGTATGCGGTCCGGTGTCATATGGACTAACAGTGACATAAGCATGATGTTTTAAAAACTAAACGAAGATACGGAAAAGATTCGCTAAAAGCAAATTTAAGTGTTCTAAAAGCTAATATAATTATGATTTAAGGGGATTTAAGTGCGCTAATTGTTAATTTATGGATTTCTATATTTGCTGAAATGAAAAAGGAACAGTTCAATAGAATCAAAGGGGCCTTAGGTGACCAGGGTGTCACCAATAAGGAATTGGCTGAGGCATTAGGTGTGACACCTTCTACTGTGTCGACGTGGTGTACCAATGATAAGCAACCTTCTTTGGAGACCTTGTATCGGATAGCCGGATATTTGAACATTGATGTTAGGCACCTGCTTGTACCAAATAAACTGTCTGCTTCCCCTACTCAGAAAAGATAGCCTCTACTTTTAATTGATTCAAGTCTTTACCTAACGGTGGGTAATAATTGTAGTTGCCAAAATATTTTATTTGGTGATGGATATTTTGTACCTTTACTCACTCCTTTACACTATTCAAATAACTAGGCTGGACAAGCGTTTCAGCGTATTTTTCCTTTGTTTGGTTGAGCGCATTGTAAATGCCATTTAAGAATATTTTAAATTTTCCCTATGAAGCATCGAAAGAGCGATATTTTATGGAAGGTGGTCATGGAAGAAGTATTTGATGATCTGCTGCGCTTCATTTTTCCTGACGCCGACAAGATATATGATATGAAACGGGGATTCGAGTTCCTTGACAAGGAACTTGCGGAGATGTATCCGGAGCCGGAGAAAGTGACGGCTACCCGGTATGCCGACAAGCTGGTAAAGGTATTCAACCGGAAGGGAATAGAGGAATGCGTGCTCCTGCATATTGAAATACAGGGGGACACGTCCAAACGCCTGCAGTTTTCGGAGCGGATGTATGAGTACTTTGCCAGGATTCGGGCCCGGCACCCGAAGAAACCGGTTTCGGCGGTGGCTATTTTTACGGGCCAGTATGGAAAGAATATGCCAGATCGGTATACCTATGAATGTCGAAGGACGCGGTTGACGTATGAATACCCGACCATTTCGATTCTGGATTTTCCGGACAAGGAACTGACGGAAAGCGATAATCCTTTCGCGCTGGTAGTACTGGCGGCGAAGGCTTCGCTATTGGAAGGAAAGATACCAGAAAAGGCATTGTTTGAACGCAAGGTGCTGATTGCCAAAATGTTATTGGCAAAAGGCTACTCCACAAGAAAAATAAGGGCTATTTTTGTATTTTTGGAAAGTTACGTCCTCTTTAAGGATCCAAAAATGAATCGTAACTTTAGAAAAGAAATTAAGTCACAAGATAAAAATGATATTATGGGTATTGATGAATATCTGAAACAGGAGGGAAAAAAAGAAGGTCTGGCTGAAGGAATAAAAAAAGGGATGAAAGAGGGAATGGAAAAAGGAATAGAGAAAGGACAGGAGAATAGCAGGCGTCTTTTTGTGGAGAATTTATTGAAGAATAGCAACTTTTCCGTTGCCAAAATTGCCTCTCTGGCGAACGTCACTGTTGAGTTCGTGAACAAGGTCAAGAACGGATTAAAGATTAAATAAATCACCTTAATCACCTTGCTGTAAAGTCATATAAGCTGCCGGTTATCCTGGCGGCTTTTTTTGTCGGTTAAACGATCTATTTTTTATTACCCGAACTGTCCCACAGAGGACAGTTTTTCATTTTTAAGGACGCGGAGAGCTATCTTCCGTCCTTATGAAATGGAGCCATTTTCCGGATGGGGCTGCCTGGTCTTCGGAGGCTGCCCAAAAAAATGGCGCCCGGGTCTTCCGCTAAAGGGCCTGCCAATACTTAGCCCGTTTTGTCCGATCTCTGATTGTTAATCGTTACCCGGCCGGTTGTTACCAGGACCGGGAGGACCGATTTTTCAAAAAAATGTGTGATGACTACCGTAATGCCAATAGGAGATGATTACGTATGACCGTTGTAAAAGAAGTTGAGGTCTGGCCATAGCGGAGAAATACCGCATATTTGACAGCGCATTGATAGAATCTCAAAAGCAGACCACAATATCCTTGAATAACCGTCTCCCCCTGGGGGGACGGAAGGGGGGGAATCTGAAAGACACTTTAGCAAAGACTGCATATCAGCTATATATGGCGCAGATTATTGCTGGACGCACCAGGGTGGCAATGGTCCCGTGCTGTTTACGGAGAAAGAACTAATGCCTTTGGCTATAGGTAGCTTCATAAGTATGGGTATATATGAACCTTTTTTCAGTCCGATCGTGAAAAGCAAGGTTATGTTTTTGATTTAAAAAGACTGGGACATGATTATCACCGGCCAAAGAGGAATGCTTTAGCATCCCTCTTTGGCCGGTTGGCAACGGCGGGAAGTAGCTGGGGTATGTACTGGTGGCGGCCGCCGGCGGCAGGTTGTGCCTAAGCTATGGAAAGCTATTAAAATAAAAGTGGTTTGCTTTTGTGGCGGCTCCCGGCCCGGGAGGGAGGAACGACTGGACGGATCCGGGGCAACCGCCACCACCGCCATGTGTCGGGCCGTGCTGCACGCGGGAAGGCCGGACGAAGGTACACCCTGTTTGAGGGGGCTTTTAAGGGCGGCTTGCGCCTGGCAGAGTGGGTAGGCAGCCTGCCCTTGAAGCGGGGTAGGGACGGGGTGTACCGAGGAGGCCTGCGGGTAGCTACCCGCGGTCGACCTTGGTTGTAGGGCCAGAGCGGAGCGGAGGCCAAATCATTAGATAAGCGGCCCGACACCGGCAGGTGGCGGACGAAATGAGCAGCGGGTGGACTGAAAATGGTGCCCGTGCGGAGGGTTTGTGTGAGAGCGCACTATCGTTCAGGACACAGGAGCTGCACGACCGGAGGCACCCGGAGCGCAAGAACTATGACAGGCCTGCGATAGCAGCCTTTAGGCGGTGCAGATCTTGCATGGCCAAAATTAACGAATAGACAACTTGCAAGTTCTGTACCGGGCTGGCGTAGTTGTTGCCGACGGGGGACGGAGGGAGACCTTTTTTCCTGCTAAGGGGTGGAGGGAGATTTGTGATAAAAATAGATTTTTGTCCTCGATAAAACAATAACCTCATGTCGGTAGCGGTGACAAAAGGGCTACTATGTTTTAAATTGGGTTAAAATACCGTGCCGGAATGGTGATTATTGCTGTATATTTCCGCTCACACATCAACAAATGCCATCTCAACAGAATTGGTACAATAAACTAGGAGCCTTCATCACGACTTGGGCGGGATTCTTAACCTCCTTCGGAGTTATTATTACAGCCGCATTAGGCACGTGGCATGTGGTCGTCAGGCCTAGAGATTTGGCGGTATACATCCGCAAGCAGGACGTGAATTTTCCTGGTGCCATAAATGATCGGTTTGGCCGGGTCTACAACTACATGCTCGATTCATGTCGAAACCTTTCGTTGGACTCGGATGCCCATGCCACTTTTGTCTATTTACAGAACACCAATAACTTTTGGGTCATAACCCTGCACAACCAGACAGATAATTCCGTTAAAGACATTGCCATAAAGGTCTCCGGTGTAACCGCATTGGGCTCTGCGGCAGTAACAGGTGACTATTTAAATGACTCAGAAACTACCGCTTTTACTCGTGAAGTTCATTTTGATAGCGCAAGCAAAATCGTTTATCTTACTAAGATCGAAGCTCTGCATCCAAGAGCTAATTTGAAGTTTTACCTGTGGGGAAAAATGGAAGATCTTGCTCTCTGGAGCAACGTGTCGGTTACGTATGAGGGCGGCGACGCCCGCGCCGGCGAAGAATATACCACCACAGGGTTTAAAGCTTTTTTGTGCGAGTATTTGTACGAAATTCTGGGACTTCTTGCTGCAGTGTTCGCGTTTTTCTATTGGCGAGCTACAAAGCGCACCAGCGATTCTGCCATTCCAACCAATTCAACAAATGTATCTCCTTAGACGACTCGGTGCGAATTTGATTGATGGGCTGTTGTTTGTTTTGACAATGGTCCTCACAGGACTATTGTGTACCTGGCTCGACGTGATCGATGGGGAGTTCGAAGTTGATTTTTCGATCTTTTCGGGGCTCTTAGCAGCGATAGTGCTGCCTGTACTGGTGTTTTCATCAACGATTGGGGAAAAAGTTTTCAGATTGCATGCAGTCTCGCTTAGTGATCGGTCGCTAAAGATTGGTCTGTTATTGAAGTATATCGTAATCTATTGCTTCGTCAGCTTGACCGCTTTAAATGTATGTAATTTTTTTAGAGACATTTTGGCGACTTACACTATTTTTCCAATTTCGGAATTTTTTATCATTCGAGTGCTTTCGGCGGTATTGATAACAAATGCCATTTTTTTCTTATTGAGCCTTGGTCGATGCTCGCTATTTGACAAGGTCTTGGGGATTAGATATGGTGTTATTCGATCCGGGAAGTGGTATCTGTCGGCTGCATTCGCAGCAGGTCTTTTTGTTCTATTGATGGTTCAGGGTATGATAATCGATTGGAAAATTCACAATTTGCTTCCTACTAAAAAGATTATAGCGTATGGCAACTCTGCGACACAGATTAGATTACCACCAGAAGACTTTGATAGATACACGGTCAATGGGCGAATTTATTGCCGTGTAGTTTCTACTGACTTTCTCGTAACGACCTCCGATTGGACTTCCTTTGTCCAAGATAAATTTCTGTATCAGCGCCAGATTGAAGCGGAGATCAACGATAGTCTCATGACTAACGCTGATATGCGACATAAGCTTTGTGAAAAGATGCTCAATTATTGTTACGGGCTTGTGGGTTTAGCGGATACAAACAGGTTGATAACACAGACTAAGATCGAGCTTGTTCATATGCATTACATCAGTCCATTCATTGGCGTCTCGCAGTATTTTATTTACTATTTCGATGATACTGCGAGTAGGTATGGGCTGTATGGGGGCTTTAACTGGGATACCCTTAATCAGTATTATATTCATACAAAAAGGGGGCTCAATGACTCACTTGCTGGGATCATTTCAGTAGCGACGTCCATTTCTAAGGACTCCGCTGCGTTTTATCTTGAACATCAAGATACTCTGCAGCTTGCTAGGCTGATTACTCCTGCAGTGCTAAATTGGTGGGTTTTGACCGAGGTTGGGCCGCTTATTGATCGGCGAATTCAGATGATTCGGCCCATCCAATTTGACAGTGTTAAGTCGTTGATGCATGTTGACTTCTGGTATGGCTACGCTAAATATCCGATTTTCAGTGGTCCCTTCTATGACACTCAAGAGATCGGCGCGATCGGAATGAGAAATTCGCTTGGCCTTGGAAGATAAGAAACTGATAGCACGCTTTCGGCAGCCGGCGAATAAGTTGGTGCTGGCTAATTTTGGGGCCTTGTCTGGCATTTTGTTTAAATGTAGAAAAATACCAACTTGCGTAATGATCTGCAAATAGAAGGAGTTTGTCCTACATGATAAATATGGCTGACCAGAAAAAATATAAGGGTGGATTTAAGCGGTGGCTTAGAAGGTTATTTAATTCTTCTTTCGATAATCGCTTGGAAGATTTCGTTCTGTCGTTGCTAGAAATTGAAGGGATGAAGGAGGTGTTATCTGATTTTGGTAGAGGTAGGCTGATTGCTTTCCAGATCCGGACGATCGCTGAGTTGAGTTCTCTAAAGGCAATGTTGCTTAAGAAGTATGTTCCAGAGGCTCAGAAATCTGCCGATAAGCTCAGAAAACAGGCTGGAAGAAGTAAATATCGCGAACATTTGTCAAAAGTCAATTTCGACGATGGCGTACACGAAGTAATTAGGCTTGGTTTTGTCAACGCTTTTCATAAACTCGAATCTTACCGAGACGAACTGGTTGGACTTGTCAACGAGCGGGGTCGAGAATTATATGGCAGACAAGTGGATATTGCTGATTATCTGAAGAGGGTTCATAAATTCAAAGTTGATGATCTGAATAAATATCCTGAGACTGTTAGAAGAATAAATTGGATATGCAATTGTGTAAAACATTACAATGGCTATCCGAGAAAGAAGAACCCTCCAGTAAGCTGCCAGGGTATGGATACAACAAAGAAAATTGTGCTGTCAAAAGAGGATATTGGACGTGAAATTGATTTTCTAATCCAGTTTACATCACGGCTCTTTAAATTGGCGATGCTGGCGGTTGCCTGTGTCCATCTGGAAGAAATATTTGATAACTCGGACTCTGCCAAGCAAAGAGAATTGGGGCCTTCTATTATTCTATTAGCAACGGTAATCGTGGTAAATATTCATTCCCTTAAGGACGAATCTGATGAAGATATAGCTAACAAATGGGAATCTTTTGTCAACCATTGGGCGCTAATGGGGACGAACTCGTCACCTCCAAAGCTTTAGCTATTATCGTAGATGCCAATTCCTTGTCCTTCTTGCTCCGGAGCCAGCGTCCGCATTGCTTTCGTTTGTGACACAGATGGCGTCTATCGTTTGCGAACTGTCGCTTGACTCACTCTGATCGCGGCGAAGCACACAACTTAAGAGGCCTACAGCCGCTATTGAAAAGTTTTTCAACCTCTACGCTCGACTTTGTTCGGGGAAGCTGTAGGAATTCTTCAAAGCTGCATTTGCATAAGAGGGATCGTTTATGGATAATGTCGCCAAAGTGAATATGCCGGAATTTTATAGGAACCTGCTCTGTTTTGTTGAAGCCGCATACTCAATGTCTGATCAAGCGCTCCTTTAGCCTTTTATGTAATTTATTAAATCAATAAAGACGAGAAAGTTTTGTCAATAGTCCTATCCTCCGGGTTAAATCCTGGTGATTCGATAAAATATAGTAATAGGAGCGGCCTAAGCTGTTTCACGTATTCGATTATAGTTTCTACATACTTATTTTCAATCTGAAATTTATGGTCATCAAAACCTGAAGGTAATAGCCATTTGTTATTTTCTAAACCGACGTAAAAGCCATTATTTTTTTCTGCATTTGCCGTCGAAAGCCATTCTATTATATCATCGTAAACGTCCAGCGAACCCCTTAGAGATCAGAAGGTATTAGGGGCTTATCTTGCACATGTTTCCAGCGATGCGGTAAAAGTTCTTTGATATCTTTCTGTTTGCAGTTAGGGAGTCTTTTCAATACATCATGGAGCCAGTCATA